>DBWI01000019.1 GCA_002308915.1 Christensenella sp. UBA1242 | reverse complement strand
TTCTGGTGATAATGCTTATCAGTTTTCAGACGGTAAAAAACAAGATGCTACACAGACTAGACAATACACAAAATTACCATCTGTAATTGTTGCACCATTAAAAAGGTGGAACGAGTTCAAACAAAAAAATAGCGCGGAAGTTAATCTACCAGAAGAATTAAGCTTATCAGTTGGTAGCGCAACAAAAAAATATAAGTTGTATGGAGTTGTAAATCACAGAGGTGAGCTTAATGGCGGACATTATACCACCTTGTTAAATGCTGGAATGGCGCACATTGATGGTTACGATAAATTTTTATATGCTAGTGATGAAAATTTAGGACCAATTCCACTGCCAACGAATTCTTCAGAACCTTATTTATACTTTTATGTAGAGGAAGGTAAGGAAGGTGAAATATTTAAAAGAAAAATTCAAGTTAATCAAAATGTTTTTGAAGAATTACAAAGAGAACTTGGTCCGCAAAAACAGTCAACTGACGTAGAAGTTGATACTGATCTAGATTCAAAATATATACAAGCTCTTGAACTTGAAAAACAAGATATGGATGGAGCTATAAAGATATATAAAGAACTTGCAAAACAAAACCACTTGGATGCCATGTTACGCCTTGCTGATATTTATGAAAATGGTGAAGGTAATATTCCAGAAGATCAGAATAAGGCTTTTGTATATTACGAATTAGCTGCCGCATTTTTTGAATATTCCAATGTTGCCATATGCAACCTTGCTCATTGTTATGAAGATGGTATAGGTGTTGAAATAGATAAGAATAAAGCCTTTGAACTTTATCAACAAGCTGCTAAACTTGGTAATAGCTTTGCAAAACAACATTTGGCTGAACTTAATAAACAAGATTCCAAACATTTCTCACCAGTGGGTTATGTAGAAGAGGATAAGCCAGAACAACTTAAAGATTTTGAATTTTTACATTTTTTTGGTGACAACGAAAAAGAATTTTATAATGTAGCACCAAAAGAAGGGGGCGAATCTAATAAAAATCCAGATTTTGTTATAGTAAATGCTGGAAACTCAAGTTTAGCAATTGGTGGGGATGGATTAAATGGAGCATGTGCAAAATTGTATGGTACAAAAGATTTTAGTAAGAGTGACACTTCTTTTAAAACATTAGACAACACAAAATTTGATCAGACAAAAGGTATTGGTTGTATTTTTGCTCAATGGGAAGATGACAAACAAACTATAACACATCTTTATGCCGTTGGTCCTGATCGTAACAAGTGTAAAGACAACCAAGTTTTTTTTGAGCAGTTAAAAATTGCTAATGATGCTATTTTTAGAGAAATTACATCACACTATGCTGAATTAACAGGAAAAACTATATTTTTCTCTGGTGTATCTAATAATATTTTTGCTGGAAATTTAACAGATATTAAAGCAAATATAAAAGGTAAAATTATAGAAGGTGCAAATATAGTAGATTATTTTAATGCTTTTTGTTTTATGCACTTTATTCAAAAGCATAAAGACGAATTAAAAAAAAATAATATACACATATATCTAAATAAATCTATTTCAGTAGCTGTGCAAGCTTTATACAATGAGCAAACTTGCGTATTGAAACTATTAAATGACAATATAAAATTAGAAGAAAAACAAAAATTTGTTTATAATCCTAATAATGGTTTTGAATTGAAGAAAAATGATGAAGAAGATGATGATAGTGGCGATGGTGGTTATGGTAGTGGTAGTGAAGGTGATGATGGTAAGCCTACCGATGATAAGCATAAAGATAGTGAAGAAACCAAAACACCAAAAACAACACCAAAACAACCACAACCAGAACCAAAACCACCAACAACAGAACAACCACGATCATCAAAATTTAAATCAGCGGAAAAATTACCTCCAAAAAGACCAGAAGAAAAAAATAGTGTTCTGCTTTTATCCGAAAATATACAAAATAAAATAAATGAAATAAAAGCAAAAACTAATGATTCTACACAACGGCTAAAAACTGGAACTTCACAACAAGAAACAAGAAATGCATTACAAGCACCACAACAAATAGCAGAATCACCTCAGATAAAAGTATTAGAACATGCTAAATCATTGGCTTTAATATATGAGAACGGTGAAATTTTTGATACCAATATTGAATTTAAAAATGGCGAAATATCACCTTTAAAAAATTATCCAGAAGAAGCAAAACAAAGACTTTTAGCTTTCAAAGAGTTATGCACTCAACATCCAAATGATTACATGTCAATCACAATGAATACCAAGATTGAAGGTGTTAGTGAAACATATAGAAAAAAAGTATTGGACGATCTTTTTGCAAATGAATTTTTAGAATCAGCAAAAAAAACTTGTACAACAGATAAAAAGAGACATGATTTTGAAATAACAAGAAATGTAAACACTGGAATTTTAACTATTAAAGTAAATGGTGTTGGTAATTTTGAATTACCAGCAAAAATACAATTAGGTCAAGTTAATGAAGTTATGCAAGCAATTTCTGATCAAAATATGACTAAACTAAAAACACTGGGTGTAGAAACAGATAAAGAAACAAGCGAACAAAAAAGTAAAACTATTAGTGATGATCGATTACAGGCAATACAAAGGGATGCAGCTACGAGTCATAGAGAATCAGAGTTAAATCGAAGAAATATGCAACAAGCAGTAGAGTTAATGGTTTAACAGAGAGTGCCCAAAAAGATACTTTTTAAATATTTTTTAAATTACATTAAACTTTATTTATAATTAGATGCCCGATGAATATTTTCTTAGTGTTGCTTACAGCACCACTAAGAAAATTAATTCGGGTATGACAAAAATGGTAATTAAGAGTATTGTGATAAATACCATTGCTCTATCATTCCCAAGCTAAAATTTATTAATGAACAAAGTGAATTTATAAATTCTTCATTGGGAATCTATAATAATAAAAAAACTTATTAGTATTCTATAAATCAAAAGATATAACAATAGT
>DBWI01000011.1 GCA_002308915.1 Christensenella sp. UBA1242 | reverse complement strand
ATTAAAAAAAATAGTTTTGAATAAATATTTATATTTTTGCATAATTATTCACAAAAAACTACTACATAAGTCTGTTTGAATATTTAATTTTTTTATATAATTTTTCTTTGTCTTTTTGAATTGCACTTTTGGTTGGTTTTGGTTTTATATTCTCTGGTCTTGACATAATGTAATATCTCATTTCATCCAAACAGTGATCATCTTTTTTTATTGGAACATCACTTTCTCCCCAAAAATACGACTTGATTTCTCTTATTAAATTTGTACATGTTTTGAAGATGAATAGTTTACTTTCTCCACTTGCATTTTTTATATATGTTTTCACTCTTTGAATTCCACTAAATAAGTCTTTGTTTACTTTTGGATTAACAGCAATTCCATGGTCATAAAAAAGTTCGGTTACACTCTTTTCGCTAGCTAAAGTTCTTTGATTTGCAGCACTATCGATTAATGCAGAAATTTTTCCATTATAAGTTGGCCAATTCAATTTTTCACACATTGATTTAATCATATTTGCATGATATTCTATTCCTTTTTTGGCAGCAAAATGCTCTGCTATTACATAAATGTTATTATCGTAATCAACAGCATACCAATGTGCAGAAAGTGGATTGTTTAGTCCAGGGTCTATTGAAATATTATCATACCAATCATATGGAACATTAAATGGTTCAATTACATTAACATTTTCGTCAAATTCAGAATATACCATTCCGCCATTTGCTGTAAATTTGCCATATCTTCTAGCATCAAGTTCGTCTTGAGATAAGGTTTGAGTTAATGCTTCAATTTCAGTTTTGTTCAAATACGGATTGTCTGCCCATTCCATTTGTTCATACCATACTTCTGTGTCATTATGTTTATTTAAGTATATTTCATCATACACCCATGTTAAACCTTTAAGTGGTGTCATTGTACCAAATATTTCACCTTGCCTATCAACAATTCTCATTCGACACTCTTTGTAAATATCTTCTGGTGGTTCTTCATCAAACCAAACAAAATCTAAGCTTGTACCTTGAAATTTATCTCTACCCTGATCACAACTTTTAAAGCCAATTTTACTTAGTCCACCAAAAACATTCTTTATTAAAATATGGTCAATTATGCCACTTTCCAAATTATCCTTTCTTCCACTAAGCATAACAACATCATATATCCAATCTTTGTTTAAATAACTTAACACTTTTGATTGTGCTACATCTCTTTGTACTTGAGTAGAAAGTGACACAACCCAGCACGATATATCTTTTTTGTTTTTCTTAAATGGATGTATTCCCCTAGCAAGCCAAATTGTTTCTACTGCTCCGCACTCAGTTTTTCCACTTCTGTTACCACCAAAAATCCATCTATTTCTTTTTTTGCACTTATGAAATATCAATTGTTTTTGGTGAATTATTTTGCCTGTGTTGTATGACATTAGTTTACTGTTACCCTGGCGTTTTTTTAGTTCACAATCTATCAATTCAATTTGTTTAAGTAGTTGTTTTTGATTCAAAATCTAATTTCCTCCCAATTAAGACATTATTAGACAATTGTTTCTTTTGATAGTTAAAATTGGTTATTTTATAATAAAAATGATGAAAAAATATACGTTTTTTATTATATTATTGCTTTTTTTCTCGTTATTTTTTAATTCTAAAACGAGAATTGTTTTTGCTGATAACATATATTATGGTAGGGCTTTGTCAACAGGAATTTATATGTATTCATCACCTCAAATCATTACTGACAAAAGCAATAAAATCTTTGAAATACCCGTTACATATTTTGTGCAACTTTTGGCTGATGAGAACGAATTATTCTATAAAGCTCAATATAACGATGTGGTTGGTTATGTAATAAAAAATGAGGTTGCTTGTGTTAATAAAATTCCAAACACCCCATATGTTAATAACGCTAATTTTAGAATATTTACTCCAAATGGAACATACCTTAGAAGCACACCATATGAAAGTGTTGGTGCTACAAATATTGTTACAACAATTCCTTTTATGGAAACAAACTTGGTATTCTTTGGTAACTGTGATGGTGAGGAAGCAATCTCTTATAAAGGAAATTTGTGGTACTTTTGCAAATACATAAAACAAAGCCAAGAGTACTTTGGATATGTTTATTCTCCACTTTGCGATATGCTTACCCCTATTCCCCAAAACACAGAGCAATTTGAATATGTAACACCAAATTTTGAAGTTGAACAAATATCAATTACTAACGACAATCAATATTTGAACCTAAACACTCCATGGCACATAGTAATAATTATTTTGATATGTATACCTTGCATAGCAATAATTTACTTTTTATTTAAACCAACAAAAATAGCACTTCAAAAAAATTCATTTAATAAAAATGGCAAAAATAAAGAAAAGAAAAAAATATCAAGACTTAAACATTCTGACTACTATGAACTTGATAGTGATTACTTTAACTAAACGATACAATGCTTCTAAATTGTCTAACAATATTTGATTGCACAGTTTTTCCTAAATTAATATTATCTGCAAAAGTCATATCAATTTTTGAATTATAACTATCGTATATATCCATTATCCAGCGTTCTTTAACAAACATCTTGTTCATCTCTTTGTTCCCAAATCCCAATTTTTGCATTACACTTTCAAAAGAATCTAATGCAACATTTATTCGTCTAAATAAAGTTCTCATGGATACTTTAAATATTTCAGCTAGTTCACAAAATTTTTTACCATCAATAAACCTAAAAATTAAAATTTTTGCATTCTTTTTATCTATTGATTTTAATGCCTTTACTATTGATAATTTTAAATTTATTAAGTTTTTCTTTCTTTCTGACATATCAATTATAAATTTAATAACATTTTCAACACTATTAAAAGTTGTTGACTCACCATAATATGCAGAATTACATGCTCGTGTCTTTATTATTTTATCGTATGCATAGCAAACTCTAGGTAAATATCGATATGCTTCCAATGCTGTTTTACTCCAACTATTATTACTCATTTACTCTCCTTTTTTATCTAGAATTAACATAATTTACATTATATTAATTAAACGCATTTTTTTACAAAATACACTACTTTTTTACAAAATACAACATTTTTTTGCAAATTTCTGTGTAAAATTTGTAAAAACATAATATTTTTAGAACATATGTTCTATTTTATTTGCAAAAATATGACATTTGACTGTCAATAATATTTTTCTTTTGCAATTTATTTCATTGTAATATTGAGTAATAATGGATTTCAATATTTTATGACATTTTTTTCGTGTGAAATAAAAAGTTTATCAAAAAAACATAAAAAAAAGAACATACAATTTGTACGTTCTTTTTTAACATAACATTTATTAAATAAAGTAAAAGAAATGGGTT
>DBWI01000009.1:28080-28238 GCA_002308915.1 Christensenella sp. UBA1242 | reverse complement strand
TTTATTTTCACAATATTTTTTTATTTCATTTTTTTTATAATTATTTTTTGCTAAAAAAATTGCACCACTTACAGCCAATGCACAATTGATAGCATCTTCATGATTGTGAGTTGGTATTGTTGCTAAAACTGTTTGTTTTTCAACTTCTTCTATATTAT
>DBWI01000009.1:0-28073 GCA_002308915.1 Christensenella sp. UBA1242 | reverse complement strand
ACTCTCATCGCTGAACCATTGCCATAACTGTCACCAACGAAATCTCCATCAAGCCACTTTAAAAAACATTTACCAAACCTTGATGGCATATTGCATTTATGCAAACGATTTAATTCTTCTTTACCAAATTTCCTAAAACACTCGGCATAATCAAGTTTGTTTTTAATAGCATACAAAACAGCACAAGACAAAACAGTATCATCAGTAAAAGAACACTCATCAGTAAATAGTGGTGTTTTTTTGTTAAGTATCTTTATTCTTTCTTTGTATGGCGTAATAATGCCGTTTCTTTTGTTTATAGCTTCTATACCCTCATATACAGAACCTACAATATCACCAATAATAACTCCGTACATAATTTCTCCTAAAATTATTGTATCAAAAATAAAAAAATACTCAAATTAAATTTGAGTATTTTTATTATACATAATATTAAACCAACTCTACAATTGCAAGTTCGCTTGCATCACCACGACGTGTGCCTGTTTTAATAACTCTTGTATAGCCACCAAAATTACCAAGTTCTTTTGCTCTTTCTGCATATTTTGGAGCATAAACGTTAAAGAGTTTTTCAACAAGTGGATGATTAATACCTTGTGTTCTTGCTCTGTATGCCTCAAGACCTTCTTTTTCTCTTCTTTCTTCTGGCATATCATAAACAAAAGCCATAATTTTTCTTCTTGCAGCAAGTTTCTTTGGACCATCATTGATAACTTCTTTTGTTACCTTTGCGCCATTTTCTGTTACAGTTTTTGTAACTTTAACATTGTCTTCATAAGTATTAATTGCAAGAGTAAGTATTTTTTCAGCCTTTGATTGAACAGCTTTTGCTTTTTCAACGCTTGTTTCAATTCTGCCATACTTGAACAAATTAGAAACTTGGTTTCTAAGCACTGCCATTCTTTGATCTGTTGGTCTTCCTAATTTATTGTTAGCCATTTTTTTCTCCTTTTTAGTCTTCATCTGTTCTTAAACTAAGTCCATAAGACTCAAGTTTTTGAACAACTTCTTCTATAGATTTCAAACCAAGATTACGAACTTTTAACATATCGCTCTTTGATTTTTTGATTAAATCATCAACTGTATTGATGTTTGCTCTCTTAAGACAATTATATGATCTAACAGAAAGATCCATCTCTTCAATAGGCATTTCTAACACTTTTGTTTGTTCGTCTTCTTCTTTGCTTACCAAAATATTCATTCCGGCCATTTCATCACAAAGATCAACGAATAATGCTATATGCTCTTGTACAATCTTTCCTGCCAAACTTACAATTTCTCTTGCAGTTATTGTTCCATTAGTTTCAACTTCTAATGTGAGTTTGTCATAGTCAATACTTTGACCAACTCTCGCACTCTCAACACTGTAGTTAACTCTTTTTACAGGAGAATACAATGAATCAATTGCTATATATTCCAATGTATCAACTCTTTCTTTGTTAAGAACATTTGGAACATAACCTCTACCTCTTCCAATTAAAACATCAAGTTGAAAGTTTGCGTCATCATCTGCTGTGCATATATGAAGATCTGGATTAAGAATCTCTACTTCATCATTTGGTTCAAAATCAGCAGCTGTAATTTCTCCTGCACCTTTGTGATTAATTCTTAAAATTGTTGTAAAATCACTATCTTTATTATCTGTCTTTACTGCAAGACATTTAATGTTAAGAACGATATCAACAACATCTTCACTAATTCCAGTAACAGTAGAAAACTCATGTGGAACTCCGTTAATTCTTATTGCGATTGGAGCAGCACCTGGGAGAGAACCAAGTAATGTTCTTCTCATACAATTTCCAAGTGTGATTCCAAATCCACGTTCTAATGGTTCAACGATAAATCTTGCATATGAACCACCTTCTGTTTCTTCGCAAGTAATTCTTGGTTTTTCCATTTCCATCATAAAACAAATTCCTCCTATACTATCTTGAGTATAACTCAATAATCAAGTGTTCTTTAATGTTAAGATCAATATCTTCTCTTGTTGGAAGAGCTAATATTTTTCCTTCAAGTGTATCACTATTAAATTCTAACCACTTAGGCATAACAATTTTCATACCTTTGAGTTGTTTGAACATCTCTAATTCTCTTTTGTTCTCTTTAACTGCGATAATATCTCCTACTTTTACTTGATAAGATGGAATGTTTACAGTTTTTCCATTAACTGTGATTTGAGCATGGTTAACAATTTGACGACTTTCACTTCTTGAAGCACCAATTCCCATTCTGTAAACAACATTGTCAAGTCTTCTTTCAATCAAAGATAACATTGTTTCACCTGTAACGCCTTTTTGACGTTCAGCTTCTTCATAATATCTTCTAAATTGTTTTTCTAATATACCATATGCTTTTTTAACTTTTTGTTTTTCTCTTAATTGAGTACCATATTCAGTAACTCTCTTTCTACCTGTGCCGTGTTGTCCAGGAGCAACAGGTCTTCTTTCCATTGCGCATTTTTTGCTAGTACATCTTTCGCCTTTAAGGAATAACTTGCATCCTTCTCTGCGACATTGTCTGCAATCTGCACCCATCATTTTAGCCATGTTATTCTCCTTTTAAACTCTTCTAATCTTAGGTGGTCTGCAACCGTTATGAGCGATTGGAGATACATCTTTGATTAATGTGATATTAATTTCTGCAGTTGCAAGTGCTCTGATTGCAGCCTCACGACCATTGCCTGGGCCTTTTACATAAACTTCAACTGACTTAATTCCGTGTTCTTTTGCGACTTTTGCTGCATCTTCAACACATTGTTGAGCTGCAAATGGAGTGCTTTTCTTTGAACCTTTGAATCCAAGTTTTCCAGCACTTGCCCATGATAAAACGTTACCGTCAAGATCTGTAAAGGTAATTAATGTGTTATTAAAAGAAGATTTGATATGAACTTGACCTTTGTCAACGTTTTTACTTACTCTTTTCTTTTTTGTTACTTTCTTTTCTGCCATGTTATCCTCTCTTATAGTTTACCTTTCTTTGAGCTTCCGCCAACGACTTTTCTTGGACCTTTTCTTGTTCTGCAGTTTGTTCTTGTGTTTTGACCACGAACAGGAAGTCCTTTACGATGTCTTGTTCCTCTGTAGGAACCAATTTCTGTTAATCTTTTGATGTTTAATGAAACTTCTTTTCTAAGATCACCTTCAACTGTTACATTGTGTTCGATATAAGAACGAAGTTTAGCAACATCGTTTTCATCCAAATCTTTTACTCTTGTGTTTGGATCAATTTTTGTTGCAGCTAAAATTTGGTTTGCAGTGTGTCTGCCTACACCATAAATGTAAGTTAAACCAATTTCAACTCTTTTTTCTCTGGGTAAATCAACACCAGCGATTCTTGCCATATTTTCCTCCGAAATTTTTATAAATTATTAGTTGTTTAATATATATTGTCGAATCACAAAAATTTGCCGCGTTTGTGAATCGTAATTTTCTATTTTAGCCTTGTGTTTGTTTGTGAGACTTGTCTTTTGAACAAATAACCATAACCTTGCCTTCACGCTTGATTACTTTACATTTATCACACATAGGTTTTACAGATGGTCTTACTTTCATATTTTCTCTCCTTTCAATTTATAATTTAATCATAATTACTTAATTCTGTAGGTAATTCTTCCCTTTGTGAGATCATAAGGACTCATTTCAATTCTTACTCTATCACCTTCCAAAATTTTGATGTAATTCAGTCTTAATCTACCACTTATATAAGCAGTAATAACATGACCATTGTCTAAACGAACTTTGAATGCAGTATTTGGAAGCACTTCTTCAACAACACCTTCAAATTCAATGACATCTGATTTGGACATATGAACTCCTTTTAATTAAATTATGCTTAAATTATCAATTGCCTTTCTAATTTCGCTATCAAGCAATTTTTCATTAGAAATGATTTTTTGCTTAATTATTTCACTTTTTATATTTGTAAGCCTAATATGTTTCAGCTTTTTTCTTTTGGGATTTTGAATTGTTCTATTTTTGCCATTAACTAAAAATGAATAATCATTTTCTATTTTTAAAACAACAAAATATTGAAAACAATCTCTTCCACAAATGGATTGAACAATATCTCCATTAGTTATTTCTAGCATAAATTTCCTTTAATATAATGATAAAATCTCAACACCATCACGAGTAACTATTAAAGTATTCTCATAATGAGCGGCTGGAAGATTATCTTGCGTTACGATGGTCCAACCATCATTTTTCATGTAGATGTATCGCTTACCCATTGTTATCATTGGCTCAACAGCTAAGCACATATTCTCTTTTACGATTATTCCTTTGTTTTTTTGTCCATAATTTGGAACTTCTGGTTCTTCATGCATATTGTGTCCAATTCCATGACCAACCAATTCTCTTACGACACCATAACCAAAGGATTCTGCATAAGTTTGAATTGCGTTGCTAAGTTCACCAAGTCTAACTCCGGCTTTAAGTTTTGCCACACCTTCATAAAAGCTTTGCTTTGTGACATCAATTAATTTTTGTTTTTCTGCACTAATTTTTCCAACAGGAAAAGTTCTTGCCGCATCTCCATTATATCCATCAACTATTGTTCCGATATCAACACTAATGATGTCACCTTCTTTTAGTATAATATCTTTACTTGGTATTCCGTGAACTACTACTTCATTAACTGAAGCACAAATACTTCCAGGAAAACCATCATAGCCTTTAAATGATGGAACGGCACCATTGTCTATTATAAACTTTTCTATCTTTTTGTCAAGTTCATAAGTGGAAATGCCTGGACAAATTAAAGATTCTGCATACTTTAATGCTTGTCCAACAAGCTTGTTAGCTTTTCTCATTCCTTCAATATCTTTTTCTGTCTTACAAATCATATTAACCTTCTTGCAAAATTACTTTTATCTCTTCAAAAACTTCATCAATTGTTTTATTTCCATCTACCACTGCTAATTTTTGTTTGTTTCTATAAAAATCAACAAGTGGTTCTGTTTGATTGGTATAAACTGAATATCTTTCTTTTACTGTTTCCTCATTGTCATCTGAACGTTTTGAAAGTTTTGCACCACACTTGTCGCATTTATTATCAAAATAAGTTTTTGTATTAAAAACAGTTTTACATGAAGGACAAGTTAATCTTGACAAAATTCTTTCTTTGATTACTTCATAATCAGTATCAATAAGTATAACCTTATCAATTTGTGCAAAGTTCTGTAATGCCTCAGCTTGAGCAACTGTTCTAGGAAAACCATCTAAAATATAACCGTTTTTTACATCATCTTTGGAAAGTCTATCTTTAACAAGTTCAATTATTAATTCATCTGGAACTAAATGACCTTTTGATATATATCCTTCAAAAAGTTGTCCGAGTGTTGTATGTTTTGCAACATTTTCTCTGATTATATCGCCAGTTGATATGCTAATGAAATTATATTCATTGCAAATTTTACCAGCCATTGTACCTTTTCCTGAACCAGGGGCACCTAAAAGAATTAAATTCATAAATACCTCAAAATTTTTTTAGATACAAGAGCAATATGCCCTTGTATCTTCAAATTTTACTTCAAAAATCCTCTGTAATTACGCATTAACATTTGAGCATCAAGTTGCTTGTCAAGTTCAAGTGCAACAGAAACTACAATCATAAGTCCTGTTATACTAAATGCATTGATAAGTGTTGAGTCAAGTGCAGTTGTTGCAAGTGCATTGAATACCAAACTTGGAATTAAAGCAATAGCAGCAATATAAATTGCACCAAATAATGTTAATCTTGATGATATTTTTGCCAAATATTCAGCAGTAGGCTTTCCGGCACGAATACCAGGAATAAAACCACCATTTTGTTGAATTTGTTTACTTACATCTTCTGGATTGAATGTTATTTGTGAATAGAAGTATGCAAAGAATAATATGAGTAACGCAGTTACTACAATATATACCCATGAGCCAGCTCCCATCCATTTTTGCCACCAATCAGCAAATGGAGTATTTGGCCAGAAAATGCTTATTAACATTTGTGGGAAAGATACAACTGCATTTGCAAAAATGATAGGAATAACACCTGTTGCATTAACTTTGATAGGAATAAATGTTGATTGACCACCATACATTTTCCTTCCTTTCATTTGTTTTGCATATTGAACTGGAACTTTTCTCTCTGCATTATCAATAAATACAATAAGAGCAAAGATAAGTACAACTGCAAGCAAAAATACAAGGATTGTCCAAAGATAATCAATATTTTGCATAACACCTTGAAAAGCTGTGAATAAACCTGACATAATTGTTGACAAAATACCAACAAAAATCAAGAGTGATAATCCATTACCAACACCAAGGTCTGTAATTCTTTCACCAAGCCAAACAGTAAACATTGCACCAGATATCATAACAAGCGCAATAATCATACAAGAAATCCATACTGGAGCACCTGCCCCGAGCATTCTTGTATCAATAAAACCTGTATTATTGGCATATGAAACAACTATACCAATTGATTGTGCTGTTGCAAGAACTAATGCACAAACACGAGTATAGAAGTTAATCTTTTTTCTTCCGTCTTCACCTTGCTTTGAAAGTCTTTCAAGTGCAGGGATTGCAACGGTTAAAAGTTGAATAATAATTGATGCACTAATATATGGTGAAACACCAAGAGCAAAGAATGACGCATTAGAAAGAGCACCACCACTTATTGAGTTCAAAAGTGATAAGAAAGTAATATTTCCATTTGTCATTGTTGCTGAATCTTTTAGTGCACCTGGACTAATACCAGGAACTGTTAACCAACAACCTACTCTATATATAAATAAGAGTAATAATGTGATTAACATTTTTCTTCTTAAATCTTTTATCTTAAAAGCATTTATAAATGTCTTAAACATTAGATCACCTCAGCTTTTCCACCGGCTTTTTCGATTTTTTCAATAGCACTCTTAGTAAACTTGTTAGCTTTTACTGTAAGAGGTTTTGTAAGATCGCCATTTCCAAGAATTTTAAGGCCATAAGGTTTAATTTTTCCTATAACTCTTGTTTGGTACAAAAGATCAAGTGTAATAACTGAGTTTTCTTCAAATTGTTCAAGGTCTGAAACATTGCAAGTTGAATATTCTTTTCTAAAGTTGTAGTTGTTAAAACCTCTTATAGGAAGTTTTCTTGAAAGAGGTAATTGTCCACCTTCAAATCCTGGTCTAACACCACCACCACTTCTTGCATTTTGACCTTTGTGGCCTTTGCCACTTGTTTTTCCTATGCCACTACCAATTCCACGACCAATTCTTACTGATTTTGCTCTAGAATTTTTGGCTGGAGAAAGTGTTTGAATGTCCATTTTTTCCTCCTATATCTCTTCAACCTTTACCAAATGTCTAACGTGGAATAAACTTCCTCTAACGCTTTCGTTATCTGGTAAAACAACTGAATGATTTAATTTTTTAAGTCCTAATGCTTCAGTAACCTTTGCTTGTTTTTTATTATATCCTATTGGACTTTTTACCAAAGTTACTTTTAATTGTTTTTGTTGTGCCATAATTCCTCCTAAATCTCTTCAACAGACTTACCACGAAGTGCAGCTATCTGTTCTCTTGTTCTAACAGCTCTAAGTCCATTAAGAGTTGCTCTAACTGAATTGATTTTGTTTGTTGAACCGTGAATTTTTGTCACAATATCTTGAACACCTGCAAGTTCAAGTACCGCACGAGCACCACCACCTGCAATAATTCCACTACCTTCTTTTGCTGGCAACATAAGTATTCTTGATGTACCATATTTCCCAGTAATTTCATGTGGGATTGTTCCATTTACAATATTGATTGGTTTCATGTCTTTCTTTGCTGCCATTGTTGCTTTGTCAATTGCAACAGGAACTTCTTTGGCTTTACCAATTCCCATTCCAACATTACCCTTGTGATCTCCAACAACAACTACTGCAGAAAATCTAAGTGTTCTACCGCCCTTAACAACCTTTGTTACACGTCTAACTGCAACAAGGTTCTTGTCAATACCATCGTCTTCACGTCTTGGTCTTTCTTCTCTTGGGCCTCTGGTTTTCTTTACTTCTTCTTGTTTTGCCACGATAACCTCCTAAAATTCAAGTCCAGCATCTCTGGCACCTTCTGCCAATGCTTGAACACGTCCTGTGTAAATGTATCCGCCTCTATCAAAAACAACAGCTTTGATTTTTGCTTTTAATGCTTTTTTAGCAACAGCTTCACCAACAAGTCTTGCTTGTTCTGTTTTTGTCTTGCCTTTAAGAGCTTTTTCAAGGTCTTTATCAGCAGAAGAAGCACTTGCAAGGGTTACACCCTTTGTATCGTCAATAACTTGAGCATATATTTCAGCATTGCTTCTGTAAACACAAAGTCTTGGTGTTTCACTTGTTCCACTAAGTCTTTTTCTTACACGAGCATGTCTAATTAATCTCTCTTCGTTTCTATCTCTTTTAATAAACATTGTTTATGCTCCTTTTACTTTTTACCTTTTCCAGCAGTCTTACCAACTTTTCTGATTACAACTTCGTCTGCATAACGAACGCCATAAGCATGATATGGTTCAACTTTTCTGAAATCTCTAATTTTTGAAGCGAATTGTCCGACTTTTTGTTTGTCGCTACCCTTGATTACAATTTCAGTTGCTGATGGGCATTCAATTGTGATTCCATCTTCTTCCAAAACTTCTATATTATGTGAATAACCAAGGTTAAGAACTAATTTGTTACCTTGCTTTAATGCTTTGTAACCTACACCGTTTATAACGAGTTTTTTCTCAAAACCGGTGCTAACACCTTTAACCATATTAGCCAAAAGTGCTCTATAAAGGCCATGTTTTGCCTTTGTTTCATTTTCTTCATTTGCTCTTGTGAGTTCAACTAAATTTCCATTTACATTAACAGTAATAAGTTTGTTATCAAAATCTTGTGTTAATGTACCTTTTGGTCCCTTAACTGTTAAAAGATTATCTTTAACTTCGAGTTGTACTCCTGCTGGCAAATCGATATGTTTTCTACCTATTCTGGACATATTTTCCTCCTACCATACAAAAGCCAACACTTCGCCACCAACATTTTGTGAACGAGCTTGCTTATCTGTTAATATACCTTTATTTGTTGAAATAATTGCAATTCCAAGTCCATCAATAACCTTTGGAAGTTTATCTTTTTCTGCATAAACTCTAAGTCCTGGTTTAGATATTCTTCTAAGACCTTGAATTACACTTTCGCCATTGTTATCATATTTTAATGTAACAACAATATTCTTTATGTGTCCTTCTTCTTTAAGAGCTGCTTCTTTGATATAACCTTCTTCTTTAAGAATGTTAAGAATAGCAACTTTTTCTTTTGAAGCAGGAACGATTACTTCTTTGTGCTTAGCCGTTAGTCCGTTGCGAATACGGGTAAGCATATCTGCGATTGGATCTGTTAAAATCATCTCTTATTCCTCCTTACCAACTAGCCTTCTTTACACCTGGGATTTCGCCCTTTGATGCAAGTTCTCTAAAACATATTCTGCAAATGCCATATTTCTTTAAAACAGAGTGAGGACGGCCACAGATTGAACAACGAGTATATTCTCTTGTTGAGAATTTTTGTTTTCTCTTTTGTTTTTCTTTTAATGCTGTTTTTGCCATATTATTTCTCCTTAACCTCTTGTCCTAAAAGGCATACCTAACTTTTCTAATAAAGATTTTGCCTCTTTGTCCGACTTTGCACTTGTTACGAATATAACATCAAGACCTCTAATTTTATCAAGTTTGTCATATTCAATTTCTGGGAATATAAGTTGTTCTTTGATTCCTAAAGCATAATTACCTTTTCCATCAAAAGCTTTTGTACTTACTCCCTTGAAGTCTCTAACTCTTGGAAGAGCTATTGAAATAAGTCTATCCAAAAATTCATACATTCTGTCACCACGAAGTGTTGCTTTTGCACCAACTTTCATGCCTTGACGAACTTTGAAGTTTGATATAGCCTTTTTTGCATAAGTAGCAACTGCTTTTTGTCCTGCAATTGCTGTTAATTCATCAACAGCAATTCCAAAGCTCTTTGAGTTATCTTTAACTTCACCAAGTCCCATATTGAGAACGATTTTGCTCAATTTTGGAACTTCATTTACATTTTTATAACCAAATTCTTCCCTAAGAGCAGGAACAACTTGTTCTTTATATAAAACTGCTAATCTGCTTTTCATTATTCCTCCTACTTAGCTTCTGCCTTCTTGGCAGTTGACTTTTTTGTTTTTGCTTCTGAAGTTTTTTCTTCTTTAGCTTGTTTTTTTACTTTTTTTGCCATGGCTTTATCTAAGCTTGCACCACATTTTTTGCAAACTCTAACTTTTTTACCATCAACAACTTTGTGTCCAACTCTTGTTGCTTTTCCACAATCTGGGCAAACAACCATAACGTTTGATGCATCAATAGGAGCGTTCTTTTTAATTAAACCGCCCTTATCTTCTTGTGATCTTTGTTTTTGATGTTTTGTAACAACATTAACTCCTTCAACAAGAACTCTGCTATCTTTTGGAGAAACTCCTAAAACTTTGGCTTGTTTACCTTTTTCTTTTCCTGCAACTACAACAACTGTGTCGCCTGATTTAACAAATAATTTTGCCATAAATTTCTCCTTCTATATAACTTCTGGAGCAAGTGATATAATCTTCATATATCCCTTATCTCTAAGTTCTCTTGCTATTGGTCCAAAGATACGAGTACCTTTTGGTTGTTTTTGATTATCAATAATAACTGCTGCGTTATCATCAAATTTAATATGTGAACCATCTGGACGACGAATTCCTTTTGATGTTCTAACAATAACTGCCTTAACAACATCACCTTTCTTAACGCTGCCACCAGGAGTTGCACTTTTTACTGAAGCAACAATAACATCTCCGATGTTTCCGCTTCTTCTATATGAGCCACCGAGAACACGTATACACATAATTTGTCTTGCGCCTGTGTTATCTGCAACTTTTAATCTTGTTTGTGGTTGTACCATATATGCATATCCTCCTATCTTGCTTTTTCAACAATTCTAACAACTCTATAATATTTATCTTTTGATAAGTGTCTTGTTTCCATAATTTCTACGGTGTCACCAAGTCCACATTCATTATTTTCATCATGAGCTTTGAATTTTGTTGTTTGTTTAACGACTTTTTTGTAAAGTGGATGTTTACGGCTAGTTTGGATGGCAACAACAACTGTTTTGTCCATCTTTCCAGCACTAACAACTATACCTTGCCTTGTTGGACGATCATTTCTTTCTACTTTTTCCATATCTTCCTCCTACGCCTTTTTCTCTTTTAATAATGTATTAACTCTTGCAATGTCTTTCTTCACATTGTGAATTTGCATTGGATTTGGCAAGTTTCCGGTTGCTTGTGAAAAACGAAGATTAAATAATTCTTGTTTTAAGTCAACAAGTTTTTGATTTAATTCTTCAACTGTTAAACTTCTTAATTCTTTAATTTTCATTGTTAGCACCACCTTCTTCTCTCTTTATAAACTTTGTTTTGCATGGAAGTTTGTGGCTAGCAAGTCTTAATGCTTCTCTTGCAGTAGCCTCTGGAATTCCTTGCATTTCAAAGAGAACTCTACCTGGTTTTACTACAGCAACCCAGAATTCTGGTGAACCTTTACCTGAACCCATACGAGTTTCAGCTGGTTTCTTTGTTACTGGTTTATCAGGGAATATTTTAATCCAAACCTTACCACCACGCTTAATATATCTTGTCATAGCAATACGAGCGGCTTCGATTTGATTTGACTTGATCCAACATGGCTCAGTTGCTACAAGACCAAAGTCACCATAAGTAAGTGTATTACCTCTTGTTGCAACACCTGTCATTCTGCCACGATGTACTCTTCTTCTTTTTACTCTTTTTGGCATTAACATTAGTCTTGTCCTCCTTTGTTGTCATTTTGAGATTTTTTATCCAAAATGTCGCCTTTGTAGATCCAAACTTTAACACCAAGTTTTCCATAGTTTGTATAAGCAGCTGTTACACCATAATCAATGTCTGCTCTGATTGTTTGAAGTGGAAGTGAACCTTCCATATATGTTTCACTTGTTCCAATGGTATTAGCACCATTAACAACACCACTTACTCTAACTTTACAACCTTTTGCACCAGCTTTCATAACTCTTTGGAGTGCTTGTTTTAAAGCTCTCTTATAAGCAACACGCTTCTCAAGTTGTTGTACAATTCCTTCAGCAACTAAAGTTGCATCAAGATCTGGTTTTTTAACTTCTTTAACATTTATAACAAGATTTTTTGTAGGTTCAATAATCTTTGAAATTTGTTTTTTAATAACTTCAATATTTGCACCTTTTTGTCCAATAAGAACTGCTGGACGACCTGAATAAATATTAAGAACTAATCTTTCTTTTGTTCTCTCAATGCCAACTTTTGAGATGTTAGCTTGAGCATAATTCTTTTCAAAGAATTTTCTAATTTTGTTATCTTCAAGAAGGAATTTGGCAAAATCTTGTTTGTTTGCATACCATGTTGAATCCCATGGCTTGTTAATTCCTACTCTGTATCCGATTGGACTAACTTTTTGACCCATCTTTTGCCTCCTTTCCTACGCTTTAGCATTACCAAGTATAATGGTAATGTGACATGTTCTCTTTAATAATCTGTTAGCTCTACCTCTAGCACGGATATCCAATCTCTTAAGTGTTGGACCAGCGCCTGTATAACACTCTTCTACAACCAAATCAGCTCTGTTTAATCCCTTATATTCACCATTTGCAATGGCTGATTTTAATAATTTGAGACAAACTTCTGCTGCTTGTGTTGTTGAGTTTTCAAGAATAGCCAAAGCTTCTTCAGCTTTTCTTCCACGAATTGTATCAAGTACAATTCTTACCTTTGAAGGACTCATTCTTACATATTTTACTACTGCATGTGGGCGAGTTTCTTGTGCTTGTTTTCTCGCTTCTGCTTTTTCTCTAATTCTTGTTGCCATATCTTACTCCTACTTTGCACCTGCTGTTGTCGACTTTTTGCCTGCATGGCCTTTGAAAGTTCTTGTTGGTGCAAATTCACCAAGTTTGTGGCCAACCATTTCTGCAGTACAATATACAGGAATGTGCTTCTTTCCATTGTGAACAGCAAATGTATAACCAACAAATTCTGGATATATTACAGATGAACGAGACCAAGTTTTGATTGGTTTTTTGTTACTTGGATCCATTTCTGCAACTCTTTTTAAGAGTCTTGGGTAAACATATGGTTTTTTCTTTAATGATCTACTCATATTACTATCTCCTAATTAACTCTTTTAACAATTAATTTATTTGAAGCTTTATTTCTCTTTCTTGTCTTCAAGCCAAGAGCTGGTTTGCCCCAAGGTGTAAGAGGTGTCTTATGTCCAACAGGGCTCTTACCTTCACCACCACCATGTGGGTGATCATTAGGGTTCATAACAACACCACGAACGGTAGGACGAGTTCCCATATGTCTCTTTCTTCCAGCTTTTCCAAGTGAAACAAGTTCATGGTCAACATTACCAACTGTTCCAATTGTTGCTCTGCAAGTTAAAAGAACTTTTCTCATTTCGCCACTTGGCATACGAAGAGTTGCATATTTGCCTTCTTTTGCCATTAAGCTGATTTCAACACCAGCACTTCTTCCAAGTTGTCCACCTTTGCCAGCATTAAGTTCAACATTGTGAATAACGCTACCAACAGGTATATTTGCAAGTGGAAGTGCATTTCCGACTTTTATTTCTGCATCAGGACCACTCATAAGTGTATCACCTACACTCAAACCAAGTGGAGCCAAGATGTATCTCTTTTCACCATCTGCGTATACAAGCAATGCAATATAAGCACTACGGTTTGGATCGTATTCAATGCCAACTACTTTTGCTTGAATACCATCTTTGTTACGCTTAAAGTCAATAATTCTATATTTTTGTCTATTTCCGCCACCAATATGACGAACTGTTATTTTTCCGCTAACATTTCTGCCTGCTGTTTTCTTCTTTACTGCAAGCAAACTTTTTTCAGGAGTAAATTTAGTTACTTCTTCAAAAGTTGCTGAAGTGTAGAATCTACGACCAGCAGATGTAGGTTTACTTGATTTAACTGCCATAACTAACTTATCTCCTTTTATGATAGACTCTCAAAGAATGCAATTGGCTTGCTATCTGCTTTAAGTGTTACAATTGCTTTTGTGTAATCACTAGTTTTACCAACTGTTCTTCCTTGTCTTGTATTTTGTGATTTTTCTTTACCCTTAACCTTTACAGTGTTAACTTTTTCTACTTGAACATTGAAGATTTCTTCAACTGCTTTACGAATTTGAACTTTGTTTGCACCAGGAGCAACTCTAAAAGTGTAAACTTTGTTTTGAATTCCTGAATAAGATTTTTCTGTAAGGATAGGTTTAACAATAACGTCGTGTGCTTTCATTATTCTGCATAAGCCTCCTCTAATTTTTTAACGGCTGACTTTGTGAGAACTACTTGTTTGTTTGCAACTACTTCATAAACATTCAAGAGAGCAGATGTTGTAACTGCTGTTCTTGGAAGATTGTTTGTTGCTCTTAAAACATCAGCATTTCTTTCATCTAATACAATCAAAGTGCTTGCATCAAACTTGAATGCATCAAGGAATGCTTGTACTTCTTTTGTTTTTGGTTCATTAAGTTTGAACTCATCCAAGATAACAATTTCTTTTTGAGCAAGTTTTTGTGAAAGTGCTGATAAAAGTGCTTCACGTTTTGCAAACTTGTTAACTTTCTTTGAGAAATCTCTTGGCTTTGGAGCAAATACAACGCCACCACCAATGAATTGTGGACCTTTTGTTGAACCTTGTCTTGCATGTCCTGTGTGTTTTTGTTTGTAAGGTTTTTTAGCATGTCCTTGAACTTCACTTCTTGTGAGTGCTGATTTTGTTCCTTGTCTGTTATTTGCGTTGTAAGCAACTACTACTTCATGAATAAGTGGTTCGTTGTATTCAACACCAAATACACTGTCTTTTAATGTTATTGAGCCAACTTCGGCATTTTGCATATTAAAAACTTTTGCTTTCATTAGTTAACTCCTTTAACCTTTAACTGACTCATTAACTGTTACAACTGTTCCTCTTGGACCAGGTATGCAACCTTTGATGAGTAGTAAATTACGAGCAGAATCGACCTTAACAACTTCTAAGTTTTGAATTGTTACTCTCTCGTGACCATAGTGTCCTGCAAGGTGTTTGTTTTTGAATACTCTTGATGGAGTACTGTTTGCACCCATAGAACCTACTTCTCTGTGAACAGGGCCTGTACCGTGTGTCATTTTTAATCTGTGTTGATTCCACTTTTGAATAACACCAGTAAATCCACGACCTCTTGTTAAACCAGTTACATCAACTTTGTCTTTTTCGTTGAAGATATCACATTTGATATCTGAACCGATTTCATAATTTTGAGCATTGTCTAATTTTAATTCTCTCAATACTCTGTGTGCTGAAACATTCGCTTTTTTGAATGTTCCAAGTTGTGCTTTGTTTACTCTTGCTTCCTTTGTTTCGTCAAAAGCAACAACAACACTGTTATAGCCTTCCTTTGCAAGTGTTTTTACTTGAACGACTTTGCAAGGACCAGCTTCTACAACTGTTACTGGGACAACCAAACCATCAGGTGTGAAGATTTGTGTCATACCAAGTTTTTTGCCTATTATAGCTTTTTCCATTTTCTTCTCCTTTCCTTATAGTTCGATTTTAATTTCTACACCAGCTGGCAAATCTAATTTCATAAATGCATCAGTTTGCTTTGGTGATGTTGGATACACATCAATCATTCTCTTGTGTGTTCTAGATTCAAATTGTTCACGACTGTCTTTATGCTTGTGTGGTGAACGAATAACTGTTACAACTTCCTTGTCTGTTGGAAGTGGAACTGGTCCTACCACTTTGGCACCACTCTTGCTTGCTGTGTTAATTATTCTAACACATGCTTGATCAAGAAGTGTATGGTCGTAAGACTTTAATTTGATTCTAATTTTTTGTGCTGCCATTTTTTTACCTCCTGTTGTTTTGTGCTTGCCAACAAGTTTACTTATAGTAACCCTTTTATTTGGTCTTCAACACTATTCCGTGTGTTTGTATGTGGTTCCTAAAATAAAAGGCCTTGTTGGTCGCCTCGCTTTAAGCAAGACTAGTCGGCATAAATTATCTTTTTCCGCTTGCTAGGAAATAAGTAACTTCATGCGTCAACCCATACTTCGCCACATTACAAGGCATTATATAACACATCAATATCTAATGTCAACACCTTTTTTGATTTTTTTTAAAATATTTTTATATAAAAAAAGTCGTACTTAATACGACATATTTTTTTAATATTAATATATATTTAATTTTTTCTTTTTGACGAAAAAAAATTAGATAAAATTTTTGAACATTCTTCACTATTCAAGTTTATAATATTGGCCTTGTGATTTAATGGCAAACTATTACCAAGTATTGCTTCACACAACTTTGAATCATCATTATTTTGTTTTGCTCCATAATAAACATTTTTTATACGAGCATTTAATATTGCTCCAGCACACATTGGACATGGCTCAAGTGTAACATATATGTCGCAATCATCCAATCGCCAAGAATTCAACTTTTTGCATGCTTTTTGTATTGCTATTATTTCTGCATGATTTATAGCATTTTGCGTGCGTTGGCGTTTGTTATATCCTTTTGAAATAATTTTATCATCTTTTACAATTACTGCCCCTATAGGTACTTCACCATTCTTTTGGGCTTTTTGTGCCAACTTTAAAGCTTCTTCCATAAAAACATTCATATATTCACCTACTTATGATACGCCACATTGTTTATAATTGTAAGAGCTCTATATATTTGTTCAAGAGCCATAACTCTAAATAATCTATGTGGAAAAGTCATTTTGCTTAAACTTATCTTTTTTTGACATTCATCTTTAAGACTATCACTAACCCCATAACTTCCACCAATTACAAAATTTAATTCACTATTGGTTTGGAAGTAATTATCAATAAAACTTGCAAGTTGTTCACTTGACAAATTCTCTCCTTTTACATCGAACAAAACAATCTTGTCTTGATTAACTTTTGATAATATTTCTTTTGTTTCTGCTTCAGCTATTTGCAATTGATTAGAAAGTTCATTCCTTTCCTTTAATTCAATAATATTCAATTTAGCAAAACGAGATATGCGCTTTGAATATTCATTGCACATATCAACATATGATTTATCTTTAAGATTTCCAACACAGTATAAATTTATCTTCAACATTAAATTATACCCCAAATAAATGTGCAAATTGTTGTAATTATACCAACAAAAAATGCTGCATACATAAATATTTTATCTTTAAAGCCAACTTTGTAATTTTGATACATTACACCTGAGTTCTTTACAATTATGTTAAATATCTTTCTTTCGCCAACAGAGTTTGAAGTTATTTCAATATTTTGAGAAGCGTCATTCTTGTCATGACCATCATCATCTATACCCTGCATAAGTTCATCACGAAGTTGTTGCTTAACCATTTCATCTGCCACGGACTTAATTTGTTTTATTTTTGTATCTCTAATTATGACTGTAGACAATATGAACACAATAGAAACAAAAAATGTTAAAGTAATAAATAACATAATTATACCAAAATTATTGCCAACAATAGAACTAACAAAATTATTAAGATATGTGCTTATTGGTAAACTATTTGAAGAAGCATAACCCATAAATGTACTTATTGCATTATTTGTAAAATGAATAATCATTGCAGGATAAATGCTATCACAAAACAACACTAGCATTGCTAAAAACATCCCAATAATTGAAGTATAAAAGAATTGGTCTATATTCATATGCATCAACCCAAACAGCAAACCAGTGATAACAATAGATTTCATTCCAAACTTTTTATATGTCGAAAGAAGCATTCCCCTGTGAGCAACTTCCTCACAAATCCCCGGAAGAACTGCAGTTATAATCAACTCAACAAACAATAGCCAGAGTGGATAATCTGATATAACACCAGAGCTTGAACCTTGATAACCCAAATATGCTAAAATTGATGAAAAAAATGTTGCAATAAAAATTGTTGATAAATAAACAAATATTCCAATAACAAAAGAAATACCAACAGACTTGATACTTATTTTGTTAAAACCATATTGTTTAAAAGTGTTCCTTACCTTTTGTTTACGCATAAAAGAATATGCAAACACAGGCAAACAAAACATTAATCCAATTTGAATGAAACAGTTAAGTATATATCCAGTTACTGTGTCTATACGAAAAGTTGAAGCAAAAATCCTGACCATCACAAAAAATGTAACAATCAAGAAATATATAAAACTACTGTCAAATATGTCGCTTCTTTTTTTATACATGACTTCCCTTTTTTATTTAATCAATCCAAACCCGTATATTACATTAGAAATCCAAATAATAACACCACAAATAACACCAACTATCATTAGTTTGTTTACGCCATTCTCATTATTTTTTTCTCTTTCAACAGGTTTTCTGCCTTTCATTAAAAGTTTTACAATAATGCAAATCATCAATATTGACAATATTAGCATCAAGATAGCAAACAATATATTGTATGCTGTAAATTCAAAATTAGTAGTAATAAATCCAGTTTGTAGTTGTACAAAGTTATAAATAATAACAATAGCATTATTCAAAAAATGAATTATCATTGGATAAATAATATTATTTGTCTTTAGCATAACCATACCAAGTATACATCCTACAATAAAAGGATATACAGTTTGTTCTATTCCACCATGCATCAACATAAATAATCCTGCACTTGCAAAAACCGCAAATTTATTACCTTTGTCACGAAGCCCATTAAATATTACTCCCCTAAAGACAATCTCCTCACCAAGTGCTGGAAGTAATGCAACTAAAACTATATTTAATAGTAACCACCAAACATTGTCTAAAGGAAGCGGTAAATCATAATTTCCCTTATATCCCAAAGTTGCAACTGTTGCATCAAATAAATCAACAAAATACATAAATCCAAATATGCAAATAACAGAAATAGCAATACATAAAATTATATTTTGTGCTTTTACTTTATTATAAAGTCCCAATGCTTTTGGATAATCAACATTAGATGATTTGTTTACAAATACAAATGACAAAAAAAATGAAATTGGTGATACCAAAAGAATTGGTATTTTATACCATACACTTTCATTAATTGTTGAAGTATCCCATTTGAATATTGCAGATAAAAATCCTATTAAAAAATAAATAACTATTGCAAATAGTGCAGGCAAAAAAATTGAGTTCAAAAACCCAAGACCTGCATCATAACGCGTATAATGTAATTTTTTGTCCATATTGTGATTATACTAAATAAAATAAAAAGTGCAAATTATTTTTTACACTTTTTGTCCCATATGTGTTCGAATTGTCATCTTTTCGCCATTCCTTATGAGCAATATATCAATATTATCCCCAATATTTAATTGATACAAACACAACCTTAAATCAAGAACAGAATTTATTTTATAATCATTTATTTGCAAAATTACATCACCTTTGAGCAAACAATCATAACAAATTGCATTTTTGTCAATATCCAAAACATATGCACCATTAAAAAAATTAACATTCCCATATTCAAATGCAGCAACTTCTGGATCAATTGTAAGCAATCCCAAATAACTTTGCTTCCATTCATTATTCTGCGAAAGTCTATTGATTACAGCTTTTCCCATACTGATTGGAATTGCAAAACCTATACCCTCTGCATCGCTTGCCTTTAATGTATTAATACCCACCACTTCACCTTGAGTGTTTATTATTGGTCCTCCGCTATTACCAGGATTAATACTTGCATCATGTTGAATAAGATTTTGCATATAAGAAATTGTTCCATTTGAATTCTCAACTTGTAATGTTCTATTCAATGCACTAATAATTCCTTTTGTAACGGTATGTCTAAAATCCAAAGCAAGTGGAGTGCCAATTGCTATTACATCCTCACCTACTTTTGGAAATGATTCACTACAAGAAAGATATGGCATATTTACATCTGCCTTTATTACCGCCAAATCTTGTGAGGAATCTTGCCAAATGATTTTTGCTCCCGAAGTAGACTTGTCTGCAAAATATACAATCAAATTTTTTGCTCCATTAATAACATGTTGATTAGTTAAAATATATCCGCCGTCACGAATAGAAACACCACTTCCAATACTATATCCAGTTCCAACATTCGCCTTTATTCCAACAACTGCACTTTTTACTTGTTCAACCATTTGTGCAGTATTTGAACCACTTATTACAGAGATTTGTCTAGGCGACATATCAATATTATCATCTAATTTATTTCCAAAATAATTATTATTAAAAAAATCGCAAGCACTTAAAAAACAACAACTAATTACAAATAAAAAAACAACTACCTTTTTCATAACCCTCCATTGGCAGTTGTTTAATTTAATTTAAAAATTGTACTTATATTTATGCTTGCAGTAGAAATTTTTACATCTCTACCTTCAATTATTCCTTTTGACTGCAAATATTCACATACTGTTTTATACGCAAGACTTGGTGTGTTATTGTGTCTTGAAATGTGAGATAACATAACTTGCTTTGTTCCATATGGAATAATATATTCTAAAGCTTTTGCACAATCAATATTACTAAGATGCCCATTCTTTCCTAATATTCTTGCCTTTAATGATGCAGAATAATTTGGATTTGCTCTTAACATATCTACATCATGATTACATTCCAAATAAACTAATGCACTGCCACTAATTTTATTTAAGATTACATCAGTAGTATGTCCCAAATCAGTAATAATACTAATTTTTCTTTTGTTATTTTCAAAAATAAATCCAGAACAATGAACAGAATCATGTGGCAAAGATACGTTATCAATTATCAAATCATTTATTGTAAAAGAAAAATCTCCAAATTGATAAAACTGTTGAGCCAGTGCTTTCTTCATTTTTGAATAAACAGCACCAATACCATGTTCATGCACATATACTTTGGTCTTATATTTTGAAGCAAAAACATCCAATCCCTTTATATGGTCATTATGCTCATGGGATATAAGAATTGCATCTATCTCTTGTGGCTTAACATTAAGGACTGCAAGCCTTGAACAAATCTCTTTACAAGAAAGGCCAATATCAACAAGTATTTTTACTTGCTCAGTTTCTATGTATGTACAATTGCCATCACTTCCCGAAGATAAATTGCAAACTCTCATTGTGCCACAACTCTTACCACAATTTTTGCATAAACACCTTCGTGAAATTTAACTCTTAGTGAATAATCTCCTGCATACTTTATAGGTTCTTTTAATTCAATTTTTCTTTTGTCAACTTCGTAACCTTTTGCATTTAAACTTTCTGCAATTTCTTTTGCTGTAACAGCACCAAATATTTTGCCATTATCACCACACCTTATTGCAACTTCCAAAGTTTGACCTTCTAGTTTTTTACTCTTTTCTACCGCAGCCAAATACTCTTGTTCTTTGTGATAATCAACCGCTACTTTTTTGTTAAGCGTATCATTCATATTTGAATTATTAGCAACAACTGCAAGTCCATTCTTTAAAAGAAAGTTTTTTGCATATCCGTCAGCAACATTAACAATATCACCTTTTTTGCCTGTACCTTTTACATCTTTTTGTAAAATAACCTTCATATTATCTCCTTACTTTTATCATTTTAGGTTAAAAATAATAATTAAGTCAATAATTTTGATGATTTAATTAAAAGGAAAATTAAAATGGATATTATTTGCAGAGAAAGAAGTTGTGTTTTTAACAAAGGTTTTTCTTGTACTTCACCACAAATATTAATTGGAAACAAAATAAATTGTACAGATTACAAAAAAAATCCAGACCCCAAGAGTATACCTGACACTTCAAGACATATTTTTGATGAAGAACCACCCGAATATCACCCTCACAGAGAAAGCAAAAAAGGTTGCATTCACTGTCAAGCAGATTGTCTTTTTAGAAATGAACAAACTTGTGAAGCAAATGGAATAACAATCAATTGCATAAAAAATATGCCGCTATGTGCGACATATTTTAAGAAATAAATAATAATTTATTATTTTCTTGGATTTTTGATATTTGCTTGTGCTGCAGCCAAGCGAGCAATAGGCACACGATATGGTGAACAAGAAACATAATCAAGTCCTGCATTGTGACAGAATTCAATTGATGATGGATCACCACCATGCTCACCACAAATACCACATTTGATATTTGGACGAGTCTTGTGTCCATTTTCTACTGCCATTTTAACAAGTTTACCAACGCCTGTTGTGTCAAGTCTTGCAAATGGATCGCTTTCATAAATCTTGTTAGCATAGTATGATGGCAAGAATTTGCCTGCATCATCACGGCTGAAACCAAATGTCATTTGNNTGTGTTAAGTCGTTTGTACCAAAGCTAAAGAATTCTGCTTCTGTTGCAATAACATCAGCAAGAAGTGCTGCTCTTGGTATTTCAATCATTGTACCAACCATATATTTGATATTTGATTTTGCATCAGCAATTGTTTTATCAGCTGCTTTTACAACATAATCTTTAACAAACTTAAGTTCCTTTACTTCTCCAACAAGTGGAATCATAATTTCTGGAACAACATCCCATTCTGGATGTCTTGCTTTTACTGCAATAGCAGCTTTGATAACTGCTCTTGTTTGCATTTCTGCAATTTCTGGATATGTTACAGCAAGTCTGCAACCACGGTGACCCATCATTGGGTTAAATTCGTGAAGATCTGCAATAAGTTGCTTAATCTCGGCAACTGTTTTGCCTTGTGCTTTTGCTAATTCTTCAATATCTGCTTCTTCGTGTGGAACAAATTCATGAAGAGGTGGATCAAGGAAACGAATAATAACTGGCTTTCCTTCAAGTGCTTCCATAAGTCCTTCAAAGTCTGCTTGTTGCATTGGTTCAATCTTTGCAAGAGCAACTTCTCTTTGTTCTTTTGTATCTGCACAAATCATTTCACGGAATGCAGCAATTCTATCTGGTTCAAAGAACATATGCTCTGNNTCTGTACGGCAAAGTCCAATACCTTCTGCACCAAGTTCTGCAGCTCTCTTTGCATCTTTTGGTGTATCAGCATTTGTTCTTACTCCAAGTGCTTTATACTTGTCTGCAAGTCTCATAATTCTTCCAAAATATCCACTATTTGGATCTGCTGGAACTGTTTTGATTATTGTGTCATAAATCTTTCCTGTTGTACCATCAAGAGAAAGTCCATCACCCTCGTGGAAAGTCTTTCCTGCAAGAGTAAAGCACTTATTTTCTTCATCCATCTTGATGTCGCCACAACCAGAAACACAACAAGTTCCCATACCACGAGCAACAACGGCTGCGTGTGATGTTTGTCCACCACGAACTGTTAAGATACCTTGAGCATATTTCATACCTTCAATATCTTCTGGGCTTGTTTCTAGTCTAACTAATACAACTTTTTTCTTTTCTTTTCCAAGTCTTACAGCATCTTCTGCTGTGAAAACAATTGTTCCGGCTGCTGCACCTGGTGATGCTGCAATACCTTTTCCTACTACATTATTTTTGTCAGCTTCTGCAAGTGCGTTAACATCAAATGTTGGGTGCAATAACATATCAAGACTCTTTGCATCAATTTGCATTAAAGCTTCTTGTTCTGTAATCATTCCCTCATCAATTAAATCGCAAGCAATTTTAATTGCAGCAGCTGCTGTACGCTTACCATTTCTTGTTTGAAGCATATAGAGTTTTCTATCTTCAATAGTAAATTCCATATCTTGCATATCATGATAGTGTTCTTCAAGTGTTTTGCAAATCTTTTGGAATTGTTCATAACATTCTGGCATAACTTCTGCCATTTTTGAAATTGGCATAGGTGTTCTTACACCAGCAACAACGTCTTCACCTTGAGCATTCATAAGGAATTCACCCATAAGACCTTTTTCACCTGTTGCAGGATTTCTTGTAAATGCAACACCTGTTCCAGATGTTTCACCCATATTACCAAATGCCATCATTTGAACATTAACAGCTGTTCCCCAAGAATATGGAATATCATGGTCCATTCTATAAATATTTGCACGTGGATTATCCCATGAACGGAATACAGCTTTGATAGCTTCAAAGAGTTGAACTTTTGGATCTGATGGGAAATCACTTCCAAGTTGTTTCTTATATTCTGCTTTGAATTGATTTGCAAGTTCTTTTAGGTCATCTGCTGTTAAATCAACGTCGTATGTAATACCTCTTTTGGCTTTAAGTTCATCAATAAGTTTTTCAAAATACTTTTTGCCAACTTCCATAACAACGTCACTGAACATTTGAATAAATCTTCTGTAACAGTCCCAAGCCCAACGTGGATTACCACTCTTTCTTGCAAGAGTTTCAACAACTTCTTCATTAAGTCCAAGGTTAAGGATTGTATCCATCATACCTGGCATACTTGCTCTTGCACCACTACGAACAGAAACAAGAAGTGGATTTTCCTTATCACCAAATTTTTTGCCAGTGATTTTTTCCATCTTTTCAATGTATTCCATGATTTCGGCTTGAATGCTGTCATTAATCTTTCTGCCATCCTCATAGTATTGCGTGCAGGCTTCTGTTGAAATTGTAAAGCCTTGTGGCACAGGAAGACCAAGATTGGTCATTTCGGCAAGGTTTGCACCTTTTCCTCCAAGAAGGTCACGCATCTTTGCATTGCCTTCGCTAAATAGATAAACGTACTTTTTTGTCATATTTCCTCCATTTTTTCGTTTACTTGACTATTTTAGAATAAACAAAAAAAATAAGCAAATTTTTTTATGCTTATTTTTAAAGTAAATTTAATTTTTTTCCAAACCTATGGTTAAAATTTATATTTAATATATTAAGAGCTTCTTCATCACTTCCTTTTGAAAGGTGCAATGTTGATAATTTGTCGTAATCAGTAATTGATAAAATTTTGAATGTTGAACTTGCTCTTTGTGAAATTTCCATACAATTTGATGTTTTGCAACCAACACAAACAACTTCGCCAAAATCTAAATTCAAATATCTCTTCCCTGAAAATTTTTGTCCACAAACAGAACATCTGTCAAGTGCCAACTTGTAACCCATTCCTTCAAAAACGCTAATTAAAAATTTAACCAAAACATAATTGTCGTTAACATCATTATATGCAATACACCCAAGTGCTTTTAATACTTCAACAAAAAGTTGTGGATTTGGTTCACCTTCAACCAACGCAGTTTTTACAGTTTCCAAAATTGCACAAGCAATATAATATTTATCAATATTTTTTGTGATTTCAAAAAATGTGTTTTCAACTTCAACGCTTGTTATTACTTTTGATGGTAATGATAAAATAAATTCGCCAAAACAAAAAGGCTCTTTGGCATACTTAAATTTTGCAGTGCTTGATTTGACTGATTTTAAAGTTGCTGTTATTATTCCATTTTCTAAAGTAAATAATGTAACCAGCTTGTCCTTTTCTTTGTAATCACGAGAAGAAAGCACTATTGCCTTTACTTTTAGTGTATCCATTATAATACTATGCCCTGTTCCTTTGTGTTATCGTAATTCTCCCACTTGTCAAGAACTTGTTCTGGAGTATGTTGTACAGCAGAATAAAGCATATAAACATTTATGTTTCCAGTTTTTTCAAACAAGTTCCATAAGTTCTTTGATATATCAGAAACAAAATTTTCCATACTCATCTCCTTGTACATTTATTTTTTTACTTTTGTCATCAAGCATCAAACTACAAGTCTACAATAATATTATATGCGATAATAAGAAAAAAATCTATTCATTTTCACTTTTATATCCAAATTCAGTTAAAAAATTTGTGTCTTCTCTCCAATTCTTTTTTGTTTTAACAAAAAGTTTGAGTAAAACCTTTTTGTTTAACAAATTTTCCAAGTCTTGTCTTGCTTGTTGACCGATATTTTTTAGCATACTACCCTTTTTCCCAATTATAATGCTCTTGTGGCTATCTCGCTCGCAAATTATATCAGCATCAATAAGTACAAGGCTAGTCTTTTCTTCAAATTTGACTATATTTACACTTATTCCATGTGGAATTTCTTCTTGAAGTAAATAAAGAGCTTTTTCTCTTATTGTTTCACTTGCAATAAAGTTCAATGATTTGTTTGTATAATACTCTTCATCATATTCAAAATTCTTTTGCTTGCTAGCTGGCAAAAATCCAAGAATTGTATCCAATAACACATCTGTATTTTGTGATTTTACACTTGATAATGGAATAAGTTCATCAATCTCTTTAACTTCACCCATTTGAGATAAAAGTGGTAACAAATTTGCTTTTTGAACTAAATCAATCTTGCTTAAACAAACAACCAGTTTGCTTTCTTCATTCTTTTGTTTTAGGTTTTTGATATAATCAACTTCATCCTGAGATATCTTTTTGGTTGAATCAATCAAATACACCATAACATCGGCACCACCTATGGCTGTACGGACATTTTTCATCATATATTTGTCTAACGCATTTTTTGACTTATGAATACCAGGTGTATCAATAAAAACAAGTTGATAACTATCATTTGTCAAAATTCCCAAAATATTATTTCTTGTTGTTTGTGGTTTTGGTGAAACAATAGCAACTTTGTTTTTAACCAAGTTGTTAATTAAAGTACTTTTTCCTGCATTTGGTTTTCCCAAAACAGCCACATATCCAAATTTGTATTCCATTTATCTCTCCATTTTTGCTTTTGTTAATATTTTATCTTGAAGCTCAAACATAACTTTTTCATCATCTTTTTCTATATGGTCATACCCAAGTACATGTAAAAAACCATGCAAACTTAAAAAACAAATTTCCCTAAGCAAGCTGTGTCCATATTCTTTTGCTTGCCACATGGCACGCTTTTTGCAAATAACTATATCACCTATATCTGATTGCACATTAAAATCTAACATTTCACCACTTTTTACCTCATTTGGTTCAAACATAGGAAAAGACAAAACATCCGTTACTCTGTCGACATTTCTAAACTGTCTATTTAGTTCCCTTATTCTCTTTTCGCCAACAAATGTGATATTAACCACAATATTATCTTTTACTTTTAATTCTTGTTGAGCAATTGCAAGGATATCACTTATTTTTTGTTTTAACTCTTTATCCGTTACCCTATTAAAATTTATTTTCATATTTGCCTTTTAACATATTTTTCTATTAAGAGTTATTGTGTAAGATATGGTATGAAATCCATTGTTATTGTTTATTACATAACTCTCATTTTTTATTATGTCATATTTGTTCAAATTTAGCAAACATGTTTGTCTTGTTTGTTCAATAAATTGTTGTTTGTTTTCTTCAAAATTAATATCATATGCAATTATGTTGTATTCATAATAGTCCCTATGTTTAATTTTTATTGGCAACAAAGTACTTGAAATATATTCTTCACTTTCTTCAACCTGATAATTTTGAAAATTGATATCATCATTTTTTTCATAAACCGGCAAATCCATAAATGTTATACTAAAATTCCTAATAACATTACCAGTCCTTTGATTTACAACTTTTGTATCATAATAGTCTATATCACTTGTTAACCAAACATCACCACAGATATCTGCTAATGGCTGAACGCTAAGTATCTTATCATCACCACCAATCACATATGGCTCAACCAATATTTGTCCTATGTGAACAATATCGCCAACTTTTACTTTTGGAGTACCTTGAACAATTTTTATAGAAGTAATTTTGCAATCGTATAAACTAACTAATGGTAAGTACTCTCCAATATTCACCACTTCTGTGTTTGTTAATTGTTCTTTTAGATTTATTACAAGAGAATTGCCTTTTATGATTATGCTAACATAACTTATATAATCAATACTTTTAATTTCTTTTTCTAACATTTGAATATCAATTGAAGATTTGGTGCTCCAGTTTTTTATGTTATTCTTCTTGAGTACTTCAAATACCTCTTGTCCACAAAATGAAATGTTACCAATAATTAAAATATTTGTAATAAAAAATGATGAAATAAAATAAAAAATAAATGAAAAAATAATTCCAATAATAATTCCCACACTAAATATTTTTTTTAAATAATAAAAAAAACCAACAAAAATACCTGATTGTATTATAAAACCAGCGTTT
>DBWI01000033.1 GCA_002308915.1 Christensenella sp. UBA1242 | reverse complement strand
GGGGAAAAATATGAGAATTATTCCTAGAAGAACAAAAGTCAAAATGGAAATAATTAAGAATGTAACATTGTCAGATGTTATATTCGCAGTTATTGGTGTTGCTGGTGCTCTTGGATTATTTTTGAGTAACTTTGCTAGTGGGCTTAACTATTGGATTGGTATTGCTTGGGTGGCAATTATTGTGTCATTGTTTTTTAAGGTGTCTGACAATATGCGTTTGTACTCAACTTTGGGTTATTTGTTCAGATTTTTTGCTCAACAAAAAAAGTATTCATTTGCAAAGATAAAACACAATGCTCCTGTAGAAGAAATTATACCTTTTGTTGGACTTTACCAAGACAGATTTATTGATTTTAAAGAGTATTATGCACAAGTTATAGAAATTCAACCTATTGTTTTTAGTTTGCTTAATGAATACAAAAGAGAAATGTGTATTAGAACTTTTGCTAATGCAATAAGAAGATTAACAAATGAGCAAACAGCTTCAATAGTAAAATTAAATAAAGCTATGGTTCTTGATAACTATATCTATGCAGAAGATAGAAAGTACGATAATTTGATGGAACTAATGTATGAAGGCGAAATAAGTAAACAAGAAGTTGAAGTACGTGCTGGTGTTTTTGAAGAACGTGTTTCTCAAATGGAAAGAAGAAATCGTGAAGAAAAAATCTACAAAGATTATTTCTATATGGTTGTTTATGATAAGGATAGAGAAGTTCTTGAAAATACAGTTAATGGTATTATTTCAACATTATATCAAGCAGTAACACCTATTAATGCGAAGCGTGTTGTTGGAAAAGATTTGTTAGTATTTTTAAAAGCAAATTATGGAAAAGAGTTTGATGAAAGAGAACTTGATGCAGTTGCTATGAATAAGTACTTTGAATGGGCAGTTCCAAAGAAAATTAAATTCCAAGCTTCAAGAGTTTATATAGACAATAAACCATACAGACAATTTTGTATTTCAGATTATCCAATTCAAGTTCCTGATGCATGGGGTGCTTCTTTCTATCTTTTGGATCGTACAAAAATTGTTACAAAACTTAAGCCACAAAAGAAGTATGAATCAGAGAAGGCGATTGATAAGGCAATAATGGAAATGGAAGCCAAGTTTGCAAGAGCAACTTCATCTAGTAGACAAATTGAGAATGAAACTCACCTTGCTACACTCCAAGAATTGCTTGTTAGCTTAAAAAATAATAATGAACAATTGTTTGATGTAAATATTTTTATTACTTGCGAAGAACCTGCAAGAAAAGAAGTTAGAGCTATTTTAAAACAAGAAGGTTTCAAGTATAGTGAAATGTTTGGTCGTCAAGTTGATGCCTTTATTAGTTCAAGTATTTCAATGCTTGATAATGTAGAAGATACAAAACGTGGTATTCCTACAACAAGTTTGGCTGCAATATTCCCATTTATTTCTGGGGCATTGCAAGATGCAAATGGTTTCTATATTGGAGATAATGAATTCCCAGTATTTGTTGATTTCTTTGCAAGAAATCGTGAAAGAGTAAACTCAAATATGATGATTATCGGAAAATCAGGTTCTGGTAAATCATATGCTACAAAAACTCTTTTGGCTAACTTTGCTGCTGATAACACAAAGGTATTTATTCTTGACCCAGAAAATGAATATACAAATCTTGCCATCAATCTTAGAGGAAAAATTATTGATGTTGGTTCATCACAAATGGGTATTATTAATCCATTCCATGTTATGACAACTTTAAAAGATGATACAGTTTCTCTAATTGCCAAAAAAGATGAAGATGGAAATATTATTGAAGAAGATGAGTATGATTCAAGTGATACATTTGCTCAACACTTACAATTCATTGAACAATTCTTTAGGGTTATTTTGGAAGGTATCGAATCAGACCCATTTGAACTTTTAAACTCACTTGTTGTTGAAGTATATGCAAAGAAGGGTATAACAGAAAGAAGTAACTTTACAACTTTGCCAGCAGAGAGTTATCCAACATTTGATGATTTGTATGACTTAATTTTGGAAAAATTAAAGACAGAGACAAACCAATATGTTTCAAATAACCTTAATGTCGTTGAAACATATATCAAAAAGTTTGCAAGAGGTGGAAGAAATAGTAAACTTTGGAATGGTCCAACAAGTTTGCAAACAAAAGAAAACTTTATTACATTTAACTTCCAATCACTTCTTGCAAATAACAACCAAGTTATTGCAAATGCACAGATGCTTATTATATTTAAGTATCTTATGAACGAAGTTATCAAAAACAAAGACTTTAATGCAAGATTTAATGTAAATAGAAAAGTAATTGTTGTTGTTGATGAAGCCCATATGTTTATTAACCCAAAATATCCTATCGCTTTGGACTTTATGGCACAAATGGCAAAACGTATTCGTAAATACGGTGGAATGCAAATAGTTATTACACAGAACATCAAAGACTTTGTTGGTGCTGCAGAAATTGAAAGACAATCAACTGCTATTATTAATGCTTGTCAATATTCAATGATTTTCTCACTTGCTCCAAGTGATATGAACGACCTTGTTGAACTTTATCGTAAATCTGGTGAAATTAACCAACAAGAGCAAGATACAATTGTTACAGCCGGTGTTGGTCAAGCATTCTTAATTACAAGCCCTATGAATAGAACAATGGTTCAAATTGTTGCATATGACTATGTGAAAAAACTATTCTCATAAAAACTGAGCTCATTTTGAGCTCTTTTTTGTTTATTTGAAAAAATTTTTTAAAATACATATTGTATATGAAATTTTTTTTTAATTATAAAATACAATATATAGTGTATAGTTTTGAATTTTTTCAAAAAAATGAATAAAAAAATTCAAGATATTGAAAAAAAACAAAATTAGGTATTGTATTTTTTATCATTATTTGATATAATGCATTTAGTGGAGAAAATTATGAGTAAAAATTTTGATGAAACAAGAATATCAGAAGCTATGAAAAAGGATTTGGAAGAATTCCGTAGAACAGGCGTTGATGCAATTTATATGCTTGGAAATGGTATGATTACATCTACTGACCAAGTTATAACAAGACTTCAAACAGCTGACATAGCGAATATTGCACTTTCTGGTCTTGATACAATGGAGGGTTGGGCAGCACCAGGAAATTCATTAAGAGATGTTAGAAGTTCACTTCCTCCAATGTCTTCAACAGGAAAGTATTCTTCTTATGCTTTAAAGGAAACTGATTATGAAAATATTAGATATCCTTTAGTTGCTTCTTTTAAGAGTAAAACTATTTTGTTTGAAAACAAAACTTTCCCAACATATCAAGATTTGATTAACAGAATTCAAAAGTCTTACAAAGTTAAGATTGAAGAGAAGAGATCTGGCGGTCCTTTGTTTACATATAAAAGAAATGGCAAAGTTACTGCAATGTTAAAAAATATTGGACTTGGAATTGTTAATCTTTGCAGAAAAATCTTTAGAAAAGATGCTTTCAAATCACAACCAAACTACAAAGGTAAAATTTCAATCAATGGTTTCTTAACAGCAGGTGGTAGACCATACAAAATTTCTGAACAAGAAAAGTTCACAAAGATTATGGATGCACTTGGTGGAGTTACAGTAAAGAAAACAGCTAAAGATTTAAAAGTTAAATTAAGCAAAGAAGAATTATTTGTTAGCAGAGTATTTGCAGATATTTTGGTTTCAAGAGCAATTAACTATGGTGATGTTGCAACAAATAAGAAAGTTGAAGCAAGTTTGAATCTTCAATTATCAAATGCTCTTGCTGGATTAAATCTTTCATCAGAACAACTTGCAATTGTTTCAAGAGTAGGGTTAGATTCTGCTGTTGAAATGGTAGAAAAATTAGGTTTATCTCTTGATGAAGTAAAATCAAGTGTAACAGCTGCAGGATATGTTTATGCAGATGAACCAGCATCAATAAGAGAAGCATTGCTTCCAAGAAGATCTTTGGAATCTGTTGCTGTTCCTTATGAAATCGAAGTATTAGAGCCAGATGGTTATGTTCCAAATTTTGTTTTTGCTGAACGCAGAGAAGAAATGCCAGAACAACGCAGAGTTCCTCTTTTAACAGAGAAGAAAGATTTGGAAGGTGTAAAAGAAGATCCATCAAATTTCTTAACAGCTAACAAAGCAAAAAAATATGTTGATGAAGTTATTCTTAATAATTTCAAAAAGAATATTAAATCAGCAATAAGAAATTTAAAGAATATAGAAGCAACTGCAAAGAATATTAATGGTGCTGCTTGGCAAAGAAAAATTTCTGTTCTTCGTCGTCAATGTGACTTTATTGAACATATGTATACATTCTATGGTCAAAATAAAGATTTGTCAGATGAAGATTTGTTAAAACTTGTTGAAACAGAACTTTCTGTTGGAGAAGTTAATGATAATGTTTATGCTCACTCATTTGCAAAGAGTTTTGTTGATTTAAGAAGAAGTATAATTGATGGAATATTCGGTGAAAATGATAGAGTTGAAATTGCAGGTGGAGATGCCGCAACAGTTATCAATAAGTATATGAAAGAAAACTTCTATGCTGATACACCAAGAACTTCAAGTTTACTTTCTAGTTATATTGCTGAAACACTTGAAACAAAAATTAAGCCAATGTTTGAAAAAATCGATAGTAATGAATTTGAACCTGTTGATTTAACAAAAGCTAATTAATTTTAACAACAAAAAAAGAAGGATTATTATCCTTCTTTTTTATTATTCTTTTTATAACAATAATGCCTTGTTGTTTGAATTAAATACTTCTGTTATTTTATAAGAAACAAGTTTTGTTATTTCTTCTTGTGCTTTTTTGAAATATGCTTTTGTGTCAACGCTTTCTGGATTATTAACAAAGTGTTCTCTAAGAGCAAGTGTTGTTGCCATTCTTATATCTGTGTCAACATTTATTTTGCATACATTGTATTTTGTACATGCCTTGTTGAGCATATCAGCAGGAACACCTTTTGCCTTTTTTATTTGTCCACCAAGTTTGTTTATTTCTTCAATTGTTTTGTCATCAACACTTGATGCACCATGAAGAACAAAAGGGAAGTTTGGTAAGTTGTTTTGAATTTGTTGAAGTATATCAAAAGCTAATTTTGGTTCACCACTAAATTTACTAATGCCATGACTTGTTCCAATTGCAATTGCCAATGAATCAATGCCTGTTTTTTCTACAAATTCTTTGGCTTGGTCAGGTGATGTATAAATACTTTCATTGCTTGTATGTTCATCTTCTGTGCCAAGAAGTCTACCAAGTTCTCCTTCAACTTGAATATCAAATTGGTGAGCATAGTCAGCCACTTGTTTTGTTAACTTAATATTATCTTCAAATTCCAATGCACTTCCATCAATCATTACGCTATCAAAACCAAGTGATATTGCTTTTTTACAAATTTCAAAATCTTTACCATGATCCAAGTGAAAGAACATAGGAATTGAATATGCTTTTTTTGAAGCTATTATCATATTCTTCAAGTATTCATCTCCCATGTGTTTCATTGCACTAGAAGATACTGCAACAATAACTGGTGAGTTGTTTTCTTGAGCTGCATCCAAAATTCCTTTTAAGCTTTCCAAATTACAAAAGTTAAATGCTCCAAGAGCATATCCTTTATCTATTGCATCTTTATAATATTTTTTTAATTCCATTTTAAACTCCTAATTTTATTATACATCTTTAATATTTTTACAACAACAAAATTCTATATTTTTGTTATTTTGAATATATTAAAATATGAAAAAATATTTTTGTTTTGTTATTATTTTTGTTGTATTTATTGTGAGTTATTATTTTTTAAATAATAATATAAGTGTTAGCAAAAAACATAATATGTCATCGCAAATAGAATACAACTATTTTAATTTGCAAGCAGAGAGATATTTTGCAGAATGTAATTTTGGAGTAAGAGAATTATATTTTGAATACGATGGAGAATCAACACAAAAAGTTGATTATGGTATATTTAGAGTAGTTTTAAATTTTTCGAGTGATTATGCCAAATCCCTTAATGCAGTTATAAAAATAAATGACAAAACAGTTGATGTGGTGTTGGAAAAAAATCCATTTGATAATTCTTTCATGTGTGATATATGCAAAGTTTGTTCTGTTGATGATGATATCGAAATATTGATAGAAAATATAGATTTTTTTTATAACAAATTTAATCCAGTAACAAGTACTTGGAATATCGATTATCAAAAAGCATTAGATTTAAGTTTTATTTATCTGAATGATTTTATTAAGCAAAACAAAAAGAGTTGTGAAGGGTATTTAACAATCATATATAGCAAATATGAACTAGAAACCACATATTTTTGGTGCTATAGGGTTGTTACAAATGATCATCAAACTAGGTTGGTTGTATTTGATATAAATAAAGGTGATATTGTTTTAATGTCTTGATAATTGTGATAGATTTTGCTATACTACCAATGTTGTGAGGTGAGTTATGGCATATCAAACAAGCAAAGAGAAAGAAAGAGCATATCTTGTTGGAGTTGCTTTTTCCAACAAAGATGATGTTGAGTATAGTTTAAAAGAGCTCAAAAACCTTTGTGAAACTGCAGGGCTTGAAGTTGTTGGGAAAACATATCAACTCATTAGAAGTGTTACCCCTGCAACTTTAATTGGAAGTGGTAAACTTGAAGAAATTAAAAATGAAATTCAAAACAGCAATGTGAATGTTGTTGTTTTTGACTATGAATTGTCTGGCTCACAAGCAAGAAATTTATCTGATTATTTAGATGTTAAAGTTATTGACAGAATTACTTTAATTTTAGATATTTTTGCAGGACGAGCAATTAGTAATGAAGGAAAGTTGCAAGTTGAACTTGCTCAATTAAAATACAATTTGCCACGACTTGCTGGTATATCTGGTACAAGTGGAAGATTTGGTGGCAGTGGAGTTGGTATGCGTGGGCCTGGTGAAACAAAACTTGAGCTCAATAGACGTGTTGCGCAAGGAAATATTTTGAAGCTTGAAAAGGAAATTGAAAAAATAAAACAAAACAGACAAGTTCAACATAAAGCAAGAATGCAAAATCAAGCTTTCAAAGTCGCAATTGTTGGATATACCAATGCAGGAAAGAGTACACTTTTGAATTTAATAACAAAATCATCAATTTATGCAGATGATAAACTTTTTGCAACACTTGATACAACAAGTAGGAATGTTTATCTTTGTGAGGGTAAAAAGATAATTCTCACTGACACTGTTGGATTTATTTCAAAATTGCCACATGAACTTGTTGATGCATTTAGTTCAACACTTGAAGAAGCCAAAGACGCAGACCTAATTTTACATGTTATTGATGCAAGTAATAATTATTATAAAACTCAAATAGAAGTTGTTGATAATGTTTTGGATGAGCTAGAAATAAAATGTCCTGTTATAAAAGTTTATAACAAATGTGATATGTTTGAGCAAAGAAATGATACAGATGGAATATATATTTCTGCTAAAAAGAATATAGGTATAGAAAATCTTAAACAAGAAATAGTAAAACACATGAATTAAACTAGTAACAAATTTTTATTAAAAACATATAGTGATATGTACAAAGGAAAAAACACCCAAAGCACAAAAGAAGAAATGATTACATATTAGCATTAAGAAAAATCTTTTAAGGAGGGTAAAGTACATATGAACTTTTTTGGCGGGCTTAATGGTTTTGGACATGGTGGACAAGGCGGAAATTGTATTTGTACACTTGTTTGGTTGATGTTCTTGCTATCAATTTGTGGTTGCGAAAACAATATGTTTTGTGGTGAAAATTTATGGACTATTCTTATATTGCTTTTGTTACTTTCAAGTTGTGGTATGGGTACTCCATGTGGTAACAACTAATAACAAAATTGGCTACATTTTATATGTAGCCTTTTTTATTTATAACAAGTCATAAATCGACAATATATTTCAACATAAAAACTTTATGCTCTCAAACAATATATACGAAACAAAATAGAGTTATAACGATATTTTTTATTTATTTCGTTGACAAAAAATGTGTTATAGTATAAACTCTATTTGTTAAATAATAAATGGGAGCTAAAAAATGAAAAAATCAATCAAAAAGGCTTGTTCAATTGCACTTCTTTTCACATCAGCAACAGCGCTTGGTGGACTAAATGTATTAGTGCCAACAAATGAGAACAAGGCTACAGACAAAACTGTTTATGCAGAACAAACAGCAAACTATACTATGTTAGAGGTTGCAGGAGCAGAAACAGCAGGTTTACTTGGCAATGACTACACAGTTCCAGCAGCAAAACTTTATGTTAATGGAGCACAAGCAGCAGATGCCACATACACAGTTTTAAGTCCAATTGGTGAAACAGTTGAAGTTAATTCTGGAGTTTTCAAATTAAGCAGAATTGGACAATACACAATTAACTATTCAGCAGTTAATGGAGAAAAAACATACACAGCAACTGCTTATGTTAATGTTTCAACTGGATCAAACTCAATTCAACTTACAACAAATACAATTAGAACATTACCAAACTATGTTTACAAAAGTTACACAGGTGACATATATGTACCTGCTGCAACAGTTAAATTTGCAAACGAAGATCAAGAAGTTGAATATAATGTTACAATAACAGTAACATCTCCAACTCAAAAAGCAATAGCAGTTGATGCAGCAACTGGCAAACTTACTCTCACAGATGGTCTTGAAGAAGGAACATACTCAGTTAGATATACTGCAAGAACAACAGGTGGAACTTATCTTAATACCTTATCAAAAGAATTCACAGTTCTTAGTGATACAGATTACAAAGAAAGATTTGGTACAACTGATTACACATTAAAATTTGATTATTCAAAAACAATACCAACAAGTGCAGATATTGGTGAAGAACTTACTCTTCCAACTCCAACAGGAAAAATTGGAACAGAAGAAACACCAGTATATTACACAATCCAAGCATATGTATATGTTGATGGAACAGCTATTGATGTTACAACCCAAACGATTACAGATGGCAATAAGTTTACTGCAAAAAAAGTTTATACAATCGATGGTAATCCTGTAACTGTTACAAATGGTAATTATTTGTTCTATTACAATGTAACAGATGCACTTGGAAAACATGCAGAAAAAACTGGATTTGAAATTACAGGAGTAAAAGATACAAAAGCTCCAACAGTAGTAGTTGCAGATCCATACGCAACAACAGCAACAGAAGTTAGTGATGTTGCATACAAACTTCAATCAAACTTTGTTAACGGCAAGAATGTTGTTATCAAAGCTATGTATGCAGAAGATGCTGCTGACAAGTTGAGTGATTTAACACTTGTAAGATATATCCGCAAGAGTACACAAGCTTCAAGCGAACAAGATATATATACAGATGCAAATAGTACAACAGAAAATGTATTTACAAAGGATCTTGTATTTAACAAAACAGATGATTTTGCTTTTGATGCAAACACAATGGTAGATGCAGGAACATTAGCAGAAGGAACATACACTGTTTACTACAAAGCAACAGATAGTGCAAAAAATACAGTAACAAAGAGTTTCACATTCAAAGTTGATAACGATTTTGAGTACAAAAAAGCTCCAAAAGTTGAATTTAAGGATACTTTTGCAAAATCATTAAAAACAGGTGAAGTTGTATCATTTGATGCTCCAACAGCAAGTGATGATGATGCAGACAGGCTATTAACAGTTGTTTCATACAAATATTCAAATGAAACAAACTGGAATGTATTAGAAGCTAAGAATGGTAAGTATTCATTTACAATCAAAGATTTAGGCGCTGATTATGTTGAAATTAAAGCAGAAGCAACAAACGGAGCTCCAGAAGGCAATCCATACAAAACAGGAACATCTGATATTGTAAAGATTGATATTGTTGATATTACAGACAATGCAATTCCAACAATTACTTCACTTGGTGACTGGGAACCTGAATATACTCAAAATTCAGCAGTAGAGCTTCCAGCATTAACATTAACAGATGATTTAGTAAATTATGTTGATGTTGATGTCATTGTAAAACTTGTTGAAGATGCAGAAGGAAATGAAACAGATGTTGCTATAGATGTTGAAAATGGCTTGCTTGTAAGAGCTGCTGACGTATTGACATTTACAAAAGCTAAATTTTATGCAACATTAGCTGGAAAATATGAAGTAACATACAAAGTTACAGATGCAGGAAATAATCAAGTATTCCTTTATCAAACACTTGAAGTTGTACCAGTAAGTGCAGTTTCTGAACCAAGATTTGGTAATTTGCCAGAAGCATTAAGTGATGGAGAATTAGAACTTGGTAAGAGTGTTACACTTCCAGTGCCAAGTGTTCCAACAGGATATTCATATACAGTTAACTATACAGGTTGGACTGGTGCTAGTTTGAATACTGAAAAGTTTACACCAAAGAAGGTTGGAACATATACATTAGTTTACAGATTATATGATGATAGCAACAATGAAGTTCCAGAAGCAGAAAAATCATTCAAGGTTGTTGTAAAAGATACAACAGCTCCAGAAGTTGCTGTTGAGTGGACATTGGAAGATTCTTATGCATTAAACAGAGAAATTACACTTCCAGTATTTACAGCAAGTGATGCATCAGGAATTGATATGGAATCATCAAAGATTGAAATAAGATCAAATTCTTATGCAAAAACTATCAAAGCTAATGAAATGTTGACTGAGTCAAACAGAAAAGTTACTTTGAGATATAATGAA
>DBWI01000022.1 GCA_002308915.1 Christensenella sp. UBA1242 | reverse complement strand
TAATAATAAATAATAAGAAATTATATAAAAAAAAACAAAATGTGTATTGACATAACAAAAAAAGTGTAATATACTATCTAGCGATATTAGGAGATAGAATATGAAAAAGTTTTTAATGTATGTTATCGTGCTTGTAGCTATGCTTTTTGTAGGCTATACAACATACTATTTCGTTAGAAACAACGAAAACATTTATCTTACTTTAGCAGAAGAAGATAGAACAATTTACATGAATGTTGACGAGTCATATGATTTGCCTATTGTTTGGACAAAACCATATAGTTCAACAAAAGTTTATGAAAACGTTGTAGTTGATAATGAAGCAGTTGTAACTTTTGATGTTGCAAGCAAAAAATTTGTTGCAAAAACAGGTGGAACTTGCAGAGTTACAATCACACCAAGTAACAAAAAATTTGGACCATTTATGTTCACAGTTGCAGTTGGTGATGGTACAATCCTTAATCCTTATTTTTTAAGAAATGACGAAGATCTTTTGAATGTTGGAAAAGGTGAAGGTGAAAAGTGGCAACTTTCAAATTCTTACAAACTTACAACAGATATTGATCTTAGATCTCAAAAAGATGGTTTTGCACCAATAGGAACAGCAGAAGAACCATTTAGTGGTACATTTGATGGAAATGGTCACATGATTTCAAATGTTACAATCAAAACAGGTGCAAATGCTGGTTTGTTTGGAGTATTAACACCATCAGCAGTTGTTAGCAATCTTAACATGGAAAAAGTAGTTCTTGATGGTGAATTTGATAATGCTGGTGCAGTTGCTGGTTTAAGCAGAGGAACATTAAGATCTGTTAGAGTTAGCAATGTAACAATCAAGAACACAAAAGCAGATTCAAATAATGGTGGTCTTGTTGGTCGTTCAGCAAACTACTCATCAAACAATGAATTTGTTTCTTTTGGATACATTGATATGTGTTATGCAAAAGATGTTACAGCTAAAGTTGCTGGAAACTTTGGTGGTCTTGTTGGTAACCTTACAGGTAGTATCTTATACAATTCATATGCAGACATAAAATCATATACAGAAGAAGAAAATAGTGCATATTTTGGTGGTCTTGTTGGTGTTCTTCAAAATGCAGAAGGAACAACAAGTTATATGTTCTCAGTAGTTAAAAACTGTTATACACTTATTGGAACAGTAACACTTGCAGAAGAAAGTGCTGTAAAAGTTGGAACAGTTTGTGGTAAGAACGTAGACCTCACAACAGAAACAAGTAGCAATAAAGTACTTGGTTTATATACACACACACAAGGTGTACAACTTCCAGTAGTTGGTGAAGATGCTGCTGCTCTTGTAACAGCTGATGTACACGAAAAAGCAAATACAAGTGATTTAAAATACAAAGCAACTTTTGTTGGTTACAATTTTGAAGAAGTTTGGACAATTGAAGAAGGTGACACAATTGCAGATTTGTTACCATTCGATGAAGTTATAAGTCAACCACTTGGAGTTTATATTCCAGGACAAAAAATTGAAGATTTAGATGATTTACTTGATGTTCTTGAAGGTGTAGAAACAAATCCAGGCAGTGGTAAGACATTTGAAATCACAAATAATATAGTTTATGACCTTAATGGTGCAGAATGGAACACAATTGCTCCAAATCAAGAAAATCCATTAACATGTTCATTTATTTGTGAAGAAGGTGTTACAGTAACAATCAAAAACTTTAAACTTACAAATGCAAATAATAGTGTATTTGGTTATATCTCAGGACAAAATACAACAATCAAAGGATTTATCTTTGAAAATGTAACAGAAAATTCAAATGAAGAAATAGTTGCAGTTGTTGCAACAGCACTTTTGAATGAAGCAACACTTGAAAATATTGAAGTAAAGAATGCTAACATCACAACAGGTGACAACAATAGATATCTTGGTACTGTTGTTGGTATTAACAATGGTAAAGTTCTTGGTGCCAAAGTTAATAGTGGTGCTGTTGATCAAAACACATTATCTTCATCAAGTGCAAACTTGGTAGTTGGTGGAATTGTTGCAGATAACAGAAGAGTAATGCAAAATTCAACAATTGAAATGTATAACTTTGATATTACATCAACAAGCACAACATCAACATTAAAACTTGGTGGTGTTGCTGGTGTTAATGGAACAGAAGGAAATATCAAAAACTGTTATAACTTTGATGCAGGTGTAGAACTTAGCTATTATGGTGAAGTTTATGCTGGTGGTGTTGTTGGTTATGCAGATGGTGGAAAGATTGTAAAATGTTTTAGTGAAGCAAAAGTTATCTTCCCATACACAAATGAAAAATCATATGTAGGTGGCGTTGCAGCATATGCTGGAGTTGGTTCAGTAAAACAATGCTACTATTCATCAAATATTTTGCAAGGCTACAATGTAGCAGGTATTGTACAAACAAGCAATGCAGAAGTTGATCAATGCTATTTCCAAGGCGAAGCTAAAGGAAATAGAGTTGCTGGTGTTGTTGGAATCAACAACAAAACAGTAACTAACTGTTCAGTTCTTGGTACACTTGAAGGTATGTCAAGCAATGCAAAAGTTAGTGGTGTAGTTTCATATCTTCCAAAGGGAAGTCTTGTTGACCATTGCTTTAGCACAGCAACATTCAAAGGTCTTGGACAACATCATGCTGAAACAGAATCAGAATTCAGAGCAACAATCGAAAAAGCAATGCAAATCTTTGATATGTATCCAGATACAGGTGAATTTAAGAATACTATCATCATCAACTATGGTAATGCAGCCGTTAAGGTAACTTGGGTAGCTGCAAAACCAGGTTGGATTGATTGTACAAATGCACAAGCAAAAGGTGTTGAAGGAAACTATTCAGTATTTACAGACAAAGCTGGATTTGACCAAACAATTTGGACATTCGATAATCATGATGGCGAAGGAGCATATCCAACATTAACATATGTTGTTGTAAATCCAAATGCAGTAAATACAGATGAAGAAATTTAATAAAACAAATAAAAAAAATCAACAAGAACTTTTCTTGTTGGTTTTTTTATGGTAAAATTAGGTATGGAATACACAAAGTTAAAAGATAAAATATTAATTAAAGATTGTAGCGATTTTAATGCGTTGCATATATTGGAATGTGGTCAAGTTTTTACATATTCAAAAAAAGCTAATGAGAGTTATGACGTTTTTTCAAAAGACAAATATGCTCAAGTAAATAAAATGGATGATGGTTATGAAATAGTAACCAATGATGTTGATTATTTTGAGAATTATTTTGATTTAAAAACTGATTATTCTAAAATAAAAAATATCTTAGTTAACAAGTATAAAATTGCAGATGCAGTTAATTTTGGATATGGAATTAGAATACTAAAACAAGATATTTTGGAAGTTATTATTGGATTTATTATTAGTTCAAACAATAATATAGAAAGAATAAAAAAGACAATGGCTAAAATTAGAGAGTTTGGTGCAAATATGGGGAGTTATTATGCTTTTCCAAACTTGGAACAATTACAAAAAATAACTGAACAAGATTATGCAAAAATGGGAGCAGGATATAGGGCAAAATACCTTGTAGAAGTTGCAAAGCAACTAACTCAAGTAAATTTGTTAGATACATATTCCTGGAGTACTTCAAAATTAAAAGAATGGCTATTGTCACTTATGGGTGTTGGGCCAAAAGTTGCTGATTGTATTTTGTTGTTTGGCTATTCAAGGGGAGATAGTTTTCCTGTTGATACTTGGATAGAAAAAGTTTATATAGATTTATTTGGCAAAACTGTATCAAGAAATGTTATGTCAAAGAACTTAATTGAGTATTTTGGAGATTTATCTGGTTATGCACAGCAATACTTATTTTATTTTAAGCGTTCAACAGAAAAAAATAAATAAAATGATATTGCATAACTAAATAATATGTGTTATAATATTAAAGAAAGGAGAGGACTATTATGGTACATAATTTACTTGCTGGTGGTGCTTGGGCAGAATTCGTAAACATTTTTGTTGGTGAATTTGCTTGGCTTACTATAACATTAATGGTAGTTGGTTTTATCTTGTGTATAATTGAAGCTGCCATGGCAGGATTTGGTGTTTTTGGAATTTCAGGAATGGTTTGCGAAGTTGCTGCTGTTGTTATTAATGCCACATTGTGTAAAGGTTCGCCTATCCAAGTACTTATATTAATTGTTTTAATAACTCTTGTTACACTTTTGATTTTCTTACTATTTGTAAGATCTGCTAGATTTGGAATTTTAGGAAAAACTCCTATTATTCAAAACAAAACAGCAATTCCTAACAATTATGGAAAAGAAGATCAAGAAAATCTTAAAAAACTAATTGGAAGAGAAGGAATTATTATAAATGAATGTCGTCCAATTGGTAAGATAAGAATAAATGACGAAGTGTACGAAGTTAGTTCAAAAGATTCACTTATCGCAAAAGGTGAAGTTGCAAAAATCGTAGAGGTTGATGGTTCAATAATCTACGTGAGCAAAATAACATATTAAAAGGAGAAAGATTATGTTAGATTTGTTAATGTTAGAAACATGGATGATAGCTCTTTACATCGGTATTGGTGTATTAGTTGTTCTTATTGTTCTATTATTTGCTGTTTTACCAACAAAAACATGGTTTGTAGCACTTGTTTCTGGTGCACATATAAGCATGGCAAGACTTGTTGGTATGAAAATGCGTAGAATTAAGGTTGGACCTATTGTAGACGCATATATTATGGCAAGAAAAGCAGGTATTGATATTGATATTACTGAACTTGAAACTCACCAACTTGCTGGTGGAGATATTCAAAAAGTTATTAATGCATTGATTTCTGCACACAGTGCAAAAATCAATTTGCCAGTTGACCTTGCAAAAGCAATTGACCTTGCTGGTCGTGATGTTAACTTGGCTGTTAGAAACTCCGTTACTCCAAAGGTTATGGAAACAGATTGGATTAGTGCAATTGCCAAAAACGGTGTTGAATTAAAAGTTAAAGTTAGAATTACTGTTAGAGTAAATATTGCAAGACTTGTCGGTGGTGCAGGTGATGATACAATTTTGGCCCGTGTTGGTGAAGGTATCGTTACTACTGTTGGTTCTGCAGAAACTCACACAGAAGTGCTTGAAAATCCAGATTATATCTCACAAAAAGTATTGGACAAAGGTTTGGATACAGGTACAGCTTATGAAATCTTATCAATTGATATCGCTGATATCGATGTTGGTAAAAACATTGGTGCTGATCTTTTGAAAGATACAGCTGAAGCTAAGAAAGTTATTGCTCAAGCTGAAGCAGAAGAAAGACGTGCAATGGCAGCTGCTCATGAGCAAGAAATGAAAGCAAAAACACAAGAAATGCAAGCTATGGTTCTTGCTGCTCAAGCAGAAGTTCCAAAAGCTATGGCAGATGCAATAAAGAACGGAAAGATGGGTGTTATGGATTACTACAAGATTCAAAACTTAACATCAGATACTGCAATGCGTAATGCAATCGCAGGAGTAGATCCAAATAACAACAAACCAAATCGTCCACCTAAATTTTAATAAGGAGAAGAAATAATGATAGCAGTATTTATTTTAATATGTGTTTTAGTATTCATTGTTATTGTTATTTCTTTGAATTTTCAGAGCATCAAAGCATTTTTCTCTAAAAATAAAGAAAAAACAAAAGACAAACCAGAAAAGCCAGTAAAAAAAGAATCTGATTTCACATACGAAGAACCTGCATATGAAAAAAAGGTTGACAGTTTAAACAGGGTAGAAAATACTCCAAAGTATGAAGGTGAAGCGTTTGTTCTGGCAACGGATACTGAACTAAAAGAATTAGAGAACAAAAAGAAAAGTGGTGGTAGGTTGAATGGAGATATAAAATCTGTTCAAGATATCAAAGTCGAAGTTGAAAACATAAATGAAGAAGTTGATGAAGATGAAGAGATAGAAGAGTTTTTGAGAAAGAAGAAAACAGCTTCAATATCTGACCAAATAAAAAGTTTGCCACCTGAACTCAAAGCATTGCTTGTTAGTGATGTTCTAAAAAGAAAAGATGATGAATAAAAAAAAGACCAGTTTGGTCTTTTTTTATGATAAAAAAATGAGTTGTTTAAATGTTTGTGTAATGCTGAATTTTATTATATAATATTAAACATGAGAATATTTAATTTTTTTAATCGCATTTGTGCATATTTCAAGATAAGATATTTTAAGAATACACAAAAATATTTGTTATCTATGATGTCTGTTTTTTGTCATATAGATTATCCAAGAAGATACATTATTATTAAAAACAAATTAAATAATTTAACAAATGATAAAGAATTGATTAATAATACGGAGATGCTTGATAAATTATTATTAGAGCATAATAGTGATATTGATGAAATAATTAAGGGATTTGATTATAATATAGAAAATAATTCAATTCGATATATTTGTGATAATTTTGATGCATATGATTTAGAGAAGATAGAAGGAATCAATAAAATTACTTTTGAATTAAACAGATATAAAGTTCCTGCATCTTTTGAAAAAAAAGATAAGTATTTTTTATATTCATTAGAATTAGGAAAGTTGATTGATAATTATCAAAAGGTTAAAAGCCAACATGATTTAATTAATGAAGTAAGTAATCTTATAAATAACTTACCTGAAAAATATATTGATGCCAGAGAAGGTAAAAAAATTTTTGATTTATTAAATAGTAAAATATCTCAAATAAATAAATTTGGAGATTATTATTACAAAACACCAATAGTAAAAGATAATATAATCGAAATTCATAATCAAAACTTCATAATGAATCATATAAATGATGCTATATTTGATAATATTAATGGAAAAAGTTTAGATTATGAGCAAAGACGTGCTGTATTATGTGATTCTATTTCTAATTTAACAATAGCTGGTGCGGGTGCAGGAAAGACATTAACTATTTGTGGCAAAGTGAAGTGGTTAATTGAAAAATGTGGTATAAATCCAGAAGATATATTATTGTTATCTTATTCTAAAGCTTCAGCAGATGACTTGGAGAAAAAAGTTAGTCAGATTATACCTAATTTAACTGTAAAAACTTTTCATGCATTAGGACTTAATATTTTATCGGATTCGAAGGGGGTAAAGTTAACTGTAGAAGATCAGTTTAAGTCATACATAAAAAAATATTTTGATTCTGTTATAGTAAATGATTTACAAATGGCACAAGTACTTTTTGAATTTCTTACTTTGTATTTATATACTAATACTATAGATGATAAAGTATATGAAGATGAAGGGGCTAAGTTTGAAGACTTAAAGAATTTAAATTATAAAACATTAAAAGATAGATTAGCATCATTAAGTGATGAACAATCTTTTGAAACAATACAAAAAGAACATGTTAAAAGTTATCAAGAACTTGTAATAGCAAATTGGTTATATATTAATGGAATAAATTATCAATATGAAAAGGCATATGAAATTGATACCAGTACTATTGATAAACGACAATATACTCCAGATTTTTATTTGCCTGATTACAAAATATATATTGAACATTATGGCATAGATGAATTTGGACATGCTTCTCAATATTCTGAAGCTGAACAAAAAAAATATTTAGATGGGATGGTTTGGAAACGTAATATTCATAAAGAATACAATACAAACTGTATAGAAACATATTCTTATAATTTTACTCAAGGTAATATATTTGATATTTTAAAAACCAAGTTAGAGGCTAATGGAGTTAAATTCAAATACTTATCAAGTAGAGAAATCTATGATTCAATTAATACGATATTTGTTGGGCAAGATTTTAATTCTTTGATGAATTTGATAATAACATTTATTAGTTTATATAAGGCACAATATAGCGATGAGTCTTATTTCGATAGTTTATATAATTTTCCTTTTAATTCTGAATATGAGAAACTTAGGGCAAGACAATTTTTAAAGATATGTAAATCTATTTATTTGTTTTATACAAACGAAGTTAAGGCACAAGGGAAAATAGATTTCGATGATATGATTCTGAAATCTATTAAGCAATTAGATAAATTAGATGGTTATAAGTATAAATATATCATTGTTGATGAGTTTCAAGATATATCACAAAGTCGTAAGCGATTTTTATTAAAACTAATTAAACATGGCCAATCAAAACTTTTCGCAGTTGGTGATGATTGGCAGGCTATTTATAGATTTGCTGGTTGTGATATTGATATTTTTCTTAAATTTAGTGATATATTTGAAGATACAAAAACTAATTATATTACTACGACTCATAGAAACTCTGCTCAATTACAAGGGATTATTGAGCCTTTTATTACTGCAAATCCAGAACAGTATAAAAAGCATATTCAATCTAATATATATCAAAATAATCCAGTAAGAATTATTTTTCATAAAAATAACAGGAAACAAGCATTTTTAAAAGCATTGGATAATATTTCAAAACAAAATAATAATGCTAAAGTATTAGTTCTTGGTAGGAATAGGCATGATATTGATTGTATTATAGGCCAAGATATAGAAATGATTAATTATGATGAGATTATAAGTAATAAATATAAAGATATGACAATTACTTATAAAACAGTACATCAATCCAAAGGTTTAGAAAGTGATTATGTTATTTTAATAAGTGGAGAAGACGCAAAAAATGGATTTCCAAATAAAATGGAAGATGATCAGTTGTTAGAGATGGTATTAGGGCATAAGAGCGAATTCCTATATGGTGAAGAAAGAAGATTATTTTATGTTGCTATAACTAGAACCAGGTCAATAGTATACATATTGTCTGATAAAAATAATATTTCAGAGTTTGTATCTGAAATACAATTAAGATCAGATATTGAAAACCCTGAATTGTTAAATGAAGATAGTGCAACAGAAAAATTTTTATGTCCATGGTGCAAGTCTGGTAAATTAATATTAAGAGATAGTGCATTTGATAAAACCAAATTTTATGGATGTTCAAACTATCCGTATTGTAATTATTCAATCAATGACTTGAAAGCAGTTAAAACTAACAATAGATGTCCAATCTGTAATGATTTTTTAGTTATAAGGAATGGAGTAAATGGTAAATTTATTGGTTGTCATAATTATCCAAGATGTACACATACAAGACAGTTAAAAGATAGTATTTATTAGCACATTAATATAAAAAAAGGTTCAAATTATTTGAGCCTTTTTTAATCAAAAAAACCTTGCATTAAGCAAGGTTTTATTAGCACATTGTTATGCTTCAACTGGTGCAGCAGCTTCTTCTTTGTGGAAAGCTTCAATAACAGCAGCACTTATTTTTTCTCTTGTTTCAGTGTTGATTGGGTGTACAATGTCTTTGAATTCACCTTCTGGTGTTTTTCTTGATGGCATTGAAATAAACAATCCCTCTGTTCCGTTAATAACTTTAATGTCGTGAACAACAAAGCAATTGTCTATTGTGATTGATGCAACAGCCTTTAACTTTGAGTCATCCTTTTTAACGAGTCTTACTCTTACTTCTGTAATATTCATATTTGGCATCTCCTTTCTTTATGCTACTTTATATATAACATATTTTTTGATATTGTGCAAATAAATTTGTTAAATATTCATTTTTTTATTAAATTTGTTGAAAAAAATAATGTTGTGTCACATTGTTTTTTATTTGCATATAAGTTGTATGTGAAAAAATATCATTTTATTGGAATATGTGGTGCCAGTATGTCTGCACTTGCATTATATCTCAAAAGTGAAGGAAATTATGTTCAAGGTTCAGACATTTCAAATAGCAAAATAGCAGAAAAACTAATACAGCAGGGAATAGTTGTTTTTAATCAGCATCAAAAAGAAAATATTAACAAAGGATTTGAGATTGTTTATAGCTATGCTATTTCTAATGATAATGTTGAATTAATCGAAGCAAAAAAATTGGGATTGATTATAAAATCAAGGGCAGAAATATTAGGTGAAATTTCCAAGCAATTTGAGCAAGTTATTGCAGTTGCTGGTTCGCATGGCAAAACCACTACAACAGCTATGATATATTCTTGTTTAAAGATTGCAGGCAAAGAACCAACTTTGCATATTGGTGGAGAACTTATTGATAATGATTTTGGTTTGGTAATTGGAGACAAAAAGTATTTTATTTGTGAAGCTTGTGAATATTGTGATAGTTTTTTAAAATTAAGTCCAACAATTGGTGTTGTGCTTAACATAGAGCCAGAGCATTTGGATTATTTTAAAACTTTTAATAATGAGATTAGTTCATTTAATATTTTTGCTAATCAATGCACAAGTTTGATTGCTTTTGATAATGAACTATTAAAGGCTAACAACATACTTACATTTGGGAAACATAATTCAAACATAAGTGCAAAGAATATTGAGTTTATTGATGGTAAGTATGAATATGATTGTTTTATAAACCAAAAATTTTCTATGCATATTAGAGTTGGAGCAGAAGGTGAATATAACATAATAAACTCTTTGGCTGTTATTGGAGTATGCAAAGCAATAAATATTAGTAATGAGTATATTCAACAAGGAATACAAAATTATCAAGGGGTAAAGAGAAGATATGAAGTTATATCAAGTTGCCCATACATTGTCCACGACTATGCACATCATCCAACAGAAATAAAAAACACGATAAAAACTTTTTTAAAGCATACAAACAATAAGGTGGTTGTTGTATTTCAGCCTCATACGTATTCTAGAACTAAGACATTATTTGATAGTTTTATTCAATGTTTTACAGGTGTTAATGAAGTGATTTTTGTTAAAACATATTCTGCAAGAGAAAAGTATGATAAGAGTGCAAGTAGTTATTTTTTGTATAAAACCTATAAAAAAACAGGTAAAAGCTGTTCATATTTTGCAAATTTTAATATAGGAATCAAAAAAATTATCAAAAAGATAAAAGATAATTATTCAATTTTAATTTTGGGAGCAGGTGATATTGTTGATGTTGCATACAAGTTAAAATCTGTATTAAAAAATAATAGCAAGTAATGCATACATATTTTATAAAAATATGAAATATGTTGTTGACATAACTTCTTGTTTATGATAATATAAGCAAGAAAATTTAATTAAAAGGTGAGAAATATGAAAGCAGAAGGACATCCAGATTATCATGAAGTAACAGTTACTTGTGCTTGTGGAAACACATTCAAGACAGGTTCAGCTGTTCATGGGGATACAATCAAAGTTGATATTTGTAACAAATGTCATCCATTCTTCTCAGGTAAACAAAAAATTGTTGACGTTAGCGGAAGAGTTGATAAGTTTAAGAAAACCCATAATATGTAAGAAATGTAGCTCCAAATTTTATATTTAATTTGGAGTTCTTTTTTGTTTTTTGTCAATAATATGGTATATGGAAAAATTTTATTCAATACCATGTCTTTATGGAGTATGTTTTTATCAAGGCAAAAATTTTGCTTGTGCCTATGTTGATGATAAGGGGAAAACATACTTAATATCCAAAAAACAGAAACACAAAATCATTTATCATAATATAGCATTTATACGTGGAATAGAGTATTTAATATTTGGTTTGTATTTTTTAATTAAAAATATAGTCAAAGCGCCATTCGTATATTCCCAAAATAGTTTAAGCAACAAAGTTTCAAAAAAACTTAGTGTAGACTCAAAGTATGTTGCCTTTAGTATAATTTTAGCAATTTCTCTAATTATTTCTTTATTTTTGATGGGATATTTGCCACCAAGATTAGCATTGTTAATTAGTGGTTATAGTTCAAGTGTTATAGTTAATAGATTACTTATTTTAATAATAAAACTAGTCATTTTTTATGTAATTATGCTATCTATAAAATTTTTTATACCATTTAGGCAGTTTTATCGATTTAATGGTTGTGCCAATTTATTGATTGATAAAGATAAAAAATCAATTCACAAGCCTACAAATTTATTAAATTTTATTATTTTTTCTTTTATGCTAAGTTTTGTTATTCAATCATTTATTGGATTAACAAGTAATGAGTTTTGGAAAATATTAGTAAACATTATTGTTGCAATTTCAAGCTTTTCTATTAGTTATGAAATATTGCTTATACTAGAGAATTCAAAACCAAAGTGGCTAAAATACAGTTGTTTAATAACTTCATTTATAGTTACAGAAAGGCCTACAAAAACAGAAATGTATATTGCTGAAGCTGCATTAGGAGAAGTAAAGTTTATGCAAAATAAAAAGAGAAGTGAGATAAATACAGAGCTTTTAAAAGACAACGAGGTTAGTTTTTCAAGTGTGTATGCAGAATGTAAAGAAAGATTAAAAAATGCAGGCATAACAGACAAGAGTGAAACAGATTGGCTTGTTTGTGAAGTATTAGGTATTTCAAGAGGGCAAATAAGGCTTTTGACAAAAATATCATATGAAAGTAAAAAAAAATTAGATGAAGTTATTCAAAGAAGAATAAAAGGTGAACCAATTTCAAAAATTTTTGGCAGAACAGAATTCTATGGTTACGAATTTAAGGTAACAAAAGATGTGTTATCTCCAAGAATGGAAACTGAAATATTAGTAGAAAAAGTAATAAAAAGTATTGATAAAAAATGTAGAGTGTTGGATATTGGTACTGGAAGTGGAATTATTGCAATTTGCATTGCAAAGAATACTAGTGCTATTGTAACAGCAGTAGACATATCAAACAAGGCATTGGATGTTGCAAAATATAATGCAGAAAAGAATAATGTTACTGTTAATTTTGTTAATTCTAATTTGTTTGACAACTTGAAAAATGTTAAGAAGTTTGATATAATAGTTAGCAATCCACCATATATACCATCAAATGATATTAATAAGTTAGATGTTGAAGTAAAAGATTATGACCCAAAGCTTGCACTTGATGGTGGCGAAGATGGCTTAGATTTTTATAAAAAGATAGTTGCAAGTGCACCAAGTTTTTTGAATAAAAATGGTAAGTTGTTTTTTGAAATTGGAATAAAACAAAGTAGTGATATAGTAGATATATTGCAAAAAGATTTTGAAGACATTCAAGTTATAAAAGATTACAACAAGATAGATAGAGTTGTAATTGCAAAGTTAAAAAATAAAAGGAAATAAAAATGTTAGAACAGACGCAAAAGATTAAGCAAAGATATGATGAACTTACAGAACTTGTTGTAAAACCAGAAATTATTGCTGATAACAAGTTGTGGCAAAAACTTGTAAAAGAGCGTAGTAGTATTGAAGAAATTGCACAGGCTCATGATGAACTTTCTAAACTTCTAAAAAATCTTCATGACAGTGAAGAAGTTATGAAAACAGAAAGTGATCCAGAAATGCTTGAAATTTTTAGAGAAGATATAGATAGCACAAAAAAACAAATTGATGAACTAAACGAAAAAATTCAAATTCTACTTCTTCCAAAAGACGAAAATGATGATAAGAACTGTATATTAGAAGTAAGACCAGCGGCAGGCGGAGAAGAAGCTGCACTTTTTGCATCAACACTTATGAATATGTATGTTAGATATGCAGAAAGAAATCACTGGAAAGTTGAAGTAAATGATATTGAAGAAACAGAACTTGGTGGTTTGAAAGAATGCAGTTTGACAATAAGTGGAACAGATGTTTTTAGTAAATTAAAATATGAGAGTGGAGTACACAGAGTTCAACGTGTTCCAGAAACTGAATCACAAGGCAGAGTTCACACATCAACAGTAACAGTTGCTGTTCTTCCAGAAATTGAAGAAGTTGACTTTGAAATTTTAGACAAAGATTTAAGAATTGATACATATAGGTCTTCTGGAGCAGGTGGACAGCATGTTAACAAAACAGAAAGTGCAATTCGTATGACTCATATTCCAACAGGTATTGTTGTTGCTTGTCAAGACGAACGTTCTCAAATTAAGAACAGAGAAAAAGCAATGAGCTTGTTAAAAGCAAAATTGTATGATTATTACAAAACACAGATAGATAGCGAATATAGTGCAAACAGAAAAAATCAAGTTGGAACAGGGGATAGAAGTGAAAGAATTAGGACATACAACTATCCACAAGGCAGAATAACAGACCATAGAATTAACTATTCAATATTCAGTGTTGATACATTTATGGACGGCGACATTGAAGAAATGATAGAAGAATTACAAAAAGCTGACCAAAAACAAAAGCTTGAAAATTTAGCCTTAAAATAATATATAACCTTGTGTTATATATTTTTTTTATTTAATGTCTTGAAAAAATTTTGTTTTTGTTTTACAATATATTATAAGGAGAAAGTATGGCAACAGATTACAAAAAATTTGTACGTGATAATGATGTTGAAAGTGGTGTACTATTGGGCAGTTATAATGAAAAAGATACTTACGAAATTGCCATGGAAGTCAAAGACGAACTTATTGGACTAAGAAAACTCATTACTGTTTACAAACAAGATTATTTGCTTTGTGAAGCTCGTATTTTGGATACAACATTAAAATTCAAAATCAAATTTTTTGTTGATTCTTTTGAAAGTGAAAAATATGCAAGTGCTTATTTGTTAGAAAGTTATTCAAGTTTAGGTAAAAAAATTGAATTAGAAACTTTCTTGGTTAATTTTAAAACAGCCAATGACCATACATTCTTAGACAAGTTAAAAGATAAATTTCATCTCTTAACGCAAGAAGACCTTGGTGAAGGCAAAGATATAGATAATAGAAATGAAATACTTGAAAAGTTACTTATGACCAAAAAGAATACTTCAAAAGACATGATAACAGAAATGGGAATAGATAACAGAAAGTATTGTAATGATATCCTAAAAATTTTAAGAACTTCAAAAAATTATCCAAAATTAGAAAAAATTATCAAAGAAAGAATGGCAGGCATAAAAGCAGACAAAAACACAGCCAAATATTTTGCTTTGCTAAAACAAATTTTGGATCAAATCATTCTTGAGTATTATGATGATTTAGAAGAGGAAACAAAAAAGTGGTTGGATCAGGTTAATCAAACTTATATTTTGATTTATATGAACAAAAAGAAAGAAGTTCAAAAACCTAAGCAAAAACAGCAAGAAGAAGCAGTAAAAAAGCCAAAAAAGAAAGATGAAAAGAAAAAAGCAGCTGGTGCAGCAAAAAAAGATAACAAGCCAAAGAAAAAACCATCAAAAGGGAAATCTAATGATGATTTACTAGGATTAAAAATTGAACCATTTTTGCCTACATTTGAAGAATTAAATAGATTTAGAAGACAGACAGAGAATTTGAATCTTAATGATAATAAATACAGAAAAAAGAATGACTTAAAAATAGAACTAAATAAGAATGCAAGAGATTTGGATAAGCGTGTTAATGTTAATTCTTCTGAGGAACTAGAAAAAATGATACCAGATGACAAAGAAGCTTTAGATAGTATATTAGGCGATGATTTAGAAGCAACAAATACCCCAAAGACAACTAAGGTAGAGAGTTTGGACGATTTGCTAGATGATGAGATATCTGAAATTCAAGAAGAGAAAAAAGAAGAACCTAAAAAAGAGAAACAAGGACAGGAATCTCAATTTGAAAAAGATGATTTAACAAAATAAAAAAAAACTGAGTTTTGAAACTCAGTTTTTTTATTACCATTTTAGTTTTGAGAATAATCGCCTTCATTTTGTTTTGCTAATTGTTTAGCCAACTCAATTTTGTTCTCAAATTGTTTCAAGAGATCTGCATCATCTCTAATGTTATATGATGGATATGATAATTTTTTTACAATTTCTGGCCAGTTCAACATTTCATTGTTGTAGTAAAGTGAACTCATAAGGGGAGAACCCTTTAATACAATTTTTTCACTATCTTTAAGCATTGAACCAAAGTAAGCCAAATTTTTTCTTACACGATTGTTATTACGTGGCGCATTTAACATTTGAGCAACAGCTGAATTTGCAAATGCTTTTTCTACGGGATCTGTTAATCTGTCAAGGAAAGATACTTTGTCTTCTGCAAGCAATTTGCCTTCAATTAATATATTGCTCAAGCAATTCAATAATCCAATGTTAAAACTCTTGTAATAATCTTTAGTCATTCCTGTTTGTGTTGGTGTTTTTACAAAATAATTCATTTCTTTATTTCCTTTTCAATTCTACAGATATAATATAACATATTATTTTTAATTTGTAAATAGGTAAATTACATTTTTTTTGAATAATATTAATTAAAAAAATTACAATATAAATTGTGAAGAGTTATATAAAAAATACTTTAATATTAAGTCTTTGTCTTATATTATCAAAGATGATTGGGGCTGTTTATAAAATATTTTTGTCAAATATTTTAGGTTCACAAGGAATTGGGATTTATCAACTCATCTATCCTGTTTATGCATTAGTTTTGGTTGTTATAACTGGAGGTATGCCAACATATATTTCTCAAAGGGTCGCATACTTTAGAGCTAGAGGATTAAAGAAAGAAATAGCAAAGCTAATAAAAAACTGTTTTGTGTTATGTTTGTGTCTTGGAATAGCATTTGCATCAATTATTGTAGTTTTTGGTGGGCAAATTGCAAAAATACAGGGGAGTAGTTTTGCATATCTAGGTTATGTTATTGTTGGGGTTAGTATAGTATTTTCTGCTATTTCATGTGTTATAAAAGGATATTTTGTAGGTATAGAAAATGTAACGCCAAATGCTATTGGTGGTATTTTTGAAAACTTGTGTAAGTTTGGGTTTGGACTTTTGTTTGCATACATGTTACAAGATTACGGATTGGCATACTCTGTTGCGGGTGCGTGTTTGGGAATTTTGATTAGTGAACTTGTATCATTTTTTTATTTGTTGGCAAGATATAATAAAAATAAATTAAAGCAAGAATCTTATGTTAGTTACAAAGCAATAAAAAGTATATTTTTTCAGTTTATGCCAATTAGTTTAGCATCAATCATTTTGCCAGTTTCTGCATGTATAGATTCTTTTTTGGTAGTGAATTTATTGGCACAAACAATGGCTATTAGACAGGCAACTTCACTTTTTGGAATTGCAACAGGTATGATATCTCCACTTGTTAACTTCCCAGTTGTTTTGTGTAGCACAATTGCAACTGCATTTCTTCCTGCATTAACATATGCAATAGAACAAAAAAGAGATACAAAAGAAATGATTGGAGGCACATATTTTTCTATTTGGTTTTTTAGTTTGCCATGTGCCATTGGATTATTTATTTTGGCACCATTAGTCATACAAGTATGCTTTCCTGCAATAGAGAGTAGTTATGTGACTATTGCAACAATGTATTTAGCAATATCTTGCTTTAATATTGTTTTACTATCAACAATTCAAGTTTCTTGTAGTTTGTTGAATAGTATAAACAAATTTTATTTACCATTCTTTTGTCAATTGATTGGACTTTTGGTTAAATTTTCACTTTTTATACCATTGGTGCTATTTACTAATTTGGGAATAATCTCGTTAAGCGTTTCATCTTTGGTGTCAAATGTAATCATATGTTTTTTGATTGTTATTTTGGATAAAAAATATTTTGATATGTCATTTAGTCATTTAAAGTTTTTTGTTCCATTATTGGGTTGTTGTGCTATGGCATTTGTTGTGCTTTCATTGAATAGAACTTTTGTGTTTAACAAGTATATCAAGTTGGTTTCACTTGTTGGTATTGGAGCAATGATATATTTTTTTGTTTGTGTATTATTTAGAGCTGTAAAAATACAAGAAATAAAAAACATTTTTGCAAAACAAAATAGCAATGGTGATTTGACTTAATTTTTGTTTGTGTAGTAATATAAAAATATGAAGATAGGAAATATAGAAGTTGGTAATTTGTTTTTGGCACCAATGGCAGGAGTTAGTGATGTTGGCTTTAGAAAAGTTGCAAGAAAATGTGGCGCAGATTTAACATACATAGAAATGATAAATTGCAATGCTTTAAGATTCAGTAATCCTCACACAAAAAAATTACTTATAACAGAAGATGATGAAAAAATAAAAGTAGTACAAATTTTTGGTCATGATGCAGATGCAATGGCAAATGTATGCAAAAGTAAAGAATTAGAGAAGTTTGATATAATAGATATAAATTTTGGTTGTCCGGCTCCAAAGATTGTAAAAAATGGAGATGGTAGTGCACTTTTGGAACATTTAGATAAGATTGCAGAAATATGTAAAAAATGTACTAGTGCTACAATCAAACCAATAACAGCAAAAATTAGAATTGGTTACAAAAAAGACCAAAATGTTGCTGTTATGGTGGCAAAAATATGCGAACAAAATGGTATCAAAGCAATTACTGTTCATGGCAGGACTCGTGAACAGATGTATTCTGGAACAGTAGATTATGAAACAATAAAGAAAGTAAAACAATCTGTCAATATTCCAGTAATAGGAAATGGCGATGTGTTTGATAAAGATAGTTATCAAAAGATGTTATCAACAGGTGTAGATGGTGTTATGATAGGCAGGGCAGCACTTGGTTCACCTTGGATTTTTGACGAGTTAAAAGGTAACAAATTGCCAAACAAGTTTGAAATTGTAAAAGAACATGTTGATACACTAAAAAAATATTATACAGATGAAGAGCTTTGTATCACATTGCGTAAGCACTTTTTATGGTATGTAAAAGATATTGTTGACGGGAATAAATATAGGTTAAAACTGGCAACAACAACCAGTTTAGAACAAAGTTTGGAAATATTAAAAAATGTTTTAATATAAATTCATTTTGAAATTTAAATTTAATTTATTATAATAAATTTTGGTGGAGGGTATATGAAACGTACAATTCGTGATATTGATGTAAAAGGCAAAAGAGTACTTTTGAGAGTTGATTTTAATGTTCCACTTGATGATAGCGGAGTTATTACCGATGCAAGCAGAATAGTAAAAGAATTGCCAACAATAAAGTATTTGCTTTCAAAAGGGGCTAAAGTTATTATTTGTTCACATCTTGGCAGACCAAAAGGTCAACCTAATGAAAAATACAGTTTGCTTCCTGTTGCAAAATATTTAGTACAATGTTTGAATTGTAAAATTAAGTTTTCTTCAACAACAATAGGACCAGAAGCAACAGAAAAAGTGAATAATCTGCAAGAAGGTGAAGTTCTTGTTTTGGAGAATGTAAGATTTTATAAAGAAGAAGAGGAAGATTCTTTGTTATTTGCTTCAAAACTTGCAGAGCTAGCAGACATATATGTTAATGATGCATTTGGAACTGCACATCGTAAGCATGCTTCCACATATAGCGTTGCAAAACTTTTACCAAATGCAGTTGGCTTTTTGATGGGGAAAGAGATAAACACAATAACTTCTGTACTCGAAAAACCAGAGCATCCTTTTATTGCAATAATGGGTGGAGCAAAGGTTAGTGATAAACTTAATGTTGTTCATAGCTTAGTTAAAAAATGTGACGCAGTTCTTATTGGTGGTGGAATGGCATATACATTCTTGGCAGCAAAAGGTGTTAACATTGGTAACTCATTGTATGAACCAGAGTGTTTAGATGATGCACGAAAAATACTTGAAGAAGCAGCACAAAAAGGTGTAAAAATATTGCTTCCTATTGATCATATTTGTTCAACAGTGCTTAGTCCAAATGCTATTGCTCGCAAAATTAAAACACAAGATATTCCTGATAATCTTGTTGGTTTGGATATTGGTCCAAATACAATCAAAGCTTTTGTTCAAGAAATAAAAAATGCACGCACAATAATTTGGAATGGACCAATGGGTGTGTTTGAGTTCAAAAACTTTAGAAATGGAACCAAAAAGGTCGCTCTTGCTGTTGCTAAAAATCAATGCAAAAGTATTGTGGGCGGCGGTGATAGTATTTCTGCAATAAATATATTCGGTGTTGCAGATAAAATTTACCATATATCAACAGGTGGTGGTGCTAGCTTAAAGTTGATTAGTGGCGAGAATTTACCAGGTGTTGATGTTATGAGTGATAAAGAGGAATAATATGAAAAAATTAATTGTAGGTAATTTTAAGATGAATACAACAGTAAAGGAATTTGCTGTGTATTTGGACAAATTTTTACCAAAGGTAAAAGATAGCAAAAGTGATGTAGTTTTATGCTTGCCATACACTCATCTAATGCTTGCTAGTCAAAAGTTAGTTTCAACAGAAGTTAATTTTGGTTCACAAAATATTTCTATTGATACAAGTGGGGCACATACTGGGGAAGTTTCTGCCAATATGGTTAAGGACCTTGGAGCCACTTATACAATAATTGGCCATAGCGAAATTAGAAAAAGGTTCAAAGAGACAAATGAACAAGTTAATCAAAAAATAATAAATGCACTGGGTGTAAACCTTAAAGTAATTTTGTGCATTGGTGAAACAAAAACAGAAAAGAATGCAAACAAGACAGCAGCTGTGCTTAAAAAGCAAATCGACATTGCACTTAAGGGCTTGTATGAAAATGAATTAAAGAACATTATAATTGCTTATGAACCTTGTTGGGCAATCGGCACAGGTAATGTTGCAAGCTCAAAAGATATAGAGAATGCAGTCAAAACTATTCGAAAGGTGATTGAAGAAGATTTCTCAGAAAAAGCTGCAGAAAAGATGTTAGTTCTTTATGGTGGAAGCACAAAGTTAGAAAACTTTAATAGTATTCTAAAAGTCAAGGGAGTTAATGGACTCTTGGTTGGTGGTGCTTGCCTTGATGCTGATGTGTTTGCAAAAATGGTATAAAAAAATCATATACAAACAAAAACACTCATAAACTATTTTAGGAGTTTGTGGGTGTTTAATTTTTTTGATGAGATAGTAAGTGATTTTGGACTTGAAGTTGATTTTGTAAATTCATTTAATCTTATAAACATGTCAAATAGGTTAGTCTATGTTGAAGGGCAAAAAGGTATTGTTTTAATTTCTGATGATGCAATAAGTTTTCGTGTCAAAAAAGGTATTGTAACAATATGCGGTCAAAATCTTAGAATTAAAAGAATAACAAACACAACTCTTACCTTAGTTGGAAATATAAAAAAAATTGAGAGTGTGTGATGTATTACAAGTTTATAATATCCGCATTAAATACAGAAAAAATAATAAATAAATTAATTAATAAATTTGATATTTTTAATATTCAAAA
>DBWI01000041.1 GCA_002308915.1 Christensenella sp. UBA1242 | reverse complement strand
GGGTTATGAGCCCGACGAGCTACCTAGCTGCTCTATCCCGCGTCAACTGTTATTAAATATATATCATTGTTATTTGTTTGTCAATACTTTTTGCAAAAAGATTTTGACAAAAAAATGTTATTTTTTGTATAAATAAAGTATGGAAGATTTAATTGCAGTAGATATTTTTGATAATGAGATAGGAAGAGTGTCAAAACTTGATGCTCACAAGAACGCAATTTTACACAGGGCATTTTCTGTATTTTTGTTTAATAACAAAAAAATTTTAATTCAACAAAGAGCTTTTCACAAGTATCATAGTGGTGGGCTTTGGGCAAACACTTGTTGTTCGCATCCACGCACAAATGATATTTTGAGTGATGCAAGGCAAAGACTTATTGAAGAAGTTGGAATAAAGTGTAATGAATTAAAAGAATTATATTCTTTTGTTTATTACACAAAGTTTAATGATGGTTTATGTGAGTATGAGTTCGATCATGTTATTGTGGGTGAGTATGATGGCAGTTTTGAACTAAACAAAGATGAAGTTAATGATATGAAATGGATAGACATTTTTGAACTCGCAGAAGATTTAAAAAATAGCCCACAAAAATATTCATCTTGGTTTTTGATTTGTGCACCAAAAGTTATAGAATTTGTTAAAAATTTCTAAAAATGTCATATTGACAATATACTATCGTATATGTATAATTTTTATTGTAGGGGAAAATTATGATTCTAAAGATAAGAGATTCAAGTTTTGAAGCATACAAGTCAAGACTTGAGAGAATAAAAAGAGATCCAAATTCAACAACAAAAGAACTAAAAGACATTGTTGATAGAAGAAAGGAAATTACAAAAAAGCTAAAAGAGTTAACTCAAGACACATCAAAGATGGATAGAAAAGAATTCTGGTATAAGTTTACCGATATTTTTGATGCCATTTCACAAAGAGTTGACGGCATTGATAATTACAGTCATTTTGATAACATAGACAAAATTCCAGACACAGATAATATCAAAATGAGATTAATGTCAAGATTCAATGACAAGACTATAAAAAGAATAAAAACAAACATCAATATTCCAGGCAGAGTATTTTTTGACGGAATTCACAATAGTTATGAAGTTGTAAACAATGTTAGTTTTGAAGTTATAACAGATTTGCCAATAGATTTTAACAGAGTTTACACACGCAAAGAAGTTCTTGATTTGTATAACACAAAAAAGATATTCTTCAAAAATATGAGATTGGATACAACAAATGAAAAGATTAACAGTAGTTCAGAATTCCTAGATTTTTATGGTTGCAAAAACGAACTCGAAATGCCACATTGTTTGTGCGGCGGAACTTCTGTTTTCCCTGCATGGTATGAACAACCTTTGACAATTGAAATAATAAGAAGAAGTGGAGATATGAAAAGTCAAATTGCAACATTAACAGAGCAATATATCACACAAAACAAAATTCTTGCCAAAGAGATAAAAGAAATGCTTCCAGAAATCAAAGAAAGAGAAGAAAGCGAAATGACAGAACTTCACACAAAAGAAGTCAAAGAAGCAGAAGATAATTACAAGTTTGATATCCAAAAGGCACAAAAAGAATACGAAGAAGTAATCAAAAAAGCCAAAAAGATTCTCACAGACAAGCAAAATGAAGTAAAGAAAGAAGAAAAAGAAAGACAAAAAAGAGTTGACACAATCAATTCATTTATCAAATAGTATAAATTTGCTAGATTAATATTTTTCAATGTGATAAAATATTAGTCAAGGAGATGGAGATTATGGATAGAAAAAAAGTACAATTAGCCTTGGTTTTGGCGGTGCTATTTGGTGCATATTTAACAGTTGTATTTTTGCTTAAGCAAAATGGATATGGCAAACAATTTTGGGTTTCATTTGGATTTGTTGTTTTTGCATTTTTGGTTTTGGCAATTGGTTTGTTTTTTGTGTCATCAAAAAGCAAAAGTGGTCAAGTTGTTGGTTTGCCAGTTGATAGCTTGGTATGGTTCTATTTCGCAGCAGAAATATTACTTGGAACAATCTTTATGTTCTTTGACGGACATGGTTGGGCATTTATAGCATATTTCTTGCCACAATTTGTTTTGGTAGTTTTATTCTTGCTTGTATTTATTCCAGCAATTATGAGCCCAAGCAACTATAAAGATGAACCAAAGAAAGACAAGGAATAAAAATAATTTATATAAAAGACAACCTTTGTAGGTTGTTTTTTTATTTTACTCTTGAAAAATAACATAATATATGTTAAACTAAAAACGGAAAGGGAAAAAGAAATGAGTTTTGAAGACAAAATTTTTGAATATATTGCAAACAACAATATGTTTAACGAAAATTTTTGGAGTGTAATAGACAGAGTTACGCTTGCTTTTGGTGCTCAAAGAAAAGATGTTGCAAATGCAATTAACAGTTTAATAAAAAGCAAAAGAGTTGCTGTAAAAAACAAAACACTTGTTGATTTGTCTGAATATTATGTTGGACCCATCAAAGTATTCAAAGACAATATTGGTTTTGTTGATTACAACGGCAAAAAATATATGATAAATGGTGTAAAGGGTGCACAAGATGGAGACATTGTAACATTTGCACTCAATCAAACAATGCCAGGAACTGCAAGAATAGGAACAATCAAGGCAAAAGCAGAAGTTCTTGTTGTTGGCAGACTTGTTAAGGATAAAAGAGGATTAGTTTATCTTATTCCAGATAATGAAAAATTTGGAAAAGTTATTGCCGTGCCACAAGGCGATTTGGCACAAGAAAGTGTTGGCAAAAAAGTTAGTGTTTTGTGCAAACCAAATAACAGTGGTATTTTGCATGGTGAAAAGTTTGACAAAATATTAGGCTTAGCAGGCGACCCAATTGTTGAAAATGTGGCAATTGCAGCACAATATGGTTTCACAAAAGAATTCAATCAAAAAATAAAAGATTTCGTAAAAGAAAATGTTCCAGATCATGTTCTTCCAGAAGAATATGTTGGCAGAGTTGATTTAAGACACAAAAAATTTATAACAATCGACCCAAAGAGTTGCAAAGATATGGACGATGCTGTTTGTGTTGAAAAAACCAAAGATGGATACAAATTCTATGTTGCAATTGCAGATGTTGCTCATTATGTGAAAAAAGGAAGCATTCTTGATATAGAAGCCGAAAAGAGAAGTCTTAGTGCATATCTTGGTGACGGTGTATATCCAATGATTGCCGAAGAACTTTCAAACGGAATATGTTCACTTAATCCAAATGTAGACAGATTAACAAAAGTTGTTGAAATAGATATTACCAAAGATGGTGTAATTACAAACACAAATATTTACAATGCAGTAATCAACTCAAAACACAAACTTGCTTATGAAGATGCAGATGAAATTCATTTCAACAAAAATGGCGCAGAGAAAAAATTTGCAGATGTAAAAGAACAAATTGACGATATGTTCAAAGTTTCAGATTTACTACTCGCAGCAAGACTCAAAAGAGGCGAACTTAGATTTGAAACAGATTCTGTTGATTTTGTTCTTGATGAAACCAAAACAGTTGTTTTGGATGTAGATAACACACACGATAATTTAAAATCAACAAAAATTATCGAATCATTTATGATTGCGGCAAACGAAGCTGTTGGACAATTTTTAATTGATAATGAATATGACACATTATTTAGAACATTATATGGTCCAACAGATGCAGGAATTGCACAACTTAATATGGTGTTAGAAGAATGGGGACTTGGTCCAATTGGAAATGATAGACATGACTATCAAAGAATTATTCAACAAGTAAAAAGACATCCACTCAAAGAATATTTGATGTACAAATTGTTGGGACCAATTCCAAAGGCAAAATATGAACCAACACAAAATGGTCACTATGCACTTGCAGCCAAAAACTATTTACATTTCACTTCACCAATCAGACGTTATCCAGACCTTGTCACACATAGAGTGCTAGATTGTTGTTTGGCAAAGAAACCAAATATTTATGATATGAATGCACTTATCTTTGAAGGTATGCATTCAAGCGAAAGAGAAGTAAAACAACAAAAAGCCGATGACGAAAGTGTAAAACTTATGAAAGCAATGTGGGCAGAAAATCAAGTTGGCAAAGTGTTTGAAGGAACTGTATTCGACATAACCGATGAAGGGGTTATTGTTAAACTTGATAACAAAGTTGAACTTTTGGTTCCATACAATGGCGCAAAACTAAATATGAATAACACAAAAACAATGGTTCGTTTTGGTGGTAAAGCATATATGATTGGCGACAGAATGAAAGTTTCAATAGAAAAAGCTGATAGAGCAAAAAGATTAACTTACGCAAAAGATATAGAAAAAGTTTATGATGGTTCAAATCTTTTTGCAAAAAGGAATTACAAGGAGGAAACTTATGGCTTATAAATATGTTGGAAAAACTTGTGCAAATTGTTTATACAAACAACAGGTATTAACATATTATGAAGATGAGGAACAAGATGATTATGCTCTGTTTTACAACTATGTAAATGCGGAATTAGAGATATGTGAAAAATGTGGATACACAAGTTATGATATAGAGCAAAATCCACAAAACTTAAAAGAAGTTCAAAACACAAAAGAATATTTGCGTGCTCAAGAATTTGGATATATTCCAAAAGAATACACAGAAGAATATGATTACATTTTTGACTCGTATCCTGTTAATGATTACGAAGCATATGCAATTCATCAAAAACAAAACGGAAATTTAAAAGAATATGCACGAGCTTTGTTTGCTAGTGTTATACATACACAAGCAATAATAACAACATTAACTCGTGAACTTACTATTGAAGGTGATGAATTAACTGAAAAAGAAACAAAAGACTACAAAAAAATTATTGATATACTAAATGAAGAAATAAAGAACAAATGCAAAAAGATAATTGATGCAAATGTTAATGCAAACGCATTAAATGATAAAGTAATTAACTTGTTGTGTTTAAAGATATTGCAAGACAAATCAATGTTTGACAAAAAATATAAAGAGATAAAAGATAAGATTAGCGAAAAATTACAAAATTATATTTTGGAATATTAAAAGTTAAAAGGAAAAAGAAAAAAATGAAAGAATATGCTTTTATTGATTTACATATTCACACAGAGCATTCAAGAAAGGAAGATGTAAGAACAACAGTAAAAGACTTGCTTGATAGATTAGAAGCAGAAGCAGAATCTGTCTACAAGCCTGTTGCTTTTTCTATCACTGACCATGAAAGTATTTTGGGATGCATTGAAGCACATGAATTAATAAAAAACAATCCACAAAAATATCATATGTTAAAACTTATTCCTGGCATTGAATTTTCAACAAGCCTAAAATCTTTAGGAACAGAAATAGATGGTTCTTCAATTTATGCAAAGTGTCACATTCTTGGATATGGTTACAATCTTGATGACCCAGAACTTTTAAATTTTTCCAAAATAATATATCAAAAGAATTCAAACCCACACAACAAAGGACAAACTTTCAAAACAGGGTATTCTATTATTATCTCAAAAAAGATTTTAGATAAAAAATATGGCAAAAAACTTCCATTTTCTAGATTTGAAAGTTTAACACAAGCAGGTCTTAACCATGCAGATGTTTTTGATAAGTTTGTAGATATTGCGATGACAGAATATGGCATTACAAAAGAGCAAATTGCAGCAGACCTTGACAAAGTATTTATGAGAGAAAGTGATATCCAAGAAGATGCTTTGTATAATTCAAAACAAGACATATTCGATATCATTGATATGATACACAATGCAGGTGGCTATGTTTGCGTTGCACATGCAAATTCAATCAAATACAAACATCCAGACAAACATCCATTCAAAGATGCAAATGACAGAAAAATTTATCCATGTTATGAAGCAATAGAAATCATACAACAAAGAACAGGCGGGAAAGGTATTGATGGAGTGGAATTATTCCACAAAGAAAACACAGATAGTTCAGTATTCTTTGTTCTTGAAGGACTTGCAAAAAAATATGATTTATTCATAACAGCAGGTTCAGATACTCATAGCCCAAATTTAAATTCAAATATTATTTCAAGATGCAACACAGCAAAGCTTGACAAAATGACAAAGCCATCAGATACAGTTGTTTCAAGAAATGTTGTAATCAACAAAGTAGTATCTTTGGCAATTGTTGAGAAATTAGTAGACAATATTGATAGTCCAGACAAACAAGATTTTGTTGTAAGAAATATATTCAGAGAAAACAATTTAACAAAGGCAGACATTGATGCAATTATGGGTGAAATGGTAAAACCAAAAGCAAAGGCAGTCGCTGTAGCAAACACAAAACCAACACCAAAACCTGTACCAAAGCAAAATTCAAAAAAGAAGAAGAAAAAGAAAAAATATAACAAAAAGAAACATCTTAATCCTAAAAAACAATTGGATTACAACCCAGACGATTATTACCATGCTTTTTCTGGCAAATTAAAGCGTGAGTATGATAAAGGAAAAGATTTCTAAAACAAGGTAAAAAATATTCAAAAAACTCTTGACATACTAAAGTATGTTTGGTACAATACATCTCGAAAATTGAATAAATCCCTTTTGTCAAAGACAGCAAGTGAGTTATCGTAAACACAAATTTTGTGTGCTTGCCGAGATAAAGTTTTAGATTTGGATGATGAATCCTTTCTGCTTTATTGTCGGCAGAAAGGATTTTTTGATTTCACATACAAATCTAAAAAAAGGAGACAAATAATGAGTGCAAATTTAGAAGCAAAAAAAGTGCTTGTTGAAGAAATAAAAGAAAAACTTCAAAAAGCAAAAACAGTTGTTTTTGTTGACTATCGTGGAATGACAGTTGCAGATGATACAAAAATGCGTGCTGAATTCCGCAAAGCTGGTGCAGAATACAGAGTTTACAAAAACAGACTTGTTTTAAGAGCTTTAAATGAACTTGGTTACACAGGATGCGAATCATATTTGGAAGGAACAAATGCTGTTGCTTTTGGTTATGAAGACGAAGTTGCTCCAGCAAAAATCGTAGCAGACGCAGCAACAGAAACTTGTGCATTTCCAATCAAGTTTGGTATTTACAACAACGCAGTTGTTGATGCAAACGTAATTAAGAAATTGGCAAGCATTCCATCACGTGAAGTTCTTATTGCTCAACTTGTTGGTATGTTATCAGCACCAATGAGAAATCTTGCAGTAGCAATTAAAGCAATTGCAGATAAACAATAAAAAAAGAGGATTGCAATTCCTCAAATAATTGCAAAATAAAAATTAAAAAAAATAAATAAAAAGGAAGTATAAAAAAATGGCAGATTTAGCAAAATTTGTAGAAGAAGTTAAAGGTATGACAGTTGTTGAACTTAATGACCTTGTTAAAAAATTAGAAGAAGAATTTGGTGTTTCTGCTGCNNACTGTTAAGGAAGTTAATGAACTCGCAACCATCCTGAAGGATGAGTATGGTATTGAGCCAGCCGCTGCAGCTGTTGCTGTTGCCGGTCCTGCTGCTGGTGCTGCTGCTCCAGCTGCTGAAGAAAAAACAGAATTCACAATTGCTCTTAAAGAAGCAGGAGCAAACAAAATTGCTGTTATTAAAGCAGTTAGAGAAATCACAGGTCTTGGACTTGGTGAAGCAAAAACTCTTGTTGAAAGCGCTCCAAAAGCAGTTAAAGAAAACGTTCCAGCAGAAGAAGCAAAAGCTATGGAAGCAAAACTTAAAGAAGCTGGCGCAACAGTTGAACTTAACTAATTTTAAAGAATATATAGATTTTGTATGTTAAAAAAAACTTGCCTTGTGGCAGGTTTTTTTATTTACAAAAACAAATTATTTTGCTACACTTTTGCAGTAGGTAAGAATTATGTATGATGAATTAACACAACAAGATATAGACAAAATGAAAGAAGAGCTTGACTACAGAATAACTGTGGTTAGAGCAGATTTGCACGAAAAAATTATGCTTGCAAAAGAATTTGGTGACTTGAGCGAAAATGCAGAATATCACGAAGCACGCAGAGCAAAGGGCAGAAATGAGAGTAGAATTGAGTATCTTCAAACAATGATAAAAACTGCAAAGATTGTTACAAGCAACCAAGACAATTCTATTGTTGGCTTAAACAATACAATAGATGTAGAAATGGATAATGGTAAGCAAATGACATTTCAACTTGCAACGACAGTAGGACAAGACGCTTCAAATGGAAAAATAAGCAAGGAATCACCATTTGGACAAGCAGTATGGGGACATAAAGTTGGTGATAGAGTGCTAGTTAAAGTTAATCCTGAATTTAGTTATTATGTAACAATCAAAGCAATAAAATAAAAAAGCAAAAACAGGGCAAATTTTGTTGTTTCTGCACAACAACCCCACACAGTCATTTACGAATTGTAAACTCCTGCGTGAGAACATTGTGCGAGCCTAGAACTTTGCACCTGTTTTTGCTTTTAGTGTAGGTGGACTTTATTTTATTCATTTTATTGTTTTGGTAATATTATGATAAGAAAAAAGAGAGATAATTTCTCTCTTTTTTTGTTTTATAATAAATTATAATATTGCAAGTGCCAATCCACAGAAAACAATAAGTGAAATTGCATCAACAATTGTTGTAATAAATGGACTTGCAACAACTGCAGGGTCGAGTTTTAGCTTTTTTGCAAATAGTGGCAAACAAGCACCAACCATTTTTGCAATACAAATTGTACAGAATAACGCAATAGAAACTACAAGTGAAATTGTGAATGTATAGTTGTATCCAAATATAAGTTTGTCAATGAGTTGAAGTTTTACAAAGCAGGCAACTGACAATACAAGTGCGAGCATAATCGCAATTCTAATTTCTTTCCAAATAACTTTAAATATATTTCTAAATTCCACTTCATCTAATGCAAGTGAACGAATAATTGTAACTGATGCTTGGCTTCCTGCATTACCGCCAGAGTCCATAAGCATAGGTACACAGGCAAATAGCAGTGGCGAAAGGGCATTCAAACTACTTTCAAATGTGTTAATAATGAGTCCAGTAAATGTCGCAGAAACTAAAAGTATCAACATCCAAGGAAGTCTTGACTTAAACAAAGTAAATGCACTTGTTTGAAGATATGGCTTGCTTGTTGGAACAATAGCAGCAATTTTGCTGATATCTTCACTTGCTTCTTCTGTAATAACGTCAATGGCATCATCGACTGTTACAATACCAACAATTCTGTTTTCGCTATCAACAATTGGTATCGCAAGTAAGTCATATTTTGAAAGTAAGTTTGCAACTTCTTCTTTGTCTGTATTTGTTTGAGCAAAAATAAAGTTTTCTTCCATAAAATCGCCAATTTTGTCATCTGGTTCATGTAAAATTATATCTTTTGCAGACACAATACCAAGCAAAACCTTTTGACTATCGGTTACATAACAAGTATAGATTGTTTCTTTGTCTACGGCTTGTTTTCGTATCTTCTTTAATGCATCATCAACTGTCATTGATGTTCTAAGAGTAATACATTCTGGAGTCATTATTGTTCCAGCACTATCTTTTGGATACCCAAGAAGTTTGTTAACTGCATCACGAGTGTCTTTGCTTGCAACTTTTAATATTCTTCTTGCAACGCTTGATGGCATTTCTTCAATAATATCCATTGTATCATCAAAGAACATGTCATTAATAATGTTGGAAAGTTCTTTATCTGTAAATGCAGAAATAAGAACTTGTTGTGCATCATTATCCATTTCAACAAAAACATCACTAGCAAGGTCTTTTGGGAGTAATCTAAAAATTAAACATAGTTTTTCTTCGTCAACATCATTCAAAATTTCGGCAATATCTACAGCTGTAAGTTCAGATAAAATTGGTTTTAGTGCAGCAAACTTTTTATTTTCTAGTTCATCGATTATTTCAACCAATTTTCTATATCTGGCATCTGCCTCTGCACGAATAAGAATATTTCCAAAAATTTCTTTACCCATTAAATTTTCTATATCGTCAACTTTAAGCAATGTTTCAGAAAATGGTTTAAAGTCAATATCACTAATATTTTCAACTAAATATTTTTTGTTTTCATCATCAAATTTCAAAAATTGTTGAACAGCAATGTCATTCGGGAGTTTTGGAAGAATGTGAGCAAGCAAATCTTTGTCAAGATTTGAAAGAAATTCAAACAATTCTTGTTCAGACATTTGCTCAGCTTGTTCTTGTAAGTTTTCAATATCATGGTTTTCGTATAATTCTATAATTTTATTGTCTTCCATTTTGTTCTCCTTTGTTATAAGTTTTCCAAATCTCACTTCATTATATTGTTGACTAAAAAAAATGTCAACAAAACAAAATATAACAAAAAAATTAAAATAAAAAAGAGAAATTTATTTCTCTTTCTTTTCATATTTTGAATAATCAAATTCTTGTTCAGGGATATATTTCCAATATTCAAAGCTTGGATGCAAATCAATAACTTCTTGCATTTCTTGCATTGCTTTATTCATTAAGTCAATGTTTTGCTCTTTTGTGTTAAGTTCTTTGTTTGGATAAATTGGCTTGCAAATATAAATTGACATCAATGGTTTTCTGCGAATGAGTTTATGTAATCCTGTTGATTTTCTAAAAACAATAACATAAGGAATAACAGGAACATTATATTTTGAAGCAAAGTGATATGCACCACTTTTGTGTGGACGAAGTTTGTTGTAGTAAAACCAATTGCTTGCTTCTGGGTATATATGAATAAATCTTTTTTGTTTCAAATATTTTTCTATTTGTCTGTAAAAATTCACATTTGCTTTTGGCGTTTGTGGTAATGGCATAACACCATAGGCAGAAATAAGTTTGCCTGCCACAGGAATATCAAAATTGTCTGTATTGCTTATCACATGCGTTCTATGAAATTTGCGAATAAATATTGTTGCAAAAGAAAAATCCATATAGTGAACATGATTGCTTACCGTAATGGCTCTTTTTATTCCCTTAATATTTTTTCTGCCATATACTTTTATTCCCAAAAATATTTTGTCATACAAAAAGAATAGTGGAGAAGCAATAAAATAATACAAAATAAATTGACTAACTTTTACTAGCCAATTTTTGTTGTATTTATATTTGTCATCAACCACAAGTTTTTTCTTTTTTGTTGGATTTTGTTGAACAATATCTGCTGTATCTTGTGGCATACAAACAACTTTGTCTTTTGCAAAAATTCGTTTTTTCATAGCGACTTTTTTCATTATAACCACAATATTAATTTATGTAAAGTTATTTATGCATTTATAAAATTTTTTGTGCATGCAAACATTTGACATAGATGCAAATAATAGTATAAAATACTATTGAATTTTTAAGGAGAAAAATTATGGGTCTTTTTAGTGGAATAAAAAAACAATTATTAAAAGTTATTGAATGGAAAGATGAATCAAAAGATACAGTTGTATATCGCTTTCCACTCACAGACAGAGATGAAATTATGACAAGTTCAACATTGGTTGTTCGTGAAAGTCAATGTGCAATCTTTGTTCATAAAGGTCAAATTGCCGATGTTTTTGGTCCTGGCACATATAAGCTAGAAACTCAAAACATTCCATTCTTGACAAAATTATTGTCACTTAAATATGGATTTGAGTCACCAATCAAAGCAGAAGTTTACTATGTAAACACAAAACAATTTGTTGGACAAAAATGGGGAACACAAAACCCAATTATGATGAGAGATGCTGAATTTGGAAATGTTAGACTTCGTGGATTTGGTATATATTCATTCAAAGTTGATGATGCAAAAGTATTTATGAAAGAGATGTTTGGAACAAACGCTCTTTACACTGTAACAGATGTTGCTGCACAAATCAAACCACTTCTTATTCAAGGAATAACAGATGCAGTTGCAGAAAGTAAAATTTCTGCTCTTGATCTTGCTGCAAATTACAGAGAATTTTCTGCAGAAGTAATAAAGGCAAGTGAAGCAGATTTTGCTGCTCTTGGATTAAAACTTTGTAGTATTGTTATTGAAAATATTTCACTTCCAGAAGAAGTAGAAAAAGCTCTTGATGAAAGAACAAAACTTGGTGTTCTTTCTGACAAGATGGGAACATATACACAATATCAAGCAGCAAACGCTATGCGTGATGCAGCACAAAACCAAAGTGGTGGCAATTTGGCTGGACTTGGAGTTGGATTAGGTGCAGGAACTGCAGTAGGTAACATCTTTGCAGGAAATTTGAATACTGTTGACACACCAAGACAACAACCGGCTGAACCAAAAGCAAAATGCGTTCATTGTGGTGCAGAGATTAAAGAGGGTGCAAAATTCTGTCCAGAATGTGGTAAGAGTCAAGCAAATCTTTGTCCAAAATGCGGAAATCCCGTTTCAAAAACTGCAAAATTCTGCCCAGAATGCGGGGAAGTTCTCAAAAAAGAGAATAAGTGTGCAAAATGTGGCACAGAGCTCAAAGAGGGTGCGAAATTCTGCCCAGAATGTGGAACAAAAGTAGAGTAAGATGGAAGAAGAAAAACAAATAAAAAACGAGCAAGAGCAATGTCCTTCTTGTGGTGGAAGGCTAAGATATTCACCGGAAGCAGGTGCTCTTAAATGTGAATTTTGTGATAATATTGTAGAAATAGAAAGATTAAAAAATCAAGAAAAACACAATTATGTTGTCAATCCAAAAGATGATGAGCAACATGATAGTTATGCTGCGCAAAGCAAAGTATTCAAGTGTTCTTCTTGCGGTTCAAATATTGTGCTTAATGCATTAGAAGTTTCTGCAACTTGCCCATATTGCAACAGTCCATGTGTAATTGACCAAAATGTTGATATTGGATTAAAGCCAGACTATATTATTCCTTTCAAGTTTTCTACTACACAGGTAAAAGAGTTGTACACAAAAGGAATGAGAAAAAAATGGTTCATTCCAAACAAATTCAAAAAGAGTCCACCAATGGACCATATTAAAGGTATATACATACCAACATTTGCATTTGATTCACATAGTGAATCAGATTATGTAGGTGTTTTGGAAGAAGATTACACAACAACAGACAGTGAAGGAAGAACTCAACATCATACAAGAAGTTTTCCTATCAGTGGACATGTTAGTTTAAATCATAAAGATGTTATGGTGGAAACCAGTACACATATTACACAGAAGACATTCAACGAGATTAAACCTTACAAAACAGAAGATGCTGTCAAGTATAAGCCTCAATTTATTTTGGGTTATAGTGTGGAACATTATGAAAAATCCTTGGCTGATTGCAAAAAAACATCTGACAATATGATGGAACAAGCCATCAGGTCAACGGCACTGTCAAGATATAGTTACGACAGAGTCCAATCATACAGTCAAACAACAAAATTTAGTGACGAAAAGTATGCTTATTACATAGTGCCAACATACAGATTTAATTACAAGTATAAAGACAAAGACTATACAACGTTTATGAATGGGCAAACAGGAAAGGTTGGTGGCGGTGTTCCAAGGTCACCAATAAAGATTACTTTGTTTGTACTTATGATTTTGTTAATACTTGGCGGATTGATAGCCCTATTTGTGTTAACAGATTAATATTTTTTGATTATTTATCACATTTGCTATTGAAAAATCATGGCAAATGTGATATTTTTATTACGAGATGAATAGAAGATACACCAAAGATGATGCCTACAAGGCATTAAATAATCTAAAAAAAGAATATGTTTATGAAGTTGCTGAAGTTGATCGTTATCAGAAAGAAGTGGATGAGTATAAAAAAGTTTACGATTCACTTTTATCCATAAAAAAAGATCATCTTTCAACTGGAATTTTTTCTGCTTGTTTTTGGGGAATAAATATGCTTTGGGGATTGTTTAGTGTAGTACCGCTTGTAATATTTACATTTTTAACAGGTCGTTCTATTTATAATACTGTATCAAAGCAACAAAGACTAAACAAAGCAACAACGGATTGCAAAAGGTATTTAGATATGGTTGAGAACCTATATAATGGCTTTAACAATAGTGTAAAAGCAATGACCAAAGACATTGATATGCTTCAAGATGTTGTTTATTCAAGTAAAGGGATTACATCTGAGCATGAAGAAATAATAGATGAATGGCTAGATAATATTGTTGGTGAATTTGATACTGAGGTAGAAAAATCCGCATATTTAGCCGTGAGGGATTTTAGAAAATCATATCAGTCAAAAGAAGACGAAAAAAGTTTGTAAAAGTTTATATTTTTGAAACAAAAAAGAGTTAATAATTTTTAACTCTTTTTTATTTTCATTATGTTGCAGATTATTTTATTTATTATTCCGTCTCTATCTTTACCAATTTCGAAATAAGCAATATTATTTTTTTCACAAAGAGAACGCATTTCTCTACTTTTTTCAACAAAGATTTGGGCGGTGTCCAATGTAAAGATATTGTCTTTTTTGTTTAGTAAACGTATTAAGGTTTCTGGCTCAATATTAGAAAATCCCAAGTAATAAGCTATAGCATTTATTTGTTTTATTTGGCTTGGTTTTAATGTGTATTGCAAATCCACAATCATATTATCTTTATCTTTCAAAAAAGATAAAATATAACTTGAATAATCTTTATTTAAGATATCAACATTATTGTCAAAAGTGATACCATTTTCTTTTAATATTTGATAATCGTTAACATAAGACAAAATTGAGTTTTCGGCAATGTTTTTGCAGATTGTTGTTTTTCCTGTTCCAGGAAGTCCTAAGATTACATAGTTCATTTTTTGCTCCAAATTTTCATTAATTTTATTATAACAACATTTTTGGTTTAAGTGATAATAATTTGCAAATATATTTTTACAAATACATAAACAAATGGGTTTTTTGAGTGATAATTAAAGAGAAAAGATTTTGTTGGCTCAATTTATTTATCAAGCTTCAAAAATTGGAGCCAAAAAGTCATTATTTTTGTTGTTTTTTTTTGTAAAAATGCTTTATTTATGTACTATACTATGTTATAATACTAATAAGTATAAAATTGGCTTTGTTTAGCAATAATATTTATATAAAAATACAGGGAGAAAAAAATGGAAGAACAAGAATTAGACCTTGGCAAAAGCGAAAAGTATGACCAAACCGATATTCAGGTTTTGGAAGGGTTGGAACCAGTAAGAAAACGTCCTGGAATGTACATTGGTTCAACAGATGAAAGAGGACTTCATCATCTTGTAACAGAAGTTGTTGACAATAGTATAGACGAAGCACTTGCTGGTTATTGTACACAAATTGATGTTTCTCTTAATGCAGATGGCTCATGTACAGTCGCAGATAATGGTCGTGGCATTCCAACAGGAATAATTGAAAAAGAAGGCAAGAGTGCCGTTGAAGTCGTTTTAACAAAACTTCACGCTGGTGGAAAGTTTGGTGGAAGTGGTTACAAGATTTCTGGTGGTCTTCATGGTGTTGGTGTTAGCTGCGTTAATGCATTGTCAAGATGGCTTAAAGTTGATGTATACCAAAATGGTTATCATTTTTATATGCAATTTAGTCGTGGTATTGCAGATGCTCCACTTAAAAAGATGGAAGCAAGTGACAAAAGAGGAACAACTGTAACATTTATGCCAGATGATACAATTTTTGAAACAGTAAATTTTGATTACGAAACAATCAAAAACAGATTCCGTGAAATTGCGTTTTTGAACAAGGGTATTGTTATTTCACTTGAAGACAAAAGAGAAGGACAAGAAAAGAAAGATGTATTTGAATTCAAAGGTGGAATTATTGAGTTTGTTGAATATTTAAACAAAAACAAAAATCCTTTGTTTGCCCACCCAATATATTTTAACAAGTTTACAGAAACAAGCGAAGTTGAAGTTGCTTTCCAATACAATGATGGTTACAACGAAATCATTCATGCATATGCAAACAACATTAACACAGAAGAAGGTGGAACTCACTTAGAAGGTTTCAAAAAAGCATTAACAAAAGTTATCAACGATTATGCACAAAACAACAAGATAGTAAAAGAATCAGAAAAACTCAGTGGTGAAGATTGTCGTGAAGGTATAACTGCAGTAATAAGTGTTAAGCTTATGAATCCACAATTCGAAGGCCAAACAAAAACAAAACTTGGCAACAGCGAGATGCGTACAATTGTTGAAAAGGCAGTTACAGAAGGTTTTGGTGACTTCTTGGAAGAAAATCCTGCACAAGCAAGAGAACTTGTTCTCAAAAGTATAACAGCTCAAAGAGCAAGAGAAGCTGCAAGACTTGCAAGAGAGTCAACAAGAAGGAAAGGTGTACTTGAGAGCACAACACTTCCAGGAAAACTTGCCGATTGTACCGAAAAAGACCCTACACATTGCGAGATATATCTTGTCGAGGGTGATTCTGCGGGTGGTAGTGCAAAACAAGGCAGAGACAGACGTTTTCAAGCCATATTGCCACTTCGTGGTAAAATCTTGAATGTAGAAAAAGCAAGACTTAATCACATTTTGGAAAATAACGAAATTAAAAGTATGATAACAGCATTTGGTGCAGGTATTCATGATGACTTTGACGAAAGCAAACTTCGTTATAACAAAATCATATGTATGACCGATGCCGATGTTGATGGTTCACACATTAGAATATTGCTTTTAACATTTTTCTTTAGATTTATGAGACCATTAATTGAAAAAGGTCACGTATATAGTGCTCAACCACCACTTTACAAAGTAAATCGTGGAAAAGATGAATTATATTTCTACTCAGACGAAGAGTTGGAACAAGATCTTAATGAGCATGGCAGAAAAGGTATCACAATTCAAAGATACAAAGGTCTTGGTGAAATGAACCCAGATCAGTTGTGGGAAACAACAATGAACCCAGAAAACAGAGTGCTTATTCAAATAACAATGAAAGATGCAGTAGAAGCAGATGCAATGTTTAATCAACTTATGGGTGAAGATGTTGAACTAAGACGTCAATTCATAGAAGAAAATGCAACACTTGTTGAAGAGTTAGATGTATAGGAAAGGTGTGAAAAATGGAAGAAAAGAAAGAAATACATGAATTGTTTGAAAACACAAAAATCAAACAAGTAGAAGCAACAGATGAATTAAAGAAATCGTTTATTTCATATGCTATGGCAGTAAACGTTTCTCGTGCTATTCCAGATGTTAGAGATGGATTAAAGCCAGTTCACAGAAGAATTTTGTTCTCTATGGGCGAACTTAACAACTTTTCTGACAAGCCATACAAAAAGTGTGCAAGAATTGTCGGTGAAGTTATGGGTAAATACCACCCACATGGCGACAGCTCAGTTTATGATGCAATGGTAAGACTTGCTCAAGACTTCTCAATTCGTTGTCCACTCATTGATGGACATGGAAACTTTGGTTCTGTTGACGGCGACAGCCCTGCTGCTATGCGTTACACAGAAGCAAGACTTAGCAAAATTGCAGAATATATGCTTGAAGATATCGACAAGGAAACTGTTGATATGTATCCAAATTTTGATGATACACTTATGCAACCAAGAGTACTTCCTGCAAAATTCCCAAATCTTTTGGTAAATGGTGCAGATGGTATTGCTGTTGGTATGGCAACAAACATACCACCACACAACCTTGCAGAAGTTATTAGTGGTGTTCAAGCTCTTATTGATAATCCAGACATAGAAGTTGATGAACTTATGGAATACATCCCAGCCCCAGACTTTCCAACAGGTGGAATTGTTATGGGCAGAAACGCTGTAAGAATGGCTTACAACACTGGTCGTGGTGGAATTGTTGTTCGTGGTAAGGCAGAAATAGAAGAAAGTTCAAACGGAAGATACAGAATTGTTATCACAGAACTTCCTTATGGAGTTAACAAAGCAAGATTTATTATTCAAATGGCTGATCTTGTTAAGAACAAAAAGATTGAAGGAATTTCTGATATCAAAGAAGAGTCAGACAGAGAAGGTCTTAGAGTTGTTGTAGAAATCAAAAAAGATGCAAATGCACAAGTTGTTCTTAACACTTTATACAAAAAGACAATGCTTCAACAAAGTGAAGGAATTATTATGCTTGCACTTGTTAATGGCGAGCCAAAAGTTCTTAACTTAAAACAAATTTTGTATTACTACTTAGAGCATCAAAAAGATGTACTTGTAAGAAAAACAAAATTTGATCTCAAAAAAGCAGAAGAAAGAATGCATATTGTTCGTGGATTAAAAGTTGCTCTTGCTAACATTGATGCAGTAATCAAAATAATCAAAGAAGCAGATGACCGTGATGATGCAAGAATAAAACTCACTTCAAACTTTGAACTTGACGATATTCAAGCAAATGCAATCTTAGATATGAGACTTAGCAAGTTAACAGGTCTTGAAGTTGAAAAACTTGAGCAAGAATATGCAGAACTTGAAGCTCTTATCAATGAACTAAACAGTATACTTAACAGTGAAGAAAAAGTTCTTGCAATAATCAAGTCAAACCTTGAAGATATAAAGCAAAAGTATGGTGACAAGAGAAAAACAGAAATTAGTCACGATATGGGCGATATTGACATTGAAGACCTTATTGAAAGAGAAGACGTTGTTGTTTCAATGACTCACCAAGGATATATCAAGCGTATGAGCTTAAGTGAATACAATGCTCAAAAACGTGGCGGAATTGGTGTAAGCTCACACAAAACAAAAGAAGAAGATTTTGTTGAAAAATTGTTTATTGCAAACACACATGACGATTTAATGTTCTTTACAAATTTTGGTAAGGTATACACAATAAAGACATACGAAATTCCAGAAGCTCAAAGACAAGCAAAAGGTAGAGCAATGGTTAACTTGTTGCCACTTGATTCAGAAGAAAAAGTTAACGACATTATTCCATTCAAAGAAGATACAACAGGACATCTTGTTTTGGCAACAAAGAATGGTTTAATCAAAAAGACAAAACTTTTGGAATTTGCAAACATCCGTAAAAATGGTAAAATTGCAATTAGTCTTAACGAAGGCGATGAACTTGTTAATGTTGCAACAAGTGATGGAAATGATGAAATCCTAGTTGCATCAACAGCAGGCAAATGCTGTAGATTCAATGAAGAAAAAGTTCGTGCAATGGGAAGAACAGCAGCTGGTGTTAAGTCAATTGAACTTGGCGAAGGCGAAAGCGTTATTGCAATGACTGTAATCAAAGACAAAGATGCTCAAATTGTAACCATAAGCGAAAAAGGTTATGGAAAGAGAAATAGAGTTGAAGATTTCAGATTAACTTCTCGTGGCGCAAAAGGTGTTAAGGCTGGTGAGTTCAACGAAAAGACAGGCAAACTTGTTGGATTAAAACAAGTAAAAGCAGATGAAGACCTTATGATTATTGCTGACAATGGTGTTATCATAAGAACTCCAGCAAAAGACATTAGCGTTATTGGTCGTGGAACTCAAGGTGTTAGAATTATGAAACTTCGTGAAGGTTCAAAAGTTGTATGTCTTGCAACAAGTGAACATGAAGAAGTTGAAGAAAGTGATACAATAGAAGAAGTTATCACAGAAAACATTCAAAACACACAAGAAAACAACGAACAAAATTAATTAATAAAAAAGAGCTGATTATTTCAGTTCTTTTTTGTTATTTACAAAAATTTGAAGATAATAATAAAGATAAACATTTTATAGTTTTTTTGGCACAGGCATTAAAAATGTTGACAAAATTTGTATAAGTTGTTATGTTTTTTTTGAGGAATAAATATTGAAAAGTCTATTAGGGAAAAAAGAAAAGGTATTTATTTTCATTGTACTTTTTGTTGCAGTGTATATTTTTGCTGCAACAGTTGGTTTTACAGTTGTTTTTTCTATTAAATATAATGCCCCAATAAAAAATGCTGTAGAAGAAAATGAAAATATTTTTATTGACGACAATATAGAAATAATTTGTCATATAGAAGTATTCAAAATAAGATACTTAGAAGATGATGGAGAAGAATCATATATTGACGAAGAATACGAACTCAAAATGGAACCAACTGCTTGTGTTGAATACCTAAAGGGAAGATACAACTATTCTGATGAGGCCGAACTCAACGAGCACACAAATGAATTAGAGATGAGAGTTACAATAGACAGTCCAATAGAAATGCAAGAAAATCATTACTATATTAGGGTAGGTATAGCATGGTAAAAAGTAAAAAAGTTTTTTGCATAGTTAATATAGTGTTTTTAGTTCTAGCACTTGGTGCTAGTGGATTTTTTGCGTGGCAAGTTTATCTTGTTTTCAACAATCATCAAACATCAAACATGTTTTTGTATGTTGGAATTGCAACAGCTGTTTTAAATTTGGTTTGTATAATTTTGTTTGCGATTTATTTTACAAAATTCAAAAAACCAGTAAACATTGAAGAAAACACAGAAGAAGTAAACAACAATCAAGAACAAAGTCAAGAAGTTGTTATGGAACCACAAGAAGAGTTACAAGAAGAACAACAAGTTGAACAACCAACAAACGATGACCAAGACGAAGAACAAGTTGATGAACCAAAACAAAAGCCACCTGTTCCACCAAAACAACCAAAAAGACCACCAAAGATTAAAAAAGAAGAAGATAACACACAACAAGAACAACCAAAAAATGAAATAATAAAAGAAAAGATAAAAGTCAAACCGGTTATTGCTCCAAAAATTGTTGTGCCACAAAAACCAGAAATAAAAAATGAGAAGCCAAAGCAAGGTGAAGAATTAAAAAAGCCACCATTGCCACCAAAGCTTCCAAAGGCACCACAAAAGCCACTCAAAAAACCACCACAAAAGCCAAACATTTAGTGGTATAAATAAAAAAATCACAAAGACCACATTAATTGTGGTTTTTTTGTTGTCAAAAATAAAAAATTGGGTAGTGCAAAATAAAAAAATATATGTTATAATAAAAATAAGGTAAACAAACAAATGAAAAAAATATTAAAAAATACATCAAAATATGAAGTGTTGCATTTGGCAAAAGGTATTGACCTTGGACAATTTATGCACTATTCTGCAAACTTTAATGTTAAGAATAACTACAGGTACATGAGTGATTGGGTTTATACAGATGATGGCAGAGTGTTTTTTAAGTCTGGCGAAAGTATTGCCTTTCCAGATACACAAAAGCACAGAGTAGTAAACGAATTGTTATATGATAACATTGCGATGCAACTTGGAATGTGGACAGCGAAATATGAACCAGCAAGTTTTGAAGATGTATCTACTTTAATTAGTCACGATGTGCAAGAAGATGCAGGCTTATATGAAGAACTAAAGACAGTTGCTGATTACATAAGTGTTCCTTTCAAAATGGAAGTTGGTCTTGATCAAATAATTCAAAAGTGGGATACAATCCCAGCACTTCAAGGGTACAAATGTGACAAAGAAGAATTAATTTTTATGATGTTTAGAATGATTGTGCTTGATGCAATAACATTCCAAGAAGACAGACACGAAGGTAATATTCACTTATTTGTTGACAACAAGAACAAAACAGTCAGATTTGCACCAATAATAGATAATGAATATGCTTTTGCTGCAAAAACTCTTAATAGATTTTTTGAATTAAAACCATTTGGTAAAAATGAATATTATGTTGATGAAGAAGAGTTTTTGGCTCAACATGGTGCAAAGCTTAGACTTGCAATCCACAAAAACACTCAATTTTTACCAAGTCCAGAAAAATACAAAAAGAATGTAATGGACATTGTTGAATTTGCTGCAACAAATCCAAGATTAAAAGCATTTTTAATCGATGCCTTAAAGTGTGTGGATATCAATCAAGCAATCGATAGCATAGAAAGAAAAGGTTATCAAATTTCTGATGATTACAAACAATATCTAAAAGATTTAACAAAGTTATCAAAAAAGATTTTTGCAGAATGTATCAAAGAATACAAATCAACGCATGAAGAATCACAAGAAAAAGGCGATGGGAAGGAATAAAAATTTACTTAACAAAAAACTTCAACTAAAATTTATGTAGTTGAAGTTTTTTTATTTTTTCTTGTTATCAGCAAAGATATATAATATCCGCCTATTATAACCAATGACAATGAAAGAATATATATCAAATTAGAAAGCTAACCATATTTAGTGATAACAAAACCATAAATGCTATGGTTTCCATAGTTGTGCTATTTATCATATAAAAAAGTTGATATAAAAAATTGTGTTTGATATAATCAAAATATGGAAACAAATGAAAAGTTGATTGAAACAAATATTAAAACAGAAGAAGAAATCGTCGAAGACGAATTGCAACCAGATGTAATAATAGAAGAAACAATCAAGCAAGAAGAAATAAGAGAAACACAAAATCCAAAAAGATACAGAATAGACAAATTGTTGTCAAAGCAAGACATAAAATTTCGTGGTATTTTCTCTCATAGGGCAGTAAAGATACTCGGTTTTGTTTTTATGTTTTTAGCTCAAGTTGTTATTGCAGCTAATATTGGTCTAAAGTATATAGAACCTCCAACATGGGCAGAAGGTTTTATTAGTGTATTAGAAGTTTTGTCAATTTTTGCCTTGCCAATGTTTTTAACTGCAAACTTTTGTTCTATTATGACTAGTCAATCAAAAATAAAAACAAGGTTAATTACATATAGTGCAATTGCAATTGGTATATATCTTTTAATCCTATTTTTATTCTATAGATATTTATATGGTCTTGGTGATGCAATAAGCGATGATCCAGAAGGTGCATTTATGTTTGCCGATACCATGGCAAAAAGAATATTTGGAAAGATAATCAATTACAATGTTTTTGTGGATTTGTCATTATTCTCATTATTCTATTATTTTCTTTTTTACAAACCAAAAAAAATTACAAAAAAAGTACCAATGATAATATTTAGAAGCATGAGTGTATTACCTGTAATTTGTGCCATTGTTGCGACAATAATTTATGGACTATACTATCAAGGGACAATAGACTTATCCGTTCCAATTTTAGCAATCTTGCCTTGTAGGTCTATCATAATTTATACAATATTCTTTGCTATAGCAATTGTAATAAAGTTAAGACAAGAACTATTTATCAAATGGGGTGGAACAGTCGAAGAGTACAATAATTATGCAAAAACAAATCGAAGTTCACTAGAAATGAGTATACTAGCATCCATTGTAATATTTGTTTTGAGTGCAGTTGATTTAATATTGTTTATCAATGTACCAATGGTGATATTCTATGGGATTGGTTTTAATTTCTACTTTGCTTTTACAATACCATTCATATTCCTGCTATCATATACACGCAAGGTCAAAAAAAGTATTTGGGATATACTGATGGTTGTTATATTTATTGTCGCAGTAATATTCCTATATCTGGAATTAGGCTTATTTATTGTTAGAAATCTTTTATGATAATTAACATAATAAATTAAAAGGAGTTTTGTTATGAAAAAAACGAACAAGGTATTATCATTTTTCTTTGCATTACTTTTGGCATTAATTCCACTACCAGTTTTTAGTGGATGTAGTTGTAAAAACGATGCAGGCACAATGGAATTAAAAGATTGTGGCATAATTCACGAACAAGAATTTGGTGGAGTTTATATCAAGAAAACAATAGAAGATTTTAATGCATTGGGGTTCAAGTATGGTGATAGTGTTACAATAACATTCTCAAATGGTTACAAGCTTGAAGACATTCCATATTATAATGGTTACTACACACAAACAGGTGAACCACTCCTTATTGCTTATCCAGGATATGATTACATAAAAGCAGCAATAAATAATGGTGATGATTTATGGGAAGCAGGAGGGTTAATGCTTCAATCATCTCCTGTTGAAACTCATTCTCTTTGGAGTGGAGCTAATCTTGAAGGGGACATGAAGGCAACCATTACACTTTATCAAGCAGGAAAGTATAAAGACATTCAAGAAGCAAGAGATATTCATTATTTTGATGACAGAACACTATATCCAAGCGATGAAGTATTTGCAAACTTTAGAAGTTTGAAGGGTGGAAACCTAAAAGATAATTGGCTATACAGGTCAGCTTCACCTTGTGACAACCAGCATTCAAGGGCTTCATATGTTGACAAGTTATGCCAAGAAGTTGGCATACAAAGAATAATAAACCTTGCCGATACAGATGCAAAAATTCAAACATATATGGCAAGAACTGATTTTAACTCTCAATACTTTGCAACTTTGTATAATGCATATGATGCACAAAATGATAGTGTTGTTCCACTTGCTCTAAATATGAATTTTGGTTCAGATTATTTTAAAGGACAAGTAATCAAGGCAATGAAAGAACTTGCAAACCACAATGTAAAATCTTTAATTCATTGTACAGAAGGCAAAGACAGAACGGGATTTTTGTGTATGCTTATAGAAGCATTTGCGGGTGCAACATACAACGAAATTGTTGAAGATTATATGATGACATACTTTAACTATTATTCAATTTCAAAAGCATTTGATGCAAAAAGATATAACATTATTGTCGAGAATGTTTTGGACCCAATGATACAAACAATGGTTGGACAAAATAATGTAAACATCAAAACAGCAAACCTTGCTGAGTATGCAAAAAATTATCTTATTTCAAACAATATGACTCAAGAAGAAGTAAATTTATTACGAGCAAATATTTGTAAGGTATTATAAAAAAATACAAAAAATAGCGGCAAAACTACAAAAATTGCTGCTTTTTTACTAAAAAATGCACTATTTTTAATAAATTTATGATATAATACATTTGTTTTATGGAGAAAGTTATGCAGAACAAAACAAATTCATTGCGTGAAAATGTTTTTGAATATGTAACAAAAAAATACAATAGTCAAATTGAACATCTGTGGGCAAAGTACCCAGGTGATGCAATATTCAGAAACAACGAAAACAAAAAATGGTATGGAATTGTTATGGATGTTTCATATTCAAAACTTGGTATTCAAAAGGATGGGATTGTTGATGTCCTTAATGTTAAAATTGATGATTTTATACTCAAGGATTTACTTATTCAGCAAGATGGAATTTTTAATGCCTACCACATGAAAATATGCAAGTGGATTTCTGTTTTGCTTGATGGAAGTGTGGACATTAATCAAATATATCATCTCATAGACTTAAGTTATTCTGCAGTACAAACCAAACCCCAAAAAACAAGGAGATAAAAATGGAAAAGATTTGTCAAAGTTGTGGTATGCCAATAACAAATGATGAGCTACTAGGAACAAACAAAGACGGAAGCTTGAACAATGACTATTGCAAATATTGTTTTGTTGATGGCGAATTTGTTGACAAAGTATCAATGAATGAATATATTAAAATGTGTTCACAGTATGGTGAACAGGCAGGGATGACCAACGACGAGATGAAAGATTTTTGTACCAAACTATTCCCAACACTAAAAAGATGGAAAAAGGAGAACAAAAATGACGGTTTATGATTTTAGTGTAAAAGCGCAAAATGGCGAAGATGTAAGTTTATCAAAATACCAAGGCAAAGTTTTGCTTATTGTCAACACAGCAACAAAATGTGGATTTACTCCACAATATGATGCACTAGAAAAAATGTATGAAGATTTCAAAGACCAAGGTCTAGAAATTTTGGATTTTCCATGCAATCAATTTTTTCACCAAGCACCAGGCAGTGATGAAGAGATAAACACTTTTTGCACACTAAAGTTTAATACCAAGTTTACAAGGTTCAAAAAAGTTGAAGTAAAAGGCAAAAATCCAGAACCACTTTATGCTTGGCTTATAACGCAAAACGAAAAGAACAAACCACAATCAATCAAGTGGAATTTCACAAAGTTTTTAATCAACAGACAAGGTGAAGTTGTTGCAAGATTTTCTCCAACCGACAAACCAGAAAGTTTTGTTGATAGAGTAAAAGAAGAGCTAAATAAGTAAAAAAACATCAAAAATTGTGTTAAAAACACAATTTTTTTTGTATTTTTGTCAAAATTTTGACAAAACCTTTTCTTATTCAAATTTGTTTTTATAATTTAATTAATATGATATAATATAACCAAAGGAAAAATATGGAGTATATTTATTGGATTTTAATAATCGTTCTTGTTGTGTCAATTATCATCGTGGCACTTCCTTTTGTTGTAATGTATGCCAAAAACAACAAGAAGGGAATAGTCAAATTATCCAATTGTCCAATAGAGCACGAATTGGAATTTGGTGGTGCATATGTCAAAATTTCAATAGAAGATTTCAACAAACTTGGTTTTGAATTTGGCGATAGTGTAAATATTTCATTTTCAAATGGTTATGATTATTTTGATATTCCATATTATAACGGATACTACAGTCAAACGGGCAGCACTCAACTTTTAGGGTATCCTGGCAGTAAGTATGTAAAAATTGCAATTAGCAATGGCGAAGATTTATGGGATATTGCAGATTTGGGAACAAAATCAATTGGTGATGAACAAAACTTGCTTTGGGATATTGCAAAACTTAGTGAAGATACAACAGTAACAATCACACTTGCTCAAAAAGGGAAATACAAAGATATTCAAGATGCAAGAGATATCCACTATTTTGATGACAGAGATATGTATACAACAAATGAAGTTTTTGCAAACTTTAGAAGCATGAAAGGTGGCAAACTTAAGAATGATTATTTCTACAGGTCAGCATCTCCTTGTGATAATGTTCACAACCGAGCATCTTTTGTTGATGAACTAATAAAAGATGCAGGAATAAAATTTGTAATCAATCTTGCAGATGATGATGCAAAAATTCAGTCATACATGCAAAAAGCAGATTACAACTCGCCATACTTTAGCACATTATACAATGCAAATGATGTTGCAAACGATTGTGTTGAACCACTTGCATTAACAATGAACTATAGCTCAAAATATTTTACAACTCAATCAACAAAGGCAATGCTTGCAATTTTGGAACATGATGGTCCATTTCTTATTCATTGCACAGAAGGCAAAGACAGAACGGGTTTTGTTTGTTTGCTCATTGAAGCGCTTGCAGAGTTTTCTTATGAAGAAATTGTTGAAGATTATATGACAACCTATGCAAATTATTATTCAATCACAAAACAACTTGACTCAAGCAAATATGACATAATAGTAAACAATGTTCTAAATCCAATGATAAAATCCATTATAAGAAAAAAACATATTGATGTTTCAAAAGTAAATCTTGTTGATGCTGTTAAAAAATTCCTTACAAAAAATGGAATGACAGAACAAGAGGTTGAACAGTTGCAAGCCAAGATAGAAGACAAATAAACGATAAAAAAAAAGACTAAATTATTTTAGTCTTTTTCTTTTTCAATTTTTTTGTATTTTTCTTTTAGGTTGTTAGGAATAAACCAGTGTGTGCTAATGAAATAACTTATTAGGCATAGTGCAATGCAGAAGAATTTTCCAAGATAAGAACCAGCAACAATATATGCCAAGTTGGTTGCATCTTTTGTTGTTATAACTGTAAATATATAGAATATTGAAGTGTTTATAATACTAGAAATAACAATGCAAACAATAAAGTTTAAGTATGTGTTTGTCTTTTTGTTTCTAAGCAATTTGTAAACAAGCAACATAAGCCACACACCAGCAAAAGTTCCAAGCGATGAAAAAAAGTAGCTTAGATAACTTAAAAGATAGTCTGTTTGAAAACCTGTTGCGGATGTTTTGGCAAGTAATTCAATTGTTGCACTAAGAAGTATTGCTGCAATTGTTGCAGAAGTTAATATTTTTGCATTTCTAATACCGTATTCGTGTGCACACACAATAACACAATACATAAAGCCAGTGTAAAGAATTGAGTCTATTGCAAATACAATTGGTCCGCAATACATTGGTGCAGTCAAAGAGTTAAAAATATTTGCATTTATTGCAAATCCAATAGCAATTGTATAAAGCATTGCATAGTCATGTCTTTTTCTTACCAAGGTAATAAAAGCAAAACAAATAAATGCCAAAACGAACCAAAACCAGAATCCCATAATAAAAATCTCCGGGGCAATTCTACCATATATAACAAAAAAATACAACATAAATTATTGGGCAAATATTTATTGTGGTATTGACACATCATTTTGCATAAACTATAATAAAAGCATGAGAAAATTTGTAAAATATGACCATTTTTGGTGGGAGTATGATGAAACAACTTCAAAGAATAATGCAACACTAATAAACGTTGTAGGCGGGCATAATTCTTGCAACGACATAACAAAGTGTGAAATTGTTGAAGCAAAAGATTTTGAGTATCTTGACTGGAACGGCACAAAAGTTCTTGATGAAAGATATCAATCTGGCTGGTTAGACAGAAAAGGCAACTTTTATGGTTGTGAGTTTGAGTATCACAGACTTCAAGCAGAACTTGTTCACCATTCATCATTAAGAGAATTAGAAAGACAGGGCTGGATTCATATTGACAAAGATATGTTCTATAACACTGGCAAAGTTATTGCAGAATTTTGGGCAGATATTTACGACCCCCAAATTATTCCAACAGATGAGCAAATCTTTTTCTTGTTACAGCATGGGGGAATTGATGCACAAGGTGTTTTGGAAAAATATCAAAGTGCAGATTGCAGACAAATAAAATCTGATGATGGCAGGTCACAATAAACAAAAAAAAAGATAACCAAAATCGGTTATCTTTTTTATATGTTTTTATTCTAGTTCAATGCCCATATCGGCACCATTAACTTCTGTTTCAATTACGCTAACAACTCTTTGTGTTAGTCTCCAAGCTGCATCGGGATTTTGTGTACACTCAATAAATTTATCAATATAATATGTAATGTTATTAGTATTTTGTGTATATTCTGCATCAGTTGTTTTAAGTGAAATTTTGAATTTCATAATTGTTGCATTTTTAACTATTTGTTCTTTTCCGTCAACAGTTGTGGTATATGTGTAGATATTTTCAGTATAAAGATTAAATTTGTAGTTATTAAATTCAGAATCATAATAAAATTCATCCAGAGCCTTTATATCAACAGCATTAAGTGAACCCATAACTTCAGAAGTTGTTGCTGGGACATACTTCTTTGCTGCATTATTGAATTCAGTAAAGTTAATAACTTTATTTTCAACACAAGTATCATAGTTTGTTGCTTTAATAAAGTTCTCTAAATTTGCATACCATTCAGCTTTGGTTTTGTTTTGTGTAAAAATGTTGTTTAGTTCAACATTGTTGTATGTCATTGTAATATAAAAGCAATATGAACGAGAGTTATTAAAAACTTTTCCATACAAATTAAGTGTGCCGTTGCTTTCTTCAACTACTTTTGTGGAGTAGCCAGCAAATTCACAATCTTTGTTCGAAGATATTTCTGCTGCAATATTATTGTCATTTTTAACAATATTATTGTAAGTAGTACAAAAACTTTCAAAAGTAGTAGGTGTGGTTGTGGTAGGTGTAGTAGGTGTGGTTGGTGAATTTGGCTCTGTCGCCACGCCACCACAAGCGGTAACAAAAATTGTAAGACAAAGTAAAAAGATTGATAAAAATATTTTTTTCATAAAAACCTCTTATTGATTTTATTATATAATTCATTAAATAAATTGTCAATGTTGAATGGGATGTTTTTGAATTGTTGACAACATAAATTGCCCACCTTATATTTGCTATCGCAATATAAGGCATAGGGGATTATACTAAATTATGGTTCTCGTAATTATTCAACAAAACAAAGTTTGTTGTCCAAGGTATGTGCTGTTATTACGATTTTGCTTGCACAAAATTATTTTTATTTTTCTGCTTGTAAATAAAAATAAATTTTTAATACTTCGCAAAAAACAAAAAATGTCTGCCATCTGCAGACAATCGTAATAACAAAAAAACTTGGCATTGCCAAGTTTGTTTTGGTTGGAATGAATGGACTCGAACCATCGACCCCCACCTTATCAGGGTGGTGCTCTAACCAGCTGAGCTACATTCCATTATGTAAACACTTAACTATTTACTCGCATATTGTAATATAAAAATAACGTGTTGTCAACAATATTTTCAAAAATTTAGTGATACTTTTTTTGATTAAATTATTTGACTATTTTTTTTGTTAGTTTTAACATATTTGTATTATGGTAACATTAGTAATTTTAGATGGATTTGGATTAAATGATAGAGTGGAAGGAAATGCAATAAAATTGCAGGGGACTCCAAATTTGGATAAACTTAATGTTTATCCACGTGCACAACTTTTGGCAAGTGGGCTTAATGTAGGTCTTCCTGATGGCCAAATGGGGAATAGTGAAGTTGGACATCTTAATCTTGGTGCTGGCAGAATTGTTTTTCAAGATTTGCCAAGAATTGATAATGCCATCAAAACAGGCGAGTTCAAAAAGAATGAAGCAATAAACAAAACAATGGATTTTGTCCTTTCACATAATTCAACTTTGCATATCATGGGGCTTTTGAGTGATGGTGGTGTACATTCACACATCAATCATCTTTTTGCACTTATTGATATGGCTCACGAAAAAGGAATTGATGATGTTTGTATTCACTGCATACTTGATGGCAGAGATACATTCAAAGACAGTGGAATAAACTATGTAAAACAATTGGAAGCATATGCACAAGGCAAAGCAAAAATTGTTTCTCTTTGTGGCAGAGTGTACACAATGGACAGAGAAAAACGTTGGGATAGAGTTGAAAAAGCATATGACATGATGGCTCTTGGCCAAGCAGACAACTTTTATATGTCAGCAACCAAAGCCCTTGAAGATAGTTACAAAGATGGTGTTTTTGATGAATTTGTCTTGCCAACAATAATTGGAAAACCAAGAACAATTCAAAGTTATGATGGTGTAATTTTCTTTAACTACAGAACAGACAGAGCAAGAGAAATAACAGAAGCATTCACAGAACCAAGTTTTGATAAGTTTGAAAAAGCCAAAATTCGTGATTTGTGTTTCTGCACGATGACAGAGTATGATGAAAAACTAAAAAATGTTGTTATAGCTTTTCCACCAGAAAAAATTGAAGACAATTTGTCTGCAATAATTTCAAAAGCAGGTAAAAAACAATTTCATGTCACAGAAACGACAAAGTATGCCCATGTAACTTTCTTCTTTAATGGTGGAATAGAACAGGCATACCCAGGTGAAGACAGAAAATTAATTGAATCAGAAAATGTTCAAGATTATTCACTTACACCAAAAATGAAAGCATACGAAATTACAGATGAAGTGCTAAGAGCAATTGCAAGTGCAAAATATGATTTTATACTTGTAAATCTTTCAAATACAGATATGCTTGGACATACAGGAAACATTGAAGCAACAAAGCAAACAGTTGAAGTTGTTGACAAGTGTGCTTATGCCATGGCACTTGCAACACTAATGGCAGGTGGTGATTGTATTATAACCGCAGACCATGGAAATGCCGAACTAATGATTGACGAAAAGGGGAATGTGATAACAAGTCACACAACAAATCCTGTGCCAATTTGGCTTGTTAGTGAAAAGTATAAAGATGTTAAGCTTAGTGATGGAAAACTTTGCAATGTTGCTCCAACGATACTAAAACTACTTGGATTAGACATTCCAGACAGTATGCAAAAACCATTATTCTAAAAAACAAAAAATGAGATTTGGTTAAATCTCATTTTTTTATGTTTATCAAATTAAAACATTATGCTTTAATAAACAATATACCCAAAGTGTTAGGGCCACAATGGCTTGTTATTGTTGCGCCAGCAAGTGTTTTGTATATATTTCTAAAACCAGCAGCTTTCAACGCTTCTTCTGCTGTGGCAACCATTGTGTCAGAAGCAGATGTGTATGTTACAAATGCATGGTTTAGGTCAAGTTCTTTAGATGCTTCAATTGTATCTTTGCAATATTTTTTAATACAACTTTCAATGTTTCCCATGTATTTTTTGCCTACAACCATTTTTCCATCTTCCAAAAGAATTTGTGGTTTAATTTTTAGTAGGTTAGCACCAAGTAATGCAATTTTGCTACATCTTCCACCTTTGTGCATATAGTTTAGTTTGTCCAAAACAAAACTTGCTTGAACTTTTTGTGTGAGCTCTGTGCATGCATCTGCGATATCTTTTGGGTCAATTCCTGCTTGTGCCATTTCTCTTGCTTTTATTGCGAGTAGTGCAATACCTGTTGAAAGAGAACGAGAGTCAACAACAAATACATTTTTTAACTTTTCTGCTGCAGCTTTTGCATTTCTGCAAGCACTACTTATTTCACTTGATAATGCAAAATGTATAACTGCATCATTATTTTTTAATAATTCTTCAAAATATTCGCCATAAGTGTATTCATTGATGGCACTTGTCTTTGGTAATATGTTTTTTTCTGCAACAAACTTAAAGATGTCTTTTGATGTAATATCTCCATCCTTGTATTCATCTTCTCCCATAATAACTGTAAATGGAATTGTTGAAATTTCAAATTTTTCCAACAAGTCATTTTGTAAGTCAATTGTACTTTCTGCTGAAACTGCTATTTTCATTTTTGCTCCTTTTTTGTTTTCAAATATTTACTAATAATAATATACAAAATTTCAAAAATATAGTCTACTATTTTTAAAGGCACATCTTCTATGTTTACAAAATTAAAAATAGAATATCAAAATTTACTCTACCAGCAAGAGAATTGCCTTTATTTTTGTTTGATTTCATGTTTTTTTTGTGCTAATATATATGGCATGGAAGATATAAATTTAGTAATAGCAAAAAATATTTGTGAATATAGAAAACACATTGGACTAACACAAGCAGAACTTGGTGAAAAACTAAATTTCACAGACAAGTCTGTTTCAAAGTGGGAAAAAGGTGAGTATTTGCCAGACATCAGTGTCCTTTACAAAATGTGTGAAATTTTTGGCATCACTCTCAATGACTTAACAAAAGAACAAGAAAAAATTATTGTTCCACAAAAAGACAAACACAACAAAATTTTAATCACTTTAATGTCTGCAGGGCTTGTTTGGTTTGTTGCAACAATTGTGTTTGTTGCTCTTGTGATTTTTGCACCAAGTTTTTCGTATAAATGGTTGTGTTTTATTTATGCATTGCCAATAAGTTCAATTGTTATTTTGGTGTTTAGTTGTATTTGGGGTAACAATTTACTTAAGTTTTGTTTCACATCACTGCTTACTTGGACGGTATTACTTTCCGTTTGTTTAACATTCAAAAATGTTTGGTATTTGTTCTTGATTGGAGCACCATTCCAAATACTAATTTCACTTTGGTTTTATTTCAAGAAAAAGAACTAAAATAAAAAGAGCGTACTAAAAAATGTATGCTCTTTTTTATATCTTTCACTTAGTCACAATACAAAGTGGAATGCTAAAAAAAGAACTAGAAATTCTAGTTCAATTTTTCATCGGTTATTTTGCTTACGGTAAATTTACTTGTAGTTTTTTGTTTTGGATAAAAGTGTTCACTAAAGTGGTCTTTTGCATCCAAAAGTGTTATTATATTTGACTTTAGTTTATCAAGTTCAATTTCCATTTTTGCAATTTCTTGTTTGGTGTCCATTTGTTCAAGAATATCGCTTGGGTTTTTGTATTTTTCAAGTAGTTTGTTGTATTCAATAACACCCTTGTTATATTCATCAATATAGCCGTTATTAAATATTTTAACTTTGATGTCCAAATAATTTTCATCTCTTGTTTTAACAGATGAACCAATCTCTTGCATAACAAGTAAGTTTGTTGCTGTGATATTTTTTTGTTCGTTGTTCATATATTCAAAGAACTCAGGGTATAACTCTTCCAATTGGCTTGCATGTTCTGCAATAAGGTCCAATGCTCTTTGTTCTGCAGCTCTATATCTTCTTCTGTAAATTTGGTCAAAGAAATATGCTTTTTCTTTGTCGGACATTTGTTCAAGTTCAGTATGTATTGGGTCAAGTGGTGAAAGATATTGCATTTCTTCAAATGAAGAGAAATCTGTAATTTTGTCAAAATGATATTTGCCACTTGTTAATTTGTTCATATAGTATGAATCTTTGATTGTATTTTCGCCATTTGCAATTTTAATAAATACTTCGTTGCCAAGGAGGATTTCATCATCAACAAATGCACCAACATTAAGTGAGCCTTGATAATCTTTTCCAACCATAACAACACCATTTGAGTCATAACAGCAAAATTCTTTAAAGTCTTTACCAACAAGTTGTTGTCTTGCAATCCTGCAAAGAGCAACTCTTTCTTTCAAAGATAAAACTTTCCAAACCATTGGATGAAAACCAAGTGCAAAATTATCTTTGTTTAGAACCATTGTTTTTGTTTCAACATAAATATCTGTTTCTGGTAAGTCAACAAAAAACACATCTTCATGTTTTGAACCAATATATTTTTGTTTTTGCATTTTTTCGTATTCATCTTTTGTTAATTTGCTAACTTGTCTTCTTGTTTCCGAAGCAAATGTTGCAAGATATATTGTAAAGTTTTTTACAATCTTGCCAGATTTTTTTGCTGCAACTTTTGCTTGTTGTTTAATTTGTTCTCTTTCTTGTTCGGTTAATTCTTTCATAAAAAAATAAATACCACCTTTCATACAAGATGGTATCAAATTTTTCATTTTCTGTCAATATGTGATTATTTTACAATTGTTGACCAAAGGCCGTGTTTGTTGCAATAAGATATAACTTTTGAGCCAGGCATATATGGGAAAGTTGCAACTGGTTTGTCTGTTGGTAAAAAGTTTTTTCTCGCATAATAGTTTTTGTCCTCAAGTGCAAGATATGCAATATAGTGGTCATCTTCCATAACATGTGGAACAGAAACCATAATTTCTTTACCTTTAACTTCAACAACTGGTAAATGTTTTTCAACTGCACATTCAACAGAATTTTCTTTTAGTTCTACCATTTGTTCGCCACAACATTTTATTCCACAATTATCACAAGTGCAATCTTTGAGTACTTCAACCATTGCACCACATTTTAAACATTTTTTAATCATAATAGTTCTCCAAAATTGATTATAGCAGGGCGGGAAACAATTTGCAATTTAACAAAAGCCATTTTATTAAAAGTTTTTTAATAATATTTGACATATTTTTTCAAAAAAATGTTGACAAACTATCTTGTATAAGATATAATCACAGAGCAATTTGTTAATTATTGCGATTAAGGCGATGTAGCTCAGTTGGCTAGAGCGTGCGGTTCATACCCGTAAGGTCAGTGGTTCGAATCTACTCATCGCCACCATTAAAATTTATGGTCCCATGGTCAATCGGTTAAGACATCGCCCTTTCACGGCGGAGTGAGCAGTTCGATTCTGCTTGGGATCACCAACCAAAGCCTTATCCAATCGGATAAGGTTTTTTGTTATATTTTTTTTATTTTGCACAAACTATGTTTGTGAGTTATTTTTCTTATCACAAAAAATTGCAGTCAAAAATCAAAAAAGGTGAGCTAAAAAGATTTGAATTTGTTGATGAATACAATGGAATCTCTCCATGTCTTGTTTTATATTTTTGTGATGGTACAAAATATCCAGTCAGTGATTATATGTTTGATGAATATGTAAAATTATTAGGTATTTTGTGATTTTTGTGTTAGAATACACACGCTATGGAAAAGAAAAAGTTAAAAGATAATAATATTTTTAGGTATTCAATTATTGCATTTTCAGTTTTACTGATAATTTTATTCAAGTTTTTGCCACCACCAAGTGGTATGACTCAAAGTGGTATGGCAGTTATTGGGGCATTTTTAGGCACGCTCATTTTGTGGCTTACAATTTCTATTGATTGGCCAAGTTTGTTATGCATTTTGGCACTTGGAATTTTGCCAGAACTTAGTTTCAAAAATTTGTTTGCATCAAGTTTTGGTAGCGACACATTTGTATTTTTGCTTTGCACATTTATTTGTACATACGCACTTTCAACAACAAACATAATCAAAAAGGTTGCACTTTGGTTTGTTAGCAACAGGCTTGCAAAGAAAGGGCCTTGGTGGTTTGTCACAATGTTCTTTTTTAGTGTTATTGTTCTTGGAATGTTCACATCTCCATCAGTTTTGTTTGTAATTCTTTTGCCAATACTTGATGAAATTTACAAAATTACAGGCATAGAGAAGGGCAGTAAAACAGGCAGTATGCTTATGATGGGACTTGCTTTTTGTGTGTCAATTTCTTCTGGAATGACACCAATTGCTCATGTATTCCCAATACTAAGTTTTGGAGTTTTTGAAAATGAAACAGGATTTACAATCAATTATGGCTCATATATGGCAATTGCAATCCCTGTTGGAATAATTTTGACTATTCTTATGATATTGGCATTTAGGTTGATTTTAAGACCAAATGTTGATGAGCTCAAAAATGTAGATTTGTCCGAAATGAAGGCAAGTTTACCAAAGGTAAACAAAAGAGACATTGTTACTCTTGTTGTATTTTCACTTTGTGTAATTTTGTGGATTTTGCCAAGCATTTTGCAAAATGTTTGGAGTGAGTTCTATACATTATTCAATGGTTATGGAACAGCATTCCCTGCGCTTGTTGGAGTTGTGCTTTTGTGTGTTATTAGAATTGACAAAAAGCCACTTGTTTCAATCAAAGAAGCGTGCGAAAAAGGTGTGCCATTCTCAAGCCTTGTTATGTGTGCAGGAACACTTGCTCTTGGTAGTGCAATGACAAATGAAGCAATTGGACTAAAAGCATATCTAAGAAACAATCTTGCAACTGCACTTTCTGGTATTGCTCCATTTGTTTTAATTATTATTTTTGCAGTTTGGGCAATGCTTCAAACAAATGTGTCTTCAAATATGGTTACAGCAACACTTGTTACTTCTGTTGCAATGCCAATTATGCTTGCAGTGGGAAGTGTTCAACTTTGTGCAATCACAGCAGTTGTTATTGGTATGATTTCTGCGTTTGCTTTTGCAACTCCACCAAGCATGCCACATATTGCAATTGCAAGCAGTAGTGATTGGAGTTCGACAAAAGATGTGGCACTATATGGTATGATTATTGCACTATTTAGTGTTGTGCTGGCAGTGGTTTTGGGATATTTTATTGGATTATTAGTATTTGCATTTTAGGAGATAACAATGGAAGATTTAACACAATTAAGAGAAAAGTTAGATATAATAGATGAAGCAATGGCAAACCTTTTTGAACAAAGAATGGAAGTTATTGAAAATGTTAGAATATACAAAAAACAAAACAATTTGCCAATATTAGATAGCAACCGAGAAAACAGTATGTTAGAAAAAAATTCAAAGTATATAAGGGACCCAGAACTTATCCCTTATTATGAGGAGTTTTTGAAGGCGGTGACTGGTGTTAGCAAAGAATACATGAAAACAAAAAAATAGAACGAAAATACTACGTTTACTATCAGGCATGTCCACACGGTCACTTAGGGAACTAAGCTCTTGCGTGAACATACCTGCCGAGCTTTCTTCTTCACTCTATTTTTTTGTTTTAATTTTTTGCTACTTGTTTTTCAATTTGCTATATGATATATTATTTACAAGGGAGAACAACTATGGCTATAATGATGAATAATGAATTCATAAAAATATTTTACTATAAGTGGTTTTGTGATTTTATTGAAAGTACAAATGAAAAATATAATTCATTCAATGACACATTAAATGATTTGTTGCAACAATACAAGAATTCAACAAAAGAATCAAAGCAAGAAGTTTTTGAAAAAATCGAACAATTATATATTAACAACAAAGTTTTTTTTGAAGAACTTTCTTCAAACAATGACCAATATTTTAATTTAGAAGTCGAAGAAGATGAGTTGCAAAATTATGAATCAAAGAAGGCAGATTTTATTAAATTAATTGGGAAATATGAAGTTGCACTAAACAAATTAGAAAACAAAATTATGAAAGTTGATTCAAACATTAATGAAAAATTAGAACAAGAAAAAGAACGTTTGGCAGAAGAAAGAAGAAGAAGACAAAAAAGAATACAAGAAGAAAATCGTCGTAAACAGCATAATGATCATGATGACGATAATAGTTACAGTGATGATTATAAGCCAACTGGTATTTTTGGTTTAGGAATTGGTATTTTTTAAAAAAACAAAGAAGTAAAAAAAACACGAAGTATTTTCGTGTTTTTTTATTTAGCTTAATATATATATTATATTAACTTAAATTTTTTATTGACATTATTTGATGAATGTTTATAATAAGTTAAGTAAAAGTTTTAAGGAGAAAATTACAAAGTGTTAGACAAAAAGTATAATTTTGGCGAAAGCGAAAAAAAATGGCAAGATTATTGGCAAGAAAAAGATATTTACAAATTTGAAAAGGATAGCAACAAACCAGTTTATTCAATAGACACACCGCCACCAACAGTGAACGGAAAAATTCACATGGGGCATTTGTCTTCATATATGCATATCGAAACAGTTGCAAGACATCACAGAATGAAAGGTGAGAATGTATATTTCCCACTTGGTTTTGATGACAATGGTCTTCCAACAGAAAGATATGTTGAAAAAAAGTTTAACAAAAAAGCTCATGAAATGAGCAGAGAAGATTTTATTGATCTTTGTTTGGACACAACAAGAGAACTAGAAAAAGAATTCCATGCATTATACAAGAGTGCAGGTTTTTCTTGTAATCTAAAAGACAATTATTCTTCAATTTCAAAAAGGACACAAAAAATCTCACAAAAATCATTTTTGGAATTATACAAAAAAGGTTTAATTTATCATGCAGAAGCGCCAGCTCTTTGGTGTACAGAATGTAGAACAGCTGTTGCTCAAAGTGAATTGGAAAATCAAGATATCGAAAGCACTTTCAATTACATAAAATTCTATATTGAAGGAACAAACGAATATGTTACAGTTGCAACAACAAGACCAGAAATGCTTCCAGCTTGTGATTGTGTATTCATTAATCCAGATGACAAAAAGAATGAGTATTTGATTGGCAAAAACCTTGTTGTTCCATATTTTGGATTCACTGTTCCAGTACTTACTGATGAACTTGTTGATATGGAAAAGGGAAGCGGTGTTGTTATGTGCTGTACATTTGGTGATACAGTAGATAAAGAATGGCAAAGGAAACACAATCTTCCAATCAAAGAAGCATTCAATAATGCAGGAAGAATGACAGCACTTGCTGGCGAATTTGAAGGAATGAAAATTAAAGAAGCAAGACTTGCTATCATAGAAAAATTAAAAGAAAAAGATTTGTTAATAAAACAAGAAGAACTTGTTCACGCAGTTTCAACACATGAAAGATGTGGAACTCCAATAGAAATCACAGTAAAAAAACAATGGTTTATTGATGTACTTTCTCACAAAGATGAAATATATCAAGCAGGCCTTGACCTAAATTGGCATCCAGAAAATATGCGTGCAAGATTTTTGAATTGGGTAGAGAACTTGCAATGGAACTGGTGTATTTCTCGTCAAAGATATTATGGCGTACCATTCCCAGTTTGGTATTGTAAGCATTGTGGTAAAGTTCATGTTGCAGACGAAAGTGAGCTTCCAGTAAATCCACTTTCTTCAACACCAAATTGTGCTTGTGAATGTGGTTCCACAGAATGGGAGCCAGAACATGATGTTATGGATACTTGGGCAACAAGTTCACTCACTCCACAAATTTGCTGTGATTTGGTTACAGAAAAAGGGCTTGATGACAGTATGGCACCAATGAACTTGCGTCCAAATGCTCACGATAACATTAGAGTTTGGGATTTCTATACAGTTGTAAAGAGTTTGTATCACTTTGGCAAACTTCCTTGGACAGATGTTATGATTTCTGGTTATGTTACAAGTGCAGATGGAAGCAAACTTTCAAAAAAGAGTGGAAACAACAAGAACTCACCACAAGATATTATTAGCCAATATTCTGCAGATGTTACAAGATATTGGGCAAACAACCTTTCACTTGGAAAAGATACTTGCTTTAGCTTGGACAGCTTTGATGCAGGCAAAAAGTTAACAAACAAAATTTGGAATGCTTCAAAATTTGTTTTGTCTTTCCTTTATGATTATAAGCCACACGAAGTTGAACTTTTGCCAATGGATAAGTGGATTTTGGAAAAGTACAAAAAAGTTTACAAGTCATTTATGAAGAATTTGGACAGATATGACATTTCACTTGCACTCAACGAAGTTGAAAGATTTTTCTGGGATTTCTGTGATGACTATATTGAACTTGTTAAGCGTAGATTATATAATCCAGATGTTTATGGTGAGAAGGCAACAGAGAGTGCAAAATATTCTTGCTACTATATCTTGCTTGGACTTCTTAAAATGTTTGCTCCATATATGCCACACCTAACAGAAGAAATTTATATGGATTACTATGCAGCTCATGAAAACAAACCTTCCATTCATATTTCTGGATATCTCAATCTTGGCGAAGATTATGATGATGATTTTGTTAAAGCAGGCGAAGAAGTTATGGCAATAGTTTCTGGGATTAGACAATTCAAGAGTGAAAACAAGATTTCATTAAAGACATTCATCAAAGACTTAAAAGTAACAACTCCACATGCAGATTTTGTAAAGACTTGCGAAGTTGACTTAAAGGCAGTTGGCTCACTCAATAACCTAGAAGTTGTTAAAGGTGACTACAACTTAGAATTTGGTGAAATTGTTGTTGAAGAAGAAAATAACTAAAAAATAATATTTTTGATTAACAAATACATAAACTTTTAATATGGAGTTTATGTATTTTTTTATTTAAAAAATATTTAT
>DBWI01000036.1 GCA_002308915.1 Christensenella sp. UBA1242 | reverse complement strand
ATTATTTTTTTGATATTTTTTTAGTATTTTTTTTAATTATTATATTTTTTTTCAAAATATTTAATTAAAATTCTTTGTGTATTTTCATTTTTGCAATATGCAAGCCATCTTAATTCTGCAATGTTTTTATTTAAGTTATTTTCGTCAAGTTCACAAACAATTTCAATTTTGTCGCCATTGTTCAATCTGGTGTAGATTGGTGCTCTTTGTGGTGAACCATTGATGTATGCAAACTTGCAACTAAATCCAATGTCTTTGTGAAGTTTGAATGCAAAGTCAAGAACAGTACTTTTTGCAGGAATTGTTATTCTTTCATTTGTGTGCGTGTAAACATTGATGTAGTTTGTTTCAACTCCACTTGCAAGAGTTTCGTCAACAAAGTCAATATCTGTTCCGCTTATTGTTCCGTTTTGCATTTCTGTAAATTGTTTTTTAGACATAAGACTGATGTCAATCAAGTTTCTTATATTGTCTTTAACAATCAAACTAACATTATCAAATATATCTGTTTTTACATTTGTTACGGTTAAGTTATTTGAGAGACTTGAGTTTGTTATTAAACTATAAAGTAGTTCTGAGTTTTTTTGTTTTGGTTCATCATTAAGAACAATATATATGTTGTAAGTTGGAACTGTAATAAAGTTGCTTCCTTTAATTGAAGAAAGTTTTGTTATGTCGTAATATTTTGAAATTTGGGTAAATACTTCAAGCTCTGTTTTTGGTTCAACAATAACTTTGAATAGTGAATTGTTTTGTTTTAGAGACTTAATGTAGTTTATTGTTTCAACTTCAACAATTCGTCTTAGGTTGTATATATATTCTTTTAAGTTGGAAATATATGTGTTATAAAGTTCAAAGTATGTTGGCTCGTTTTCGTGTTCAACAACAAAGCATAAATTTTTTAGGTTGTCATAAAAGTATTTTGATTTAAGTAGTTTTGCAAGAGGAATAATCCACTTTCTTGTTTCTTGAATTTTTGCTTCTTTTTTGTATCTAGGGAAAGGAGCTATTGTTTGCAAGTTGTTTAATCTATCTGCAAACTTAATATAAAAACCAAACTTGTTTGATTTTCCAATAGTGATGAGTTTTTGATATGTTTTATCTTCCATTGCAAGTTTCAAAAAGTCATCTGTGTTTGCATAAATATCATCTGCATCTGGTTTAAAGTCGCCTTGTTCAATTGCGGTTACCGCATCAACAATTTGGGAGATGTTTTTGTTGAATAATTGTTCCAGTTCCTTAACTGTAACCCCACAATCTTCAACTGTGTCGTGGAGTAAGGCAGCAGAAATAACGTCTGTGTTAAAATTTAGTTTTTCTAATATTTCTGCAACTTGAACAGGATGTAAGATGTATGGTTCGCCACTTTTTCTAAATTGATTACCGTGAAGTTTTTTGGCGTAATTAAAGGCTTTGATAACATTTGCAATATCTTCGCTGTTTTTTTGGTTTAACCTTTGAACCATATCATCAAATATTTTTTGGTAATCAGTCATCGCTGGCTTCCTTTAATAATCTATAATAGTTATCATCTTCCATATTTGTTACTTTGGCAAACCTAAACATATTTGCATCAATTTGGCTGGAAATTATATTTGTTATGCTGTCTTCAATAATTCTCTTTTGTTGATATTCATTAAGCCCAGTTTCTGTTTGAGAAACATAAAGTGTTTTAATTAACTCAACAAGGTCATTGACTTCGTTTTTAATATTGATGTCAGGAAGGTCAAGACTAAGCATGTTATAAATTTCTCCATCTGCAATAGCAAGTGCTGTTTGGCTAATCAAAATGTATTGAACGCAAGGCACATGTTCTCTGCCACGAGAAATTGAATTAACAGTACCAAGTCCGCCAAGATATTTTTTTGTTGAAGGTGGGTTATTGAGAATAATCATGCATTTGTCGTTATTGTTTTTTAAGCTAATAAATAGTTGTGTTTCGTTTTGTGTCAAGTTTCCCCAATATCTGTTTGAGTATTGTGCATAAAAATCATTAATTTTATCAACATCGCCATCATAAGAGTTAAGTGTTTGCAAAATGTTTTCTGCTTCTTTTCTTGAAAGCATAAATAATCCATTAACTTTTATTCCTTTTGGTGAAGTAAAGTCGATGTCATCACAAACAGAAATAATACCATAAGTCAATATTTCATAGTTATAACTTCCAATTTTACCTTTATAGGCACTTGAATTGTAATAGTACACAATGTAGTTTCCAAAAAATCTTGTATAGTTAAGCTTGTGTTCGTTATTAAAACTTTCTTTGTCGAGTGGTATTGTCAAAAATTGGTCGATGTCAATCTTAAAAGCTTTTTTGAGTTGAATTAAAAACAGAGCAGACGGTTGACTTTTGCCACTTAAATAATTAGCAATACTGCTTGTTGAAAAACCTGTCTTTTCTGCAACTACTTTTTGTGTGTACATATCGGTCAAGTATTTTAGATTAGACAAAAATTCTTTCATAAAAATTCTCCTTTTATTGAATTGTGTCTTTGTTATAGCATAAAAAAACAAAAAAATCAACAACAAAATAGTTGTTGGTATATATAATCATAAATACATAAATTTACTATTCTATAACAATCTATAGAATACTAAACTTCTTCAATGTCAGTTATTTTGCCATTTTGAATATCAAATTTATAGTCTTTCGCACAATATTGGTTATACAAAGTATAAACAATAGGTGACAAATTTAGAACTTCAATTTTATCAAAATCACCAAAATATTCACAGATGTTGTCAAAAGATAATTTATTCAAAATGTCATCTATTAAATACTCTTTTGCCGTGTCAAAATCTTTTTGGCTTAGTGCTTCCAAAAATTTGTAGGGTATAATTTGTTGTACTTTGCAAGTTGTCATTTGTTCTTTTGAATAAATTTCTTGACTACATTTTGTTAAGTTTTCATCATTTTTATATTTTTCAATAATAATATGATTAAGAGAGTTGTTTGAGTTAAATTGCGTAGTGATTGTGTCATCTTCAATTTGAATTTTGTCCCCACAAACCTTGAAAAACTTTTTGGATTGGGTGTTAAATCTAACATAACTTTTGCCATACGAACTTTGGCACATAACATTCAAATAGTTATTGGAGTAATCACTTGTTGCACTACTGCATTCACACGCAAAAACATATTCTCCACTATTTGAATATATCTTTATTCTGTCGTCATAACAAACAAGAGTATGTCTTGTGTTTTTGATTATATAACTATTTGTATAAACCACATTTTGACTTGGTATCAAAAACTGTTCAACAAAAACATCGCATCTGTTTTTTAAGTTATACACTTTTACATTACCACAGTTGCAAACAATGTTATTTTTTTGTGTTTCAAGAACAAAGCAAAAAGGAAGAGAGTTTTGTCTTTGTTCAAGTGGATATGCTTTTACTATAACTTTTTCAGAACTTTCAATTTCCAAAAAGTTGTTATTGTCTACATAGTAATTTTTTTCTTGAATATCAAGCAAAAAAGTTTTATCACAAAGAATGCGTATTTTTTTCATATTGTAGTATATGATTATCTTTTTTGTTATACGACAAATACAAAAATTTATTGTTTAATATTTTTTTAATTGGCAATAAATTTTGTGTAAGGAGTTTTTATGAAAAAATATTCAAAGTGGAAAGATGACAAAGTAAAGGATTTGTTTGAGTTTATTGAATTAGGGAAAAAGAAAAATGAAAATCTAACTCAACTTTTTGAAGGATATGCAAAAAAGTCTGGGAGAATGCCAAATAGTGTTCGAAATTATTACTATATGGAATTAGATAACTTACTACAAAATCCAAAGCGAGCAAAAAGGTTAAATATAAATTTAGAGTTGCATCAAAAGAATTATCCAAAAGAGTTTACAAAAGAAGAAAGCAAAATTCTTGTTATGAGTGTTCTCAAATTAACAGCGCAAGGAATGTCTGTTCGCAAGGCTTGTCTTGTTCTAGCAAAAGAGAATGTCAGTCAAATGGTGAGATATCAAAACAAGTTTAGAACAATAATGATAAAAGACAAACAACTGTTTGATGAATGTATTAGTGAACTTAGAACCAACGGCATAGATATTGCATCAAAAAAAGAACTTCCAAACAATATCATTCAATTTAAGGAAAGAAAAAATATTTTGAGCGATAGCGACATAAACAGTCTTTTTATTGGTCTAGTAAGGTTAGTAAAAAAGCAAGCAGGTGAAGAAGCAGACAAAACACTCAAAATGCAAAATGAAAAGGCAAACAATTTGCTTCGAAAAGCACTTGTTGAGCTTACAGAAAAAGAAAATGAAATCAAAGATTTGCGCAAGAACTTTAAGGTAATGGCAGACAACAATCAAAAACTAACAGAAGAGCTAAAAGTTATTCGTGGCAAAAATGCAGAACTATTGGCCAAGTTTGGAAAAGCTATAAATATAAAACAAGATGTATAATAATAGTAGACAAAAATGTTCAGTATATAAAGTGCTTACTCAAAAATACAATAATGTCTTTGTAATAACAAAACAATTTATCATACGACAAAATTCGTAATAATTCTTTTATTTCTGTTTTGTTTTTACACTCAAATTGTTATACAATAAATCAAAGGAAAAATGTTATGGATAATATCAAAAGATTAATTCAACAAAATAATTTAATCAAAGAAGGCGAAACGGTTGGAATTGGTGTTAGTGGTGGCAAAGATAGTATGGCACTACTTCACTATTTGAACAAACTTTCAAAAGAGATGAATTTTGAAGTTGTTGCTATCACCATTGACCATGGCATAAGGGAAAACAGTCCGCTGGACGCAATGTTTGTTATGGACTATTGCAGAAAGAATAGAATTAGAGCATACAAATTTAGACTTGATGTTCCAACTATTGCAAAAGAAAAATCATTGTCACTAGAAAGTGCTGCAAGACAAGGCAGGTTTGGTGTGTTTGAGAGCATGGTTCAAAAAAGAATTGTTGACAAAATTGCTCTTGCCCATCACCAAAGCGACCAAGCAGAAACAGTTCTTATGCACCTAATGCGTGGCAGTGGAATAACAGGACTAAAAGGTATGAGCTTGATGCGTGATAACATTTTTATTCGTCCAATGTTAGAAACAAATGAAAAAGCAATTTGGCAATATGTTTGCGACAATGATATTGAATATCGTGAAGATGAAACAAATCAAGAAAATGAATACAATCGCAACTATATTCGCAACGAGATTTTGCCAGCAATTCTCAAGCGTTGGCCAAATGCAATTCAAGCAATTTTAAATTTTTCTAATCTTGCCAGCCAAGATGATGAATACATAAATTCTCAAGTGCCAACAAGTGCGTTTATTGTTAGTGAAAAAGAAGTAAAAATTCCACTTAACTATTTTGTTTATCCAGCACCAATCGTTGCCAGAATGGTGTATAGGGCACTCAATATGATTGGAGTCCACAAAGACATTGAATCCAAGCATATTGAACTTATTTCAAACTTTGTTAAAAATAGTGAAAATGGCAAAAGAATTGAACTTCCACTTAAAGTCAGTGTTCACAAAGAATATGACTTTATCACATTAACCAACAAACAAAAAGAAGAAATTGTATTTGAAGAAAAATTCAAACTAGGAACATTTGTTGTACCAAATTTTGGAAAGGTTACAATCAAAAAGGTTGACAAAATAAACAAAGACGGAGCTTTGTATTTTGACGCAGACCTTGTTCCCAAAGATGCAGTAGTTAGACTAAGAAAAAATGGCGATGTTTTTGAAAAGTTTGGCGGCGGAACAAAAAAACTAAAGAGTTATTTGATTGACAAAAAGATACCATCAAGACTTCGCGAGTTTTTGCCACTTGTTGCAAAAGGTGAAAATGTTTATGTTATTGTTGGCGTGGAAATCAGCGATAAGGTTAAGGTGACAGACAAAACAAAAAGAATATACAGAATAAGTGTGGAGAAATAAAAAACTTGGCGATTTGAAAAAACCCAAAAATTATGATACAAAACAAAAATTTTATGTTATAATAAAGTATACATCTTAGAAATCACAAATCGATTGGAGGATAAAATGAAAAAGAGAGTTTTTAGTATTATTTTATCGTTTGTTATGATAATTACCTGTGGTATTTTTATGACAGCATGTAAAAATATGGATAGATATTTATCCGTTATTCCAACAGACCAAGCTTACAAAGCAACACTCAATTATACTTGGGGCGTTGATGGTAGCAATTACGAAGAGAACTGGAAAGTTGTTCGCAAAGATGTAACATTTTGTGGAGAGAATAGAACTGTGATTTATGTTGAATATTCTTATACAGACAACAAAAATCATAGTCATGATTACACAAGAACACTTTTGTATACCTATAACAACAACGAAGGACATGTTCTTAGATTAAATGGCAATCAATGGGAAACATACACAGGTTCATTTGGAGATAAATGGTCTGACATTTATGGTTCCTATTCAGAACCAGGTAGTTTTGTTTACGAGATGACACAAGATATCAATGGTAGAGATTTCCCGGCAGACAAAAAGGTTGAAACAACAGAATATCTAGAATATGATTTTGTTAGAGATAATGAAATGTTTAGAATTTTAAACAACCCATACCATGTTTTAATTTACTATAATTTTGAATATGGTACCACATTCAATCACAAAGAGGCGACATTTGTTTTGGGTGTACCAACTGATGAAATTCAATATTTGTCAACTATCACACCTGCTATGATTGGTATTGTTGAATAAAATTAAACTTACAAAAACAAAAAAAGAGCACTAAAAATTTAGTGTTCTTTTTATATTAATTAGTTTATCAAATTATTATTTTTTATTTTTTTTTGCTCCACAATAAGGGCATTTTTTACCCTCATAATAAGAGTCGCAATAATCACATAATTTTTGAGATTCCGAACTTGAATCATTATCACCCCAATCATATGGGACCATAACTGCAAAGTTAAAAAGTCTTCTTATCTTAAATGTTTTTTTGCGTTTAATATTTTTGATTTGACTTTGCGTAAATTCTTCAATAGATTTTTGTAGTATTTCTTTACCAGCTTTGTTTTTGAACTTAAATTTGATTGTATATTGGGCATTGTTGCCTTTTCTGTTCATTGGTATTTCCAAAGTTTCAACATACTCTGCTTCAGTGATTTCTCCTTTTGTGTCGGTAAAGTGAATTTTAATAACCATAATCAAATTCCAAACACCAAAGAAAAATGCACTCATACCAATAACAACAAAAATCATCAAAAATGGCAAGCTTGACAATATTGAAGTTTGCGTTTCTTCATTCAAAAGTTCAATCAGCAATACAACAAGGGGAATGCCTCCAAAACCGCCTCCCCATATCAGAAAGAATAAGTTGCTTTTGTATTTGCTCGATTTCATAAAATTCATCCAATTCTATCATTATTTTAACATAATCAATTTTTTGTGTAAATTGTTTAATGCTTAATAAATATAATAAATATTTATTTTATATTTAGTTGTAAGAAAAAAATAAAAGTGGTACACTTGTCTTGTTTTAGGAGAAAATATGGAAACTATTGAAGCAACAAATTTTATTGAAGACATTATAAACAACGATATCAAAGAGGGCAGATGCGACCATGTTCAAACTCGTCATCCACCAGAACCAAGTGGATATTTGCATATTGGACACGTAAGAAACATTGTCCTTAACTATGGCCTTGCCGAAAAATATGGTGGAGTTTGCAATCTTAGATATGATGACACAAATCCACAAAAAGAAAGCCAAGAGTTTGTTGATTCAATTCAAGATGATGTTCACTGGCTTGGTTATGATTGGCATGAAATTCACTATGCAACAGAATATTTCCAAATGAATTACGAAGTTGCACTCAAACTCATCAAAGAAGGCAAAGCATATGTTTGTGACCTTTCACCAGATGAAGTAACAGAATATCGTGGAACATTAACAGAACCAGGGAAGAATAGCCCATATCGTGACAGGTCGGTTGAAGAAAACCTTGACCTTTTTGAAAGAATGAAAAATGGTGAGTTTGAAGCTGGTTCAAGATGTCTTAGAGCAAAGATTGATATGGCAAGTCCAAACATGAATATGCGTGACCCTGTAATTTACAGAATACAATATCTCAATCATCAAAGAATTGGCAGACAATGGAACATCTATCCAACTTACGATTTTTCACATCCACTTGATGACTGCTATGAAGGTGTCAGCCACTCAATTTGTGGTCCAGAATTTGAAGACCACAGACCACTTTATAATTGGGTAGTAGAAAACAGTGGACTAAAAAATCACTCTCGCCAAGTTGAATATGCAAACCTTTATATTAAGGGGGCAATTCTTGGCAAGAGATTTATCAAAAAACTTGTTCAAGATGGAAAAGTTTGGGGATTTGATGACCCAAGACTTTATAGCTTGCGTGGACTTCGTCGTCGTGGAGTTTTGCCACAAAGCTTAAAAAACTTTGTTGTTGCTGCTGGAATTTCAAAAAGCAACTCACTCATTGATCCAGAATTTTTGAACCACTTTATTCGTGATGAACTTAATAATGTATCAAAAAGAGTTATGGCAGTTCTTAATCCAATCAAACTTGTTTTAACAAACTGGAAAGATGGATACGAAGAAGAAGTTGAACTTGAAGATTATCCACAAAAAGAAGAAACCACAAAAAGAACATATTATTTTGGTAAAGAAAGTTATATTGAAAGAGAAGACTTTATCACAGAACCAAATCCAAAGTTCTATAGACTATATGTTGGCGCAGAAGTTAGGTTAAAAGGTGCATACATTGTTAAGTGTACTGGTTTTGACCAAGACGAAAATGGAAATGTAACAACAGTTTATGCTGAATACGAAGAAGGTACAAAATCTGGCAGTGATTGTCAAAAGAAAGTAAAGGGAACAATCCATTGGGTTAACCCAAATCATGCAAAGAAAGTTGAAGTTAGACTTTTTGACAACCTTGTTGATGAAGAAAGTCAAGAAGAAGTTGAAGGTCAAGAACACGCAACAGACAATTTCAAAATTAATCCAAATTCATTAGTTGTTCTAGACAATGCTTATGTTGAAGATGATGTTGAATTCAACTTTGATGACAGATATCAATTTATCCGTAATGGATATTTCTGCTTAGACAAAGACACCACAAACGACAAGATGGTATTCAACAGGACTATTACTCTCAAAGACACCAAAAAAGTAAAATAATTCAAAATTTCTCGTAATTTCTTCGTTTGCTGTCAAGCCACCGCACACAGTCACGTAGGTGACTACGCTCGTGCGTGCGGTGACTTGCCGAGCCTCGAACTTACGGCAATTTTGAATTATTTTTTAGAAAATACAACTCCTGCGTGAACATACCCGCCGAGCCTTGTTCTTGAGTTTATTTTTTATTATTTAGTAAGAAGACTAGATTTGAACTTGAATTATTTTTATGATAAAATATTTGTTGTTGCAAATGAAGACAGATGAAAAAGTTAAATTTTAGACCCATATTTTATTGTGCAGTTATGTTTGTCTTGGCACTTGTGTTGTCAAGACAAATTTTTTCATTGTCAATTTTTCACATCTTTTTGAGTTTTGGAATTTTGGCTGTTGTTGCTTATCTTTGCATAAAGGGGAAACATGCCAAAAGATTTATTGCACTCTTTTGTGCTTTTATTTTTGGTCTTGGATATTACTTTGTTGGAGTTTGGACTTTTGAAGGCAGAGTTTATGATGAGAGTGTTGTTGTTAATGCAAGAGTTTCTGCAATCTATCAAGGTGAAGGTTACACAAGTTATGTTCTTGACACTGTCAAGATAAACACCAAAAGTCAAAACCATAACATCAGTCTAACTGTTGCAGATGGAGAGAAAATTGAGTTTGGGACAATAGTTGTTTTTGAAACAAAACTAAAGAACACACGGTTATTTGATGATGGGGAATTTAATTCATATTATTACACAAATAATATTGCATATAAATGTAATTTGAAATATGAAAAAATAACACAAAAAAATAAAGAAATAAAATTA
>DBWI01000038.1 GCA_002308915.1 Christensenella sp. UBA1242 | reverse complement strand
CATAAGTTGTCATATTTTTAGAAATAAAATATATATGATAACAAAATAAAATAGTAACAAAAGAGCAATTCTATATTTTATTAAAAAAATAATAAAAAAACCTCAATGTTTTTGAGGCTTTTTATTAATTATTTTGGTATTTTTTTAGCATATTTTTAAGCAAATCTAAGTGTTTTTTCTCATCCGAAATTATTATTTCCAAAATATTTTTTATATCTTTTTCTGCAATTTTTGCCACTAATATTTTGTAATTTATTATTGATTTTTCTTTTAATTCAATGCTTGTTTCAATGATTTGTCTTATCCCTTTTATTTCATCAATAAACCCACCAGAAAACGCCATTCCTTTACTTGAAAAATATTTTGGATTTCCACCAAGTTGAACAATTAATTCACCAAGCAGTTTGTGATGAAAAATTTCATCTTGCGCAATGGAATAAAACTCTAACCCAAAGTCATTTTCAAAACTCGATAGCACATAACTGAAATATAAAAACTGCAATATGTTTTTTGTTTCACTGTTTTGGCTGGCAAATGTATCTTGAAGAAGTGTTGCATAGTAGTTGTTTGGGACAATTCTTTTGAGCGTAATTTTGTTCATATTGACTTATATGCCAAAACAAAAAATTATGTTAATCAAATAAATTTTTGAACTCACAATCAATGCTAAAATCCAAGTCATTCAAATAACTAAGTTCACATAATGAACTTAAATTGAATTTAATCTTATATGCTTGCAAAAGTTGAAACCTGTATTTATATTTTTTGTTTATCTCACCTTTTCCATACTTGTCATCGCCAACTATTGGCAATCCTGCATAAGAGAGTTGTGCCCTTATTTGATGAGTTTTGCCTGCAACAATCATAACATCAAGAAGACTTAACTCATCTTTTTGATTCAATAGTTCATACTTTAATTCAACATATGATGAATTGCTTTGTTCTGTGTCAAAAATTTTCACTTTTGCCAAATTGCTATCCTTAACAAGATATCCTTTTAGCATATCATTGTTTTTTGGCTTGCCAGAAACAACGGCATAATAATACTTTTCTACACTGTGTTTTTTGAATGCATCTATAAGAATTTTTTCGGCATTTTTGTTCTTTGCAAAAACAACTAATCCACTTGTTCCTGCGTCAAGTCTGTGAATTGGAAATATGTCTTTGTTTTCAATTTTTTTGTATTCATCTTTTATGTTATAATCACCATCACAAACTTCTATTTTTTTGGGCTTATTAAATATAATAACATTTGAGTCTTCATATTCAACTTTTACGCTAAACACGGCATCTTTTAGGTATATTTCTATAACATCTCCATCGCCAATATAATCATCATTTTTAACTCTAATTGAGTTTACCAAAATGTCTTTTTTTTGAAGCGCAAAAACAAAATCTGCATACCTATATGATGGCAGATTTTGCGACAAAAATTTTAATAATCTTATCTTTTTGTTGGCTGTAAAAACAAACTTTTTCATAATATCTTTGTTCTAAAATAATTATAATATGAATACATTATTGTATGCAAATATTTTTCTATATTTGGATAATTTTTGACAAAAAAAATTAAAATTTGAAATTTAGTTGTAAAAAAAAACAAGTATGTGTATAATTAAAATGTAGGAGGAGAAATATGGCTAAAAAAAGTGGTTTTGTTGGTGCTATGGATAGTCTTCCATTGTGGGCAAAAATTTTACTTTGCCTTCCAGTTCTTGACATCGTTTGGGCTGTTTACCGTATTATTAAAGGTGCAACAGAAAACAATGTTTTGATGTTGATTTTTGGAATACTTTGGATTATCCCTGGCTCAGTAATTTGCTGGTTGGTTGATATCATCAGCACATTAATATTTGGCGCTCCAAAATTCTTTGCTTAGTTTTTGGAAACAGAAAAAACACTTGCAATCGCAAGTGTTTTTTTCTTTTACATTTTACTCTTCAACAATGTAAGATGCAATTTTGTCAAGTAGCATTTTGCAAATTTTGTCAAGTTCACTGCCCTCACGATAATCTGCTGGAGCAAGGTAGTCTGCACGGTGGTCGAGATATAACTTTCTACATTCTTTGAATTTTGCCTCATCATTTGGAGTGTAAACACAAATTGAATGTCCACCTTTTTTGCTAACAGTTCTCATACAAGGGATATCTGTTTCACCATCACCAAAATAAACAAAGTTTGAATATGGAACCAATCCATCTTTGCATTCAATATATTCATTAACACCTTTTGGATTCCATAAATCATCAACAGCGTTTTTTCTTACACGATAAATATATTGAGTTTTTGTTGTGTAGTTAACAGCTTGTGCTGGCCATATTGGAACATCGTTTTCATCATAAGCAAATTGTGAAGCAAAAATTCTTTCAAAATTATGAGCGATTGAAGTTCCTTCAACAATTTCCTTTAGTCCACTTGATATAATATAGTGTTTGAGTTCCATTCCCCTTTCAAGTGCATATTGTTTCATTCTTTCAAAAAATGTTTCTACACCATCAAAATATTCAATATCTTTTCCAAGATTAACAATGTCTTGTCTTTTGAGTGTAATTCCCTTTTCTTTTGTAACTGTAATTAGTTTATACATCATGGCAAGTGCACCATCCATATTGCGTTGTCTTCCAAACCCATTAACATCTGCCCACCATTCATCTTTTGTTGTTCCAATTAAGTCTTGAAAAGAAAACTCTTGCATATTTCTTGGAGATAATGTTAAATCAAAATCATACATAAATGCAACTTTTACTAATTCTTTCATAATAACCTCCTTATTAGTATTTGTTTGTAAAATGTGATGTATTTTAACAAATATATGTAAAAATTTCAAGTATAAATTTAATATAATTAAACAAATTTTAATAAAACACATAAAATTTTATTGAAAAATGTATTTTTTTGTTGTACAATTAAAGTAATTCATAAAGGAGAAAACAAATGTTAGAATTTTTGAAACAATACTGGCCTCTTTGCGTTTGTGGTGTTCTTATTGTAATCTCAATAATACTTCTTATTGTATTTAGAGACAAAAAAGATGAAGAAGCACCTGCTAATGTAAAAGAAGATGCACCAGCACCAGCAGAAAAAGCTGAAAAGCCAATGCAATGGCCAAAAGAAGAAAAAGTAAAGGAAGAAAAAGCAGAAGAAAAAGAAGCTGAAGTTGTTCTTGAAGAAGAAAAACCTGCTGAAGAACCAAAAGCTGAAGAAAAACCTGCTGAAGAACCAAAAACTGAGGAAAAACCTGCTGAAGAAAAAGTAGAAGAACCTGCTAAAGAAGAACCAGTGGAAGAACCAAAAGCTGAAGAGAAACCTGCAAAGGAACCAAAACCAGCAAAGAAGCCTGCAGCAAAAAAAGCAAAGGCTGAAAAACCTGCTGAACCTAAAGCAGAAGAAAAATCAGCACCAGCAGAAAAAGAAGAAAAACCAAAGGCGGCAAAAAAACCTGCTGCAAAAAAGGTAAAGGCTGAAAAACCTACTGAAGAACCAAAAACTGAAGAAAAACCAAAAGAAAAAGTGGAGGAAAATATGGCAGAAGACAAAAAGGCTCCAGCTCAAAAATATATGGTAACATATGACAAAGACAGCAAAGACTGGGTAGTTAAAAAGACAGGAGCTCAAAAAGCATCAAAGAGATGCAAAACAAAGAAAGAAGCAATGGAAGTTGCAGAAAGACTTGCAGACAACCAAGACCTTAATTTAACAGTTAAGAAAAAAGACGGCAAATTCCAAAAAAGAGAAAATGCTTCAAGATAACAAAAAATAAAATCATAGGTACTCACCTATGATTTTTTTATGCACAATAAATAAAAAGCAGGAGTACTTTCCCCTGCTTTTATTTTTAATTAAACTCGGCGATTCTAAATCCTCTCTTGAGTTTTTCTTCCTCAATTTTTTGAGCAAGTAAATTTCTGACTTCTTGTGGTTTTTTGATGTGTCTAAGTTCTAAAACTGGTGAACTTTCATCTTTTGAATACAAAACAATTGTACCAAGACCAAACAATCTTTCACCCAAAGATCTTGTCATTGACAAGTCATATATTCTATACAAATTCATTTCTTCTTCTTGTTGGAACAACAATCCTGTTTTAACAAAAATCTTTGTCCAGTCTGGACTTGAAGCAAGACTATAACGAGTAAAAGAAATTGGCATACCCAAAATATGCTTTTTATCTCTCCATTCAATATTAACATTTGAACCCAATGAATTTGCCATAATATACCCCTCTATTTGTTTATATATTACACTATAAATACAAAAATGTCCAGTATTTTATTTTATTTTAATTGTCTATTATTTTTGTTTTGTGTTATATTAATGATAAGGAGTAAGCAAAGTGAAACAAAAATCATTATTTGTTGGTGGATTAGTATTATCAATTTTTTATGCGTTTTTTATACTAGTTACAATGGGTTTGGTTGCAATGGCTGTTGGATATGACTTTTTGAGCGAAATTGAATTCAATAATGAAATTTTAGATTCATTATTAAAATCAGTAAGTGATAATGGCAAAACGACTATGATGGTTGTTTTTGGTATTATGCTTGTCTTTTCTATCTACCTTGAAATTGTTTCAATTAGTTTTACAAAATACTCAAAATTAGACAAGAATATTTTGGAAGGGAAAAGAATTAAATCAATAATATTTTTGATATCATATTTTGTTGCAATGGCTGGTTATGGTGTTTTGCTTTTGATGAATTTAAAAAATGCCAGTTTCTCTGAAAACTTTATAATCAACTTAACTCTTATTTCTATTATGGCTTTGCATCTATTAATTTCAATAATTGTTTTAATTGGACTAATCAAAATATTCTCTATCAAAGTTGCAAAAGTTAACACTCAAGCAGAAGAACGCGTTGGTCGCCCACACATTTACACAGACGGGCTTGATGAAGGCAATGAAAAAGAAGATGAAAAAGAGCAAAATGAAAATGCAGAAACTCCAAAGCCAGTTCTGGAAGAAAGTGAAGTTTCCAGAAAACTTATTGAAGGCATTGGCAAACTTGATAAACTTAGAAAAGAAGGCTCAATTTCAACTGCAGAATATACAAAACTAAGAGCTCAAATCATAAAGAAATATGTACAATAAACCTAATTTTTTAGGTTTATTTTTTTATGTTTTGGGGTATAAAAACATATCTTATTAAATTATTGAAATTTTTATTAATATGTGATATAATAATAATGTTATGGCACAGATACAGAGAAAAAGATTAAACCCCGCAACAAAAATAGTTATAAGCTTTTTGGCAGTAATATTTGTGGGTGCAATATTATTAAGTTTGCCTATAGCATCAAATTCTGGACAGTGGACATCGTTTTTTGACAGTCTATTCACAAGCACAAGTGCTGTGTGTGTTACTGGCTTAATTGTAAAAGATACTGCTCTTCACTTTAGCTTGTTTGGGCAAATAATTATTTTATGTTTAATACAAATTGGTGGTATTGGTTTTATTACAGTAACCAGTTTGATGTTCCTTATTATTGGAAAAAGAATTAAATATACAAGCAGATTAACATTGCAAGAAAGTTTAAATAAAGACAATAATCAAGGTATAATCAAACACCTAAAACATGTATTACTACTTGTATTCACGGTTGAATTATTAGGATTTTTATTCTTGGCACCTTCTTTTATTGAAGTTTATGGTGTTGCAGACGGACTATACAAAAGTTTATTTATAAGCGTATCTGCATTTTGTAATGCAGGTTTTGATATATTGGGAGCTACTGGTGGTGAATTTGGTAGTCTTGCACCTTTTGCAGATAACTCACTAATCCTAATCCCTATAATGTTTTTGATTGTTGTTGGTGGACTTGGATATATTGTTATATTTGATGTTTTGGGCAACCTTAAACGCAAGTCAATGTCATTGCATTCAAAAATTGTTTTGTGGATGACTGGAATACTTATTTTTGGTGGTGCTATTCTTTATATGGCACTTGAATGGAATAATCCAGAAACACTAGGCAAGTTTGGAGTATGGGACAAAGTCGTCAATGCATTCTTCCAGAGTGTTACAACAAGAACGGCTGGGTTCTCGACTATTGACCAAAGTTTGTTAAGATCGTCTAGTCTTCTACTCACCTGTATTTTAATGTTTATTGGTGGTAGCCCCGCATCAACTGCCGGTGGTGTTAAAACAACAACGATTTTCGTCCTTTTGCTTGTAATTTTCAAAAAAACGAACAGCAAAGGCGATTTAGTTTACAAAAAGAAAAGAATAATCAACTCTGTAATAAGAAAGAGTTTGAGAGTTATCCTTCTTGCATTCATTTTGATTGCAACAAGTGTATTTACAATTTGTTTGATTGAAGGAGAAAACTTCTCAATTATTGAAGTAATTTATGAAGTAGTTTCGGCAATATCTACTGTTGGAACGTCAATGGGAATAACCCCTCACCTTCAATTGGCAAGTAAAGCAATAATCACAATACTTATGTTTGTTGGAAGAGTTGGAACAATCACTTTAACGGTTGTATTCCTAAACAAAGAAAGAGTTAATGATATTGAATATCCCGACTCAAAACTGATGGTCGGTTAAGGAGAATTAAAATGAAAAAAAATAATGAAGAAAAATTAAATGAAAGTTCAGTAGAAGAAATCAAACAACTAAGCAAACAAATGACACAATTTGTTGTCATTGGACTTGGTAGATTTGGAAGAACTCTTGCAGAAGCATTAACAGACCTTGGCAACGAAGTTCTTGTTATTGATAGCTCTGCAGAAAACATCAAACAAATCCAAGGTACAGTATCTGATGCGGTTGTTGCAGATGCAACTGGAGCAAATGTTCTTTATAACCTTGGTGTTCAAAACTTTGACTGCGTTATCAACTGTATTGGTGATGACCTTGAAGCAAGTATCTTGACAACACTTATTTGTCAAGACCTTGGTGTTAAATATATTGTTGCAAAAGCACAAAATGAACAACACAAAAAAGTTTTGGAAAAAATTGGTGCAGATATGGTTGTTGTTCCAGAAGTATATATGGGTAAGAAACTTGCAGGTCTTTTAACTAACCCATCAATGAACGATGTTATGAGTTTAACAGAAAGCTTTAAGATTGTTGAAATTGCAACACCACAATTCTGGCATAACAAATCAATCCTTGACCTTAATGTTAGAAAAAAATACAAAGTATCTATTATATTTGTTAGACATGAAGACCAAATCATCTACCCAGAACCAGAAACAATACTTCATAAAGGCGATATCTTGATTATTGCTGGTGAAACAAACAGACTTGAAGTGTTAACAAGCAAAAATAAAGAAGTTCTTGATGCAAATCACTTCCTTAAAGATGCTTAAAATAATAAATTAAAATACCACAGCAACTTGCTGTGGTATTTTTTATATTAGTTTTATATTTTTTTATCTTCAAATACTTGAGATAATTCATTAAAGTCTAATCCGCTTAAATCTTCATCAGTTGGCATTTCTGGAGCACCGCCAAATGCATCATCTGAAACAACTTTAACTCCTTCACCATAATCTTTTCTGCCAATCTTTTTGTCTGGGTCAATGAATGTTGTATATTCACCTATCCAACGCATCTTGATGTTTGCAAGTTCACCATTACGATGCTTTGCAACAACAAGTTCGCATATTCCTGGTTCTGCACCAACAACATCATTGTATTTTTCTGGATTATCAATAAACAAAACAATATCTGCATCTTGTTCAATTGCACCAGATTCTCTAAGGTCACTAAGCATTGGCTTATGGTCTTTACGCTGTTCTATTGCACGAGAAAGTTGTGAAAGCAATATAATTGGAACATTTAGTTCTTTTGCTGCTATTTTAAGATATCTTGTTATTTCAGAAATTTCTTGTTGACGATTATCTGCCTTTGTTACCCCTGACATAAGTTGAAGATAGTCAATAACAACAATGTCAAGACCTTTTTCTCTTTTTAGTCTACGACACTTGTCTAATATATCTGTTGGTCTGTTCATTGAAGAATCATCAATATATATTGCTGCTTCGGATAGCTTTTTGTTTGCTGCCCAAATATATTTCCAGTCGTCTTGAGTTAAAGTTCCTTTTTTGGCTTTACTCATGCTAACTTTTGCAACAGAGCAAATTGAACGTTGAGCAAGTTGAACGCTTGGCATTTCTAGAGAGAAAATTGCACAAGTTTTCTTTTGCTCAAGTGCTGCATTGATTGCAATATTCATTGCAAAAGATGTTTTACCAACACCAGGACGAGCTGCAAGCAAAATTAAATCACTATTTTGCAATCCATTAGTTAATGAATCAAATTCTGTAATACCAGTGCTAATTCCCTTAATTTTGCCACCATTTTTGGTTATTTCGTCCATATTGGTCATTGCTTGTCTTAATGCTGGTTCAATATGCACCAAATCACTTGTTTGTTCTTTTTCTGCAAGTTCATAAATTAAACCTTCAGCATACCCCAAAACTTCTTCGCCGTCATCTGCTGCATATGCTTTTTCTGCAATTTTTTGAGAAACACCAATAAGTGAACGGCAAAGTGAATCTCTTTTTACAATACCAACATAAGACATATAGTTAACTGCTGTTGGCAAAGAGTTTGCAAGCATGGTTATGTAATCAATTCCACCAACACTTTCTAGTTGATTTGCTTTTTCTAACTTGTCTATTACAGTAACAAAGTCAATCTGCTTGTTTGCAGATGCAAGTTCATACATGTTTTCATAAATCACCTTGTGTGATTCAAGATAAAAGTCTGTTGGCTTAATTACTGCAGTAATTTTTGCAACAACATCACTATTGATAAGCATACAGCCAAGCAAAGATTGCTCTGCTTCTTGACTGTGTGGCATCATTTTAACAATTTGATTTGGCATATCTTCCCCTTTTAATCAGAAAAAGGATCATCTTTTTCTGGTTCGAGTAATTTTTGTATCCTCTTCTTTCTTTCTATTTTATCAAAAATTATATAAACAAGTAAACAAATTAAGCCACCTATTATAACATTTAATAGCATTGCAAGCCAAACTGGCATTCCAACACTTGCAAACAATGCCGTCAAAAGTAAAATTGCAGGCGCAATGCATGCAAGACAAATCCACATACGTTTTATCATACGCTTAAAATCTGCATTAGACATTTGATTTGGATTTTGACTAGGATTAACTTTTTTACTCACTTATTTCACCCCTAAGCATCTTGCCACGCTCACGCAAACGCATTTGGTGGTCAAGTATTGTTTTTCTTATTCTAACACTTTTTGGCGTAACTTCCAAATATTCATCATCAGCTAAAAATTCCAAGCAATCTTCAAGACTCATAAGAATTGGTGTTTCCAATCTTAATGCGTCATCACTACCGCTTGCACGGCAGTTAGAAAGGTGTTTCTTTTTGCAAACATTAACAACCAAGTCTTCACCTTTTGGATTTCTTCCAACAACCATTCCAGCATAAACAGGAACACCTGCACCAATAAACAACTCACCTCTTTCTTGAGCGTTAAATAAACCATAAACAACGCTTTCGCCATTTTCAAAAGCAATAAGTGAACCATATTCACGTCTGTCTATCTCGCCTTTATATGGAAGATAATCATAGAACAATGAACTCATTATTCCTTCACCTTTTGTGTCTGTTAAAAGTTCACTCTTAAATCCAAACAATCCTCTTTCTGGAACATAAAATTCCATTTTCATTCTTGATTGCTTTGGAGTCATATGAATAAGCTCACCTTTTCTAAGTCCCATCTTGTTCATAACTGTACCAACAGCATCAGCAGGAACATCAAGAGTTAAAATGTCAACAGGTTCACATTTTACGCCATCAATCTCCTTAAATCTTACTCTTGGCATACTAACTTGGAACTCATAGCCATCACGACGCATGTTCTCTATCAAAATTGAAAGGTGCATTTCGCCACGACCACAAACTGTGAATGCTTCGCTAGATTTTGTATCTTGTACTCTAAGTGATAAGTCTTTTACAGCTTCTTTGTATAATCTATCTCTTAAATGTCTTGAAGTAACAAACTTTCCTTCTTTGCCTGCAAATGGACTATCGTTGACCATAAATGTCATTTCAACACTTGGCTCTGCAATTTGCACAAACTCAAGTGGAGTTGGGTCTTGTGGTGCACTAATTGTGTCACCAATCATAACATCGTCAATGCCAGCAACACAAACTATATCACCAAATTCTGCACTTTCCACTGGAACTCTTTTTAACCCTTGATAAGTAAATAATGATACAACTTTTGATTTTACATTTTTATTTGGATCAAAATAGTTTGTAACAACAATTTGGTCATTTGTTTTAATGCTTCCACTTTCAATTTTTCCAATAGCAAGCTTTCCAACATAATCGTTATGCTCTGCTGAAGAAATAAGCATTTTGAGTGGTGCATTTTCATTTCCACTTGGAGCTGGAATATGCTTTAGTATTGTTTCAAAAAGTGGAACAAAGTTTTCACCTTCTTCATCTGGTGACAAACTTGCCTTTCCAGTTCTTGCTGAAGCAAAAACAAATGGTGAATCCAATTGCTCATCATTTGCGTCAAGGTCTAAGAATAATTCCAATACTTCATCAATAATTTCATGACATCTTGCATCTGCTCTGTCTATTTTGTTTACAACAACAACAACTTTTAAGTTAAGTGCAAGTGCATGTTCCAAAACAAAACGTGTTTGTGGCATTGGTCCTTCAAATGCATCAACAACAAGCAAAACACCATCAACCATTTTGAGCACACGTTCAACTTCTCCACCAAAATCTGCGTGTCCTGGAGTGTCGACAACATTGATTTTTACACCTTTATATTCGCAACTTGCATTTTTTGATAAAATTGTTATTCCTCTTTCTCTTTCTATTGCATTAGAGTCCATTACTCTGTCTTCAACAACTTGATTGTCTCTAAAAACATTGCCTTGCTTAAGCATTTCATTAACAAGCGATGTTTTGCCGTGGTCAACATGGGCAATAATTGCAATATTTCTTATCTTTTCGTTTACCATAATTTTCCTCTCATAAAAACAACAGATTATAACACACACAAACACAAAATTTCAATAACTTTTTTATTTTTATATAATAAAAATTTTTATAGCAACATTTACATCCATTTAAAATACAAAAAAGACAAGCCAAACGACT
>DBWI01000014.1 GCA_002308915.1 Christensenella sp. UBA1242 | reverse complement strand
TCTATTGTGAATGTATATTCTTTTTTGTCTGATACTTTTTCTTCTCCTACATTCCAGCCTATGAACCTATATCCATTAAGGTCTTTTGCCTTTAATGTTATTTCATTTCCTCTTTGGCTTACTATTGTTAGTCCTTCTTCTCCTACAACATTGCTACCTTGAGTTATCTTGACTGTGTTTAATGCGTTTCGGATAAGAAAAAATGCTCCAACTCCCACTGCTAATGTGAAAACTGAAGCTAATACTCCTACTAGTATCTTCTTATTCCTTTTCTTGTTCTTATCTTCTTGTTTCTTTACCTTGTTTATCTTGTTTAATTGTTCGTTTATGTATGCCATAGTTCACTCTCCCTATTATATTTTCTTTCCAAGAAAGTAATATTTATTACTTTAATTATATCTCTGCGTTAAATTTTAAGTCAAACCTTTTACCATGTTTTTAATAAAATTGCACTCACTTATCTATCAAAAAACAAATAAAAGCGTACAATAAGTACCAAATTCCTATATTTCAAACTTTTTAATTTGGGCGTTTTCAAAATTTGACCAATACTTTGTATCGTTAAAATACTCCTTTTGGTTTAGTATCAAAATTTCCAAAATTGAAGCAATCCAATTGTGTGTAATAACCAAAATATTTTCGTATGGATAATCTTTTTTTATGTTATCAAAAAAGTTTTTTGTTCTTTCAAAAATATCTTCTTTTTGCTCTATTCCACACTCTGGGGCTCGCCTAATCCTTTGCGCAAGCATTTCTGGTGGAAGTTTTGAAATTTTTTGACCTGTAAAAATACCTTGATCAATTTCTATTATTCTTGTATCAATAAACTTTTTTACATTGTGGTATTTGTTCATTATATTTGCTGTTTGCAATGTTCTTTTTAGTGGAGAAGAAACAATGATATCAAATTGCGTGTCTTTGCATCTCTCTGCCTGAGTATTTACAAGTTCAATTCCTGCTTTACTAAGCATATTATTTGACCTGCCCTGACTTATACCCTGTTCATTCCAAATTGTTGTACCATGTCGCATTATGTATAAATTCATTATATTTTTCCTCTTTAGTTATGAATAACTCTTGTTTTATTATTTATTATTTTGTCATTTTTGTTGATAAATGATTTTTCTTTGCATTTTTCAACATATTTTTTACCTTTTTCATTTCTTGTATAAACAATCTTAAAATCTCCAATTCGACCTTCAAGATTGTCGCTGAAAACTTCAATTATATTTTTGTTTTGTCCCAAAATGCTTGGGCAAGCATAAGATTGCGAATAGTTAAGTTTTTTGTCATTTTTGAAAATTATTAAATATCTTGGATTCTCAATTGGTGACAACATCTCTTTTATTGCTTCGTTAAATAAGTTTTGTTCTTTGGTTGTTGCTTTTGTTAAATAAATACTAATTTTTTCATCTTCGCTTTCCACTTTAAGTGTTGCTTTGTAGCTGATTTTTTCACATTCTTTTAACGTTTTAAGAAGTGCACTTGCAAGATGTTTCATGTTGTTTTTAGGACTTTTTCGCACAATTAAAATTATCCCTTGTCTTGTAGCAATAAAGGCAAATATTATTGTTAAAAATGATGACAAAAATATAAGCAAATACCCTGTACCCTCTTGCATATTATTAAAATTCAAAAATGCAGCAATAAGTACAGCAATAAACACAAATTGAACAAGTGCCGCAGATAAAAACAGCGATGCATTTTGATAAACAAATGGCTTAATGACTTTTTCTTTTGGAATACTATTTGTTCTAACAACATTGTATCCAGTTTTGAGTTCGTAATCCCAAATCTCTTTGTCTACACTTCTCTGTTTTGCTTGTTCCAATGTTTTTTGATTCGCATATTCAACACTTTGTTTTGTAAATGGCCCTTTTAGGTATTCAATTCTATCTATTCCACTTTCAATTTGCCAAGTTTTGTAGTTTGGACCAACAAAACAATTAAATCTACGCTTGAGTGTACTTAAGTCATATGAGTCAACTTGAATATTTTCTTGAGATAAATTTTGAGTTTTAAAAAGATACTCTGGCTCAAGTGTAACAAGGTGCCAAATGTTTGAAACTTTGTTTGGGTTTTTTGAGTCTATTCTTATTGCCCTACCACGCATTTGGTTAGACAGCATAAAACTACCAACAAAACTTGCCAAAACAAGTGAATTAATGCATGGAGAATCCCAACCTTCACCAAGAAGAGATTTTGTCCCAATAAGTACATTTATTTTGCCTTGTTCAAAAAGTTTTGCAACAATATTAACTTTATCGATATTCTTTAATCCAGAAAATTTAAATTCAGCAAAATTCGTGTTTTTTATTTTTTCAATTTCAAATTTTTGGTTGCCAAAATAGTTTTTACACTCAATTGGAAGAATTACCAAATTTCCAGAAATTGCACCAACACTGAGATTTGGATTTTGTTTTACTATACTTTCAAAAATTGAAACAATACTAATATTAGTTGGTGGCTTGTCACCAAAAACATCTTTTATTGTCTCTTTTTTTATGTAATCTGTCAAAACCAACATTCTAAGGTCTTTGCCAAGATTTTGATTTTCACTTTTTGCAATTTGAGCAATACTTTTTAACTTCCCAACAGAACTAACCAATTTTCTTTTTAAATTTTCTTTTAACGACAAAACAATTTTACCTTTTTCAAATAGTGAGTATTTTTTTAGAATACTTTTTATTTGTTCTCTCTCTGACTCTTGCAAAAATTCTTGGTTATCTATCAAAAAAGCATACGCATTTTCATAATCTGTCAATGTGCATTGTTCTAGAATTTTGCCAGATGATACTGCCCTGATTATTTTTGGATTAATTTCTTCAATTGTATTTTGCAAAATTTTAAGTACTGCCAAAAATCCACTTTGATATTCATATAGCAAAGAATTGTCTGTGTTATATAAGCTCTCAATTCTATTATATATGTCGCTATAAAAATCTAATTTTTGTATTTCTTGAATCGCATTGTCAACATTTTGCTTGTAATCAACAAAAAGTTGCCTTTCACTTTCGTCTGGATAATTTAAATAAACAAAATCTTGATGTGGACAAAGTGTCCCTTCTTTAACAAGTTCGGGAACCAATATTTCTTCATCAATCTCTCCACAAATTTTCTCATATCTATCCCATTCTTGCTTTGTTGCATCATAAGGTGGAGTTGCTGTTAATGCAATTATTTGCACATCTTTACCCAAAGTTGATATAAATGTTTCAAGTGCTTTCTGCCATTCATTTTGAAGGTGATGTGCTTCATCCAAACATATCGTTTTTACATTATTCTTTTTCATTAAAGCGAAAATATCTATATCAGAATAGTCTGTTATTTCTTCATCATCTTCAACTTGTAATTTGTTTATTGCAGAATGTAATGCTTGATAAGTAACTGAATTTATTAACTTAACTTTGTGTAAATCATACGACACATAATCTTGTACATTTTCACTATCTGGCAAATACCATTTTTCAAACCTATCTCCCCATTGATATTTGATTGTTGTTGTTGGTGAAAAAATAATGGCACTTGATTTTAATCTGTTGATTAACTCTAATCCCAAGATTGTTTTTCCACTGCCTGGTGCTGCAACAATATTTATTTTTTTATTCAAAAGATATTTATCAGCATTGTCCAAAACTCTTTGCTGATAATTTCTAAATTTTCCTTTAAATTCTATATTGTCAAAACTTTTCACTAAAACTCCAATTATTTAATTATTTGCCAATGCTTATATTCTTTATCTGTTTTTTCTTTATGATTATATTGTAATGATACTTTATTCCAAAAATTTACTGCTCTGCCATTTGTTAGCATTGTTGAAAACTCAAAATTTCCATCAAAATTATTCAAAGCATATTGAGCAAACCACATTGCATTGCCATTTCCCCTAAACTCTGGTAATATATAAAACTCTGCAATTTCAAACATGTTTTCTTCTACTTTCCTAACCATTGCAAATCCTGCAATATAATCGTCAACAATTAAATAAAAAACAAATCTAGTTTTTTCTATCCAATAATAGTCAAACCATTGATATATTACTTGATTTTTTTTGTCAAATTTTATTGTATAATCAAATTCACTCAACTCATGCATATAGTCATTGAACATCTTTTTGAATTTTTTCTTGTCAATTTTTGGTACTTTTTTAACTTTTCTCATATTTTATGTATAACATAAACATAGATAAATATCAAACAAAAAAGTTTAATAAAAAATCCCACAAAATTGTGAGATTTAATATTTTTATTTGTTTTCATCCAAGTCAACAACGGCTGCTTTTGCTCGCTTTTCTTCGTTCTGTTTTTTTATTGTCTGTAATGTTCTCTCTATGTTATGTACAAGCTTTGGAAGCAATATATGCAAAGGAATTGCAACTGCCAAGAATCCAGCAAGCATTAAAATTACTTTTAGATTTATTAAAGTCATCCCAAAGAAATCTCCCATAACTGCAATTGCTACAATTATTGCTGTTATTGAAACAGCACAACAAAGTGCTTTTAGTTTTGTAAATGGCATACAAAGGAAGATCAAATTTATATAGCCAGTAAAAATGAGAACAAGTGTTGAAAGTGTTTGAAATTCTTCAGCATTCAATATACCAAATCTAGCCAAAATAATTGTTGTAAACACATTAATAAACATAAGAAGTCCGCTAGGCACACTTCGCCTCAGCACCACCGGAATAAATTCACCTTTAATTAAATTCGTATTTGGTTGAAGTGCTAAAATTACAGAAGGAAGACCAATTACAAACAATTCAAGTAAAAACAATTGAACTGGTGTAAATGGATATCCAGAAAGTGTTAATATTGTAAATAATGATGTCAATATTGTAAATATAGTTTTCATCAAAAACAATGTTGAAGATTGTTGAACATTATTAATAACTTGTCTACCTTCTTGAACCACTGCGGGAAGACTAGAAAATTTTGAATCCATTAAAACAAGTTTACTAAGGTTTCTTGCAACTTCACTACCATCTGCCATTGCAATTGAACAATCTGCTTCTTTAAGTGCAAGAGTATCATTGACGCCATCACCTGTCATTGCAACAACATGTCCTTGTTTTTTTAGTGCTTTAACAAGAGTATGTTTTTGTTCTGGGCTAACTCTACCAAAAACAGTAAATTTGTCAGCAAGTTTTTCAACTTCTTGTAAGTTCATTCCTTCCAAAGAAACACTAAGTTCGGCATCCTTAACCCCAACACGTTTTGCTATACTGCTAACTGTTATTGGATTATCACCAGAAATAATCTTTATATCAACATTATTCTTTTTAAACCACTCAATTGTTTCATACGCATCTTCACGAATATGGTCTTCAATAACAATAAGTGCAACCGGAGAAATATTTGTTAATTTATCATTATCATCTTTTAAAATATCAGGACTTTTTGCAAGCAACAAAACTCTTTTCCCATCAGAAGTATATTTATAAATTGTTTTATTTTGTGTTTTTGTTAATTTGCATTTTGTAAATTCCGGAGCTCCAAGTATATATGTTCCAAGATCTTCAAAACTAGTATAAGTGCATTTCCTAGCTGAAGAAAATTCAACATTATATAGCCTTTTTAGATTAGTTGACTTTCCAAAATACATAAGAAGAGCACTGCTTGTTGAATTATTTGTCTTTTGTGCATGAAGAATATTTGCAATAATTTCTTTTGTTGTATATTTGGAATTTTCTTCAATATCAATCACTTCACTTACTTGCATTGTTCCATCTGTAATTGTTCCTGTTTTATCAAGACACAAAACATCACTTCTTGCAAGCATTTCTATTGAATACAAGTCTTTAACCATTGTCTTTTTTGTGCTAAGTTTAACAACACCAACAGCAAGAGCTATTGTAACTAGCAAAAACATACCCGCTGGAATCATACCCGTTAATGCTCCGCAAGTTTTGGTTATTGCAAGACTCAAATCTCCATAAGAGAAAAAGTTAATTATAAACATTAAAATTCCAACAGGAATTATTCCAATGCCAATATATTTTATTATTGTTTTCAAATCTTTATTAAGATTTGAATTTGGGCTTTTAAATTTTTTGGCTTCTTTTGCAAGTGTTTGAATATAGTTATCACTACCTATTCTTTCAACTCTTGCAACACACTGTCCACTAATAATAAAACTGCCTGCCAAAATTATGTCGCCGTCATTCTTTTTTATAGCATCACTTTCGCCAGTAAGTAAACTTTCATTAACTTCAATTTTCCCGTCCATAATAATACAGTCCGAAGGAATTGACGACCCAGTATCTAAAACGATTATATCATCAAGAACAAGTTTTTCTGCAGAAATATCATAATACTTACCTGCTCTAAGTACTTTAATTTTGGGTGCTGTAGAAAGAGATAACTTTTCAACAACATTCTTTGCTTTACATTCTTGAATAACAGAAATTAAAGTATTCAAAAAGATTACAACAATAAACAAAAGATCTTTGTAACTACCAACAGCCATCAGTGCAACAAAAATAACAAGCCATACAAAATTGAAAAACGTACAAGTATTTTCTATTATAATTCTAAAGTACGATTTTCCACCTTTGTTACTTGCTTTATTATATAATTTATTCTCTTGTCTTTCCTGTAATTGCTCAACAGAAAGACCTTCAGTTATTGAAGGATTATATCTGTTGATACTTACAGGTTCTTTCTTCTTCATGCCTTTAGTATAATTTAATTATTATTTTATAGTCAAATAAATTGCAAAGTTTAAAAAATTACATAATTTTTGCAATAAAAAAGGCATTCTCAAAAAAGAATGCCTTTGTGCTTTTTTATTATTACATTGAATAATCTGTACCCAAAAGATTTGTGTTAAATTCAGTTGTTTTTACAACATTGACTGATTGAACAGTATACAATGATTTATCTCCTGTTTTAACTGCCTCAACAAATTTATCAAAAACCAATGTGTTATCTTCCTTCATCGCATCAAGTTCTTCTGTACTTGCCTTAACATACATATTATGTTCTTGAACAAATCCTTCGTAATCTGTAACAGATTGAACAGCCCAACCATATTGTGGATTTCCTTCCAAATCCCAACCAACAACTGTCCAAACCAATTCTGTTCTTGTTCTTGAATATTTTGTGTCTTCATAAGTAGTAAAAGATGCATATCCATCTTCATAATTAAAATTCAAGTTATCAACACCATAAACAAGTGCACTATGTGTTTTATACTCATCAAGTGGACTTTCTAACACACTTTTTACTGCACCATTGAGATTATTAAAATCTTTTACAGGAGCATAACTAAAATCTTTTATTTCATAATTTGGAACAACTTGTGTCAAAGAATTAATAACAGCTGTTGAATCTTTTGCATTTATCCCATTAAATTCTGTTGCTGGGATTGTGTAATATAATGTTGTATATGCCTTTTCTTTTGTCTCATTTGCAACAGAAACACCACATATTTCAATGTCAAACTCACCATTTGAATTTCCATCAAAATTAGCTCCCAAAAACTTGTATTTTTCAATGCCTCCTTCAAGTCTTTGTCTAAAGTTAAGGTTTTCATTTAACACATTTTTACTAACATCAGATAATGAAGTTTGTGCCTTTTCAAGTGCGGTTGAACAACCTGCAAGTCCCAATGCAGAAAGGACTGTGGCACCAAAAATAATTAATTTCTTCTTTTTCATGTTCAACCTCCTAAATTGAATATTCCTCAGCAACTTTGCCCATATCAAAATATGTAAGCATATCAGCTGCATCATAAGTTACATAATTTGTTGTATTTCTTGCTGCAGAAATCTTATCGTTATCTTTTGCTTGAATAGCATCTGCAACATATGAATACACAAGTGAATTATCTTCTTTCATTTGTTCAAAAGTTTGTGCATCAGTTATAAACTTGTATGTGTCATCTGTAACAAATGTTCCTTCACATGCTCTTAGTGTTACACCTAAACCCAATGTAAAATGCAAACTAATCAAATTGAAACCAATACCAGCATCAGCTACAAATTTAACTTTTCTTACATCCATTAAAGTTCTTACATCAAAACTAACTTCATTATTCTCTTCATTGAATGTTGGAGTTGAAAGATTATAAACAATTCCCTTTTTTATACCATATTTTTCAAATGGTGATGGAGCATTATGAACAAATGTAGAATTGATATATTTAATGTCTGTTACTGGTGAAATTGTACAAACTGTATAATCAAGGTCTTCAACAACTTTATCAAAAACATCATACACATTAGTAGCTGCACTTCTTTTAGTAAGTTTCTCAAAATATGTTGATGGAGCTTGATATGTGAATGATGTAAATGCTTGGCTGCCATTATCTAATTTTGCTACCCCATTAAAGTTTACATCAAAAACAAAACCGACTTTGTCCACTTCGGTTCCAATTAATCTAAAATCTTTAATACCTTCGCCTCTTTCGATTGACTCAGAAATCAAATTGTCTTGTATGTTTTTTGCCCTGTCAGGTTTAACATCACTACAACCTGTTACTGCAAAAAGAGTTGCAATCGCTGCTACGGGAATAAATAATTTTTTTAGTGTGCCCATGATGCGCCTCCTATTTTTATGTCTATATTTTATAACATAAAGTTATAGTTGTCAATATACAAAAAAAATCAGCTTATTTAATAGCTGATTTCATTTTCGTTCATATCAATATGCAAAACATTATGTTTCTCCACCAAAGCACCTTTGCAAATTAATGTAACATCTCCATTATCCTTATTACAATCTAATATTATTTTGTAATCACCAACAATATCTTCTAAGCATTTATCAAAAACATACAAAGACAGTTGCTCAAGTTCAAGATTGTTCTCAGAAGTATTTATAACAACTTCACCATCACAAGCAAGTTTGTTAGCAATATATTTGTTTAATTCACTCTCAAACAAAGGTAAATTATCTTCAAATTTACTTAGTTCTTGTTGGTCATATTTTGGTGCTTCTCCAAATTCTGGATAGCCATTTTCCATTATATATTGCTTCATAAGTTTTTCCAAATATCTTTCCCACATCAATTTGCAAAAGCAAGAAGTTAATCGTTGTATTTTTTCTTTTTGGTCAGTCATTATTCACTCCTTTTTATCATTATAATTATAGCACATGCAGTTATTTTTTTCAAGACTTATTTATTCTAAATTAAATATTGTCCAATATTAATAAATAATCAACAAAAGTTTTGACACGTTTCTCCATTTTATTACATAATGTAGTATGTAAAAAAGGAGCGTTTTATGTGCGGAATAATTGGCTACATAACCAAAGAAAATAATGCAAAAGATGAAATAATTAAAAATCTAAAAAAACTTGAGTATCGTGGCTATGACTCAGGTGGTATTTGTCTTTTTGACGACAATAATTTTGTTATTCAAAAAAATGTTGGCCAAATATCCGATTTAGAAAATAAACTTCAAAAAAACATCAATTCAAATTGTGGAATTGCTCACACACGCTGGGCTACTCATGGAAAAGTAACATTAGACAACACTCACCCTCACACAAGCCAAAACCAAAACTGGTGCGTTGTACATAACGGAATTATTGAAAACTATTTGGAACTTAAAAAAACTTTGCCAAATGTACAATTTTATAGTCAAACTGACACAGAAGTTATTCCGAATCTATTAGAACAAAATAATATAAATGATAGTTTACTTAATATCAAAGATGTTATATCCAAACTAAAAGGTTCATTTGCACTGTGTATAATGAACAAAAAAGATAATAATACAATATATTTAGCAAGAAAAAACAGCCCATTATTTGTTGCAAAAAATAATGATAGTGTAATGGCAAGCAGTGACCCAATTTGCTTTACTGAAAAATACTCCGATTACTATACATTGCCACAGAATTGCATCGCAAAACTCACTCAAAATGAAATTGTTTTTTATAATTTTAATCTTAAAAAAATTACAATAAAAAAGAACATTATAAGTAATTTTGAAAAGTCTTGTGGTTTGAAAAACTATAAGTATTATGCAGAAAAAGAAATATCAGAAATTCCAGAAGTAATACAAAATATTACAAACTCATACAAAACTACAAATTATTTTTCAAAAATAGATAAAAAATTATTACAAAATATTAATTCAATAAAACTTATTGGTTGTGGTACTGCATACCATGCTTGTATGATGGGAGCAAAATATTTGCAAGCATATTGCAATATCCCAAGTGAAGCATATATTGCAAGCGAGTTTAGATATTCAAAACAAATAATAAACCGATCAACATTATGTATCTTTATTAGCCAAAGTGGCGAAACAGCCGATACAATTTTGTGTCAAAATTTATGCAAGAAAAGACATGCAAAAAGTATTGCAATAGTAAACGTTCCATACTCAACACTTGCACAAAACTGCGACTATGTTTTACCAACTTGTGCAGGTCCAGAAGTTGCAGTAATTTCAACAAAAGCATATAACGCAATGTTATATATTCTCTATCTACTATCTATTCATATGCACAGTGTAATCTCAGAAAAAAATTGTTATAAAAATATAAACTTTTCAAAAATTGATTTCTTTAAAAATGCAGATAAAATAGACAATCTTGTAGACATTGTTTTATCTCACAAAAAAATATTTTTTATTGGAAAAGATGAAGATTATGTAACAGCCCTAGAAGCAAGCTTAAAACTAAAAGAAGTCACTTATATAAATTGCATAGCAATTCCTTCTGGAGAACTTAAACATGGAACTTTAAGTCTTATTGATGACACAAGCGTAGTCTTTATTATTGCAACAAAGAAAAATTTGTTATCAAAAAACTTAGCCAGTGCAAGCGAAATAAAATCTCGTGGTGGAAAAATTGTCTTTGTTACTAACCTACCAATTCCAGAATCCAGTTTTTGTAATATTGATTTTATATATAATTTTTCAAATTGTGCCCAAAATATCTCCAGTTTGTTTAGTATAGTCCCTTTTCAACTACTTGCATACAAAACATGTCTAAAACTCAATCTTAATCCCGACAAACCACGTAATTTGGCAAAAAGTGTTACCGTTGAGTGATAATAAAAAATTTTTGGCACCTATATAATGTGCCAATTTTTTTATCAATTCAACAGATTGTATTTTTCTGTGTTGTCAAGTGTTTTTATAAAATAAAAAAAGTTTTTTTTGAGAATTTGATATTGACACCAGGGCACTACCTATTGTATACTTAAATCGAGATGGAGGTTAATGTGGACACAAAGAAAATTGTAGATGATGAAAACATCGAATCATATCGTATTAAACAAAACACTGTTAGAGGAGACAAAGATGGTGTAAAAAAACGTGTTGTAGATATGTCTGATGAATATAACACAGCCGTTTTGGTATTCATCGGTGACTGGCATATCGGAACTGTTGATTTTGACATCGATGGAGCAATCAATGTACTTAATTATGTATTGCAAACACCAAATGCACTATTATTCTGTCTTGGCGATATGATGAACACTGCAATATTAAATTCAGTAAGCGATATTTTTGAAGATATCGCATATCCTAGAGAACAATGGGAAGTATTTGTTTCTCTTTTGAAACAAGTAAAAGACAAACTTGTTGTTGTGCACACAGGTAATCATGAAAGACGTGTTAAAAAGAACACAGGTCTTGATCCTGTTGAAGAAGCAACAAAAGCAATGGATGCAGAAGACGCTTATGCTCCATACTTTGCTGACACTTATATCAAACTAAAACAAGGAAATAAACCTTTTGCTTTTCCTGTTGTAACACACCATGGTGACAGCGGAAATCCAGAAAACAACTCAAGTGTAAATCAAGGCAGTATGATTAATGGAATGGGTCATACACACCAATTCAAAAATTATACAATAACAAAAATAATTATAAACAACAATGGCAAAAGAGTTAAAAAACCAGAACTTAACATTGTAATCCCAGCTTCTGGCGGTGGTGAATACGGATTCTCAAAAGGTTACAAGCCAATTAACAAATGTCCATATTATGCAATAGAAGTTACACCAGTAAAGAATCCTCTTTATGACAAGAACAATCCAAGCAACATGGAACCACCTGTCACACTTGCAACAAAGAGTATTCCAATCTTGTCAAAAGCACCTTCTACTTACAAAGAAGCATGCATAGAACTTGGAACAGATATAATAAACAAGAACATGAAAGAAGCAAAACAAAAATTGGGACCATTATTTGACCAAATATTTGATATTATAAAAGAAACAGGCAACAATATCAACGAAGAATTAGCAGAGAAAATGCCAGAAATAGAAAAAGATCCAAAACCAGAAGTTATCACACCAACAAGATCAGACACAACAAACTGGTATATATATGAAGAGTCAAAGGAGTAAAATATGGGAACAAAAAATCAAGATGCAGCTTTAGACGTAATTGGTCAAAAGCTAAAACAAAAAGCAGAAATTGATAAACCATTTAATGAAATGGACTTGGTAAAAGATAGTTTAAAGATTTCAAAATCAACAGACACACCTACACCAAGAACATTGTCATATGAAATTGACAGTCCAGATGCTGGTTTCAATTGTTTATGTGAACTTAACCTTGGCAAAGCATACATGTATTCTTGTCAAAAAGACGAAGAAGGAAATATTGTAAACGAAAAAAGAGTTTACTATCCAAAATCATATAAATGTGCTTTGAATGAAAAATGGTTAGATTTTGTACTTAAACAAATTGAAGAAGCAAAAAATCCAATGGTTGTTGTTTCTGACATTTTCACAAGAGTAACAACTGGAAACATGACAGACACACTTCCTTACACTGAACAATTAAGATATATTTACAAAAAACTCAACAAACCAGAAATCAAGAGCAAAATAGTTGCACTCGTTCGTGGTGAAAAAGAAAAAGAAATCTTAAATTACAGTGGAATAGACCTTATGGGCAAACTTGCAAATATGCTTGGCATGCAAGATAAACTCGTTGATGCAGGCATTCACCTATCAGTAGACATCAATGAATCACCAAGAAGTATTTCAATGCTTCACTTCAACAAAAAAGCAACAAGTGTAAAGAGTTTAGCAATTGCAATGCAAAAATATGCAACAGAAAACCCAGGACACGATGTATACTTCTGTACAAATGCAAGACTTAATTGGCAATCATGTGGTGTTACAACTTACACAGACAAAGACGGTACAACACATCAAAAACCATGTTGGTTCATTTCATTTGGCGGAATGTATGAATATGACAAATTTAATGAAAAGCGCCCAGAACTTGGTCCATATACACTTAACAAATGTTGGTATAAAGTAATATTTGATGAAGAAATGGTAAGAACAGATAGTGTTGATTACATCTACCCTCATGCAACAAAAATTGATTCATCAAGTTATGTTAGTTCTGTTATTGCAAATGATTTCGAAGAAAAGTTTGCAACAATAATGGATACAATCACACCTAACTACAAAAAGGTTATGGAAAAAGTAACAAAAGAAACAAGAAAACAAGTTACAAAAGTAGTTCATGGAAAAAAGACAACAAAAACAGAAGAAACATCAAAAACCGACAAAGTAATGGAGGGCTAAAATGCAAGGAATAAAAACACAAAATGGAGAAATCTTTTGTGCAGAATGTAATCAAAAGGTTTCAAAAGACAAAGATTTAAAATTGAATTTTTGCCCAAAATGTGGAAATCCACTAAATATTGATGCAATGGTTAAATTGGAAAAATATGTTGAACATGAAAAAACAGTTCTTCTCTACACATTAATTGATGAATTGGAAGAAAGTGGCAAAGCTCCAAAAGAACTCATTGAACAATATATCAAAGAACTTAATGAAAATTAAAAATAAAAAAGAAGTCAAAATATGACTTCTTTTTCTATGTCAGTTAACCTGCGGACTTAATCCCTATTTCCCTATTGTTTTAAAATAAAAAAGTTAAGTACAAAACTTAACCTTATTTTACTTTGGCAGGCGAAGTAGGACTCGAACCCACGACCAACGGTTTTGGAGACCGCGACTCTACCAACTGAGCTATTCGCCTATACATTTGACATTCTAACAAATGAATATCAGAATGTCAACAACAATTATTTTTTATTTTACTTATTTGAGTATTTTTTTATTTGTTCTTCTGCAAAACTATTATCACTATAGTAATCAATACCCATTGCTCGCTTTATTTCATGAAGTGTATTATCTGCAACTTGATTTGCTTTTTGTGTACCCTTTTTGAGTATTTCTAAAATCTCTGGAATGTGCTTAGACATTTCTTTCCTTCTTTCACGAATAGGAGTCAAAACATCATTAAGTACATCAAAAAGAAATTTTTTAACCTTACCATCACCAAGTCCACCTTTTGCATAAGCAGCTTCCAATTCTTTTAAATTGGCATATTCTGGATAGAACATTTCAAAATGTTTATCTTCACAAAATGCACGAAGATATGTGAATAACACACTATTTTCAACATCACCAGGCTCTTCTAACTTCCTTGGAGCGGTAGCAATTGAATTAACTTTCTTTTTAATTACATCTGGCTCATCACAAAGATATATACAATTACCAATTGACTTGCTCATTTTTGCATTTCCATCTGTACCAGGAAGACGCATACTCTCTTTATTTCTACCAAGCATTGCTTTGCACTCAACAAGAATATCTGTTTTGTATATTCTGTTAAAAGCACGAACAATTTCTCTTGTTTGTTCAAGCATTGGTTCTTGATCTTCCCCAACAGGAATTAGGTTTGCCTTGAATGCTGTAATATCTGCAGCTTGACTTATTGGATAACAAGCAAATCCAACTGGCACACCAGTATTCTTATCAAATCCTCTCATTCCAATTTCTGTTTTTACTGTTGGGTTCCTAAGAAGTCTTGGCAAAGATACAAGATTCATATAATATAATGTTATTTCTGGCAACGCAGTTATTTCGGATTGAAGACAAAAAGTTGTTTTTTGTGGATCAAGTCCAACAGCCAAATAATCAAGCATAACTTCCATAACATTATCCCTAATTTTTTGTGGATTATCTGCATTGTCTGTTAATGCTTGCGCATCTGCAATCATAACAAACAAATCATCATATTCTGTTTCGTTTTGCATTCTAACTCTTTCACGAAGTGACCCTACAAAATGCCCAATATGCAAGTTTCCAGTTGGTCTATCTGCTGTTAAAATTATATTTTTCATAAAAGTCTCCGTTAATAATTTAACATAAATAAAAAAAATATGCAAAATTATTTTTATACAAATAAAAAACACACTCAATATGAGTGTGAATTTGGTGCGAGTAACGGGGGCGACGCGTGAAAAAAGTTGCCAGTGGCAAGTTTTTAGCCAAAGCCGGGAGAAACTCTGTTTCGGTCAGCCCGACAAGGGTTGAACCCTTGGGTTCAAGTCCATTTAATTTTTTCAAAAAAATAAATAAAAAAACACACCCAACTTGAGTGTGAATTTGGTGCGAGTAACGGGACTTGAACCCATACGGTTTCCCACTTGCCCCTTAAACAAGCGCGTCTGCCATTCCGCCATACTCGCAAAATCTTCTATATGTTATATTATTTTTTCTCTGTTGTCAAGAAAAAATTTGAAATTATGCATAAAAAAACATATCCTTTATTGGATATGTCTTTTTTATTTTTATTCTTTTCCGCCACCCTCTTTGTGTGCATTAAATTTATTGTTTGCTTCAACAACTTTTTGAGCTGCCTCAAAGTACCCAAATTGTTCGCTTTCTTGAAGAGCGTTAAAATCTTTTCCTTCTTTTTTTGCAATAACGCCGGCTTGATTATATGCTACCAGCATATCTTTAAAGTTTTCCAAATATCTTTCGCCTAGAATTTCTTGATAAATCATAATAAGAGTTTTGGAGGTATTTGCAAATTCTGCTTCATGCTCTCTATAAAACTTAACAATCTTAAAATCCTTTGCATTAGATTCTCTTTTGGAAACTTGTTTTTTTGCATTTTGGTAGTCTAAATATTCTTTTGAATCATTAAATCTATTTTCATTATGATAAATTCTGTACACATCATACATGGCATCGCGTTCTCGAATCGCTTCTATTAACTTTGGCAAATTTTCAACAACCACATCTCCATCTTTATAATCTTTAACATATTTCTTTAAGTTATTGTAATCATCAACATATTTTTTGAGTTCTTCTAATCTTTTTCTTATTTGTCTAATTTTTGATTCTTCGGTAAGTCTTCCAAAAAATCCTTTATTATCTATTTTATCTAATACATTAATAAGATTGTTATATTCAGCAATTTCTGGACTAGCAGTAAGTTCTTCTAGCCTTTTTTTGTTTTTTTCATAATTCTGTTTAAATTCTTTCACAAATTCTTGAGCATACTCAATTTTCTTTTTTAGCGGATATTCATAATACTCAATATCAGTAATATGAGAAACATTTACTCCTGCAATATACAAGTCGTAATTATATAAATTATCACCCTCCAAATCGCCATCATGTCTTACAAAATTTGATTTCTCACGAATTAAACACTTATCTATCGCCTTCTGTACTTTTCCTGCTGCATTAAAATAATTACTTTCGGAAGTTCTTTTGCCTTCATGAAATTTTATCGTCGTAGCATAATCATCGTTATATGGTTTATAGTCATCCAAAAAACTAGTATCAAGGTTTCTAAGCGCTTCAAACACATCTCTTTCTGTTAATTTGGCCATAATTTTTCTCCCTTTATGTTTTTATATTACACAACTTTCTTGTTTTTGTCAATATGCAACAAAAAGACACACCAAGTGGTGTGCCTTGCTTTTGTTTTATTCTTTTCCGCCGCCCTGTTTGTGTGCATCAAATTTTTTGTTTGCTTCAATAACCTTTTGAGCTGCTTCAAAATACTCAAATTGCTCTACTTCTTTGAGTGTTGCAAAATCTTTGCCTTCCTCTTTTGCAATCTTAGCAGCCTGGTCATAAGCTTTTAACATATCTTTGAAATTCTCTTGGAATTCTTGGTTTGTATTTTCTGCATATATCATAAGAAGAGTTTTTCTGGTGTTTGCAAATTCAGCTTCGTGCTCTCTATAAAACTTAACAAGTTTAAAGTTTTTAACATTCTTTTCTCTGTTTTTAATTCTTTCTTCTGTTTCGTCTTTCTCTTTATATCTTTCGCCACGGTCCCAATAATTATAACCATACCTAAAAGACTTTTCTAATTCTTCTAATTTTTTTAACTCTTCAAACTTTTCATTCATTTCGTTTTCAATGCCAGAAACTTTGTCATATGCATTTTTTTTGACTTTCAAATCGAAATTTAATTCATTATATTCATCAGCATATTTTTTGAGCTCTGCCAATCTTTTATTTATTTGTCTAACTCTGCCACTTGCTGCAAGTTTTCCAAAAAATCCCTTGTTTTTAATTTCATTTAATTCATCAATAAGATTATTGTATTCTTCAAGTTCTTTCCCAGCAACAAGGTGATTAAATCTATTTTGTTTTTCATTGTATTCTTTTAAAAATTCATTTAATGCTTCAACTTTTTCATCTATAGAAAAATGACTACTCCAACTATCTAATTTTTTATCAATAGTACAACCACCAATACATAAAACAACATCATAGTAGGTATCTCTGTCTCTACCATATCCTTCATCATGAGAACCAGTAACACGGTCTTCAACCCCTATTCCTTCAAAAAACTTGTCAAGTTCGTCTTCTTTTTCTCTTCTTCTTTTTTCTGCAACTTCCTTGTCTTTTTCAAATTTTACAAGACTTTCTTTGTCTGCAATATGTGGCGCATAATTATCTAATAGTGAAATATCTTCACTATTGATTTGTTCAACAACTTCTTTTTCTGTTAATTTTGCCATAATTTTTCTCCCTTTATATTTTTATATTACACCACTTTCTTGTTTTTGTCAATATACAATAAAAAACACACCAAGTGGTGTGCCTTTTTGTTTATTATTGTTTACCATCGCCATTATTAAGCTTTCCAAATTCCTTTTCTGCTTTAATAACTTTTTTACCTGCTTCAAAGTAATCCAATTGTTCCAAAATTGTAAGCTTTTTGAAATCCGCCTTTCCTTCTGTCTTTGCAATATTAATTGCTTTGTCATATGCACTTAAAGCTGTCTTAAAATCTTCTTTTAATTCTTTATCCATATTCTCTGCATATATCATAAGAAGTGTTTTACGGTCATCTTTGTATTCTGCTTCATGTTCTCTATAAAACTGTGCAAGAATTAACAATTTGGTAGCTTTTTCTCTTGGAATTTTTATTCCTTTTATCTTTTTATCTAGTTCCCTTAACTTATTATTTATTCTATCTTCTTCCCAATACCAAAGAGAATATTTTTCATCTTCGCTAAATTTAAATTTACTTTTTAAATCACTCCATACTTTTTCTTCATCTTCTTTTGCTTTTCTGTATTTTTCATTTTTTTCTTGAAGTACTGGAATAACTTCTTCAAGTTTATTATAAAGATTAACATCAAATACTTTTATTATGTCATCAAATTCTTTAACTGCTGGGTTTTTGAGCATTTTCTTTTTCTTTGAATTTAATTGAGCTAACTTTAATTTTGCTCCCAATCCTTTTTGTTTTGACAATTCGTCTATTTGATTTTGGAGATTATTATATTCTACAACTTCTGGTTGTTCTAACAATTCATTGTAACGAATAACATGTTTATCTAATTCTTCTTTTAATTTAAGCGATGCATCTATTATTTTTTCAAATTGAGATGCTGGAATACTTAAAACATCTCCCCTATCCCAATGGTCATGTAACATAGTATCTTCAATTAACAAATGGCCATTAATATAAAGGTTATCACTATAATCCCAACTAGCATCAGGTCCATATTCCCCATTCCATGTTTCATGAGTATCAATAAAATAATTTTCCGCAATTATTTTACGAAAATCATTTTTCATTTGTTCTTGAATTTCTTCGAATGGCTTTGCTTCTTTTTCTGCTTTTTCTGCAAGTTTTTCTTCTTCTTTATAAATCTCTTGAAGCTCTTTGTATTCTTTTTCTTCTTCTAATTCATCAAAAAAGTTGATATCTGCATTTATTATTTGTTCAACAACTTCTTTTTCTGTTAATTTTGCCATAATTTTTCTCCCCTTATGTTTTTATATTACACCACTTTCATGTTTTTGTCAATATGCATTATAAAGCATTAATTGATTTGACTTTTTCTTTTTTTTTGCACATTATATATGTATGGATTTACAAACAATTATAATTTTGTCAGTTATTGGTGCAATTGTGCTATTGTTGGTGATTGGTCTTGCAGTCGCTAATTTTGCTGGCGAAAATTTGCTTGTTGTTTACAACAAGTTTTCAAAAAGAATTGTTGATTTCAACACTCCTCTCAAATTTGCACAAACTGTTTCTGACAATGAATTTCATGGCAGAGTAAGAACAACAATTATTCCAGGAATTTTGACAGACAATTACTACAAAGAAACAATCTCTCTTTCCCAAGGTGTTGCATCTGCAAATAATGTTTCGGCATTCTCTGTTTGTGCACATGAACTTGGTCACGCAATTCAATATCGTGACACTCCAGAAAAAATGAAAAAGTTTGGAAGAAAATTGGTTTTTTGCTCTATTGTATCAAAACTCGCTTTGCCATTTGTTCTAATTGCAATTCCAATTGCATTTTTTAGTATTATTCCAGCAATAGCTGTTTTTGCTGTTGGTATATTTTGTTTTTTAAGTGGTCTTATTGCAAAACTTTCAACAATTCAAATAGAAAGAGAAGCATCGGAAAATGCAATAGGATTACTACAAAAATATGCATATTTTGACGAAGAAGACGTAAAATGTGCAAAAAAAGTCTTGGCCGCCGCCAAATTAACATACATTGCTTCATTCCTAAAGAGTGTTCTAAAATGGACAATGCTAGTTAATAAATATGATTTTTATTAGGAGCTTAATATGTGGATTTTGTTCTCACCTGAATATATTGAATACACACTTCTTGGTTTAATACTTTTGCCAGGAATTATTTTTGCATCAGTAATGAGTTTAAAAGTAAATTTAACATTCGCAAAATACTACCAAGTTAAATCTGCAAAAGGATATACTGGTGCTGAAGTTGCGAACAAAATTCTTGAAAAAAATAATATTCTTGATGCTGTTGTAAGACAGGGTGATAGTGATGACTTGATTGATAACTATGACCCACAGAGTGGAGTTGTAACACTATCAAAAAGAGTTTACGGCGAAGATAGTGTTGCCTCTCTTGCAGTTGCTGCACATGAAATTGGACACGTAATTCAACACAGTGAAGGATATGCCCCATTAAAAGTTAGAACAGTTTTAGCAAAAACAAGCAGTATTATGAACGCATTTGTTTGGCCACTAATTTTGATTGGAATTATTCTTGATTTTGCATATATTGGTGGTGTTATTGGTAAGGCATTCTTATGGGCTGGCGTAGCATTCTTTGGTGTTACTTTGCTATTTTCATTAGTTACCTTACCTGTTGAATTAAATGCATCAAAACGTGGCTTAAAAATGTTAGTAGAAACTGGAAGTCTAGATGAATTGGAAGTTAAAGGCGCAAAAAAAGTTTTATCTGCAGCAGCAATGACTTATGTTGCAGCAATTGTTGTATCAATTTTACAATTATTAAGATTTGTTTTGTTCTTTATACTAAATTCAAGGGACAGAAAATAAAGGAGAAAAATTATGAATAAAAATGTTTGGGAAAAATACTCAGAAGAAAAAACAAAAGCAATGGAAAAATTTTGTGATGGATATAAAGACTTTTTATCCAACCACAAAACAGAAAGAGAATGTACTCTCTTCGCTGCAGAATTAGCAAAATCTAATGGTTTTATTGACCTAAGTGACGCAATTAAACAAAACAAAAAACTCAAAGCTGGAGACAAGGTTTTTGCAATAAATATGAACAAGTCTATTCTTTTGGCAGTTGTTGGCAAAAAAGATATGGCAGAAGGAATAAATTTTGTCGGCTCTCACCTTGATAGCCCAAGACTAGACATCAAGGCAACACCAATTTACGAAAACAATGAATTGTGTCTTGTTGACACACACTATTATGGTGGAATAAAAACTTATCAATGGACTGCTATCCCACTTGCAATTCATGGAACAGTTGCAAAAAAAGATGGCAAAGTTATTAACTTTGTTTTTGGAGAAGGAGATGGTGCTTGTGTTGGCATAACAGACATTCTCCCTCACCTTGATCCAAACAGACAAAATCCAAAAGTTAAAGGCGAAGACCTTAACTTACTCGTTGGTTCAAAACCAGACACAAGTGTTGAAAAAGATAAGTACAAGAACAATATAATCAAAATCCTTAACGCAAATAATATTGATGAAGAAGATTTGTTCTCTGCAGAACTAGAAGTTGTGCCAAGTGGAAAAGCAAGAGATTTTGGCTTAGATAAAAGCATGGTACTTGGTTATGGTCAAGATGACAAAGTTTGTGCTTATTCTTCACTTATGGCTTTTATGGAAGTCAAAAACCCAGAAAAAACAGCAGTGTGTTTACTTGTTGACAAAGAAGAAATTGGAAGTGTTGGAGCAACAGGAATGCAAAGCAAATTCTTTGAAAATGTAATTGCAGAAATAATGAATCTTTGCGGCAACTATAGCGAACTTAATATGCGCAGAGCATTAAATAAATCAAAAATGCTTTCAAGTGATGTCACTGCTGGTTATGATCCAAATTATCCAACACCAATGAACGAAAACACAGAAGCACATCTTGGAAGAGGTATTTCGTTTAACAAATACACTGGAAGTCGTGGAAAATATGATGCTAATGATGCCAACCCAGAATTTATTGCAAAACTTCGTGCCGAACTTGATAAAAAAGAAATATATTTCCAAGCAACAGAAATGGGAAAAGTTGATGCTGGCGGCGGCGGTACAATTGCCTATATTATGGCAAACTATGGCATGGAAGTAATTGATGCTGGAGTACCAGTTCTATCAATGCATGCACCTTGGGAAGTAACAAGCAAAGTTGACATTTATGAAAGTTATTTGTGCTATCGTGCTTTTTATGATTTAGTATAAAACAATAATTTTTAACATATTATGTTAATATATAAAATTACAACAAAAAAACCTGACAAAAATTGCCAGGTTTTTTAATTCATAAATTATAATTCTTTGTCTTCTTTTTGTTCTAATTGATTTAGACATGCAATGTATTTTTTAATTAGTGTAAACTCTTGTTCCTTAAACTCATGAAGTTCTGTAACTTTATTATTTTCTGTATCAATAAAAGGATAAATGTTAAACAAGAGTTCTTCCATAATATCATTCATTGTTTCATCGTCTTTATGGTTGTTGCAGATACTTTCAATTTTGTTGCTAATTCCAATAATCACTTGTGCTTGAGTTAATTTGCAACCAACTTTGTTTCCCAAAAGGTTATCTACATATTCATTGAGCATCTTTGCTATTTTTCTAAATTCGTGTCTATAGCAAACTTGTTTTGCATAATTTTCCAAAATAACTTCTCTTTTTTTGAAAAATCCTTTTTTCCAATTAAAGTAGTCGCTTTTTGCAAGTTCAGAATCGTACTCACCTTCTTTTGCATGATGTAAAATTTTTAATGCAACTTTTTCGTAATCTATCATTTTTTTCTCTCCTATCCTAAATAACAATATGATGGTTTTTGAACATTTATGGCTTTGCCAATACTATTAACAAAAACATCTTGGTGCATTGTGACATCAACAGTCACACCCTTTGTCATACTATATGTTAAATCGTTTTCACATTTTCTTATGTATAATGTTGACTTTTCAACATAATATGTTGTTGTAACAGATTTATAACTCATTGAAGACAATCCGCCTTCATTTATTGTGTTTTGTGTATATGCGGGATTCACACACTTCAAATCAAATGCAAATGATATTATATAGTAATTTTTGTTTGAAGTTCTATCAAATCTAACAAGTTTTGAGTTTTTCTTGTTTGGAATAAAATCAAAGTAGTCAAAACAAATTGGATCATAATTTGCCAAAATGCCATCTCTGTTTGTTATTGTGTTGATTGTTGTTGAATTCCAATTGGGTTCGCCGCCAAATGTAGCAGATGTGGTTTTTCTCAATTCAATATTTTGCAAATTATCGTTTGAATACATATATCTATAAAAGTTTTGTCCCAAACTTACACTACAAGCTGCCCATGTTTCTTTCAAAAATCCATTTTGAGAATGAATCATAATGCTTTTTACTCTTTGTGTTGAAACAACGCCAAGAACTTCTGCATTTGCTGTTATTGTTGAAGTTAATTTTATTCCAGGCTCTGAACTAACCAATTTGAAAGCATCAGTGATACAAGCATAGCCATTATTGTAGGTTTTTACTTGAGTTGCAGGTTGATCACTTTCTGTTGAACCTTCATCGTCCGAAGAAGTGTTATCACCATCTTCAATCTGCCCTTCTATTGTTTCTACACCTGTTGGAATTGATTTTAAATTATTATCTTTGTTTTCTATATAATAAGTTACTGAAATACTAAATGCAATTATGAAAATAGCCACGCAAATTATCGCAAAAACTTTTTTCTGTATATTTTCTTTCATATAAACCTTTTTTCTTTTGTATTTTATTTTTAACAAGTAGATTTTAGCATATATAGTCTCATTTGTCAACACTTGACATAACACATATTTATGTTATAATAATATCGTGAGTAATATAATTATTAAAAATAAAAACAAATTTGACAGAATTAAACTCGCCAAAGGAATATATTTAGACAAATTTAAAAGCCAAGAAGATATTGTGCTTAGGTTTTTTTATACTCCACAAGGAAAATTGTATTTTAAAGATTATGACAAAAAGTTTTTTGGTACAAGCACAACAGAAATGAGAATGGCAAATGAACTTATCTGTTTTGAACTTGGCAAACAACTTGGTCTTAATATGGCAAAATATGAAACTGCAAACTATAAAAACAAAACTGGCTTAGTTTCTTATGATATAAGAGAACATGAAGATGATGTTATTATTGATGGTGAGCAACTTGTAGAAATTGTAAATAGTGGCTACCCTTCAAACACATTCAAAGAATACATACAAACACTTAACACTCTCAAAAATGAACACGGATATAATATTGATGTTGAAAAAACATCAAATGACCTATACAAATTATTGGTTTTTGATTCATTAACATTCCAAGAAGACAGACACGACTCAAATATATTGTTCTTGTATAATGAAAAAAATAACACAATTAAATTAGCACCAATACTTGACAACGAATTTGCATTTGGTGGTTTTCAAGAAAATGTTGTTTACGACGAAAAAGGTATTGCAGAAAAATCTTTCTTGTATTCACACAGCATAAACTTGGATTATGTTGCAGAAACAATACCTATAACATCTTTAACATCTTCAAGAAGGGGTTATATTGATAATATAAATAACATTGTAAAAATTGCAGCACAAGATGAACAAAAGAAAGAAATATTAGTAAAAATGCTTACAAATGTAAATTTCAGACAAGCAATAGATAATGTTCGTCAAAAAGGACACGTAATTCCATCTGATTACGAATTGTATCTTTTGGAATTAGAAAAACTTGCAAAAAAATGTTACAAAAAACAAATTGACAAGCAACGCAAAAAAGATGATTTTCAAAAATAAAGGAAAAAATGAAAGCCATAATCAAAAACAAAGAGAAATACAAACTTGTACCTCTCAAACCCGCATTGGGATTAAATTTGGAAGAATTTGACACTCAAAAAAGAACAGGTGTCAAAGGTATTTCCACGTCAAGATTTGGCTCAAGGTGGTTTATAACTCCAAAAGGCAGAGGAATTTTTAAAAACTACAACATAGATATGGATGGAACAAGAATTGCCAATGAACTTTTGTATGATGAACTTGCAAAACAATTAGGTATATCTGTTGCAAAATATAAACCAGCTCACTATAAAAAATACAACGGTCTTCTTAGTATGGATATTGCAAAATCCAATGAAGAACTTATGGATGGCTGCGGACTACTAGATTACGATGAATTTGGTGGATTCAATGTTTTTGTTGATTACATAAAAGCCCTTGATATTTTTAAAGAAGGCGAAGGATATTATGTTGACAAAAGTAATATCAAAATGAACCTATACAAAATGATGATTCTTGACTCCCTAACATTTCAAGAAGACAGACATGAACATAATATGACATTTTTAGTAAATCATAAAGATGGTTACCTTACTTGTGCCCCACTAATTGATAACGAAATGTGTTTTGCCGCCCTAACATTAAATTCTGATGAAGCCAACAAATTTAAATACATTGACTACAACACATTTATGAAACTTCACGGCGAAGCAATAAGATTGCATGTAAACACAGTTGTAAGCAAATTGCCATGTGAACAAAGATATAAGGCAAACATAAAAGAATTAGTAAGATTGGCAACAAAAAGCAAAAGAATGCAAAACTTTTTATTCCTTGCTTTGCACAAATTAAATATTGAAGAAGCATTCCAAAATGTTGAAAAATTGGGATACGAAATCTCGCCAGAATACAAAAATTATGTCAAAAATTTGATTAAAATATCAAAAAACACATTCAAAGAATGTATTTCTGAAATACGCCAAGAATGCCAAGACTCCATTGTATTGGAGGATAAAATCTATGACAAATAATCCTATAATAAAAATAAATGGCTATTACCAAGTACTCAAAGTTGCAAAAGGCATTTGGCTTGGCGCTGTAAACACAAAGTTTAGACAAAACACTTCCACCGGAATATCAGTTGAAGATGAATATAAAAATGTTTGGTTTAACACAAAAAACGGGCTTGGAATTTTTAAGTCATATAATGCTCAAAATGCGAATTTTATTGAGTTAAAATACATAAGAAATGCAAACGAAGTATTGTGCTACGAAATAGCAAAACAAATTGGGATTGATACTGCAATTTATGAACCTGCACATGTTGATTTCAAAAAAGGTGTAATTTCATACAATGTTTGTGGTGAAAATGAAAAAATACAAAATTGTATTTCATTTTTTAACGATGAACCAAAATATTCAATAAAAAGTATTTTGCAAAGTTTGGATTCAAAAAATATAAATTACGATAAACAAAAAATGGTTTTGGACTTATACAAAATGATGGTTTTTGATGCCCTTACCTTCCAAGAAGACAGACATAATAACAACATACATTTTATAGTAAATGACACAAACAACAGCATAAGACTATCACCTATTATTGACAACGAATTTGCTTTTGGTATCAAAACAATGACTGACTACTGCCATGGCTTTGATTGTTCTTCATTGTATGTATACAAAGATAAATTTATTTCATGTCATGGACAAAATATAATATTTTTTGTAGATCAAGAAGGTAACAAAATTCCAAGAACTCAAAGATATGTATATAATGTAAAAAGTTTAATAAGTTTGGCACAAAAAAATGAAAATTGTAAGCAATTTTTGTTGCAAGCACTAAATAATTTAGATATGGTTTCTGCAATTGAAAAATTGCAAGACTATGGATACCAATTCACTTATGATTACAAAAATTATTTAATTGACTTAGCAAATTTATCAAAAGAAATATTTCAAGAAAATATCGCAGAGCTTTCTAATAACAAAAAGGTTGAAAACATTATAAATGAGAAATAAAATTTTATTAAAAAACAAAGGAAAATACAAAACCCTTAAACTCGCCAAAGGTATTGATATAAAACACTTAAAAAAAATTAAACGCTATAACTATACTGAAGGAATATCAACAATTGGCTATGGTGACACATGGTTTGTTACAAAATATGGCAAGGGTCTTTTTAAGTCGTATAAACATTATGATTTTAATGTTTCAAAAGATTTAAGAATTATCAGTGAACTATTATACAATGAAGTAGCAAAACAAGTTGGTGTTAAGGTTGCAGAATACAAACCTGCGAATATAAACAAAGATGTTGGGCTTATAAGCATAGATGTTGCAAAAAATGGCGAAAAATTAATTGAGCTTAGTGAACTATTTGGAAAGGATCTTGTTATTGATAATTTTGAAACATTTTATCGTGCTTTAAGTGTTTATCGTGTTGACTACAATTTTAATGAAAAAGAAATATATTTTGATTTGTTTAAAATGATGATTCTTGACGAATTGACATTCCAAGAAGACAGACACAATTCAAATATTCATTTTCTGCTCACCAAGGATAACACAATCAAACTTTCCCCTATTATCGACAACGAATTTGCATTTGGCGTAAAAACAATCAACAAATTCCACAATTTTGGTTCTGAACAAATGAGAACACAAGACTTTTTAAAAACTCATGCAGGATATATGATGTTCCCTGTTTACGACAGAACAACTTATTTGTCTACAGATGTAAGATACAAAGAAAATCTCAAACATTTATTGCAAATGTCATATGGCAGAAAAGAATATGAGGAATTTGTCATAAAATGTCTAAACAATATTAATATAGAAAGCGCAATAAATAATGTTGAACAACTAGGTTACAAAATCTCTGCTGACTATAAAAAATATCTAAAAGATATAACCGACTTGTCAAAACAAATTTTTGTTAGTACAATAAAAGAAACAAAACAAATTCACCCACAATGTTTTGATTACGATGTTGAGGAAATACTATGGTAAAATTTAGTTATCTAATAAAAAATAAAAAGAAATACAAAAACATCAAACTTGCAAAGGGTATAAATTTGCAAGATTTTATCACAAAAATAAGAACTGGTGAAACTGGTATTTCTTCTGTCCCATTTGGAAAAGTTTGGTTCATAACCCCAAAGGGAGAAGCCTTATTTAAAACATACGATGGAAACATGTCAAAAATTAGAGTATTAAATGAATTACTTTATTGCAACTTAGCAAAAAGACATGGAGTTAAAGTGGCTGAATACGAAGCTGCTCACAATGAAAAACAAGTTGGACTAGTAAGTTACAATTTTGTAACAAAAAACAAACAGTTAGTATCAATTCAAGAAATGTATGGAAAAATTGTTTATGATATTACTTATCAAGGACTAATTGACCATTTTAATTTAATCAAAAGCAATACCGATATCGACAAACTAGCTTTTGACCTATTCAAACTTATGGTACTTGACTCATTAACATTTCAAGAAGATCGTCACAACAACCTAAATTTTTTATACGACAGACAAAATAAAACTTATGAACTTGCACCAGTAGTTGACAATGAATTAGCTTTTGGCGGAAGTACAATGTGTATTGCATTAGAACAAAAAGAGTTATTAGGTACATCAGGATTTTTGTTTGACCATGGTCAAAATATGCACTTCTTTTGCAATGATGAATGCATTTTGGTTGACTATCAAAAAATATATAAAAAGGATGTTGAACAAATAGTTTTGTTGGCTCAAACAAAACCAACATATATGGAATACCTAAAACAAACACTAAAACATTTTGACATTAAAAATTCAATAAGAGAAATAGAACATCTTGGATATTATATAACACCTAGTTATAAAGAATATTTAATAACATTAAATGGACTTGCAAAACAAGCATACAATCAAGCAATAACAAAATACACTCAAACAACGGAGAAACATGAAGACAATAGCGCAGATATCTACGCCTCTAGGTAGTGGCGGAATCTCAATAGTAAAAACAAGTGGAGACAAGGCAATGCAAATTGCCTTTAATCTTTTTTGTGCAAAAAATTTAACCAAAGATAACATTGAACCAAGAAAGATGTATCTTGGCAAGTTCAACCTTGGTGACAACGCTTTTGAAAAGTGTATGATGGTTTACTTCAAAGCTCCATACTCATTCACTGGTGAAGATGTTGTAGAATTTCAAATCCATGGTGGAGAATACCTTGCAACAAAAATTTTGCAAAAATTAGTAGAAAATGGTTGTGAACTTGCACAAAATGGTGAATTTTCCAAGCGTGCATTCATGAATGGCAAAATGTCACTCGATGAAGCAGAAGCAACAATTGATATGATAAATGCCACAAGTGATGCAGAACTCAAGGCTTCAAGTAACTTAACAGATGGCATGCTTTTCAAAACAATAAAAACAATTCAAGACAATCTAAAGGACTGTCTTGTCAACTTGGAAGTTTCTCTTGACTACCCCGAACATGATGATGAAGAAATGTCTATTAACCAAGTTAAACAAACTTTGCAAAACAGCAAACAAGAATTAGAAAAGTTAAAAGACAGTTACACAACTGGTCAAAAAATAAAATTTGGAATAACAGTTGCAATTGTTGGAAAACCTAATGTGGGGAAAAGCAGTCTTCTCAATAGGTTAATTGGTGAAGATAGAGCCATTGTAACAGAAATCAAAGGAACAACTCGAGATGTTCTAAAAGAAACAATTTCGTACAAAGGATTAAAAATTAATTTTGTTGACACAGCAGGAATCAGAAATAGTGATGATATTGTTGAAAAAATTGGTGTAGAAAAAAGCAAACAAATGCTTAACAATTCCGATATTATTCTTGCAATTTTTGATGCAAGCGAAAAACTTGACAAAGAAGATGAAGAATTACTTAGCCTTATCAAAGACAAAAACACACTCTATATCCTTAACAAAACAGACAAGCAAATTGTTACAAAATTAGACAATGCAATTTTGGTTAGTGCATTAAACAACCAAAATATTGACAAAATTCTTGACTCAATTCTTGAAAAAACTAGAGTTGACAAAATTGATTTTTCTCAACTTTATATAACAAACCAAAGACACAAAATTGCAATAGAAAATGCAATATCTTTAATTGATGAAGCAATCCAAAGCACAAACTTTAGTGCTGACATTGTCGATATGCAAACAAAAAGAGTATGGCAAGAACTTGGAAAAATCACCGGTGAAAGTGCCACAGAAGAAATTATAAACGATATATTTAGCAAATTTTGTCTTGGTAAATAATTTGTTTACATTTATAAGTTATTTATGTTAATATATCGACATAGGAGTTTTTATGTTTAGATACAGAAGCGATGCAGTTTTTGCAAAAGACGCAGACCCCGTACTTGGAATGACATCTCATATTATGTCTCACAGATACGATGCAATGGTTAATTTCCTACATGTGCAAAATTGTGAATCAATGGACGAATATATACGAGAAATGTCAGAACAAGGAACAAGATATACTTATATGCACATACTAACAGCCGCACTTGTTCGTCTTTATGCAGAAAGACCAAGCATCAATCGTTTTGTTATGAACGGAAGAGTTTATCAACGAAAAGGAATCTACATTTGTTTTGCTGCAAAAACAGAACTTAGTGATGATGCTCCAGAAAGCATTGTTAAAATGAGATTTACTGGTGAAGAAACACTTGAAGAAATTAGAGTTCGTGTTAACGAAGAAATTGCAAGAACAAGAAGTGTTGACAAAAGCGGAACAGACAAAACAGCAAAAGCCCTTAAAGCTGTTCCAAACTTTTTAACAAAGTTTATTGTTGGACTTGCAAAATTTTTAGACAAGCATGGTCTTCTTCCAAAATGGTTAATTAAAGTTAGTCCTTTTCATGCAAGTTGCTGGATTACAAACATGAAAAGTATTTCAACAGATTATGTTTATCATCATCTATATGACTTTGGAACATCTTCATTGTTCGTAGGTCTTGGCAAAGAAAGATTAGAACCTGTTGTCAATCCCCTAACCGAACAAATTGAAGTTGGCAAAGTACTTAGAATTGGTGTTGTTGTTGATGAAAGAATTTGCGATGGTTTTTATTATGCAAAAAGCATAAAACTTATCAAAAAATACATGAACAACCCAGAACTTTTGCAACAACCATTTGAATTACCAGAAAACATGAAAAAAATCAACTATACAAAAGAACAATGGAAAGAAGTTAAAAAAGCAAAAAAAGCTCAAAAAAAAGAACAAAAGAAAGCATCAAAAAAATAGTCTAAAATTAGACTATTTTTTTTTACTTCAATAAACTATGTTTACAAAAATGTTAGATAAAAATAATGATATTTGTATTCTAATCTTTATATTTAGTTGGCACAACAAAATCAGCCACCTCTTAATATTGTATTCAATCTCTCTTGGCGGACTGTGAGTGCTTTTATACGCACATTATATTCTATCTCCATATGGTAAAGATTTAATGTAATTTTCCATATATTGCCAATCAGGTTCATTATTTTTTGTTGGTAATTTAACAATAGTAGATTTAATTAAATCCATTTTAAAAGCTCTTCCGTAACTATATCTATATCTTTCTTTTTCTAAAATTGTTTTAAGGAATAATGCAGTATATTTATTTATCCAATCTGCACGACATACAACAATATGGTCGCCAGCAACAAAATTATTTGCTTGATAATAAATTGTTGAAGTTGTATCTCCAATAATAATTGCATTGCCTTTTTCGATGCCATTAACATCGTTTTTATTTACAAAGCAATCACAACCATTATTTGTATCTGTTCTTGTAATAAATTCCAATCTATCACTATTGCCATGCTCAAAATTATCAATATCATTTTTGACATGGGCTTCAGCTTTATAAATATCACAAAATAATTGCCCTAATTTGTATTCCTTCCAATTAGTCTGTCCAAGAATAGGTGATAATTGCCCTCCCTTATTCTTTGTGCTAATAGGTTTATTGTTTATAGATTTGATATAATCTTCCATAAATTGCCAATCAGGATTTCCTTGTGAGTCTGCAGGTAGTTTTATTATAGTTTCTCTAAGCCTATCACCAGTCCAGCTTCTTCCAAAAGAATATTTCGGTCTTTCTTTACATAAAATTGTTTCTAAAAACAGTCCTATTTGAGGATTCATAATCCCATCTATATAACCACAAAGCGTTTTACCATTCATGCCAATAAAATCATCTGGTATATAATTTGCATATCCGGCACTTCCTGCTCCAAGTTGAATAAAAACAATACAATTACCTTTTGATACCCAAGATTCAAATCCATCTAATTGGCAACACATCATCAAACCATTATCTTCGTGTTTTGCTCCAATATAATTAATATCATTTCCTTCTAATAATTCAGTTGAGTCAATGCCTTTTGTTGGCTCTAATCTAAAAATATCTTTTATTTTAAATTCTTTCCAATTTTCAATATTAAGATTCATGCACATTACCTTCTTTTACTAAATAAGCAAGATATTCATTAATTGTCTTTTGAAAATCTTCTTCAGTTAATGTTGAATAATCGGTTTTCATATATGCTTCACAAAGCCACTCATCATTTCCTGCTACTTTATGTGTAGCTGATAAACCATCTTTAGATTGTCTATTTCTATAAAGTTCAATCCATTGCTTTTCAATTTCAACCCAACGACTATTGCCATGTTGGTCTGTTTGTTCAATTCTTCCTAAGTTTTTCTTTTTCTTAAATCCATCATCTTTATAATACCCAAAGAAAGTGTCAGGATTTGATATATCATTATGTTTTTTACCAATTTTAAATACCATACAACAAGCTGATGCGGATGCACCAGGATAAAATACTTCACTTGGTAATGTAAATACAGCGTCAAGCGTATTTTCTTTCAATATTTCTTCTTTTATATTTGCAATTTCTTTGCTTGTTCCAATAGCACAAGCAACAGGTAACAATACAGCAAGTGTTGCAGTTTGATTAATTGCATTTAGCGTGTCTGCAATATACTTCACGAAGTAGAAACCTTTTGTTGGGTCTTCTTTTTTATCTTTATTCCACGTTTTTGTAAACTTTTCAGGCATTTGTGTTCTTTGCGCATTATAAGGTGGATTCATCAAAATAACATTTGGTTTATTCTTAATAATCCATTCCTTATAATCAAAACAACTACCGCATACTATGTGAGAGTTTCCATCACTATGAATAAGCATATTTGTTGCTGCAAGTCCATACACATCTTCATCAAATTCTATTCCAAAAATCTGTTCTCTCTTCACTTTTATTTGCTCTTTTTCAGTTGCACAATCATCTAAAGCTTGTGTCATTGCTCTTACAAGAAATGAGCCACTACCACAACATGGGTCTAAAATAACAGAATGTTTATTTACTCCTGTGATTTTAGACATAAAATCTGTTATGTGGTCGGGTGTAAACGCTTGATTCTTGTCAGCCTTACCAACATATTTATTAAAAGTAACAAAAAACAAATTTAATAAATCTTGTCCTGCTGTTGTTTTATCATTTATAAAAGGCAATATATTATCTTCTATAAACATTAATATTTCTCTCAAATCTTCAATTTTTAATGATCTAACAATTTGATTTTTCAGTATTTTATCATCCAATAAGCCTAATTTTTTAGCTTTTTCTAAATCGCCATTTTCATTAAATAATTTTTCTAATGTATCTTTAATTGCAGCTCTTATTTGAGAATTTGAAAGAGTAACTGATTTATAGTCTAATCCATTTTTTAATGCCAATAAACATGTCCCAACGAATTGACTTCTTAATTTTTCTTTAATACCATGTTTATGTAAAAGTTCATTCAATTTATAAGTATTCGCCATAACTTTTTCTTTATCATTAACTTTTGAAGTGTAAAAATCTACATATTCTGGCATTGTTTTTAAGGCTGTTTCATTTGGCATATAATCTGCATCTGAAACTACACCACGCCATACCATAACTTTATTGTTTGAAGTGTTAGCCAAAATAGCAACAATCTTGTTGTTATTAATTTGTTTTTCATATTCCACATAAGCTGAAAGTTGTTCTTTTGCCATTTCAATATCGTTATCAAAATCAACTTTTGTTTCTATTAAAACAGAAACATTGTCATTAACAAATCTAATATCCAAATTGTCATAGTGTCTGTTGCCCTTACTACTTTTTATTGGGGTAAAAGGTATTGACAGCCTTTTAAACTCTTTTGAATATTTGAATTCATCATTTTCTATATTACTAACTAAAAATTCACTACCAACAGTTTGTATTATATCGCTTCTTTTCATTTTTTCTCCTTCAATCCCTTTTCTATAATTTGTGTTAAACAATCATTTGTGCTGTATCTATAATTTCCTTTCTCATGCTCTATTGCAACAATTTTTCGTATTTCCTTATACATATCAGGTGGTAATCGCAACGGGAACATGACCTTTTCAGCTGTCGGCGTTTTTGTATTGTTCATTTTTACTCCTTGTGATATCATAATATTATGAAATAATGATATCATTAAAAATTAAATTTGTCAAACATTTTATATAATGCTTTCTTTGTATAGGAAACAATCATTCCAAAACAATCTTCTGTAACAAAAAAAGTACGCTCCTCTTTATGAATGTGCGTACAGTTCGCTCTTGGCGGGGAGCTAGAGAATCGCATCATCCTAAGCTTTTTGTTACTTTTTAGCACATAAAAAGCAAATATATATTTTTGACTTTATTTTTTTTTGAACAAGTGTTATTATATTGAAGTATTATGGAAAATGTAAACGATATTAATAAATTTGATGCAGTGGTAATTGGTGGTGGTCATGCCGGTTGCGAAGCAACTCTTGCCCTAGCCAGACTTGGCAAAAAAACTTTGATGCTAACAATCAATCTTGATGCGATTGGTTTTTTGCCATGCAATCCAAGTATTGGCGGAACAGCAAAAGGTCACCTTGTTTGCGAGATTGATGCACTTGGTGGAGAAATGGGAAAATGCACAGACAAAAGTGCAATTCAAATTCGTATGCTCAATATGGGCAAAGGCCCTGCAGTATATTCACTCCGTGCTCAAGTTGACAAACAACTTTATCACAATAATATGAAAAGAACTTTGGAAGAAGAACCAAATGTATTCATAAAACAGGCCGAAGCAAAAAATATTATTGTAAAAAACAACAAAATTTGTGGAATAGAAACAGTTCAAGGCGAAATTTATTATGCAGACACAATAGTTGTTTGCACAGGAGTTTATCTAAAAAGTAAAATCATAATTGGTGAATACTCAAAAGAAAGTGGACCAAATGGTTTTCTTCGTGCAGAAAACTTAACTCAAAGTATAATCGACCTTGGACATACTGTTCGCAGATTTAAAACAGGAACACCTGCAAGAATGAACGGCAAAACTATTGATTTTTCAAAACTCGTTGTTCAACATGGCGATGAAGATATACAATCATTTAGCTTTTTGTCAGAACATACCCCAAAAAATGTTGTTGATTGTTACCTAACCTACACAAATGCAAAAACCCACGATGTTATAAGAGCAAATTTATCAAGAGCTCCAATGTTTAGTGGAATAATAAAAGGTGTTGGGCCAAGATATTGCCCTTCAATTGAAGATAAAATTGTTAGATTTGCAGACAAAGAACGCCATCAAATATTTTTGGAACCAGAAGGACTATACACAAACGAAGTATACATTCAAGGTGTTTCAACTTCTCTTCCTGTTGATGTTCAAAAACAAATGTACAAAACAATCGAAGGTCTAGAAAATGCAACAATAATGAGAGACGCATATGCAATTGAATATGACCTTATTGATAGTTTGGAACTAAAGGCAAGTTTGGAATCAAAAATTGTTAATGGCTTATTCTTTGCTGGTCAAGTAAATGGAACAAGTGGATACGAAGAAGCAGCAGCACAAGGGCTTATAGCAGGAATAAACGCATCAAGATTTTTAGACAAAAAAGAGCCACTTGTCTTAGGCAGAGACCAAGCCTATATTGGAGTTCTAATTGATGACCTTGTAACAAAAGGAACAAACGAACCATACAGAATGATGACTTCAAGAGCAGAGTACAGACTTCACCTTCGTCAAGATAATGCCGATTTCAGACTAACTCAAATTGGTAGAGACTTTGGACTTGTTGATGACGAAAGATATACAAAATTCAACAAAAAACAACAAGAAATATCACAAATATATGAAATTTTGCAAACAAAAGTAAAAATTGATGATGATTTAAAACAATTCTATGTTGAGCACAACGAGAGTGTTCCAGAGACTTCACAAACATATTACAAAATGCTCAAGCGTAGCAATATAGATATTTTTGATATAAATGAGCATTACAAAGTTTTTGAAAACTTCTCAAAGCGTGCACTAGAATATGTTAATGTTCAAGTTAAATTTGAAGGCTATCTTGCTCAAGAAGAAGAAGATATCAAAAAATTTAAGGAGCAAGAAAACTTATTAATTCCAACAGACATTGTCTACTCCGAAATGAAAGGCTTACGACTTGAAGCAAGACAAAAACTAGAAAAAATTAAACCTGTTAGCATTGGTCAAGCATCAAGAATAAGTGGTGTTTCACCAGCTGATGTCACGATACTAATTATGTATATTAAAAACAAAAAATAGAGAAAAATAAGCAAAAATACATCAAAAATACACAAATTTTGATATATTTTTAAGATATTTTATGATATTATAGGTGTATATGATAGATTTATTAAAAACATTATTTGAAAAGTATCACATAGATTATGATGATGAAAAACTAACCAAATTAGAAAAATTTTATAATCTTGTTATTCAAAAAAATGAGGTTATGAATTTAACAAATATAACAGATGAAAAAGAATTTGCAACAAAAAATATTTTGGATAGCGTTCTTCCAATAAACATGATTCCGTTTGGAGCAACAGTTGTTGACGTTGGCGCTGGGGCAGGCTTTCCTTCCATTCCACTAAAAATACTTCGCCCTGACCTAAAAATTACAATGGTTGATAGTCTAAACAAAAGAATACTATTTCTAAAAGAAGTGTGCAATCATCTTAAACTTGACAATATATATGCAATTCATAGCCGAGCAGAAGATTTTGCAAAAACAAATCGCGAAAGCTTTGATATATGTGTTGCTCGTGCCGTGGCAAGATTAAATGTTTTATGTGAATACTGCTTACCACTTGTTAGAGTTGGTGGGAAAATGATTGCTTACAAAAGTATGAAAGCCGAAGAAGAAATTATTGAAGCTCAAAATGCAATCACAATTCTTGGTGGAAAAATTTTCAATCTTCAAAATGTACTCGTAAAAGAAGAAAATAGTATCAGAGTAAATATTGCTATTTCAAAGCAAAAAAACACGCCAAAAGAATACCCAAGAGGCAAAAATTTGGCAAAAACAAAGCCAATATTATAGAAATTCACTGAAAAGTGAATTTTTTTATGTTTACAAAACAATTGATTTTTTGATAAATTATGTTATAATAAGTACGTATATTATATATAGTAATAAAATTAGGAGAAAATATGGGCAAAATAATAGCTTTTGCCAACCAAAAAGGTGGAGTTGGCAAAACAACAACTTGCATAAATGTTGCCGCCTATATGGCAGCAATGGGCAAAAAAGTTTTAATTGTTGATATGGATCCACAAGGTAACGCATCAAGTGGCGTTGGAATAGAAAAAAGCAGTGAACTAAAAACACTTTACAACGTTATTGACAAAGAAGTTATGATTGATGAGATCATTCTTCCAACAGTTATGGCTGGATTAGATATTGTTCCAGCAACAGTTGACCTTGCCGGTGCAGAAATTGACCTTGTTCAAATGAATTCAAGAGAACATATTGTCAAAAAAGCACTAGATAGAATAAAAGATAAGTACGATTTCATTCTAATCGACTGTCCACCTTCACTTGGATTACTAACTGTAAACGCTTTAACAGCATCAGACTCAGTTTTAATACCCATTCAGTGCGAATTTTTCCCACTTGAAGGGTTAACACAGCTTATGAATACAATAAGATTAATCATTCATCACCTAAATCCCGATTTGAAAATCGAAGGTGTTGTGCTAACAATGAAAGATAATCGTTCAAACCTTGTTGCACAAGTAAGCGAAGAAGTTAAAAAATTCTTTAATACAAAGGTATATGATACATATATTCCACGTAATATAAGACTTGCAGAAGCACCAAGTCATGGTTTGCCAATAGTATTATATGACACATCATCAAAAGGAGCTAATGCATACCTAAGTTTAGCAGAAGAAATACTAAATAGAAATAAAATAAGTTATAAAAAGATAACTAAATATAGTAAAATTCAATTAAGGAGTATATAATATGGCACAAAAGAAAATGGGATTAGGCAAAGGATTGGGAGCATTACTCGCCATCTATGATGATGAAGTAGAAGAATTAAGTAGCCAACCAGAAAAGCCAAAAGCAAAACCAGAAAGAGAAACAAAACCAGAAAGAGTTGTAGAGAAAACTGTTGAAAAGGTTGAAGAAAAACCAGCAGAAGTAAAAGACGTTCCAATCAAGGGAGCAGTTAATGAAATTGATGTTAACAAAGTATTCCCTAACCCAAATCAACCTCGTAAAAACTTTGATGAAGATGCTCTTAACGAACTTGCAGCATCAATAAAGACCCATGGAGTTATCCAACCTATTGTCGTAAACAAAACAGACAATGGTTATCTAATAATTGCCGGTGAAAGAAGATGGCGCGCATCAAAAATAGCGAGTTTAGACACAGTTCCATGTATTGTAAAGAACTATACAGAAAGACAAATTAAAGAAATATCAATCATAGAAAACCTTCAAAGAGAAGATTTAAACCCAATTGAAGCAGCAAGGGCTATTAAACAACTTATGGAAGAATACAACTTCACACAAGAAACTGTTGCCGATAGAATTGGTATTTCAAGACCAAACATAGCAAACACATTAAGATTGTTATCATTATCTCCAGATGTAATTAAACTTGTTGAACAAAACAGATTAACAGCTGGTCATGCTAGGTGCTTAGTTGTAATTGGCGATGAAAAAGCACAATTTAAGTTTGCGTCAGCCGCTTGTGATGGAAAAATTACTGTTAGAGAGCTAGAAAAACTTGTTAAACAATATCTTAACCCACCAAAAGCAAAGAACAAACCACCAGAACAAAGCATGGAACTTAAAGAACTCATCAACGATATGCAAAGAGTATTTGCAACAAAAGTAAGTGCAATTGGTAGTGATAAAAAAGGTAGAATATATATTGACTACTATTCAAGAGATGATTTAGATAGGATTGCTGAACTTCTTGATTTGTTACAAAAAAAGACTTTAACTCTCAGAGATTTGAGCAATTTCAATAATACCAATAATAACAAATTCAATGTTTAATTAATATTTAAAATTCATTTTATTATTCAAAAAACCAGCCATTATGGCTGATTTTTTATTCAACTTATCCACAGTCAACTATATATAAATGTAGTACAATTCAACTATAAAATATATCAAAACACCTATTTTAGGGCAAGTTATCCACAATTTATGGCAAAAATGTGGATAACTTATGTGGATAACTAAATGTTTCACGTGAAACATATATTTTATAACAATTTCATTTAAGCAATGTTTCACGTGAAACATTGCTATTTTTTTAATATTTTGAAATAAATAAATTTGTAAAAATTCAATTTCAAAATTCTATAGGAATAGATTTAAATTCAAATTGTTTCACGTGAAACATTTTTTAACAATAATATTTTTTACATAATAAATTGTTTCACGTGAAACATTGTATACAGTAAGTATGCAAATAGGCATTTAATCGCAAAAATTTGACATAAGTAAAATATCGTCAAAAATTTCAAAAATCGCTTAGAATTAAGATTTTTTAAATCCCAATTTTAAGCTAAAAATCAAAAAAATAGGCTTTGCGTTATAAAAATATTTGTTTTTGCAATAATTATTTTATGCTTATAGATTTAATTATAATTATTGTTTTGTGTATTTATTCTGTTTGGGGGTTAAAAAGGGGAATATTAAAATCACTTGCATCATTCTTTACCCTAATATTATCGTTATATCTAACTTATAAACTTCTCCCAGTAATATCTTCGCAATTAAATAATGTAATAAATTACGAAAATTTTAATTTTAACATATTTAATAGTGAGCGCATTGTCGATTTTGTAAACAAAAATGCAAAATTGAGCAATTTTATAAAGCTTTTTCTTCATACAAACAGCAATTCTCAAAAAATCAGTTTATCAAAATTGCTTGTAGATTCTATAATTTTTATTCTCACAAACACGCTCATCCGAATAATAATTAAATTCTTATTAGATAAAATGATAAAATTCTCAGAGCAATCACATCCAACTAATATATTAGACAAGATATCCGGTATATTAATTGGTTTCGCAAAAGGAATATTTATTTCTTGTGTATTATGTTATCTTACCTTATTTGCCAACGAATCAATAATAAAAAATCAAGTATTAAACAATCAAATAGAAAGCTCTTCATTAATACAAGTTTTTTCTCAAACAACAGAATATGTAATACAAACCATAAACAATAATTTCAATAATTAAGTCATAAAATCCAACAAAAACACACAACAATAATAATTATTTACTTTATGTGAATTTTTGTTCAAAAATAGTTATTTTATCAATTATGCATACTGCACAAGTTTTAATTTTAGTTTTATAGTTATATTTGTATAACTTATTTTTTACTTTTCTTTTGGAGATTATTATCAATTTTTCTATATTAAAACACCCTATTTGATGCATAGTTATTTTGGCAACAACCACAATTAAAGCCATTATTCCCCGACAAAGCAAGAAGCAATATTAATAGCATGTTCGTGTTATTTGCAAGATCTGTGTTTGTTGATGTCGCTAATATCGATATCAGCAATACCATTAAAATGTCTTGTGAAAAATTCATAATACCTCCTTTTGACAATATATTTTGTTTTTATATACTATTAGACAAAAAATAATCAATTATAATTGTTAAAATATATATAAAACAATCGTTATCTTATATGCCAAACAAACAAAATATGTTACAAAGGAGTTTTGTATGGATTATTTATTGCTTTCAGTTAAAAATAGAAATAAAATTCTTGAATATTTGCCACCGGATAAAGAATTAAATAAACTTGCACTATATTTTCAAAATTTCAGTGATTGTACACGCCTAAAAATTATTTCATGCCTTGCAATGTGTGATTTATGTGTAAACGACTTATCAAAATTGCTTTGTATAAATCAAACAACCATTTCACATCAGCTAAGGTCGCTTAAAGACCAGGGGATTATATCTTGTATTAGAAGTGGAAAAATTATTGTTTACCATCTAAATAACAGCAAAGTAAACGACTTAATGTATTTTGCAGTATCTAACAGTTAAAATTTGATTAAATAATTGCGATATGCTATAATAATAATGTTAGGAGTTATTATGAAAGGTAAACTTATTGTTATTGAAGGAACAGATTGTTCTGGAAAAGAAACACAAAGCAATTTGTTAGTTGCAAAACTAAATGAACTTGGCTACAAAACAGAAAAGTTTTGTTTCCCATACTATGCCAGCGCAACAGGAAAAATGATTGCAGGACCATACCTTGGCAAGCCAGATTATTGTGAAGGGTATTTTGAAGAAGGAGCTTCAAATGTTGACCCAAGGGTTGCAAGTTTGTTTTTTGCAGCAGACAGGAAATATAATATTGGAAAAATATTAGACAAACTTAACAACGGAATTAATGTTGTTGTTGACAGATATATTGATTCAAACTTTGCTCACCAGGGCTCAAAAATTTACGATGACAAAAAAAGACAAGAAATGTTTGATTTCTTGGAAAAATTAGAATATGAATTATTGGAGCTGCCAAGAGCTGATATAACAATATTTTTATACATGCCACTTGAAGCAGCAAAAATATTAAAATCACACAGAGCCGAAAAACCAGACCAACATGAAATGGATGAAAAATATTTACTCAACAGCGAAAAAGTTTATTTGTCATTATGTGATTTACATAAGTACATAAAAATCGATTGTGCAAAAGAAAATAAACCATATTCAATAGAACACATTCACAACGTTGTTCTTGACGAAATATTGAAAAAACTCAAAAATTAGCATAAAAAAACAAGCAAAGTTGAATTTTTGCTTGTTTTTTTTACTTTTTCTTCTTCTTTTTGCCTTTTAACCCAAATATTATTAACAACAATGATATACACACAATAAGAATTGAAATCGCAACAATTATTGAATAATTTATTCCTTCAACAGCAAGGTCAGAAGTTAAAACATATCCATAATTTATTGTGCCATTTTCATTTTGATAAGAGATGTATGTATATTTTTTTGATGAATCATATCCATCAAGAACTCTAACTTTTGTATCTTTCTTTAAGTTGATTTCTGTTTGACTATATGAATTATCATTTTCATAATATCTATAAACTGGTACATTGTCATTTTTTATAGTTGCATTTGTATCCAATCTTTGTGTTGGTGAAGTTATTGTTGCATCAAGTGTTTGAGAAATAAGTACATATGCAAAATCAGTTTCTCCAGCACCAACATAAACATTAAATGTGTACACCTTATAAAACATTGTATCAGCAAAAGTTGTATCTACTCTCAATTGCGTTCCTTCTTTAAGGTACACATCTTGGTTTTGATTATCTTTCACAAATTCACTCATCACATCACAATCCACATAAAGCGGTGTCCGTGTCAATGTTCTCACTTGACTTGGTATATTGGATGCAAAAATAACTTGCCCACCATAAGCAGAAGGCAAAAGCGCAAGCATCATAACAAAAATACATAAAAATAATTTTTTCACACAAATATATTAAACTAATCTAAAAAATTTTGCAACAGCATTTTGCATTTACTTTGACTTTAATTTTATATAGGTGCTATACTTACACTGAATTTGGAGCAAATACATGATAATTATTGAAAGCGTAAAGGAAAATTTAGAAAAACACATAAACACTCTTAAAATTATAAAGGAGTGTCTTTGACTTACCAAAACTACAGTCAAACTTGCAAGAATTAAAAAATGAACAACAAAAGCCAGACTTTTTTAATGACATTGAAAAAACAAAAGTTGTTGGCCAAAAAATAAAAAATATTGAATACAAACTAGACCGTGTCAAAAAATGTGAAAACTTAATTGATGATATCAATGTTGCATTGGAACTTTTGGAACTTGGTCATGATGAAGAAATTGAGCAAACAATAGAGCAAAAACTTCAAGAACTAGAAGAAGAATTAGAAGACTTTAGAATAGAAACACTACTCAAAGGCAAATATGATTCAAACAATGCAATTCTCACTTTACACTCTGGTGCAGGTGGAACAGAAGCACAAGATTGGACAGAAATGCTTTTTAGAATGTATCAAATGTACTGTGAAAAAAGAAATTACAAGGTAAAAGTTCTAGATGAACTTCCTGGTGATGAAGCAGGTATAAAAAGTATTTCATTCTTGGTTAGTGGCGATGATGCCTATGGATACCTTAAATGCGAAAAAGGTGTTCACAGATTGGTTAGAATTTCTCCATTTGATTCAAATGCCAGACGACACACAAGTTTTGCAAGTGTTGAAGTTATGCCAGAAATTGAAAGTTTGCCAGATATAGAAATTCGTCCAGAAGACTTAAAGATTGACACATATCGTTCAAGTGGAGCAGGTGGACAGCATGTAAACAAAACAGAAAGTGCCATAAGAATAACGCATATTCCAACAGGATTTATTGTAAGCTGCCAAACAGAACGAAGCCAAATCCAAAACCGTGAAACAGCAATGAAAATGTTATACAGTAAACTTGTTGAAAAACAAGAAGAAGACGAACTCAAAAAAATGAACGACATAAAAGGTGAAATCAAAAAGATTGAGTGGGGCAGTCAAATACGCAGTTATGTATTTTGTCCATACACAATGGTCAAAGACCACAGAACAGGCTATGAAACTTCTGATGTTGATGGAGTTATGAATGGCAATATTCAACCTTTTATAAACGACTATCTTGTAAAAAGTAACTAATGGTGAAAAAATGGAAAAAGAATTATTAGAAAAATTAAGAAAAAAAGAAAACATTCGTATTCTTGCAATAGAATCAAGCTGTGACGAAACAAGCGTTGCAATTGTCGAAAATGGTAGAACAATTTTGAGTAATATTATTGCAACACAAATAGAAATCCACACTCGTTTTGGTGGGGTTGTTCCCGAAGTTGCATCACGAAACCACATAACAGCAATTTCAAATGTTTGCAACGAAGCACTAAAAGAAGCCAACTTAACCATGGAAGATATTGATGCAATTGCAGTAACATATGGAGCCGGACTTTTGGGTGCACTTTTGGTGGGAGTTAGTTTTGCAAAAGGTCTTGCATATATGCAAAACAAACCACTAATACCTGTTAGCCATATTCGTGGACATATTGCAGCAAACTATTTAACACACGGCGACCTGAAACCGCCATTTGTTTGTCTTTTGGTTAGTGGTGGACACACAGCACTACTCAATATACCAAATTACACTCAAATGGAATTACTTGGGACAACGGTAGACGACGCAGTTGGCGAAGCATTTGATAAAGTTGCAAGAGTAATTGGCCTTGGTTACCCAGGTGGCCCAAAAATAGACAAACTTGCAAAAGAAGGTCAAGACAATATCTCTTTCACTCACAAAAATATTATGGGTGGAACATATAATTTTAGTTTTAGTGGAATAAAAACAGCAGTAATAAACTATGTTCACAACAAAGAACAAAAAGGTGAAGAACTTAACAAAGCAGATATTGCTGCAAGTTTCCAAAAAGCAGTTGTTGATGAACTATCTCAAAAAACTTTACACGCACTAAAAGAATTAAAACAAAACAAACTTGTTGTTGCAGGTGGTGTTGGAGCAAATAGTAAACTCAAAGAAGTATTAGAACAAGAATGCAAAAATAATGGCATTGAATTATATTCACCAAGTCTAAAACTTTGCACCGACAATGCAGCAATGATTGGTTCATATGCATATTATCAACTTATGGAAGATGACAATCCTTTTGCAGAACTCAATCTCACAGCAAAATCAACAGTACCACTAAAATAAAAGAACACTCTCAAAAAAGAGTGTTCTTTTTTATGGGGTGAGTAATGGGACTCGAACCCATGGTCTCCAGAGTCACAATCTGGCACGTTAACCAACTGCGCTATACCCACCATATATATCGCATTAGCGCATACGGATATTATACTAACACGATATGTTCAAAATGTCCAGTATTTTTTATTTTTCTTTCAAAATAGTTAAAAGTTCATCAAGTGTAACTGTTTGTTGTTCTTGCTTAATCAAATCTTTGATTGTATAAACACTGTTTTTAATTTCATCTTCGCCCATAAAGATTGCATAGTTTGCATTAGATTTTACTGCAAATGCAAGTTTTGTCTTAAATTTTGTGTTTTCCAAATATATTGTTGTGTTAATTTCATTCTCTCTTAATTTGTTGCTAAGTTCAATACTTTTTTCAATACATTCATCACTCATTGGCAGTATTACAACCTTTGCAACAGATTGACTTTCATTGGCAAGTATATTATTTTCTTTAAGTTGATAGAATAATCTTGTTAATCCAATAGACATTCCAACTCCTGGCAAATGTTCTTTTGTATAAAATCCTGCAAGGTTATCAAATCTTCCACCACTGCAAATACTACCAATATTTTCTTTTCCTTTAATAAATGTTTCATAAACTGTGCCAGTGTAATAATCAAGACCACGAGCAATAGAAAGGTTAATTTCAAAATTTTCTTCTGTAACTCCAAATGTTTTCATGTATTTGGTAACAACTTCCAATTCATCAATACCAGCTCTAAAGTTTGCGTTTTGTATTGGCATATTTTTTAATAATCCAATCTGTTCATCAACTGAACCTTTAATTTTTACAAACTCCAAAAGTTTTTGGATTTTTTGTTCGTCAACTTTGTAATCATCTTTAAGTGCCAAAACAAAATTATTCTCGCCAATTTTTTCAATCTTGTCAATAAGCCTAAAAATATCTGTGGCAATATCTTTCAACTCAAGCTCTTCAATTAGTCCCAACAATATTTTTCTGTTGCTTACAAAAATTGTAAAATCTCCAATATTAAGTTCTTTGAACACATTGTACATAATACTAGGAATTTCTGCGTCATAATACAAACTCAAACTGTCTCTACCAATAACATCAATATCGCATTGATAAAATTCTCTAAATCTTCCTTTTTGTGGTCTTTCTCCACGATATACCTTGTCAATTTGATATCTTGCAAAAGGGAAGGAAAGTTCATTGAAATTTTCTGCAACATATTTAGCAAGCGGAACAGTTAAGTCAAAGCGCATACACAAATCTGAATCGCCTTTTTTAAATTGATATATTTGTTTTTCTGTTTCACCACCAGCTTTTGCAAGCAAAACTTCACTACTTTCCAAAACAGGAGTATCAAGTGGCAAAAAACCATATCTTTCATAATTTTTTCTTATTGTATCTTTAATTTTATTAAAAAGTATTTGGTCACCAGGTAATAATTCCATAAACCCTGGTAATGTTCTTGGCTCAATCATAAATTTCTCCTTATTACTACTTTATCATTTTGTGTTTTATTTTCAAAACACATTTATCGTACTTTAATAAAAAAGCACCGACTATTTTCGGTGCGTCATTTCTTTTAATAACACACCACGACAAAATGGTGCTGCAGTTTTGCAACACAAATTAAGCGTGATGATGTAAATTGAATATCTTTTTCATAACGACATTATTTTAACCTACAACAAAAATATTGTCAATGGTTTTTTGTTATTGAAAATTATTCATTAATTATTTCCACAACTTCTGCAATACCTTCAAACAAATATTCAATACTTGCTTTGTCCACAAAACTATCATCAACTCCTTGCCAATAAGCATGTGCTTGTTCAATAAATTCATTTATACTTTTGCCACCCCTCATATTAAATGAATTACTGGTCATAAGTATTTTTCCATTAAGTTTAACTCCAATCACTTTTGGTTGAGAAGTGTTTCCTTTTGTTTTGGCAGTAGATAAATAGCACTTTGCTTCTTCTGGTTTTTTACATAAAAACATACACTTAAATCTTGATGGTTCATTTGGATAATATCTTTGTCTACATATTTCCAAGCCAATTTCTCTCATAGAAAAACCATAATTCCAAAGGATATCACAAACTTCTCTAAGTTCATTTTTGTTTAATTTTTTGTGATGTTTTATCTTTTCTTCTAATAACATTTCTGGCATGTTATTTGGTGCGTTTTCCATTTTATAATCAACATCAAGAACTCGCTTTGCTTGATAATTATAATCATCACCAAACTTAATTATATCTCCAACTTTATAATCTCTAGTAGTTGCTTGATACATAACAACATCTTTAACAATCTGCATAAATCACTCCAAATTAATCTGTTTTATTTTATCTTGATAAACTTTCTTTCCTGAATCAGTGTACGATTTAACATTTTCCATTTTTTTCAATAAAATATTTAGCTTCTTTTTTCCATTGCAACAATAGCACCAATCATAAACTTTCTCCTATGTATATTTTAATTGTACAGCAAACATACTGTCAAATAAATCCTGAAATTTAGTACAGATATATTAATTTTTACCTTTGGTGTGAGATTATAAAAAATCTGTGCTTTCGCACAACTTTTTCAAATCCCTTTGGTATTTGAAAAAACCAAATCACATATCTTTGTCTTTTTTTATAAATAAAAAAATCCAAATCTTTATGATTTGGACTTTTTATATGGTGGAGATTATCGGAATCGAACCGATGACCTCCTGCTTGCAAGGCAGGCGCTCTAGCCAGCTGAGCTAAACCCCCATTTGCTTAATGCTTGGTAATAATAACACTCTTATTGTTTATTTGTCAACACTTTTTTTTGAAAGTTGTTAACTTTTTTGCTCTTATTTGACAAATTTTACTTTTGTTGCTATTTTTATTTGTATGAGATTGGATTTATATTTGCAAAAAAACAAAGAAATTTCCAGAAACAAGGCACAGGAATTAATAAAAGCTGGTGCTGTTTTTGTTGATAAAAAAATTGTAACAAAATCTAGTTTTGAAGTTAACGAAAATAACCAAATAGAAATTGTAGGACAAATTTGTCCATATGTTTCTCGTGCTGGACTAAAACTAGAAGGTGCTTGCAAACTGTTCAACATTAGCGTAAAAGATAAGGTCGTTTTGGATATTGGTTCTTCAACTGGTGGCTTTAGTGATTACTGCTTGCAAAATGGTGCAAAAAAAATATATTGTGTTGATGTTGGAAAAAATCAACTTGCTGAAAAAATAAAAAACAATAACAAAGTTATTGTAATGGAAGAGTGTGATATAAGAACAATAAAAAAAGAGAATATCCAAGATGTAGATTTTGTTGTCTGTGATGTTTCTTTTATTTCACTCACAAAAATCTCTTTCAAGATTTCCGAAATACTAAATTCTGGGGATTTGGGGATAATTTTAATAAAACCACAATTTGAGTGTGGCAAAAATATTGCAAAAAAATTCAAAGGAGTAATAAAAGACAACAAAATTCACCAAAAAGTTATTGATGAAGTAACAAAAGATTTTGCATCAAAAAATATTCATATTCTTAATCTTGCTCAATCTTGCATAAAAGGTGGAGATGGTAACATCGAATTTGTTGCACTTATTAAAAAAATATAGTACTATATTAAAAGTAAAATAATTTTATTGCTTGACATATATATTACAAATATATAAAATTATAAAGCGAAATTGTTATGTGTCAAATGACACTCAAAAAACAAACAATAATAAATAAAGACTAGAAAAGGAATTGTTATGAAAAAGTATTTATCAATATTGGCAGCATTATTGCTTAGCGTATGTTTTATTTTTGCTGGCTGCGGAGCAGACCCAAAACTTGTAAACAGCGTATCTTCAAATGGTGGCAGGGTAGTGACTGCAGACGAATATGTTTTCTTTGCAAACACATTTGTTGATTACACAACACTTTCAGGAGAAATGAACAAAGAAAGCAATGTAGAATATAATGCAATTTTCAAAATTAAAACAGATGAAAATGGATACACATTCCATGATGATGACAACAGAGTAACAGAAGTTAGCAAAGTTTATTCAAAAATGGCTGGTTTCAATAATTCAAATATGTTTATTGTTGGAAATTATCTCTACTTCACATCTCCAAACGTTCACAAAGAAAACAAAACAGGTAATGATAAGTTTGATTTAACAACACTCTTTAGAATCAAAGTTGATGGAACAAACTTTAAGGAAATTTTAACAACCGAAACAACACAAGGAAAATTCTTCTTGGTTACAGATGAACATCCATATCTTTTAATTTTTGATAACAACAAAATTTCAAAACTTGAAATCAAAGATAACTTGGGTTCACAAACAACTTTAGTTGAAAATGTTTTGGATGTTGTATTCCCATCAAACTATTCAACTCTTTCAAATATTTTCTATACAAAAGATTTAAGTGAAACAGACAAAGCAAGTGGTCTTACAGGAAACTATTTGTACAGATATAATCTTGCAAACAAAGCAAATGTAGAAGTGCAAAAAAATGAAAAAGAAATGAAGTTGATTACTTTTGAAAACAACACACTTTACTATAGACAAGCAGACGAAAATGGCGACTTTTCTTACTATTCTTCAAAATTCATGAATGGAATAGGTGAAGAAGTGGTATGGACAATCCCTAACACAGAAGATGCAGTAAGTGATTTCAAAGTTATAAACGAAAACGCTGTTGTATACAAAGCTCAATCAAAATTATATATTGGAAAAGCTGGTGGAAATTTTGAAGTTTTAGTTAATGAAGACGCAACAATTGAACTTGTTAATGGCGAATATGTTTACTACTCAACAAGCAATGGAATCTATAGAAAAAGTTACAAAAATGATGAAGATGTTCAAACAATTGCAGAAATTAAAAACATCAAACAAGGTGCAATGGAAATTGCAGGTGAATACATTTACTTCTATGCACAAATGACAGACAACTCAACAAACACATATTATGCACATCGTGCAAACATCAAAACTCCAGGCCTTAGCGTTCCAGAACAAAGAGTTGAATGTATTGCAAGCGTGGCTGCTGATGACTTAACAACAAATTCAACAGAAGACTAATTATTAACAAACAAAAAAACAAGGTCACAAAACCTTGTTTTTTTATATCTACTTTTTATTTTTTTCTTTCTTTACTTTTTCTTTTGCTTTCTTTGGTTCTTTTGGTTTTTTATGATGTTTCTTTTTAAAATTCTTTAATGCTTTATCAAATATATCTCCATCTTCTGGAATATATGGTTTAACAGCAAGTTCAACATTTCTTTCTGGAAGTTCTTGCTCTCTGTATGGCATTTTAACTTCATCATTTCTAAGTCTAACTTCCATTTGTCCAAATGGTATATTTATATTATTTCTCTTTAATTCATTAAACACATTATCCATAACATAATAATATACTGTCCAATAATCTTTTCCATAACACCAACAATATGCAAACAAATTTATACTGCTAGAACCAAGTGTTTTTAGTTCACAAAATGGAGCTGGGTCTGTGAAAACAAGATTACTACTTTTCATAACACTAATGATTATTTCTTTTGCTTTGTCAACATCTGTTGCATAGTCAACAGAAAAATCAAAGTTTACTCTTCTTGTAACATTAATGTTGTAGTTAATAAGTTCATTTTCAACAATTTTTGAATTTGGAATACTAATTCTTTTGTTATCGGGAGTTTTTATTATTGTATGCAACATTTTCATCTCAATAACAGTTCCTTCATGTCCGTTAACAGAAATATAGTCGCCTTCCTTAAATGGCTGTGTACTAATAATAACAACACCATTTGCAAGGTTAGACAAACTGCCTTGAAGGGCAAGTGAAAGAGCAAGTCCTGCAGCAGACACAAGTGCAACAAATCCTGTTGTTGGAATTCCAACTGCCTGACAAATAACCAACAAAAGCAACAAGTATAAAGAAAATTTTGTCACACTAATAATGAACTTGTATGTCACTTTTGGAACTTTGGTTTTTGAAAATATTTTCCTTAACAAAATAACAATAACTCTTATTAGCAAAAAACCAACAATAAAAATTCCAAGTGCATTGGCAAAGTTCATTCCAAGCTTTTTCAAAATATTTAATGTTTCTTGACCAATTTCATCCCAATTAAGTAATAATAAATTCATGTTTTCTCCTAACTAATTCGATAGATATATTATCACAAAAAATAAAAATAATAAACTTTTTTTGATTATAATGTATTGAAAATACATTTTTTATGTGATATATTATGAACGGAGATAAAAATGAAATATTTAGACAAATTATCTGTTAATGATTACAGAGCAATTCTTAACAATGCAGGTTGTGAACTTAATGAAGATTACAGCGACATAGATGTTGGTTTTGTTAATGGTGTTTTTTATGGTGACCAAAATGTTATTTTGGCAACAAAATTAGAAAGTGGAAAAACAATTTTTGTTAATGTAACAGACTACTCAATGACAATCATCAAAAAGGGTACATCAATTTCTTGGTTAGACACAGACCTTTCTGCAGCTTTTGTTGACCACATGTCAGCAAAGTTTGGACATAATTATGATAATGATTTTAATAATTTCTATAACATAAATATTGAAATGTAAAAATTACTTGCCAAATAAAAAAAAATTTGTTAGCATATCATTGCTATCAAAAATATGGCCTTATGGTCAAGCGGTTAAGACGCCGCCCTCTCAAGGCGGAATCACGAGTTCGATTCTCGTTAAGGCTACCAAACAACAAAAAAGATAGGGAACAAATCCCTATCTTTTTTTATTCTTTCCCTTGTTCTGCAACCATTCCTTTTTCACAAAAACAAATTGATGCATCGTCTTTAAATTCTTTTGGTGCATGTCTAAAGTTATAATCCATAATCTCTTTTACTAATCTATAAACATGGTCTTTGCCAAGTTGTTTATATTTTTTTGAAAGTACAGCCTTAAGTGCATTCGCTATTCCGCCTTGTAAAACAGGAGTACTCTTTTTGCTTATAAAATCTTTAACTAAATTTTGATTACGCATTATATATTGTACAATGTCTTCATTAAGGTTCTCATCATATCCAAGTTCACTATAGCTTTTAATAAATTTATTTTTACTTTGTATTACGCTTTCTAAAAATTCTTTTTTTGAGGCGATTTGGTCATCGATTTGTGAAAAATACTTTTCAACTTTTAACCCTCTATTTGTAATTTCTTTATCAAAAATTTCTTTATCCTCTTCTGTTATCGCATATTCTCTTTCTTCAGTTCCCCATCTAATATTAAGATCCATAGAGAAAATACAATCACTTATTTCTTCATCTGATAATGCCAGAATAGATGGATGACTTTCTGGGTGATATTTTACAAATTGTTCAATAATAGGAGTTTTGTTCATTAAAATATCTTCACATTCTTTTATTGCATCATCATCAACTGATTTTCTGCTAATAAAAGTAAGGTATTCTTGACTTTCTTCAAAAGTTTTTCCGTTAATTCGTTCAGTTATTTCTTTAGCTTGTTCTGGTGAATATCCTTTTTGTATTGATTCTTCATAAACACCATTATAGTTAAGTTGATAAATTTCTTTACAATTTCTTAATTGTTCTTCTATGTTTTTATTTAATCCTTCAATTCTTTGTTTGTAATAATTTTTATAAGCATCAACAAATCTACTAACAGCATCTGGGTATTTTTGCATAATTTCTTCACGAGCTTGTTTTGTTTTATCCAAAAAATCAATAATTTCATCTAGTTTTTTATTATTATCAGAATCAAAATCAATCAACATCAAATCAGTTTCTTCTTTTAATGTCAGGTAAGTTATTCCATATTCTTTAAACAACTCTTTAACACTTTCAAAATAATAGATATCTTGTTTGTATTGGTTTAATAAATCTTTATATTGTTCTTCTGTTGAATTGATTAATTCAATTGTTTTGTTTACTTGTTCATCTCTATATTTTTCTCTCACATAAGTCTCAAATTCTGGATAAATTTTAAGCAAATCTTTAACAAATTTTTGTGTCAACTGAAATCCATCACTTGTAAATGAAACACTTCTAGTTGCATTGACTATTTTAAAATTATTATATATTTCATCACTTTTTGATGTGTTCTTTTTAGTACCATTTTGAGGTTTTTTATCCTCAGGATCTTTATTTGGAAAGACATGATCATCAGATATAATATTACCTCTAATTTTATTAATGTCTTTTAGTGGAACCATAAAGTGTGCCAAATCTTTTTCTGATATATTTTTACTATTAGAATCCCAAGTTGGATCTAGGTAATAATAACCATTGATACCATATTTTTCGTCTTTAATATACAAAATAACATTTGAATGATATCCATCAATTTGTTCATTTTCCCATGAAACAGCAACATGATTTGTGTAAATAATAATATTTTCTTCACCCAGTTCATCAATTATGGCTTTCAAAATTTGACTGTACCCAGTACAAACAATTTTTCCACCATTAAGAGCTCCATAAACAGACCTTGATGTTGACCAATGGTCATTTTCTTCTTCCGAAGTATATTTTCTTGAAGTAACTTTAAGATATGCCGCCATCAAAGACTCAAAAGGTGAGAGCCCCATTTTTTTTATCTCATTTGCAGAACTCATAATTTTTGAATTTGCGATTTCAACTTCTTTAACAGACCAAGTTTTGTTCATATCTTCAAATCCAAAGGTTATTGAATACTTTTTAAAAAATTCTCCTGCTTCTTTAATTTTTAACCAATCACTTGTTGAATAATAATGGTCTTTTGTGTAAACAGAAACAGAAATGTCATAAGGTCCAATATGTTGGTATAATTTCTTTATTATTTCATTATATAACTTTTTGTATGCGCCAGACATCATTTGTGACTTGGCAACAATAATAACAAACTTTAGGTCTTTGTTATTTGCTTTGCGTTCTAAATATTTTTTAATTATTTCATCAATATTTGAATCTAGTTGGTAATAGTAATAATATTTATTATACATAATCAACCTCTTTGTTTTTATTATAAATTAAACTTATTAATTTGTAAATACCTTAATTTATTATGATTTTTAAAGTAAAAGTTACACTTGTATTGCTTGTTAATGTTAGTTTTACATCAAAACTACCTTTGTCCAAAGTTGTTAAAATTACTGCGTTTGAAATACTTTGTATTTCAATTTCCATATCAATATTATTCAAAACAACAATAGAACAATCAATACTTCCAGTATAATCTGGAGTAATAATATAATCAAAAGTAATTTGTGTTGTGTCTTTTCCTGTTAAAGTCAAAATATCATTTTCATAAGTAGCCGAGTATTCATCAAGAAAAGATTGATTAAAGTGAAGTTCAAAACCATAACTTGTCTCTCTTACTACTGTAATTTCAAGAGTACAACTTTTGTTTGTTATGTTATCAGTCAAAACCAAACTATATTCACCAGCGGTGTCAAAACTAATATAACCATTGTTAAGATTTTTATCAAATTCCAAATCACAAATAGCATAAACAGGTGAGTAGGAATATTCTACAAAATAACTTTCATTTTCCAATAATTCAATACTAGCATCTGTAAATTCAATTGTGTCTATTACAATCTTTTCAACTGTTATTGTAATATTCTCGGAATAACCACTTCCATCTTTTGCAGAAAATGTAATTTTACATTGACCCTCGCCAATTGCTGTAATGATATTTTGATTAACTGAGATAACATTTTCACATGACAAATTTATATCATAATCACTAACACATTTTTCATCTACACTAACACTAAATGATGTTTGAGAATACTTGTTATCACTATTAGCTTGTTGTACATAATCTTGATTAAAAATATACAAATTTTGCGTACCAAAAGTAATATCAAAATCTTCAATAAAACAGAACAAATCTGCAGTAATTTCTTTTGAAAAATTATAACAATTAAAAACTATTTCTATGTCATCATAACTCAAAATTTTTAATGTTATTAACAATTTATTGTTAATATTTTCACAATTTAATATTTGTATATTCTCTGAATATGTCAAATTTGAATCAATAATTTTGCTATCTGAATTTACTGTTAAAATATATGTTTCACCAACAAATAATTTATCAACAATTTGGTTTCTTGAATTATAAAAATTGTAAGTTACATCTGTGATATTTTGATATGCAAAAACTTTAACATTTTTGGAATAAGTTTTCTCATTAAAAAAGACATTTATATCAAAATTAAATTCTCCACTTTGAGAAGAAGTAATGTTGTTATTATCAAATGCCAAACAATTAAAAGTAGAAGAAAAACTAACAGAATATTCTGCACCACAAACAACAGTGTAATTAATAACTTTTGACTGTCCAACATACAAACTTATATCATCACAAAATATTTGTGGAAAAATTTCATTATTTGGTTGATTATTAATATCTGGTTCATTGTTATTTTGTTCACTTGGCAAAAACACAATAAGAAAAATACCAACACCAATAAGTGTGGTTATAACAATTGTTAGTATTGTTATTATAATCTTTTTCATCTGTTGACATTTTACCACATAATAAAACAATATGCGACAAAATTTGACAAAAAAAAAGAAGGAAAGTTTCCTTCTTTTAATTTATTGTTCTTATAGGTAAGATTAAATATACATAATCTTCTTTTTCGCCGTCAACAGGTGTAATTGTGCATGGATTTGATTGTGTTGAAAAATTAATTTTAATAAACTCATTTTCAACAACTCTAAGTGCATCCAAAAAGTATTTTGCATTAAATGAAATAACAATATCTTTTCCTTCAAGAGAAATATTTATTTTTTCTTTAATATTGCCAATTTCAGAATTAGAAGTTACCAAAAGTCCATCTTCACTAATGCTAAATTTTACAAGATTGTTTTGGCCGATTCTTGTAAGAAGGGAAGCTCTTTCCAAAGAATCTAACAATTGTTCTTTGTTTACAATAACAGATGTATCTTTTGCAGAAGATGACAATATTTGATTATATTTCAAAAATTCACCTTCAAGAAGTCTTGTTATAACTTTTGTATCATTAAGGTCAACCATCAAGAAATTCTTTTGAACATAAACATTGATTATTGTGTCGCTATCATCAAGTAATTTGCTAATTTCTCTCAAACTTTTATCTGGAACAATACATGATGTTTCAATGTTACTAAAATTAAGGACTTCTCTTGCAAGTGAAAGTCTGTAACCATCACTAGTAACTGCTTTCAAAACATCTTGACCTACTTCAAACAAACATCCTTTAAGAATTGGTCTTGAATCATCTGTTGCAACAGAGAATATTGCTCTGTTAATAACATTCTTTAATCCTTTTTGTGTTATTCCAAAATATTCTGCAGAACTTAATGAGTTAATGTTAGGGAATTCATCTTCATTAAAACATTGAATAAAGCCTTCACTATCAACATACTTAATAGCAAGATTCTTGTTATCATTAAGTGTTAATTCAATTTTTTCATTTGTTAATTTCTTAACATATTCACAAAAGAACTTTCCAGGAACAACACAACTTCCTTCTTCAAGAACTTCTGCTCTTATTTTCTTTTCGATTGAAATTTCAAGATCTGTTGCAAATAGTGTTAAACTATCTTCTTCTGCAACAAGTTTTATTCCTTCCAAAACAGGATTAGTTGTTTTTACTGCAATAGCTTTACTTACTTTTAAGACTGCATCAGACAAATCCAATCCATCACAAATTACTTTCATTTTTTTCTCCTTATCTTTTTATTTTTTTTATTATTAAATTGTTGTTTTATTTATATGCACTGTTGATATGTTAACAAGTTCTTTTCACAACAAATTATTGTAATTTTTTGAAAAATATTTTTCTTTTTACACTATATATTGTGTTTGCTTTTTGTGGACAAGTTGTTGACAAAATTTTTAATTTATCCACAAATAAACATTATTCATTAATTTTTGACTTTAAGTCGTTTACAATCATCTTGGTTTTTTGATCTTTTTTTACAAGTTCTGCAATTTTATCTCTTGCATGAATAATTGTTGTGTGGTCTCTTCCACCAAACAATTTTCCAATTGTTACCAAAGGTAAATCCATCATTTCGCTAATAAGATAAATTGAAATCATTCTTGGCTCAACAATTTCTTTTGACTTCTTTTTGCCTGTAATTTCAGCATAGTCAATACTATAATAATCGCAAACTGTTTTTATTATTGACTCTGGTGTCAATTTTTCTTTTTGAATATCAAGTTGCTCTTTTAGTGCTTCTCTTGCATCTTCAATTGTTGCTGTTTTTTTACCAAGAAGGGAAGCGAAGAAGTATACCTTACTAAGTAGTCCTTCCATTTCACGAATATTTGTTGCAGCTTTTTCTGCAATAAATTCAATTACTTCATCATCAATAAAATATCTTTCAAGTTGTGCTTTTTTTCTCAAAATTGCAACTCTTGTTTCAAAATCTGGCATTTGCATATCTTGAATCAAACCGCTCAATAATCTTGAAGTAAGTCTGTCTGCAAGTGTTTCAATTTCTTTTGGTGGACGGTCAGAAGATATAATAATTTGTTTGTTGTTTTGATAAAGATCATTAAAAGTATTAAAGAATTCTTCTTGTGTACTTGTTCTTCCAGAAATGAACTGGATATCATCAACCATCAAAACATCAACATTTCTATATTTTTCTCTAAATTCAACCGTGCCTTTAATTGTGCTTTTTTCTTTGTTTGTTCCAAGTGATGCAATATAATCATTTGTAAATTGATCACAAGTAACATATTGAATTTTTAGTTTTGGATTGTTTTGTTTTATATAGTTTCCAATTGCGTGCAAAAGGTGAGTCTTTCCAAGACCAACGCCACCATAAATAAATAGTGGATTAAATTTTTGTCCTGGATTTTCTGCAACAGCACGAGCAGCTGCAGCACAGTATTGATTGCTTTTGCCTATAATAAAGTTATCAAAAGTGTACTTTGGATTAAAAACAAATTTCTTTTCATCTTCTTCAAAAACTTGAGTTTCTTCTGTTTTATTTTGTTTAAGATATTCATCTTTTTCTTGTGGGTCCAAAATCTCAAATTCAATTTCTTCACCAAATACATCTGCAATTGCATCGCTAAGTTCTTTTTGATGATATTTAAGAACTTGTTTTTTTGCATTTTGTGAATTTGAAGCAATAATAAGCTTGTCTTTGTAATCAATAAGTTCCAAAGGTTCTATCCAAAGTTCGTAATAAACAACACTAACATTTGTTTCCACTCTAGAAAGAACTTTTTCCCATAAATTTTTAATATCTTGCATCTTTTTCTCCATTTTAGATTATAAGCCAAGTGTTCAATAAATGTCAACTTGACAATCAATTTTATTTACATATATTGATTTTATTATTTTTATGTGTTATATTATAAATAAAAGGAGAGGATTATGGCAAATGTTAAAGTTGGCAAAAAAGGATTGATTATATTTATAGCAATTCTTCTTGTTATTGGACTTGGTGTGGGTTTATTCTTTATTTTAAAACCAAAGCCAGACCTTGAAGCACCATACAATGACACATATGTACTTGTTCATAGTGAAGATTTTGCCTATGTAAAATCAAGAAATGCAAAAATTGAAGAAGTATTAACAAACAGGTTATCTTCAATTCAAGAAGAGACTTATCAACAAACAAAAGCAAAAATTGTTGTTTATAACCAAGTAAGTGTGGTACTTGATACACAAAATGAAATTTATCTTGACAACTTAAAGTTTACAGAGAACAAAGGCGAAGATATGGCCAAGTTGCAACAAGAAATAAAAAAGAATTATTCTGAACTTAATGATAACATTGCAGAGTGCAAAAAATATTTAGAAACTTATCTTACAAATCAACAAATAAATGAGTATACAAGTAATGATGCATTGTATCAAAAAGTATACAACTACAAATTCCTTTACGAAAAGCTTATTAATTCACAAACAAAGTATTATGAGTATATGTCAAAAATATTTGCAAATTATTTGTCAGATACAATTTCTGTAAACAAGCATAGCAAAATGACAATTCAAACAACAGCTTCTTGGGCTAGAAAAATTACAGAATACTATTTAAATTACAAAGAAGAAGAAATGACACAATTTAATTTTGCACAATCAATATCAAAACTACAAAGTTTTGCAAATACTCACAAAGCAGATGATGTACTATATTATGTAGATCACAAAGCAGATTGTGATGTTGCAGCAAGCAACTTTGCAAATCTAAACTTTGATGATTGTATCAATGCTTTAGCAACTTACAAATATGATGAATTTATAGCATCACTTGAAGGCGCAGTAGCCGAAAGTGCAACAGCACTCAAATCATACTTTTTAGTTTAAGGAGGTTAATATGAAGAATTATCTAAAAATTATTTCAGTTTTTTGTTTATTGATTTTTGTTAGTTTAACATTTATGGCCTGTGAACTAGATAGTAGTGATAGATTCTATGAACAAACAAACACAGTTTATAGTGAGTTCATCACTGAAATTTGTTTAAATGAAGAAACAAAATACAGTGAAGGCATAAAGTATGGTGCTCGTGTTAATGATGTTCTAGAAAAAATTGAAAACCACACATACACAGATGAAAAAGTTGTTGCCTATACAGAACTAAAAGATGTTTATGACAACATATTCACAGCATCATTCCACTTTTTGTCAGCGTTTGAAGGAATATTTTTGGTAGTACCTGCAAAAACAACTTCAGAGATGAAGAACGATTATCAAAAATTTGAAAAACTAGTAAAAGATGTAAAAGAGACCATCAAAGGTTTCCACACAACAGTTGAACAATTAGATACAAACATTATCAATGATTCACAAGCTAATGCTGTTGGTTCAATTAGTTTACAACATTTAAGAGAATATAAAAGAAAACTAATTAATCTTTGTGAAAAAGTTGTTGAGTTGGATAACAACTTCTTGGAACTATGTCAAAAGTATATCTATCCAAAATTTGATACATTCAAAAATGCAGATGGATCATATATTGAATTAACAGATGTTCAATTAAAGAACCAAAAAACAATTAGCAACTTGCAAAGTGTTATAGAAACAATAACTCCAGCAATCAAATATCTTAATTCTTTTAATGGTGATTACGTAAAATTGGACACAGACAATATTTTTGAAACATTAAACAATTATGTTCAACTTGATAACACAAACACAACTGTAACAGCAACAGTTCAAGAATTACAAGATTATTTAGATGTTTACAATAGTTATATGAATGATAAAGAGTGTTTCTATAGAAGCTTAGATTCTGTAGATATGGCAGTATTTAGAATTGATTATCATTTTGATTTGGATGAATATGCAAAAGAAGATGCAAACAGATTTACTTATATTCAAAAAATATATAGTTTCACAAAAAATTCTGTTGTAGCTTTATACAAAGTAAACCAAAAATTATGTGAGGAATAAAATGGGTAAAAAAAGAGATGGCATAAAAGGCATCCTAAAGATGGCTGGTATAGCTATTATCGGTGCTGCAATTGGTATAGGTGGCATGAATTTAACATTAGATTTGGTTGACCATCATCACGCAAGTGTGGCTGATGGTTTACCACTTCTTGCAAATGGAGTTCATCTTAAAGAAGGTGAACATAATGTTGTAATAACCGAACAATTTGATGAAATGCTTCATTTTGGAACAACAGAAGAAGACGAGTTTTTGGTGGTTAACGCATTCAAAGAAGCATACACAACATTAAATAACTACAACAGCAAAGTAAATTTCAATTTGTGTACACAAGATGAGAATCTGGCGGAAAAATATGATATACCAAAAGTTGACTCAATAGGAAAACAAGACATTCCACTTTATATGACAACAGAAGTTCTTGACAACAATAAAAATGTTATGGCTCACACAAATTGGCATTATGAACTTTTTAGTCATGAATTAAAAGACCTTAGTATCACTTTTAGAAAAAATTATCTTTTAATGGTATGGGATGAACTTGATACAATTGAAGAAACATTGAGTGCTCATAATGCAGCTGCATATACAACTGCAGTACACGAATCAATGCACGCAATGGGTTTTGCTCATATTGATGACAGAGCATCAATAATGAATACATATGTAAAACCTGGTACTCCAAAAGATGTTACAGAATATGATATTTATCTATTAGACAAATATAATGTTCAATTTTATGGTGCAGAACCAACATACACAGGAAATATTCAAGAAGTGTTATCAGCACCATTAACAGTATCAACTGATTACACAGTAACATATTCTGATAACAAAAATAATGAACCAGAACAAACAATGTAATAGACGGAGAATTTTATGGAACTAATAGAAAAAGCAATAAAATATTTAACAGACTTAGGTGTAACAAGAGGACTTGCAATTGCATATTTAATAGTTTCTGCTTTACTTGCAGTTATGATAATTGCAGCACTTGTTATGAGAATTATTCTTGTAGTAAAATACAGCAAAGCCAATCATGCAACAACCAAAAATGGTAAAACAAGTTTTGAAGTTGCAGAAGAAGCACTAAAAGCAGCTGGATTAAATGATGTAAAAATAAAAAAAGCAAGTTGGCTTAGAGCGTTCTTTATTGGTAACTGTTATAGCGTAAGAAGAAAGACAATTTATTTAAGAGGAAGAATAGCAAACAAAGATAGTATAACAGCAGTAAGTGTTGCTCTTCAAAAAGTTGCACTTGCAAAAATGGACCATGACGGCGACAAAACTGTAAGGGTAAGAAATGCATCACAAGTGTTATCACTTGTTGGACCAATTTTGTTTATTCCAATTATTTTGCTTGGTGCAATTATTGATCTTGTTTTATTTTCACAATTTGGTTTAGTTTCAATTATTTGTCTTGGAGTTAGTACTTTTATTATTCTTGCTGGATTTGTTGAACTTTTACTCAACTTGCCAGTAGAAACAAAAGCAAATAAAATGGCACTCAAAATTATTACAGATTCAAAAGTACTAGATGAAGAAGAAATTGAAACGACAAAAAAAGTATTTGAGGCATACAAGCTTACATATATTTGTGAATTTATAGTTGCAGTCATAAGAATTGTTCAAATTATACTTGAAATTGTTATGAAAATTCAAATATCAAATAATAGAAAATAATTAAGTAAAAAATAAAAAATTGGCACTTTTCGTGTCAATTTTTTTATTCAATAATTTTTTTGTTTGTACAAAGAGCGTTTGCAGGAATATTTTGAGATACCACTGTGCTAGGGACAATTATTGCATTTTCTCCAATTGAGATATTTGAATTAACAATAACTGTATCTGTCCAAGTCCAGCGATATAAACCATTTTTCAAGTTAAATCGCATTTTTCTGTCACTAGCAATCATATCATGTTCACTTGCAAAAATTATTGTATTATTTTGCAATGTAACATTGTCACCAATAAAAACATTTCCTGCAAGATAAGTTCCACTTTTAATTGTAACATTATCACCACAAACCACACTTCCAAGCAAATCAATAAACACATCATTTTCTACAACAAAATTTTCACCATGGTTAGGGAATAATACATCAATAATTTGTTCACGACGAGATTTTGTTGTTTCTTTGTTACTCATTTCAGCACAAAGTCTGTGCGTAAGCAAAAACAGATTTCCAAACTTAATTTTACAAGTATTAAATTTTTGACCGGTTAGCATTTTTTTGTATTCTTTCCATACACTTTTGTAACCAAGATTTTTAATTGTGGAATAAATTTTTTCAACTTGCTCATGTGTGTAATCTTGATGAATTTTTGGTTTTGGTGAATATGATTTATCTAACACGCAATAGTTTTTTCCTGGTCTGCCAAGGTACAAAGAATTTTTGTTTACATCATCGCAAACATTTGCTCCACTTGCAACCACACATCCATCATTTAGCGTTGTGTTATTAAATATTTTTGCACCAGCACCAAGCCAAGTGTTTTTACCAATTTCAATTTTTGATAATTTAATTAAATTATCATTTTTTTCAACTTCATCACTACCAACAGTAACTTTTACTCCAAACATTGTACCACTGCCAATATGAGTAAGAGTATATTTAGAAAAACTTGCACCATTATTTAAGAATACAAAGTTATCAAGGTCAACAAGTCCAATTATTGTATCAACATGTCTAATGCTTCCAATCATTTTGTGACAAGGAAAGAGTTTGTTGATTATTTTTTTCTTTTTGAAATATATTTTTATAGTTTTAAAAAGTGATAGTTTTTCCTTAAGATTTTTATCTATAGAGTTGTATTCATCACATAGTTTTTTTGATATCTTCAAAAGTTTTTGATATGCTGTATCTTGAGGATTAAAAAACTCACCAAGATACATTTTTTTTATCTCGGTAAGTTCTTGTTTTTTAAAACCAAAATTTTTTGTAAGATTATTTAATTTTTTGTTAATTTTTGACATATATCAAATACCTATAACTTCACGATTGACAATTTCTTTTGGGAATTGTTTTTTGTATTTCAAAAGTTCTGCAAGTGTTTTAAAATTGATTACAAAATAGATGTTTTCTCTCATGTCTTTAATATACTCACTAGTAGCGAATTCTGTTTTTTGAACATACATTTTTGTTTCATTAAATCTGTTTATTCTTGGCATTACTTCCATTTTTTTAATCTCTTGCCAACCAATAAAAACAACCAACTTTCCATGATAGAATTTACTAATTCCGTCTTTAGAAAATGAAACCTTACAAAATATTAATTTTGAATGTTTTATCAAAGGAACAAGTATAGTAAAACCAACAAAAAGTACGGTTATTGTTGCCATAAGTTTGTCTGTACTAAAATCAAAAATACTCCAAACCAAAAGTGCAATTCCACCAAGAACAAGAAGAATTGCAAAACCCAAAATATAATAAACATTTTTTGATGTGCTAAATTTTTTCATAACTGCATTGTACAATAACTTATATATCTATGTCAATTTTGTTTAAATAAAAAAATCCCAGACGGGATTTATTTACAAATTCAAAAAGTCCTGCCACAAAGATATTTCTTGTTGACAAGTTAAGTTGTTTTCAAACTCAACAAAAATTCTAAGAACTGGTTCTGTTCCAGAAAAACGAATAAGCGTCCAATCTCCATTTTCATAAAAAACTTTAACACAATCATCTCTTTGAATTTTTACAACATTATGTGTTAAGTTTGGCATTAGTTGTTTTTTGAACAGCGTTTCTTTAATTTCTTTTTCTTTTTCTGGAGAATACTTGTATTGTTTATCTTTTATCACTTTTGAAAAATTATCTGCAAACTTAAGCATTTCATTTACAATTTCATCAAAAGGTTTATTCAAAGTTGACACTATTTTCAAAACAAGAGCAATAGAAATAAGGCTGTCTTTTCCCCAAATATGATTTTGAATAGCAAGACCACCACTACTTTCTCCACCAACAACAGAGTTTGTTGAAATCAAATTGCTAGAAATATGTTTAAAGCCAACAGGAACTTCGTGACACACAAATCCAAATTTGCTTGCCAAAACATCAAGAAGGGAAGTTGTTGCACAATTTTTTACAACATCACCAGTTTTGTTTTCGTACTTCACAAAATAGTAATAAACAAGTGAAAGAATTATATTATTATCCAAATAATTTCCATCTTTGTCAATAACCGCAAGTCTGTCGCCGTCAGCATCAAGTGCAAAACCAATATCTGCTCTAAAGAGTGCCACATTTGTTTTTAATTCTTCAACATTATTTTCACTTGGAGCAGGTGTAACATAATTAAACAAAGCATCTCTTTTTGAGTTAATTATTTTGTAATTTTTTAAGTTAATTTTTTGGCATAGCAAATTTATTTCTTCTGCAGTTGAACCAAACTTCGAATCAAAAACGACACGCAAATTACTACAATCATCTAGTTCTTGATTTTTAACAATATAGTCAACAAATTCTTCAACATAATCAACAATTTTTACAAGATTTTCAAATTGCTGTTCGCTAGAAATTTTTATGGTTTTAACTTTATTAAATTCTTTTTCAATTTCATTTGTTGCTTCAACACTTGCATCTCTGCCATCTTTGGTAAAAATTTTAATTCCATTATATTCAAAAGGATTATGACTAGCTGTTATCATAATTCCATAATCATTGCCTTCTGTCATGGTTTTATACATTACAACAGGTGTTGCACAAGCATTTTTAAACAGCTCAACTTCAAATCCATTTCCTGCAAAAACTTCTGCACACCATGTTCCAAAAAATTCAGACAAAAATCTATTGTCGTAACCAATACAAATTTTCTTTCTTAATTTTTTCTTTTCAACAATATTTGCAACTGCTTGACAAATTTTTTGAATATTATCTTTTGTGAAATTATCTGCAATAACACCTCTAAATCCACCAGTACCAAATTTTACTTCACTCATTTTTCTTTTGTTTCCTTTTGGTTGATTATATCACAATAATCAAAAATTGAAAATCAAAAAACAGGTTTATTGTTTTTTATGTATTGACCAGAGCAATTTGCGTATGATATAATAAAAACAGATGAGGTAAATTATCATGGAATTTGATAAAAGACAAAAACAAATTGAAAAAATTCAAGAGAAAATACACAAACTTGAACAAAAGAACAGAAATTCAAGCAAAAGAGGTTGGTTGCGTGAAGTTTGCGACTTTTTGCGTAACGGCCGCAGCGGTGCAAACACATTTTTATTGTCAGTGTTAACATTTGGGATAGGTGTAGTGTTGTTAATACCTTGCATTCTTGGAGCATTTCCACTTCCACTTATTGCTTTATCAATAACACTTATGGCAGGTGGTGCACTTGTTGGTGGTGGTCCAGTATTATACATAGATGTTTCAGACAAAATACAAAGAAGTAGAGCAGAAAAAATATATGACTTAAGAGACAAAGCAAATCGTCTTTCTTGGGAAATACAAGGTTCATTTCAACAATCAAATGAATTAGAAAGTGAAGAAGATTTAATTCAGAACGAAGACTTTCAAGTTGAACAAGCCAAAGATGAAGTTATTGCAAAATACACAACAAAAAAAGAATTAGGCACATCAAAACAAATAGAAGATAACGAAAAAGATTTATAAATTACAAACAAAAAAGAGATTTATGTCTCTTTTTTTTGATTTTATTTGCAAAAAATATTAAAATACAAAAGTAAGGAGAAAATATGAAAACAATAGTAATAACAGGCTCAGCTCGTGGTTTTGGTTTTGCAATGGCAAAAGATTTCCGTAAATATGGTTGCAATGTTGTGCTTAGCGACCTAAAACAAGAAAGTTTGGATAAAGCAAAAAAAGAACTTGAAAAAATTGAAGGAAAAGGCAAAGTTTTAACAGTTGTTTGCGATGTTACAAAAAGTGATATGCTAGAAAATTTGTGGGAGCAATCAAAACAAACTTTTGGAGCAGTGGATATTTGGATAAATAATGCAGGAGTCAATCAACCAGACTTACCTGTATGTATGCTTACCGAACAAGACATAGATTTTTTGCTTAATGTTGACCTAAAGGGTGCAATCAATGGTTCCAGAATCGCATTTGCTCACATGGTTGAACAAGGTTTTGGACAAATTTACAACATAGAAGGTTATGGCAGTAATGATGCAATGAAAACTGGCTTAACAATTTATGGTACAGCAAAAAGAGCAATAACATATTTCACAGAAGCACTTGCTAAAGAATGTGATAGTCATTACAACGACAAAGTTCAAGTAATGTTGCTCACACCAGGAATCATGATAACAGATTTTCTAAAAGAAGCAAATGGTGGCAAAACAAAAGTTGAACTTAGTGACAAGGTTAAAAAGGTATATAATATTTTGGGAGATTATCCAGAAACAATCTCAAAATATGTTGTTCCAAGAATGTTAAAAAACAAAAAGAATAACAGCAAAATTGTTTGGCTTTCAACTCGTAGAGCTTTTGGAAAGTTCTTTAAGGCATTATTCAAAAAGAATAATTACTTTGATTAAAAGACATCAAAAAAAATCCCATTTGGGATTTTTTATTTTTCTAAGCTAGTTTTTTTTGAATAAATTTTTTGATTAAAATCTTTTTCCAACCATTCAACTGCTTCAAAAGACATGCCAACCTTTCTTACGTAATCATCAACAATAATATCCGAAAGACATTTGCTGTTTTCTTCCAAAACATAATACTCACATTTTTGAGAATTTTCATTAAATGGCTTAAAAACAATACCAGTTGTAATATTTAAAAATTCATTATTTTCAAGTTTTGCAAAAATTCCAACTTTTATAACATCAAATTCACTTTTTGATTTTATTTTTACAATTTTTGAAACATACAATTCGTTTGGATAGTATGTTTGTTTTTTCAAAAATGGCATTGAGTAATAATTGTAATTCATAATGTACCTTCTTTGTGAATTAGTATAGCATAACAATATTTTTTTGACAATATGTTATAAATCAATTATCTCTTTTTTATTTTCTTTGACTTTTATATATAATTAATGCTAAAATACAAATCGAAATTGGAGAAAATTATGGCAGTTTATGATTTTAAGACAATAGAAAAAAAATGGCAAGACAGATGGGAGAAAGATGGCAGATTTAAGGCCATAGATTTTGACCCAAGACCAAAGTATTATGTATTGTATGAATTTTATAACATAAGTGGCAAGCTTCACATGGGACACCTTAAAGGCACAGTTCCAGCAGATGCACTTGCAAGATACAAGCGTTTTAAGGGATATAATGTTTTGTTCCCAATTGGTGGAGATTCTTTTGGACTTCCTGCCGAGAATGCTGCAATCAAAACAGGCATAGACCCACATGACTTTGTTGCAAATGGTTTTAATCTTGTTATGGGACAATCAAAACAACTTGGTCTTTCTTTTGATTGGGATAGATGTTTTTGCACAAGTGATGAAGAATATTACAAATGGACACAATGGATTTTCTTGCAACTATTCAAACATGACAAGGCATATAAAAAGAATGGTACAGTAAATTTCTGTCCAAAATGTCAAACAGTTCTTAGTAATGAAGATAGCCAAGGTGGAAAGTGTGACAGATGTGGAACAGATGTTATTCAAGTTCAAAGAGATGTTTGGTTCCTAAAAATGAAGGAATACAGCGAAAAACTACTTGGCAATGTTGACAGAATAAACATGGCGGATTATCTAAAAGAAGCGCAACGCAATTGGATTGGCAAAAGTGAAGGTATTCAACTCAAGTTAAAACTTGTTGATGATAAAGATAATCACATTGATGACATAGAAATATACACAACTTGCATAGAAACAGTTTATGGTGTGACATTTATTGTCCTTGCACCAGAAAATGAAAAACTAGAAAAATTAAAAGACCATATCAAAAACTATGACGAGATTGTTGAATATCAAAAAAAGACAACACTCAAAACAGAATTTGACAGAATTAGTCAAGTAAAAGACAAGTCAGGGGCAAAAGTTGAAGGTGTTTATGCAATAAACCCAATCACAAACAAAAAAGTTCCAGTATATATTGCAGACTTTGTTCTTAATGGTTATGGTACTGGTGCAGTTATGGCTGTTCCTTGTCACGACCAAAGGGATTACGAGTTTGCAGAAAAATTTGGTATCGAAATGATACAAGTAATTGACGGCGATTGCTCAAAACAAGCTGTTGAAAAATACGATTATTTGGAAGCAAACAGCAAAATGCTCAACTCTGCAGAATTTTCTGGAATGCCAGTTAGGGAAGCAAAAAAGAAAATTGGAGAAATGGTTGTAGCAAAGGGCTATGGCAAAGTACAAACCAACTACAAAATGCAAGACTGGCCATTTAACAGACAAAGATATTGGGGCGAGCCAATTCCTGTTGTATTCTGCGACAATTGTGGAATTGTTCCACTTGACGAAAAAGATTTACCACTTGTTCTTCCTGCAACAAAAGACTATTTACCAAATGAAAAAGGCGACAGCCCACTTTCAAAAGTAGAAAGTTTTGTTAATTGCAAATGTCCAAAGTGTGGCAGAGATGCAAAAAGAGAAACAGACACAATGCCAAACTGGGCTGGCTCAAGTTGGTATTGGCTCAGATATTGTGACCCACACAACAGCGAAAAACTTGCTGACTTTGAAAAACTTAAATATTGGGGAAGTGTTGACTGCTATACAGGTGGAACAGAACACATCACAAGACACGTTTTGTATGCATTCTTCTGGCAAAATTTCCTTTACGAAATTGGTGCAGTGCCAACTCGTGACCCATTCTTAAGAAAAATGGGTAGTGGACTTATTTTAGACGACGAAGGCAAAAAGATGAGCAAGAGCTCAAAAAATGGTGTTTCACCAATGGAAGTTATCGAAAAATATGGCACAGATGCAACAAGATTGCACGTTCACTTCTTGGCTGCTTACGAAGATAATTGCAAGTGGACATATAGTGGAATAGAAGGTATTGTAAACTTTTTGGACAAAGTATGGAAATTGCAAGAAATTGTCAAGGACGGCGGTGTAACAAAAGAGCATGCTTATCATCTTGCAACACTTATTCAAAAATCAGAAAGTGATTACGAAAATCTTAAACTTAACACTTGTATTTCTGCTTGTATGATTTTCCTTAAAAAGATTAAAGAAGATGGATACATTACAAAAGAAGAGTTAAAACAATTTTTGGTTATTCTTAACCCAATGGCACCACATATAACAAGTGAAATATTTGAAAATGTGTTTGGAACAGATATATTGGATGAAAAATATCCAGAATATGATGAAAAAAATCTTGTTATGTCAGAGATTGAAATTCCTGTTCAAGTTAATGGCAAACTTAAAGGCAAAGTAACAATTCAAACAGATAGCAACCAAGATGCTGTTTTGGAAGTTGTTAAAGCACAAAATATCATTGATGCAAACTTGCCAATCAAAAAGGTTATTTATGTACCAAACAAAATTTTGAATGTAATTCAATAAAATTAAAACAGCCAGCCGGCTGTTTTTTTGATATAATATATTTTTGACATTTTAATTTTTTATTGTATAATAAAAAAGTTAAGGAGACTTTATGAACAAAAGATACAAGTTTTTGAATATTGTAAGCATAGTACTTGTTTTTGCTTTTATTGCTTTGCTTTCGAATGTACTTATTGCTTGCTCTTGTTCTTGTCAGGAACAGCCAGCGCCAACAACATATTCAGTAAAATTTGTTGACCATGACGACACACAAATTGGCGTTACAATAGACGGTAATGTTGTTTATGAACAACAAATTGAAAGTGGTCATGCAGCAGTTGCGCCACAAACCCCAACTCGTGCGGGCTACAGATTTGATAGTTGGGATAAAGAGTTCTCAAATGTAACAGAAGATTTGGTTATTAATGCTGTTTATGTAAAACAATGGACAGTTACTTTTGCTGATTACGATAATACAGAACTAAAAGTTCAAGTTGTTGATGAAGGGAGTAATGCGGTTGCGCCACAAAATCCAACAAGAGAAGAATATGTTTTTGATCATTGGGACAATCAATATTCTAATGTAACACAAGATTTAATAGTAAAAGCAACTTACAGGGTAGCAACATACAATGTAAGATTTTTGAATTACGACAATCAACCAATTGGAGTTAATATTGGTGGAGAAATGGTAACTGTACAAGTTATAGAACATGGACATTCAGCAACAGCACCACAAGACCCAACAAGAGAAAATTATAGATTTGATCATTGGGAAGGTGCTTACACAAATATAACGGCAGATATAGATATTGTTGCAGTTTATGTAAGACAATACACAGTTACTTTCTTGGATTACGATAACACAGAATTAAAAGTTGAAGTTGTTGATGAAGGTGGCGATGCAACGGCGCCAGAATTACCAGAAAGACCTGATTTTATTCACTATGGTTGGAATAATGTATTTACAAATGTAACAGAAGATTTAGTAGTTAAGGCAGTTTATGGACTTAAAACATTTAATGTCAAATTTTTAGATTACGACAACACTCCACTTGGAGTTTTGGTTGATGATGTGGTTTGTTATGAACAAAATGTTGTAGTTGGCCATTCAGCAGTTGCACCAGAAAATCCAAACAGACCTGGCTACAGATTTGATTCTTGGAGCAGAGATTTCAGCGAAGTAATTGCAGACATGGTTATTTATGCTCAATATGTTCAAACATTTGAAGTTCTTTTCCTAGACTATGATTTTTCAGTTTATGAAGTTCAAGTTGTCGACTATGGCAAAAATGCAACAGTTCCTGTTGTTGATCCAACAAGAACAGGTTACAGATTTGACCATTGGGAAGGAAATTTGACAAATATATTAGCAAACATAGAAATTAATGCTGTATACATCAAACAATACACAGTAACTTTTGTTGATTATGATAACACAGAATTAAAAGTTCAAGTTGTTGACGAAGGCGGCGATGCAACAGCACCAATACTTCCATCACGAGACGGCTACACATTTGATGGTTGGAGTTGTGAGTTTACAAACGTTGAAACAGACATAACTGTAGTTGCAACATACAAAGAATTAACATACAATGTTAGTTTTTATGATTACAACAAAAAATTGATATCAACTGAAAAAGTATATCATGGTACAAGTGCCCAAGCACCTTATCTTGAAAATGATATACAAATTGATTGGGATTCAATAGAAAAAGGTTATATTTTTGCAGGTTGGGATAAAGAGTTTAATAATGTTCAAGAAGATATGGATATTTATGCTGTTTATGAAGTTATACAAACACCAATTATTTACATAGAGCCAACGCAAGTTGAAGTTGGAACAACTCAATATATTAGTGTTAGTGTTTATGTTATTGCAGTAACATCATTCAATGCACTAGAAATCAATTTATCATACAATAGCAACCTAAATTTAACTTTAAGTGATATTGTTGTTAAAAATATGTTTAATGTTCAAGACAAATACAATTTAACACTTGATTCTGTTGATCATCAGTTAAGTTTTTCTTGGATATCAACAAATGAAGTAACACTTTCAAACAACTATGCAGAAGTGTTTGAACTTAGATTCCAAGTAGATAAGCACTTGCCTGTTGGGGATTATGAAATTGACATACTTGAAACTTCTAATTATGTTAAAGATTTTATAAAAATGACTCCAATAATGTTGTCTAATTCAATAACAATTTACAAGGAGGAAACAAACAATGATTAATAAAAATAAAAAAAGTTTTATATTTTTATCATTAGTATTTACTCTTTTGGCTTGTTCATTTGGTTTGTTAATAAATTGTTTTTCAACAAATGCACAACAAGTATATGCTGTTCCGCCTGATGATGGTGGAGAAGTTAACATTGATGTTGATGGCGAAATAGATATTGGTGATTTTTTAGAAAATGATGGGCATGGCAACAACAATGAACAAATTGTTAATGCTCAAAACAACCAAGTGGCCAATGCAAACAATGCAGGTGCAAATGCTGCTGCAAACCCAGCAAACAAAGGTAAATATGATAATGCAACCAAAACTGCCATGGTAAACTACGGTGTAAAAGCAGCATCATCACTCAATGATATGATTTATGACGCAGTAACCAAAGATGGTGCAGTTGATTGGTTAAAATATAGTGTTAATATAATTAAGAGTGGTGCTGCCCTTGCTGCTACAGCATATTTTGGTTCACCGGCTGCTGGTGCTGCCGTTGATGGTGCTTTTGATATGATATTAAAGTGGTGCCATATTGGCGAAACTTCACAAAGTGAACTTCAAATGATGGAAGCAAGACTTAATGACCAATTTGATAAAATAAGTCGTGAAATTGATGATGTAAAAAGACAAATTGCAGAACTTTCTACAAAACTTACAGAAGAAATTGACAGAGTTTTGAATAAGATTGATGAGTCGTTTGAAGCATATTATGCAAAAACACAAGTAACAGATTTTATTTATTCAACTTCGGGTAATTTCAGTTATAATATTCTCAAAAATTATATATATGGATTTGAAAAAGGTAATTCATTTGGCGATCTTGCCACAAGTGTAACAAAAAATGCAAGTGATGAAGAGATTGAAAGAACATACAAAAATCTTTACAAAGCTTTAATGGGTGCAAGATCAAATGGTGCTTCATATCTAGATATGTTCACTGAATATTACATTGGTTCAAATACAAGACAATCAATTGGACACTATTACTATGATTATGTTTCTTCAAATCAAAGTTACATCACAGATAACGCTTCTCTTGTTTCACTAGATTTTGCATCACAAGTATATTATGACTATATGACAATGATAAATTTTATAAGGTTTATTAGTTCATATCAAATGTCTCAAATATTCTTGCAAAATTCTGACATGACTGGTCAAGCAAGATGTGAAGCGAAATATTATTATGGTGAAGGTCAAGACGACTATTTAACAATAAATGAAATTCAAAACACATTAAATCGTTTGGATACCTTGCAAGAAGCTGCATACAGACAAATGCTAAAAGATGTTGAATATATTGTTGGACTTGGTTCATCTTATCTTGTAAAAGAACAAGATGGCAGACAAAGATATGTAACAAAAAATGATACAAATGCCAACGTATTTGGAAATGTTTTGTCAGGTGAAACAATATATCTAAATCAACTAATTGTTCCATATTGTAATCAATTTGGTTTGGATTCAACATTATTCAGATATGAATTTTATGAAGTGGTTAATTCAAACAAACAATATCTTGAAGAAGACTTGACAAAAGGATATTACACAATTAAAACTTACAATAATTTCCAAGCAAGTCTTGTTTACAAAGACCCTGTTTATGGTGATATTGCTCTTTATACCATCAATTTTAGATTATATGACGATTCAACATATTTGGGTGGTAAGGGAACAATTGATGATCCTTATGTTATTGGAACAACAAGACAATTTAAATTGATATATAACGAGACAAAAAATGATAAGTGTTATATGCTTGTCAAAGATTTGGATTTTGGCAATGATAAACTTGATCCACTTTATTCAGACATAAATCAATATAACGGAACATTTGATGGTGGTGGACACGTAATTAAAAATGTAAAAATTAATGTGGCATCAAAAGATACAGCATCAATATTTGGAGTTATTGGTGGAAGTGGAGTTGTTGAATATTTGGAGTTTGACAAAATCTCTGTTTATGAATACAAGACCAATGATGATGCCAAAAAGATTGTTGCAGGAACTATTGCTGCTGTAAACAATGGAAGAATAATTTCTTGTTATGTAAGCAATTCTTCTGTTGAAGCAGGCAGAAAAGCAACAGAAACCAACACAGAAGTAATCAACAAAGCAATTTCTATGTATGTTGGTGGAATTGTTGGAGAAAACTATGGCGAGGTTTCTTATTGCAAAATAGAATCAACAACAGTTAAAGGAAGCGCAATCAGATATTATTCTGCAAACGAAGATTCAAATAATAGAAATAGTGTTTATGGCGGCGGTTTGGTTGGACTTAATGGTGGTTTGCTTAAAAACAGTTATGCTGCTGCTTCTGTTCAAATAATTGTTAAAGCAGAAAGTTATATGTATGCTGGATTATCTATCAGATATCCATACATAAATGTTTGGGCTGGTGGAATTACTGGTTATGCAACTTCACTTAAAAATATTAAAGAGGTATTTTCAGAAGTAACAGCAATTTCTGCAACTTATGATTATAAAAATGAACATGCTCTCGGTGGTTCAAAGGATAATCATATAGAATCAAAACCACACGTTTGGGTCCCAAATCAAAAAGAAAATGATTTGACTTCAATTAAAGCTGCAAACAAAAACACATATCAAATTCGTACCGATAAAAAGAAATTAGAATATTCATTCAGTACGGAAAAATGCACAGATCCAGAATTTGCAGAATATTCAAAAGATTTGGTTTATGATGGTAGAGATAGATACTTTGTAATAGATAATTTAGATGTAAAATTAGTTACAACAACAGAAAGTGGTTCAACATTCCAAAGAAAAGTTAATTACACAGTTGTTGGTGTTTATGGTTTTGACTCAAAGAACACAAGCACAACAGAACATGCATTAAGAGCAATTACCATTAAGATTTATGATGTTGATAATAATACAATTTATACCATAGAAAATGGTTATTACGCAAAGAAAAACAAAGTTTACAAAATAGAAGTTCCAAGTGATTACACAAAAACATTTATGCAAAATCAAGAAGTTACTTTGTTTGATGTTTTAAGAACAAATGACCTTGAAGGCGAGTATTACAACGGAACAAAAACGAATGTATTTGCAGATGCAACATTTGAACTAGATACAACACAAACAGGTTCAGTAAAAGGTTACATTAGATATGACAACATTGTTGAAGAATTGGATTTTGTTATCAAGTGTGCAGAACAATATGACCAACAAAAAGTTGTTGTAACAGAATATAACCTTAGTGATGATGGAACATACGTTACAGTTTATGGTTACAAAGAAGAGTGGTGTTCAATTTGTGGCGAGAAACGAATTTCATATATTGCAAAAGAATTTGCAACAACAATTGTTGGAGAAAGAGAGGCAACTTGTTCAGAATATGGTTACACAGGAGATATTTGTGTTTTAGCAAGTGAAACAGATGGAATTCTTGTAGAAGACCTTGTTGTCAAGAATGGTGAAAGGACTGCACTAAAACCACACAACTTTGATTATCCAAGAGAAACTCTGGCTTCTTATCATGATTCTCATGGTCACTTTTGTATCAATTGTGGTTTTGTTGAAGAACATATGTATAAAACAAGTGAAATAGACGATAAAGTTGTTTGCACTTGCGTTAAATGTGAATACACAACAACATTAGATGTAAATTCAAGAGAAGAAATAGAAAAACTTCCAAGAGTTGTTGTTCAAAATGCTTATGTTGTACCAGCGACAGAACAAGTTACAGTATTTGTTGACTTGCACGCAAACAGTGGAATAACAGCAGCGAACTTTACTGTAAACTTTGATTCACAACTTACGCTTGTTTCCTACAAACTTGGTAATATCTTGAACGGACGCAGTTCAATTGATTCATTTAGATTATATGATGACCACCTTAATGTGTCAGTTGCACAAAGTGGAACAGATTACAAGTCAGATGGAACAATACTTGCATTAACATTCCAATTGCCAAGAGTTAAAATTCCAGCAGATAGTTTTTATATTCAAGTAACAAACAAAGACAACAAAGATAAGTTTACAGATCAAAAAGGAAACAAAACAGATTTTATCGCATATGCAGGCAGAATTATTGTTGTTTCACGTTTGCCTGGAGATGTAAATGATGATGAAGTACTTGACCTTGTTGATGCAGTTATTCTTTCAAATTACACAGTATTAGATTCACGTGAAAGAGAAGAATTTATTGCAAGAATGCAACAAGATAATCAATGGTTTGATATCAATTATGGTGATGTAAACCTTGATGGTAGTATTGACATCTCAGATATTGTTCAAATTCTTCGTTACACAACAGGTGGATACGAAACAACATTGGTTTCAAATATTTTCCAAATAGTATTAAATCACAACTATCAAGACGAAAATGGACAAAATGTTGAAGAAGACTTCTTTGTAAGATATGACAATGGAACAGGAAAATTTGGTGATATCCGTCCACTTCCAGAACTTCAAAGAGAAGGTTACAAATTTGTTGGTTGGTTTACAGAATATTTTGGAAAGGGAACTCAAGTCACAAATGATACACTTGTTTTCTATAACACAAATCAATACAGACAAATGCTTTATGCATACTTTGTTCCAAACACAATAACATTTGATGCAAATGGTGGAGTTGGAGAAAAACCAACACTTGACTATCAATCAAATTTCAGTCTTTCAAACACATACGGTTATAATGAAAAATACTTTACCAAACAATCACAAGTTGTGTTTAATGAAAGTGGAATAGGAACAAACACATCAAGAATATTAACACACCAATTGTTAGGTTGGGCTCTCACACCAAATGGTGAAGTAGTTTATGCCGAAAATGATGTTATTGATTTAAGCAAGAGTGGATATGATGGTGTTGGAAAGCTTGTTTTGTATGCAGTTTGGAGTCAAGAGATTTTGGAACCAAACAAACCAGTTGTTGAAGGTTACACATTCCTTAATTGGACAGCATCAACAGGTGAAGAATGGGATGGCGAATCTCAATTTGTTATAACAAAAGACACAACTTTCTATGCACAATGGAGAAAAAATACATTCTCAATTATCTATAAAGGCAATGGTGGAAAAACCTCTAGCAATGAAATAGAATACACAGAACTTGTTACAAGAAGTGTTACAAACTATTCAATACCACTTGCAGAAAATACTTTCTCTAAGCAAGGTTACAAGTTCTTGGGTTGGTCATTGGATCCAAATGCCACACAACCAACATATACCGACAAACAAGTTTTAAATCAATCACAAACAAATATGATGTTTAACTATGTTGACAATCTTGGATATGCTTGGTTATTTGCAGTTTGGGAAGGTAATCAATATACAGTTGTATTTGAGAAAAACTCAACTGAAGCAACTGGAACAATGGATAATCTTGTTGTACATTGTGGCGAAAGATATAATTTGCCATTGTGTACATATTCTGGTGTTACAAACAAGCACTTTGTTGGTTGGGCACTTTATCCAACAACAGCAGTAATATATGAAGATGGTCAAGAAGTATTTGACTTGTCAACAACAGAAAATTCAACAATTCATCTTTATGCTGTTTGGGAATATGATGTATATAATGTAATTTACACAATGTCTGGTTATGTTATTACCGTTGACAAAGTAACATACAATTCACCATACACATTTAGAACCGATTTTGAAGATATTTTACCTAATTACAGCATAGTAGCATATTACAACACTTATTACACAAAAGGTTATCAAATGACTAACTGGACACTAACAAGTGATGTAAATGTTGCAGTAGAATTGGTATATGACAATACAAAAGAGTTTTATAATTGCAGATACTTCCATGCTATAAAAACTGATAATGGTGATTGTGATATTAAGATGTATACAATTCCAAAAAATACCAAACGAATTATTATTCCACATTATATTAAATTGGATGACGGCAATATTTATCCTGTTGTTTATATTATGAATAAGGCATTTTATTCAGTAACAAATATTCAATCTGTTGAAACAATTGTTTTGCCAAACACAATAAAAGAAATTGGAAGACAAGCATTCCTAAGAGTTAAAGCAAAAGAAATTTATATGACTAATTCTGTAACTTTAATCAAGGAAGAAGCATTTAGCGGTATTACAACTTTGGAAACATTTGTTCTTTCTCACAATGCAGAAATAAAAAATAACACATTCACTTCAACAGTAATCCAAAACTTGCTTTATACAGGTCCTTATAGTACTTGGAGTGGTAGTAGTGCTAGGAGTGTGTTAACAAGATTAGAAGTATTTACAAATTTCTATTACTATGATCCAAATAATTACCATGGTACTTCATGTTGGAATTATAATAATGGCGTTATCACATTATACTAAAAAACAAAAACTCATTCTCAATTGAATGAGTTTTTTGTTTGCAAAATATTTCAACTCGCTTTCATAGCTATTTACAAATTTTAATATTTATGGTATTATGTGAGTAAATAAGGAAAATTATGGAAAACAAATATTATTTTTATTTTCAAGAAGATTCAAACTTGAGCGATTCTGTCCAAGAATTTTTAAAGTACAAAAGTGAAAATTCAAACATCAAGTTTGTTTGCATTTTAAGCAAAGATGAAATTTTGAATTACGATATTTTTGGAAACACAAATTCAATAATAGAAGAGTTAAAAAATCTTGGTTTGTCAAAGCAAGATATTCAAATAAATGTAGAAAATCCAACTCACAAATACACACCACAAGAATGGCAAAGAATAAAAGAAAATGCAGATTTACTTAGGCAACAAGGTTTTGAACTTGGATTTGAAGACCAAGAAAAAACTTGGACAATACGAGAAGTTGAAATTGCAAACTCAAAAATCCAGTCAACAGCGGAAGAAATCAAAAAAGCGAATTTATCACCTGCAGAAACTTTGCTTGCAGTATATATGAAAGTAACTTCAAAAAAATACACATACGAAGATCAAGCTGAACACTTTTCTCAATCTCGTTCCGTTTATGGAGTTCTTAATAGCGACAAAATTGTTTGTGCTGGTTATGCAGAATTGTTTCAAGCAATATTAGACGAAATTGGCAATGATAATATTCAAGTATATCAAAATGTTGTTTATGTAGAAAGAGATGACAAAAAAGTTCCTCATCAAAACTTAATTGTACATATCAAAGATGACAGATACCAAATTGATGGATGGTATTATCTTGACCCAACATGGGACAATAATGAAACAACGCTTAGTTATTTTCTTGTTCCAATCAAAGATATTTCAAAAATTAGTGATGCAATAAAAGAAGCAGAATCATATACAAAAAAAGAAAGAAAAGCAGCTTCTTCAAAAATGAATTCAAAAGATATTGTAAAAAACACAACATACAAACATAAAGACCCAGAGAGTTATGTGTCATTTTCATCAGAAAGCTTATTCTTTTCAAAGCCAATGATTGAAGATTTAATAAAGGAAAATCCAAACTTTTTACAAGACCTAAACACAATTTTAATCAATAATCAAAAGAGCGAAATAGAAGAAGAAATATCAAAACACACAAAATCACTAGAAATATTAAAAAAGGCAAAAGAATTTATTAAAGGCAAAGGTCTTATTGGTATTCCTGAGCAAATATATAACTTAATTAATGGTTCTATTAGTTTTGAAAAATTTAAAAAATCTTGTGAAGGAGACCCAATAACAAAGAGAATTCAAGAAGATGATTATACTGATACAATTTATATAACAAGAGATTTTCTTGAAAAAACACTTGAGGTAGAAATTAAAGTAATCCAAAAAGTTCTTGCAGATAGCGAGGCAATAAATAATCCAACAGAAGAAGATTTAAATACTATAAACATAGCAAAAGAAAGATTAAATAATCTAAATCAATGGAATAGGATTATAGACTATGTTATGCCAAAAGCAATGGACAAAATAAAAGAATATGCTGTGTACCTAAATTCCATGTCACCATTTGATATTGATGAAGTAATAAACAGTATTATTTCACAAATGAGGGAAACAAATCCTAATGATATTAATCAAGAAGATTTCATTAATGATTTCTTCTTAAAAGAGTTAGACAAACAATTTATGCCATTCGAGCAAATAATTAATGAATCTATTGCAGATATAGAAGCTGATATCGATTATCAAAAAACAAAGTACAAAGGACTAAAAACAGTTGAATCCATAAAGCTTGAAGATGTTTTATCTTTGTTAGAAAGCAAAGAAGATAGCTTGTGGTTCTCATTTAACAAAGATGACAAAAAAGGTAACATCCTAAAAGCATTTAATGAGTATATTGAAAATCATAGTGAAGCTTTACCAGAATTCAAAATGGAACAATTGATTGCATTTACATTAAAAAAGATGCATCCAGAATTATCAATAGAAGAAGCCATAAGTAAAACAGAGAAAATAATTGAAGAAACAAAAAAGAAATCAAGTTGGGCATACAAAAAAGATGCATCAAACTGCTTTGCACAATAGAATATGTTTTTAAGTAAGCCTTAAAGGCTTACTTTTTTATAGGAAAAATGTATATATTGACTTTGGGTTCAAAATATTATAAAATATTTTTAGAGGTAAAAAAGATGTCAAGATTACAAAAAGTGAAAGAACACAACAAAAATGTTTTAGCTGCAATTAGTATTTTGTTAAACACAAAAACCAAAGGCATTTTGTTTAATTCCAAAGACAGAGATGCAATAGAAAGATTAAAGTCAAAATTTGTATATATTAACACAATCAATGATTTTATTGATGCAAAAAAAGCATTTGTCACTTTTTTTGATAAGTTATTAGATGAATACAATGTGCGTGTAGCACTCATTGGTCAAAACATAGAAACTCTTAACAAACAAAAAGAGGATGAAAAACAAGCACCAGCAAAAATCAAAGAACTTAAAGAAGAAATTCAAAAACTAGTTGAGTTCACTAACACAAAAGATGTAAATTATGAAAGATGTGTTAAGTTATTTGAACGCAAACAACAATGTTTAAAAGATCTTGAAGCAATGGAAAAATATACAGTCACAGAATATGAAAATAAAAGAGAACCAAGATCAGAAACATATTTTCAAATGACTTATGATCCATCAACAAAAACAAGCAGAATGATGCCAATGACAAGAATTGTTTATGTGACCAAAAGAGTAGAAAAGACTGTAGTCAAAGAGCGTCCAGATGAAGCAAAAAGAGCAAGGGCAAGAGCAGAGCTACAACAAATCGAACAGGAAGCACAATCAATTCCAACATATGACCATAACATAAAAGTTTATGAAGCATTCAAAAAGATTGATGAACTAAATAAAAAGATAAAAGAAATTGAAAACTTCTTAGCAACAGCAAAAGAAAAACAAGAAGCATTAAGTGCAGAAATACAAGACCAAATTGATGTTGCAAACAAGTTAAAAGAAATTTTAACAAAAGAAAAAGAACTAATAGAAGTAATGATAAAAGATCCAGACCAAAGAAACATTGGCGAAATAGAAGATGTCCCAGAAAGATAATAAAAGAAGAGAGTGATGCATTAATTGCAAACACTCTTTTTTATATAAAGATTAAGATAATGAATATTAAAAATAGTGTTTATTAGCAAATGGTTTAAAAATGAATAGACAAAACAAAAATATAATAATACAATAATATTTGAAAAAAGGGAGAAAATATGAAATTTAATTTAGACAATGAAACCTTAACAATATTTTTAGAAGGTGAACTTAATTCAAATAACTCAAATCAAATTGAAGCAGAAATTGAAGATATACTCAGCAAGGCAACATTTGAAAAACTTGTTTTAGATTTTGAGAATCTGTCCTATATTTCAAGCGCAGGGCTTAGGGTTGTTTTAAAACTCAAAAAGAGATGTCCAAACTTTGTTGTTGATAATGTAAACTTGGAAGTGTATGATATCTTTTCAATGACTGGATTTGTGGATATTATGGATATTCGCAAGGGTTTACGCAAAATTGATGTAACAGGTTGTGAGATAATTGGGGAAGGATATTTTTCTATTGTATACAGAATAGACAAAGATACAATCATCAAAGTATTCAAAAATCATTGTGATATAAAAGATGTTCAAAGAGAACTTAACCTTGCAAAGCAAGCATTTGTCCTTGGAATTCCAACAGCAATTTCATTTGATGTTGTAAAAGTTGATGACAAACTTGGCGTTAGATTTGAGATGCTTAACAGTGTTTCACTTCGTGATGTTTTTAGAGATAATCCAAATAGATTTGATGAACTTGTCAAAAAGTATGCAGATTTGCTTTTAACAATCAACACAACAGAATCGATGGATACACAAATTCCAAGCACAAAAGAGTTGTGGCTTCAAAAAGTTGATTTCATAAAAGAATATCTAAGCGATGCCGATTATAAAAAATGCAAACACCTTGTTGAAGGAATCCCAGAAAGAAATACTTTTGTTCATGGCGATTGCCATGTAAAAAATATTTTAACTCAAGGTGATGAACTTTTATTGATTGACATGGACACTCTTTCAAAAGGACATCCAATTTTTGAACTTGCTGCAATATATGCTCCATACATTGCATTTGAAGAAGATGACCCAGGCAACAACGAAAGATTTTTAGGCCTATCATCAGAGATGTCAAAAAACATTTTCTATCAAACAATCAAATGCTATTTTGGAGAAGAGAACAATGAGTATATTGAAAAAATAAAACTTCTTGCATATCTTCACATGGTTTGGTGGAACAGAGTCAATGAACCACAAAATAATGTTCGCCTTGAAGGGTGCAAAAAACGATTATTAGAATTATTACCAAAATATAATAATTTGGATATTGGAAAATAAAATAAATATCAAATAATTAACAAAAAAATAAAATGGTTTAATTAATTTTTAAACCATTTTTTTTAATTATTTAAAAATATTAATTTCCTTTATTTATAAGGGGTTTAATATTTTTTACTTATTTTTTATTATTTTATTGTTAGCTTGTGGAGTAAGTTTTATTATTTCCCAAAATTATGATAGATTAAAATCGGAATCAGAAAAAGAATGTTCACGATTAATAGAACAATTGCAAAGTAATGAGGTAATGAAATCCTGTTTTAATGCTTTATGCTTTGAATTCTATGA
>DBWI01000015.1:8076-9033 GCA_002308915.1 Christensenella sp. UBA1242 | reverse complement strand
TTATCTTTTTATTTTCAAACGACATTGTTTGTTTGGAAAGATAGTAAAAAGATATATGTATTGCCACACAAAGATATACAAAGTTCATGAGAATTTTGAAGACAATGTAAAGTATCAACAGGTGAGCACAAAGTCAAAAGATAAATTAAATTTGAATGGTTATTTTTTTGATAACTCAAGTAGCAAGGTGGCCATAGTTGTTCATGGACTTGGTATTAGTGCAATGGATATGGAACAGCACATAAAGTTATTTTACCAAATGGGGTATAGTGTTCTTGCAATAGATAACAGGGCACATGGAGAAAGTGAAGGCAAGTACTTAACATTTGGTTACAAAGAAAGTGAAGACATTGAGTGCTGGGTGAATTATCTTGTACAAAAAAATAGCAAATATAAAATTGTTATACTTGGTTTAAGTATGGGGGCAACTTCATCTTGTTTGTATGCCGGTAAGTGTTGTTGTAAAAATGTTAAGGCAGTAATAAGTGATTGTGGGTACTCAAATGGATACGAGATATTTAAGAGTGTGAGTGAAAAAATGATATTGCCAGCATTTGGATTTTTTGTTCCAATAATGAATAGTTTTTTAAAACAAAAAATAGGTTGCAAGTTAATCAGTATTGATGCTGTCAAAAGTGTACAAAAAACCAAAGTGCCAATACTTTTCATTCATGGCACAAAAGATAATTTTGTCCCACCATATATGTCAAAGATACTTTTTAATAACACTCCAAAAGATATGTCAAGTATTCACTTGTTTGAAAAGTCAACACATGGAACATGTCTTCCTGACCACCCAAAAGAATACAAGAAAGTAGTGCAAGAGTTTTTAAGTAAAAGAATATAAAAAACACAGGATATTTTTCCTGTGCTTTTTATTTGTTTTTAGTACATAACTTTGTCAAGAATGTAATTTCTCACGTCTTCCAACTTAACAACATCTTGTTTCATTGTATC
>DBWI01000015.1:0-8055 GCA_002308915.1 Christensenella sp. UBA1242 | reverse complement strand
GTTGTTTAATGTTTCATCATCAACTGTGATGCAATAAGGTGTTCCAATTTCGTCTTCACGACGATAACGCTTTCCAATTGAACCACTTTCGTCATAATCACACATAAAGTATTTTGCAAGTTCTTTTTGAAGTTCTTTTGCTTTTTCGCTGTGATTCTTTTTCATAAGTGGCATAACAGCTGCTTTGTATGGAGCAAGGCAAGGTGCAAAGCCCATAACAACTCTTGTTTCGCCGTCATCAAGTTTTTCTTCACGATATGCATCGCAAAGAACAGCAAGCATAAGTCTGTCGCAACCAATTGAATATTCAACAACATAAGGAATATATTTTTCATTTGTTATTGGGTCCAAATACATCATTGTTTTGCCAGAATATTCTTGGTGACGAGATAGGTCATAGTTTGTTCTGTTGTGAATACCATTAAGTTCGCTCCAACCCATTGGGAACAAGTATTGAATATCACAAGCATTTTTTGCATAGTGTGCAAGTTTGTCATGGTCTTTGTATCTCAATTTGCTTGAGTCAATTCCTATTGATACCAAAAAGTCCCATGCACGTTTTTTGTATTCGTTATAAAAATCTGTGTCTTGTCCTTCTTTGCAGAATTGTTGGTGCTCCATTTGTTCAAATTCAATTGTACGGAAAATGAAGTTACCAGGTGTAATTTCGTTACGGAACGCTTTACCAATTTGAGCAATTCCAAAAGGTACTTTTGCACGCATTGAACGTTGAACATTCAAGAAGTTTACAAATTCACCTTGAGCTGTTTCTGGTCTTAGATATACAATATCTGTGCTATCTTCTGTTACACCACGAGATGTTTCAAACATAAGTTTGAATTGTCTAATTGGAGTAAAGTTGTGCTTGCCACAGTTAGGGCAGGCAATTTTGTGTTCTTCAATAAATGCTTCCATTTCTTCATTTGTCATTTTGTCTGGAATAACATTTTCAATTTTGTGTTTTGCACAATAGTTTTCAATCAAGTTATCTGCTCTGTGTCTTGTTTTACATTCACGGCAATCCATTTTTGGATCTGCAAAAGATGTTGTGTGTCCGCTTGCTTCCCATACTCTTGGGTTCATAAGGATAGCAGCATCAACACCAAAAGAATTGTCGTTCTCTTGAACAAATTTTTTCCACCAAGCACGCTTGATATTGTTTTTGATTTCAACACCAACAGGACCATAGTCCCAAGTGTTTCCCATACCGCCATAAATTTCGCTACCTTGAAAGATTATACCTCTATTTTTACAGAGGCTAACCAAAGTGTCCATTGTTAATTTGTTTTCCATAATTTTCCTCCTATAAAATATTTGGTGTTAAAGTAAAAAAAATCCCAAGTGTCAAAAATACTTTAACACAAGGGACGATTATTTAACCGCGGTTCCACCCTATTTAACACAATAAGTGTTCACTTTCTATTTTTTGTTAAGCTCCAAAGACGCCACTCTTTTTCATCGCTTACCACAATAATAGTTGTTAGTTTTCAATTTGTCAACAGTTTTATTCATTATTGACAATTTAATTGTTTTTTGTTATAATGCAGACATAGTGAGGTGGTTTATGGAAAACAAAAAGTTTGATATACCAGTTAGCAATATATATTATGGTGTTGATAAAAATAACAATATTACTTTATATATTATGAATAATAAAAGAACTGTTGTTAGAACAATTGATGAATTTATTGCAAGACAAGGTGGAATTGAAGTTATTGATGTAAGTGCAAGAACTGTTAAAAAAGGCGAGGAAGAAATTATATCAAAATATGATAACCTTATTAAAAATGTCAAGGGACCAAAATTTCTTGGCTCATATCGCAGGCAAGTTGAAGAGTTGAAAGCCAAACAAGAAAAAGAAATTAATGAGTATATGACAAAATATAAAGAATTGTTACATAGCCCAAATCTTAAAGTTAAAAGGGGTTTTAGTAGTGTTTATTTTGAAAATATGGAATACAATAATTCATTTCGCACACCAGATTATATTGCAGAAGGTAAAGAAAGAATTAACTTAATTGAGGCAAGATATCATTTAAATGAAGATGGCTATACTTATGGTGTAGTTGCAGATGTTAATGAGTTTAAGAAGTTGGAAGCAGATTTGCAGGAAAAAGTTAAAAAAGAAATTCAAACAAGACGCGATGTGGAAGAAATGAAACAAAACACAGAAGAATATCTAAATTATTAATTTGGTAGGTGAATTATGGGAAAATTAAGGTTTAATATCTATGGCGGAAAAATTTATTTTGCACTTGATAAAGATAACAAAGTTACTTTGTACATTTTGAATAACAATGAAACAATGGTTAGAACAATTGATGAGTTTATTGCGAAACAAGGTGGCAGAGAAGTTATTGATACAAATCCAAAAGATGTTCTTCGTGGGAAGGAAGCCATAATACATAAATATAATGACCTTATTAAAAATGTTAAGGGTCCAAAATTTCTTGGTTCATATCGCAGACAAGTTGAAGCGCTAAAAGCCCAAAAAGCAGAAGAAGTTGAAAAATATATGTCAAAATATAAAGAATTACTCCACAGCCCAAATCTTGATTTTGATGATTATGCTATAACTGTATGGTATGAAAATATGGAATACGACCATCCATTAGGTGCACCAGATTTGGTTACAAAAAATGGTGAAAGAATTGATTTAATTGGACTTGAAACTTATTTGGGTAGGAATGAATATTATAAAGTTACGCTTACAAGTGTTGATGAATTAAGAAAGTTTGAAGCAGAATTGCAAGAAAAAGTAACAAATCAGCTTCAACAACAAGAAGCAAGACGCAACACAGAAGAATATTTAGATTATTAATAGGGGGTATATTTATGGAAAAACAATTTGAATTATCAACAGAAGATATTTATGTTAATGTTGGTGAAAACAACAAAGTTACTTTATATATTGTTGGAAAAGATGGCAAAATAGTTAGAACTATTGATGAGTTTGAAGCAAAAACAGGCGGTGTGGAAGCACTGAATGTTACTGCACCACATATTCTTGCAGGCAAAAGAAAAATAGAAAGAAAATATGAAGACTTGCAAAAAGAGCAAGGAAAGGGTGTTAATATTTTAGAAAGAATATTTGGTCACAGACAAAGACTAAATGAACTCAATGACAGAAAGAACAAAGAGATTGAGGAATATTTGGCACCATACAGAAAAGCATTAAAGAGTCCAAAACTTGATGTATACAAAACACTTGTTGAAGATTATGATCCAGAAGATGGCCCTTATTATGATACAGAATATGGTTATATATCAATAAGTGACGATGCACCAAAAGCAAGCCTTGTTATTATGGTTGAAGATGAAGAACAAATTAATTTGTTGCCAGTAAAAGATTATTTAAGCAAAGATAGACCACCACTTACAAATATTCAAGAGCTAAGAGATTTGCAAGCAAACATTGAAGAAAAACTTGTAAGAGAAGAAATAAGCAAAAAAGAAAGAGCAGCAGCAGCAAAGAAAGAAGCAAAAGAAAGAGAAGAACTTAGAGCAAAAACAGACGAATATTTGAATTACTAAAAAAATGGCGTCAAGCCATTTTTTGAATAAAAGGAACAAAAATTATGATGACAGAACAAGAAAGATTGGAAGTATACAAAAAGGCAACAGAACTTTGGGGACTTGTTGCACAATATGATCAATGCGTTGAAGAGATGGGTGAACTTATTGTTGCAATTAACAAATTCAAAAGAAAAATGCTTTACAAAGAATACAAAGGCGACCCAAAAATTATAGAAAATCTTGTTGAAGAAATTGCCGATGTTAGCATTTGTCTTGAGCAAATGAGATATTTCTACAAAGATTATGGCGTGGAAGAAATGATTGACAAAAAGATGCAAAAATTTCAAGGCCAAATCAAAAAGATGGAAGAAGAGGGTAGAGAATAAAAAAACTGCGTTTAACACGCAGTTTTTTGTTGCTTAAAATTTTTCTTCGTTTAAATCTTCTTCTGTTATCATTGGTTTTTTTGTTCTGTGTTTCAAATATCTGTCATACTTTTCTTGAACTTCGGCTTGAAGCTTTTTTAAATCTTCAACTGTGTGCAAGTTGCTCGTATTAAATGTTGTACCCATAATTCTTTCCATAGTTTTGTTTTTTACAAGGAAACATACATCTTCCTTAAAACAATACTTAAAAGCGTTTAGGTTATAAGGTGCATCATTTGATATCCAAGAATTACCAACAATATCAAGGTCATTAACTCCAAATATTTTTTTGTATTTTGCTAGTAATTTTTGTTTTTGATTTAAAACTTCGTTTTCAACAAGTTTGTTAAGTTCTTGTTGAATAGAATGAACGCCTTTTTTCATCATTCCTTCTGTCATTGTTGTTTCAACAAAACTGGAATAGTGTTTGTCATATACTTCACGATAAATGCTTTCCATTTTTTCAGCAAAATGTTTTGCAGAAAGATTTATTATTTCATGTCCGCCCATATTGAGAGCATATGACCTTTTGCTTCTTGCAATTGTTCTTGCATTGTTCAAAATATACAAATGAACTCTTTGATTTTCATCAATGTACCAACAAAAGTTTTGTGGTAACAATTCAAAATCTTCCATATTATTCTCCATTCATTTTTATTGTAATACACTTAGCCAAATGTGTCAATACCAAACTTGACATTTGATTATTATGGTGATATTATAATTATGAGGGTGGAAATTATGTGGAAACATGATATTTCGTATATATTAATTCATGCCAGAAGGCTATTGATTCAAGGCGATATTGTTGCACTATGTGATATGGCAGAAACATTAACGCAATATGACAAACCAGAACTCATGCTTGACTTTGTAAAAATGTGCAAAGAAGAGAACTGGACCAAAAATAATCGCATTTTGTATACACCAATAGTTGAAGAGATTTGCAAAAATTATCCAGATTATGTTGTTGAGTTTGCAAAGGTATTGCCAAACGATATTCGCAAGTTTGAACAAGCTGTTATTTACTCACACAATGCAAAAAACATATTTGAATTTGCAAAAGATATTGAAGGTGTAGACATGAAAAAATTGCAACAAGCAATTATTCTTTGTGATGACCCCAATAAAAGTGAGTACATTCGCAAGTTTGCTTCACTTCCAAGAACAGATGCACAAAAATTAAATTACTACGCAGACATGTTTGACAATAGTAATTCGTTATAAAAGGAGAAAAAATGGGTTTTCCATTAATATATGCTGACATAAATAAACCATATGTTATTGACAGAATAACAAAAGAAGATGCAAGCACAAAAAGACTTATTGAAATGGGATTTTCAAGAGGTGTGCAGGTGGTTGTTAAGTCAAAAAACAACGGCAGTGTTATTGTTGAAGTATTTGGTTCAAAAGTAGCGCTAGACAAAAACATTGCAAGCAAAATATACATTAGAGAGTTAAAAAAAGAAGATAGTCTAACTATGTAAGACTATCTTTTTGTTGTGTTTCATCAGTTGAATTTGATGGGGTTAAGGTCAAGTTTTGTTCTGGCAAAACTTGACTTATTTTTTGTTTTTTGAATACCAGTGTTTGCTTCTTTTCTAGTTTGTGAAAACCTTGACCAAGTGCTTCCTTAACAGGAATAGAAAACAGAAAAGCTTTTGGGTCTGATTCATAAACAATTTGTTTTAGTTCAGATATTTGATAACCGCTAACAAGACATAATATTACATCAAGTTTTTTGCCACTATATTTTCCATATGCATCAAAACCAGTAACGCCACGATGCAAAACATGAATAAGTTTGTCAGCAATTTCTTCTGCTTTGTCGGAAATAATGTAATAAGCCTTAATAGATTTTGGACCTTCAATTATAACATCACTAACTCTGCCAGCAATAAATATTCCAATAAGAGAATATAGTGATTGATTAAGACCATAAACAACAAGTGAAATAATAATTACGATGGTATTGACAAAAATTGTAACCCAGCCAACAGATATTTTTGGATTTTTGTGGTTTATTATGCAACCAAGCATATCTCCACCACCAGTTGTTGCTCCACTTCTAATAACAATTCCAACACCAATTCCAGAAGTCAGACTTCCATAAATACTGCAAAGGAGAGGGTCGTTGCTTGCGGCAGGGAATTTACATATTTCCAAAAATATTGAATAACTAACAATGCCAATGATTGCATAAATTCCAAACTTTTTTCCAAGAGTTTTAACAGCAAAGATATACAATATTATATTTAATCCAAAATAGATAATAGACATAGAAATATGTATATTTCCCCTTGCAAGTAGGTCAGAGATTATTGTTGAAATTCCACCAAAGCCACCGAGCAAAATGTTGTTTGGAGCAAAGAATAAGTTAAAGCCTGTTCCCATAAAAAATGTTCCCAAAAGGACAAGCACAACATGAACAGTATGGTTCAAAAATTTGTTTTTAATTTTCATATGTATTTCCCATGTTGATATTAGCAAAAATTTTGTCGAATTGTCAATGTGATTAAATTTAAATTTTAAACATTTATCAAAATATTTAATATATTATATTATGCTAAAATTTTTTAAGATGCAAGGTCTAGGCAATGATTACATTTTTATCGACAACATGACAAACGAGTATAGTTATGATTTTTCTTTGTTAGCCAAAAAACTTTCCAGGCGCAGTTTTTGTATTGGCAGTGATGGCCTAGTAGAAATAGCTCAAAGCCAAACCTGTGATTGCAAGATAAATATTTTTAATAGTGATGGAACAAAAGCAACAATGTGTGGGAATGCCACAAGGTGTGTTGCTTTTTATTTATATCAAAAGACCCACAAAAAAAAGTTAACAATCCAAAGCGACAAAAAAACACTCATCTGCAAAATTCTAAAGGTTAACTCAAATAGCGCCATAGTCCAAGTTGACATGGGCGAAGCGAATATTTACAAAGTCAAGGATTTTGATATCGTTGACGTTGGCAATAAGCATTGTTTGCAGTTTGTAGATAGCTTTAATTTTAACATAAAAAAGCTTGGCAAAAATATAAATCAAAATTTTGTTGACGGAATAAATGTTGAGTTTGTTAAGGTGCTTAGCAGCAACAAAGTCAGGGTAAAAGTATTTGAGCGTGGCAGTGGAATAACCAAGGCTTGTGGCAGCGGAGCATGTGCCGTTGCATATTATTGCAATAAAATAAAAAAATTAAATAAAAAAATAAAAATAATTCTAATAAATTTTTTCAACCATATCCAAATATTCAATTAATTTTTCTTTTTTATCCGGTTTAATAGTGAATCCATGTAAAATAATTCTATTAAAATGTAATCCAATTCCATAATCGATTATAGCGCTTTGATTTGATTCAAAAACATTATCATAAATACTCAATCCAATATTATTTTGCTTAATTTTTTGAATAATTTCATTCATTTCTGTTAAACAATAAAAATTTCCAAAATTTATAGATATATTTTTTAATTTAGTAAAAGGTATAGGCGGAGGTAAATTTTTTTCTTCCTCTTCTTTTTCTTTTTTTAATTCTTCTTCTGTTTTTTTAACATTAGCTTTTTTTACTTCAGGTTTTTTAGGTTCAGGTTTCTTTTTACCTTTTGCATTTTTAGCTTCTTCTTCTTCTAATCTTTTCGCTTCTTCTTCTTCTTGTCTTTTTTTTTCTTCCTCTTCGAGTCTTTTTCTTTCTTCTTCTTCTTCTTTCTTTTTCTTTTCTAATTCAGTTAATTCATCAACAATATCTTCTGGTCTTGGTTCATTATGAATTAATCTACTTTTATATAAAGGATTTAACGTATTAAGTTTTGTACCTCCTGTACCTTTGTCTTCTGCTTTATCTATAATATGACTTAAATTTGCTAATTTATCTTGAACTAAACGCTTTAATACAATTTTAACATCAGGGCATTCTGTACTGAATTTATCCATTAATTTACTATATCCTCTTAAATCACTATTACTTAATGGATCTTCTAAATATTTTAATAAAGGATGATCTTTGCATAATTTTATATAAAAATCAATTAATTGTTCATTATCTGGCGGTTTTTTAAAACCATCCATTTCATATGTATTAGTATCAGGTGAATAAAAATTATCCCCATTACAATC
>DBWI01000008.1:4149-21756 GCA_002308915.1 Christensenella sp. UBA1242 | reverse complement strand
CTCGTTCTTTGGAAGAATATATTATATAACTATCAGGACGTTTAAATTCTGATAATTCAAAGCTCTGGTGGGTGGATTGTGGATTATTTTTTTTTCTTTCAATTTTGTCAAAATTATTATTTTTTGAATTATTATTATTTATTTTTCCGTTATCAAAAATCTTTTTTGCTTGCATCTTTGTTAACTTTAAGTTTGGGCTAGTTAAATTGCCTACATATTTTCTTGACTCTTGCTCTTCATAAGATGCTTTTGCAACATTCCCTAACATGGCATACAATTCATTCAGACTTTTGTTTGGATATACTTTTTGTCCTACTTCAAAGTATGCAGCTTCTATCATTAGTTGATTAATCTTCCTTTCGCTATTGTCATAAGTTTCATCAAGCAAGTTGTTTTGAGAATAACTTACTCTCGCATATTTTTTGTTGCGAACCACTTTCCTTGGAATGCGATAATCATACATTTTGCTCACATTCAAATCAAATGAATTATTAGGCATTGCAAAGTGTGCATACACAACTTTTAGTTCTTTATCATTGTCCCAAGTTGGATCATCAAATAATGTTTGGTCAAGTCCATATTTTTCATCTTTGATTTTTATAAAACATCTTGAATGTCTTGCTGTGTACCATTCGTCCATATGGTCAAATTGAACTGTCAAAGTTTCACACTCAAGCCCAGGCATGTTTAGGTTGTCTATTATTTCTTTCATAAGTGCAGAATATCCGGCACATACAACTTCTGGCATATCAAGAAAAGCACCTGGAAAAAGTTGGTCCTTAATGTACCAGTCGTGCATATGTCCAGATTCGTTATATCTTGCTATTGTTGCAACATATGAATGAATATATGCCAATGCTTCAAATTGAGAAAAATTGTTTTGTCTAATAAAATCACAAACCTTGTCAATTTCTGTATTCGCTTTGATGATTGTTTTTATGTTCCAATTAACTATGTGTTGGTCATAATAATCTTTGTCGCTATATGAATGATTAACACTAGCTTCAACTATAACATTATCACCCAAGTTCTTATACATTTCACACACTTTCAAAAATACATTTTTGGGCAATGATTCATAAGGCAAATTGATTATTATCTTTTTGATATCTTTGCTCAAGTTGTTTGCATTTTGAGTTATGTATTCAATTATGTCAAGACCTTCTTGGGTTACTTCACCTTCATTAGAAACATAGAGTTGCAAAATATCAATATCATTTTGCGACTCAAAAAACTTTATAAGACCATCTTTTGTAAATATACTTTTTGTTCCCATACCTTAATACTACCATTATTTGTTATATATTGCAATACCAAATTGCTTATCTTTCATAAATATTATCAGAACCTTGAATATGGAATTGATCTGGTTCCATATACCAATTTTTTACAGTTGTCCCACTGTTGTTAAGTACAAAATAAGTTGCACCAGTCAAGTTGATAACTCCGTCATTGTAATAAGACATTGTTTCACCAGTTTTTAATGCAAATGTAAGACGCACACCTTCATACTTTATTGTGAAATTATTTCCATGTTGGTGCCCACATACAACATCTTTAACATTTCTTATTTTTGCCTGCTCAAAAAATCCATTTTGCATAGACCCATAAAGTGAGAAATGAACATGAACATCATTTATTACTTCAACATCTGGCATATCGTAATAATAATGTCTGTATGCAGTTGCATATTCTGGAATTGGTTTGTGCATAAAACACATACCCTCGCTATACTCATTATTATTAGCCTTCTTTATGCCCTCAGCATTCCAAACAAACCAAGCAATTTGTTGGTCAGTTATTTCATCTTCATAGCCACTATCCAGCATATACAATGTTCTGTATATTTTGTCGCCTTCCATAATATTTATAACATAATTACCAAGTGTTCCAAGATTGCTTGGTCCCCTGCTAAAAAGTGAATACTTGCCTTGCTCATACAAGTCACAACATGCTTTTTGATTTAGCACAGCAGAATCTTTTTCATTGCCATAATCATGATTCCCAAAAACAGGAGCATACGGAATTTTTAAGTTATCTAGCCAATTTATTAATGATGACAAACTCAAAAAGTTTTCATTGCTCCAAGTTTGGTCACCTGTTAATGTGATTAAATCTGGTTTTGTTTTCTCAACAAGGTATTCAATCTCATTTTTTATTGTCATAATTTCATATATATTGCTTATATCGCAAATTTGAACATCTGCCAAATTTAGTATCACAAAATCTTTATCTTTTTGTTTGTTAACTGTTTTGATACTATTGATATCAAACTCATCACTTGAGTTCCATTCAAAAGCAATATCTTGACCATGGTAGCGATGCAAAAACAAAAAATACACATCCAAAAAAATCGTGAGTACAAAACTCAACAATACCACAACAATAGTTAAAACTTTTTTTGTATTTTTCTTCATATCTCACAATGTATGCAATTTAGTATTGCATCAAATCTTATTTACTAAGTTCTATAAAAATTATATATCATTTTTGAATAATTTGCAAATTATAATAAGACAACAAAAAAGCACAAGAACAAATCTTGTGCTTCTGTTTTAACAAATTCTCATTTTATGCTGCTGGGCTATAAGCAAGAAGTAATACATAAGTTATTTCTGGATAATGCATATCCACAACATATGAAAAGTTTCCTTGATATGAAAATGCAGCTAAAACAACAGAAAGGTTTGCTTCAATTATCTTGTTTACAACTGCACATTGTGCCCTTAATTCTGTATCATTGTATTCAATTCCATCTGCATCAATATATGGTTTAATAAAGTTATAAATACCATCTTCTGCCAACAGTCCAAGCATTGACCACATATTGTCTTTCATCGCTTCAAATGCTGCCATTATGCTATCTCTTGTTGTTTGCTTAAGTCCAAAATATAAGTTTGCGATATAACAAATTGTTGGTTGAACATTTGTTACAAAATTTGCTCTTGTTGACATATCAACACTAACATAATCCTCTGCTTGTTCTTTGGTTAGCATTGAAACAATATAATCAATAAACTCACTTGGATTTGTGAAATTTCTATTCTCTTCACTTTCTTCTTCAAGTGTAAATTCTGGTAATACTATTTGATTATCAAAAACTCTTACCTTAGCTTCAATATCTACGTTGTAAATATCAATATCAACACCACATCTTGCAAGACCATATTTTTCAGGGATAATGCGAGCCACAATATCATTTTTGTTTGTTATATTAAAAACATTTTCATAACTTTGTACACTTTCAGCATCCAAACATGCTGGCGCTTCAAATGTATAAACAAACATATTTGTTTGAGCTATAGATATTTCATTTCCAGAAAGTAATTTGTATGCCAAAACATTTGCAACAGCACCAGCTCTTGAATAACCTGTTATCCAAAGTTTTACTGTGCCACCATAGTTGTTTGTTGTTATATAATTTTTGAGTGCAGAATAAACAACATTTGCACTTTGCTCAAAACCATAGTGGTTACCACTTGCTCCCAATGCAAAATTGCTTGCCCATTCAACATCATATCCAAGTCCCCTAATAACAACTGCAATAGTTTTTATTCCATCAATTTCTTTGCAAGCCAATGTGAACACAATTTGTGCTTCTATTGGAAGATTTACAACATTTGATGCTTGTATATTTTCAAAACCAATATCTTCCAAAAATTTTACAGTATTACTTTTGCTTTGTGTGGAAATTGATGCTCCAAAAGACAACAAAGCCAAGTTCTTGTTAAAAACTTTTGCATCACCATCAAAGTAGGCATCATCATAATCAAAACTGCAATTGTATGTAGTTTGTTCTTCTCTTATTCCAGAAGTTAAACTAACTTCAACTGTGTTGGTTGTGCTAGCTGGTCCAGTTTCGTTATTATTGTTTGGGGCTGGTTCTTGTGAACCACATGCTGCAAAACCAAAACAAAAACACAACACTAATATAAACGCTAATACTTTTTTCATTAATTTTACCTCTTTATATATTATATCATAATGTTTTATTATCCAAAATACTTTTCCTTTCTCAGTTTTATTCTTTTGATACTGTTTTGTTTGCTGCTTTTTGTTTAAGTTTGCTAACAACAAAAGATATCAAATAGAACATAAAAATATATACTATCAAAATTACACCATATAATATGTGATATGGGAAAACCAAATCAAGTTCCAATGGGTCATTCCTAAGATACATATAATCACTACCAGGAAGAATAGCAAAATCCAAAAGTGCACCATAACAAAACATGATTACAAAGCAAAGATAATTTTTCCAAATCTTTTTGAATTTGAACTTGGCATAACCAAGATTAATAAGCAAGCACGCGACAACAAAACCTGTCACATGTGAAGTTATTGAATATAAACACGTGAAAGAAATATAAACCTTGTTTATTCCCACTGCTGGATAGAGCAAAAATGCAACTGTTGCGAGTAACCCTACCAAAGTTGAAAAATTTATTAACAATTTATTCTTTGAAAAATAACCAATAATCAATATCACAACAGCAACTGAACATATGTGCATTGGTAATAATATTTTAAGAATACTTTGCCAAGAAAAATCTGTGCATATTGCAAAGTTAACAACCCTTGATGTTATTTCAAAAAACAGCAACACTGAAACCAAAATGGTTAACAAAATATCCTTTGCTCTTTGACTCTTTTTGAAAAATAATATTGATAAAACGACAACTGCAAAAACAGCAACACAAAGCATAATTATGTGTCTTGCTCCAAACAAATATTCGTTTTGCGGAATGGACGGATTATTTTCGTTTGTCCACCAATCATGAAAAGACATAATCTTATCTCCTTCTATTAACCAACAACTTTTGTTTTTTGCTTTTGTACTTTCACAATTCTTTTAACCATATCTGTTAAAACTGATAAAGTAAGAATAATTGCAAAGAATACCCAAGTATTATTATATCCACTTATTTCCATCACTCTTGTAATACTTTGATAGGCATAAAGTCCAAAACTCAATGAACCCAAATAGTTGAACACAACACTATGCACATTGAACTGAAAAGTAAGATAAATGAGTGCTGGATAAAGCACAAGATTTAATATCTCATCTTCAATAAAAGTGAAATCAAATAAAAACATTCTTAGTATCAACACCCAAACACAAACAAGTGGTATAATCAAAATCCATTTTCTTTTAATTTTTATTGGTGGTATGTATGAAATCAATATCCCAAGCGACATAGCTGAAAATGCTCTAAAATACCCCCAAGAATAAAACATTGGAAAAGCATGAATAACCGAAGTTGCAACAAAAACAATTCCAGTTATTATCAAAAACCACTTATTGCTTTTGACATATCTTTTGATTGTATAGTAAAAAATGAAAACGATAAGCATATCATGAACATACCACAGATAACCCCAGATACTAAAATCCCACCAAGCATTCATGCCTACCATACACTTATACACAAGTCCAAACACAAGTCCAACCAAAAGTGGAACACCCAAAGATACAATTTTGTTCTTTATCATATGATATAGTCCCTTCCAATATGACATACTCATATATTTTTCAACACCCTTAACCAAGAACCAACCACTTAGCACAAAAAAGAACTCAACAGATATTCTCCCAGGACTAAAATATCTTCCTTGATACGGAAAATATCCATGGTTTTTCACCACGTTCATAGCAAACAAAAATCTATATAATTCAATCAAACTATTTCTTTTGTTTATCAAAACCTATTCTCCTGCTTCTTATATCAATTCAATTTTGCTTTATTATAACATAAAAACTTTATTTTTGATATAGTTTATAACAAAAAAAATAACGTAAATCTTAGTTCATAAGATTTACGTTACGCTTGGCGGCGTGCTAGTGTTTTTATACGCACATTAAATATTTCTGGCATATTCTATTAATTCAAACAAATAGGCACTATGTACAACAATTGCCAATTTTCCACCAGTATTATCATTCCTTGTCCCATGTATAATCCCATAACAAATTGGAATCTTTTCGCCTTCGCTATTTTTTTCAAATGAAAAGACTGGTCCTCCACTAAAGCCTTGAGTAGAAGGTTTATCTAACATAAAACATTTAAAGGAACTATTAGTCGAATCAAAGAATGCTACCCATAAGTCTGAAGCAGGTTTACAATCACACGTAAAAGGTGCAAATTTTAAGTCTGTATATATATCAGGAATACCATACATTGTTACGGTATTTTCCCTATCAGGCGTTTTGTTAAAATCATTTATGAAGCTGTTAATATTCAACAAATAAGGAGTTAAATCTATTGTGCTTTTCTTAACTTCAAGAATAGCTATGTCAGATATTGGATGATACAACCACATAGCCATAGGATTTAATTGATTAATTTTTATGTATATTGGAAAACCAGAATTTATATCTTTAAGCCAAATATCTGTATTAATTGTTGTATCTTTTGCAACATGAGCGGCAGTAACTAGGTAAATTTTATTTTCTGTGGTTTTAATAAAAAATCCTGTGCCACATATTATAGAATTATTTTTTGCTGTTCTTATCGCAATAATATTTTTAAATAAGTCATTTTTCTTCATTAGAGAACTCCTTTATTCAAGAAAATATAAAATCAATTTAATGTAAAATTATGTCGTCTCAAAGTAATCTGTATCTATTTTTTTTATTTCATATTTTTTATCTACTGTAACACCTAAGCCATATTCAAACATCAAATTTACCAATGTTTGACCATCAATTAATGCAACAGATATGTTTGTTTGTCTTTTTAAGAGTTCATGTGCTGGTTTGGAAAAATTTGAAGTGGTAATAAAAATACCTTTTTTCGCTCCCTGTAATCCCAAAGCTCCTACAAAAGTTTGTATATCAGGAGATCCTACGGGGTGATCTAGAGCGTATCTCTTTGCTTGTAAATAAATTTTTCCAAGGCCTAGCTTATCTTCATTGATAATTCCATCAATGCCATCATCACCAGATTTCTTTGTAACTTGACCTGCATCTTTTCTATTCCCACCATATCCCATTGCAACAACCAAATCAACAACAAGCTTTTCAAAAAAATATGGCTCTTGCTCCAAAATTTTATTGAGAAGTTCGTCACATAATGCTTGTTTTTTAATTTCAAAATTCTTTTGTATTATTTCATCAGGAGTATCATTTGTATTTTCAATATTCTTGTTTATTGTATCGCTAGACGTTCTATTCTGGAAAGCTATAAAACTAGGAAATTGTTTTAAGTCTTCCACATTTAGTGATACTGGATTTTTACTCATAAATTCCTTACCCTGTTTTGAAATGCAAAAAGTTCCTCTTTGTGGACTTTCAATTAATCCTGCTTGTTTTAAATATGTAAGTCCCCAACCACCACGACCAAGATATCTTGGAGATCCTGATTCAATTAATTCATCTTTTTGTTCTTTTGTAACTCCAAGTTTTTGTGCAGCAAGTTCAATTAATTCGTTTCTTGCATAAGTTCTATTATCATTCAATATTTGCAATTCTGGTAGCATGTATTCAAAGTATTTTGGTTGTTCCATATAATTCTCCCTTTTCGTTTTTAGTAATTATAGCATAAACACTTTTATTTAACAAGTTTATTGGGCTTCCTGTATAAATACCATAAATTTATGCTAATAATGATTCCAAAATATTCTTCAGTAACAAAAAAAAGTACGCAACTCATTTTGAGTATGCGTACAGTTCGCTATTGGCGGAAAAAGTGGGTATCAATAAAACTTTTTGTTAAAAGCCCCGTAAAATCAAACTTTGTCCGACTTTTTATAATTAACATAGTTGTTAGCAACACCTTCAACAATAGGTAAGAAAATATTTAGAAAATTTTCAGAATAAGCAAAAGGGAGTTTTTCTTCAAATTCCTTGTTTTCATCTTCATAAATATATCGCCAAAACTCAAATCCTAAAGATATTTTTTTTAACAGTTCGTTGAATTCTATCGAATTGAACACATAAATACTTTTGGCTTCATTTAAGAACTCATTTTCTATAGTCTTTTGCAATTCAGTTGGTAGTTTATTGAATAATGTTTCAATATTATGTCCAGATGATGTAATATCATTAGCACTCAAAATGCTTTTTAAATATAATTCACAAGCAAAGAAACCATTAACAAACGCAGGTATTGCAACAATTTGGTTTTTGTCATTTGCCGCAAAACAGCGCTTGTATGCCTCATAAAAATCATCAGCAATTTCAATTTGCTTTATTTCACAACCACGTATATATTTCATAACTCACCTTCGATTATTAATATTTATAAATTATCATTTAAAGTTCTAGGTCGTTCAAAATCAAAAATCTTTCACAGCATAAACCGCCACTAAGATTTATTAAAATTTTTTATTTCTTCTAACTGCTTTAATAGTGTGTCATTTGTGTAATTGCTCCAATCAATGATTGAGTCAATATAATTTTTAATAACTTGAACAAAATAGCTTGGATTAGTACATTTATATATACCCATAATAGAATTTAATTTGTTTGGCGTGATAAAATTTGCAGAAATTACTATTCCTTCATTATTCAATGGATTTCCAGTTCTTTTTAAAAGGACTAGTTTATCTTCATTAAATTGATTAAAAGCTTTTCCAGGGACAATATTAAACTCATTACTTAAGATTGCAGTTTGCGAAAAAAATGGATCATAGTTTATAAATTTTGATATTGATTTCATAGATAAAACAATTTTTGATAAAATTTTATTTGCGTTTTCGTTTATGAAAAAACTATTAGTTTTTTGATTAAGAAATTCTTCAAATTCATTTTCTAATAGACTAAGGTTATTAAATAAATCAAATCCGAGGAATAAATTATTAGCTATATCATCAATCATCTCATCTTCTCTCTTTGTAATAAAATAAGAATAATCATATCTTTGCTTACAATCACTATTATAGTAAAACATTTTAGTAAATTCCATTAGGTGTGAAATAATTTGATTATTTATTTCCGAATCTAAGAAATCATGTATTGTTGGATTTATATTAGAAATTATTTGAGTTATTTCCGATTTCAAAGTGTTCTTAAAATTTTTATTTTTACTTTCAGAATTAAATTTAATTATTTTGTTTTGGCGAATATCGAATGGTAAGTCCTCAACATTTCCATATTTTGTATCAAACAAAATCAAAATATTTTCTACCCCTAAGTTATTTATAGCATATCCTAATTCTATTAATACATTTGGATTACAACATTTGCGTCCATTAAACTCAGCATTGATAATTGTCAAGTCTGCAATAAATATTACCGAGTGATTGATTTTTTTAAATAATGTATCTGCTAAGTTTACAGAGCCATTGCTATTTCTTGCATCTCTACTAATTTTTATAGAATGTTCGCCAAATTGTTCTTTTGCAATACTATTTAAACAATTACTTATATATGTTTTTGTACTTGGTAAATCTGATTGCCAAGAATAAAAGACATCAAGTTGCATTTTGCTTTCCCTCCATTTAAAATATAATAACATATTTAAGTAAAAAAATAAACCTAAATCAAGTTCGATTTAGGTTATGATTGGCGGAAGAGATGGGATTTGAACCCATGATGCCTGTTACAGCATACCGGTTTTCGAGACCAGCACATTCGACCACTCTGACACTCTTCCATGCAAGGAAGAGTATAACATAATTTTTTCGATTTATACAACAAATATTTTTTGTTATTCTTCTTCTATTCTGCTTTTTATATCATATTTTTTCTTAACTATTTTTTTGTTCGCATACATATTCTTGTCAGCCAGTTGAAACACATCGTTATACTTTTGGTCTTTTTCGCTTTCTTGCATACCTATTGCAACAGATAGAATAAGTTTTTTGTCTTCAAATTCAATTTCTTTACAACTAAATTCTTCAATAAACTTTTCTAGTAATTTGTTTCTATTCTTAAAGTCTTCGCCTTCCAAAATTGCAACAAACTCATCTCCACCAATATGAAACAACTTACTTGTTTTGAAAAACTCTGAAAGTTGATGTCCAAACTCAACAATTAAATGACATCCAAACCTATGTCCCAAAGTGTCATCAGTAACCTTAAGTCCATTAAGGTCCATTAATGCAATAGCATATTTTTTTCTTTCCTTCTTTTTTCTGGCATCAATTTCTTCCAAATATGCATAGTATGCTCTTTCATTCCCAAGATTTGTTAAAACATCAGTATTATTTATTCTTATTAGTTCTTTTTGTTGCTCATCAACCATATCGTCATAAACAACAATAAAGTGCAAGATTAATGCAATCATAATTGTTAATGTTAAAATGTTGCCACCAAAACGCATTTCAAGAAATGCAACAATAACAGCAAAAGCTCCTGTTATTATATTAAATATTAACCTGCTTGAACGATGTTTTATGAAATCAAGAATTGCAAAAAGCAAATATATACCAATCAAAACAAAACAAAGCAATGGTGAATAAAATCTTAATATCCAAACTGAGCCACCTTGGAAGCTATTTCCACTAATATAGAATGTTATTCCTGAATAATATGCAGTTGTGTAAATTGGAACTGTTAAACCAACAAGCCCCCAAAACACAGGCATAATTTTTGTTTTTGTTGTAATTTTGATAAATAGCAACAAAACAGCAGGTCTTAATATATAATTTAGTATTGACAAAGTCATTCTCATTATGTCGCCGCCATAACTTTTGTATTGTTCGGTATTCCCCATATTTCCCAAATACTCTTCAAACTGTGTTGAAAAAGAAAGAATAATACACAAAACTATAATAACATAAAACAATACGGCTGATTGTTTTGAAATTCTTTTTAAAAAAATTAATGCAAATAACAAACCAAATATTGCAAATACAAAATTAACATTATTAACAACGAAAGTTTCAAACAAATCCATGGCAGCTCTCCTGCTTTTTCTTCTGTGTTTTTTATTATATCATGTTAATATCTTTTTGTATATATTTAATGAATAAATAATTAAAATAGAATACCCCACTTATATTGCATATTGACTTGAATGGGTTGTCATGCTATACTTTTGACGAGATTTAGTGAGAGTATATATGAAAAAAAATACCAAAAAATTTCTTATTATTGCATCAATTGTGACTGCAGCTGCAGGCGTATTGTTTGGTTCAGCTTCTGCATATAATGCACATGTTGAAAAACAAAATGAAAATTATATTGCAGAAGTAAAAAGAGAAAAAGAACAAGCAGAAAAACAAAAACAAAATGAAATAGATGCAATTTCTTATTCCGAATTACAAACATATGAAAGAGAAAAAATATATAACAACAAAACTGTAGATTTTTCACAATTCACAGTTCCAACAACACTTTTTACTGAAAATGAAAACTATGTGTCCCCTTTGCGTGTTTTTTATTCTACTTACAAAAATTTTCAAACAAACAAGCATCTTTATGTTTATTTGGATTCCAACTTAACACAAAACGAAAAGCAATCAGTTAAAGCAGCAATAGATTATATTAATACAGTTGTTCACACAATTGACCCACAGTATTCTGTGACAATTACTGACACATTAGGCGATACACGTGCATATATTCGTTTTACAAATGATCCATATAGTACTAGTTCTTTCCTTTATGGAAATGCTCTTGGAATTACTGAAATATATGAAGAAGATTCACCACTATTCAATAAACCTGTTGTTATTCATATGCAAACTGATTATATTGCAAAATACGGACAAAATGTTTATGATAAAGTTTACAAATCAACAGCAATACACGAATTTTTGCATGCCGCAGGATTAGACCATCCTGGTCATGATAATGAAGATGAATTACACAGACCAATTATGTGTGCAAAAAGTAATACTACCGACTATTTATCTATTCCAGAACTTGCAGAACTTTTTGGTTGGCTTAACCAAGATAAGTACACTCAAGCACAAAACAATGGTACCCTTCAAGAAGTATGTAATAACGACTTTAAAAACTACTTAAACTTGATTGAATACAGCATTAATCAATCAATGTCATTTAGCAATTATTCTCAAAAAATAGAAACTGATCAAGTTGTTAGAGTTCAATATGATGAAACACCAAATGATGGAATAGATAACAAAACCACTCTCACCTTCAATTATCCATTTGCTAATTTCTGCGAGAAACTAACACCAAAAGAAGATGGCACTGTTGAAAGAACTATTAGACCATTCATCTCTGCCAAAGGCAAAATGATTATCCTAAATGAAGATTGCAAACATTATGACGAAAAAGATTTTAACAATGCCACAAAAGTTGGTTCATATGAATACAAAACAAATTTAACTTACGATGAAGTTATGCAAGAAATAAAAACAATGGAGCCAAAAAATGGTTATGAAATAACCAACTCTTTTGACATCAAAGTAAATCATTATGAATATGAAACACAAAATTTATGGCAAAAGTTAACAAACACTTCAACAAAACAAGATGTAAAAATTTTGGAAGCATTATATAACATCTCATACCTATACACTTGGAAAATTGGAGATTTTTCAGCAGAAGAAACAACAAACAATTTTGATAAAAATTTACTTCAAAATCGTGGTGATGATTATGCAAAGAATTGATAACTATTTTATTCAAGCAGAATCTGAACAAGAGTTCAATACTCTTGGCAACACCATGCTATCGGCATACTTTAATGTCGCGTTATATCTCAAATACTTGGCAAGCAAAGAAAGCGAAGCGCTATACAATTTGTTTATTGAAAGAGCAGAAATTCTTGACTATCACAACATTTTGATTGATTACAAACAAATAAAAAAAGAGCTAGGCATCAAAGGTAAATTTGCAACTGTTGAAGGAACAGAAATCAAAAGTGAAAATGTAAAATTCAACACAGATTGCATTTCTTATCCAAACAGCAAGGCAAATAAAATTTGTCAAGACCTTTACACAAAACTACTTGTGACGATTGTTGGCTTTGATGGAAAGATTATTTCATAAAAAATACGCATCCTATTAGGGTGCGTATATTTTTTTATCTCTACTCAATTTCTTCGGAATTATATAACTCGTAATAATCTTTGCAGTTTTTCATAAGTTGCTTATGCGATCCTTGTGCCTTAACTTGTCCGTCTTGAATTAATATAATGTTTTGTGCATCAACAATTGTTGACAATCTGTGTGCAATCACAATAACAGTATGGTCTTTGGAAAGTTCGAAAATTGTGTCCTTTATTATCTGTTGATTTTGATTGTCTAGTGCACTTGTTGCTTCGTCAAATAATATAATTTTACTCTTTCTGCAAAGTGCTCTTGCAATAGCAATTCTTTGCTTTTGTCCACCAGAAAGTTTTACTCCATTTTCGCCAAGTTTGGAATTGAGCTTTTCCGGCAAACTGTTCACAAAGTCAAATATGTTTGCTCGCTTCAATGCTTCTTCCATTTGCTCTGTTGAAACATCTTTGTTTGCAAGTGCAAGATTTTCTGCAATTGTCATATTGAATATGTATGGGCTTTGGCTTATTGAACAAACATTTTCACGCAAACTGTCTTTTGTTAAATCTTTTATGTTCACACCGTCAATACAAATTTCGCCATTGCCGTCTTGAACATCATAAAGTCTATCAATTAGTGAAGCAATTGTACTCTTTCCTGCACCACTAAGTCCCACAAGTGCAGTCACCTTGTTAGGCATAATTTTTAAATCAATATTTTTTAGCACATCACCTTTGCCATAACCAAAAGTAACATTTTTGAATTCAAGTTCGCCTTGAACATCACTAAGTTCTATTGTGCCATATTTTTCTATTGGATATTTGCTCTCGTCAAAAATTTCATTAAGTCTTTGAGCAGAAAGACTGCAATTTGAAAAATAGTCTTTGATTGTAACGGCATAGTTTGCAAAATTGAATAGTCTGCCACGATAGTTGTATGCAATCATAAACCCAGCAATTTCAAGTTGCCCTTGCACTAACAGATAAACACATAACAAAATAAACGCAAATCCCATTATACTCTTGAATGCTCTTTCAACCCAAAACACTTTTTGAATTTTGATTGAAGCAGAATATTCATATTCTGATTTTTCTATCATTATTTCATCGTTTTTATCTGCAACTTGTTCGCTGGCATTTATTCCACGAATATCTTTCATACCACGCAAAGTTTCACTTCTAAAACTATGTTGTCTTTCTGCTATTTTTTGAATAAATCTTTTGTGTTTTTGTCTTGTGTTTATTCTGTAAAAAGCAAGCATAAGACAAACAATAGCAAAGCCAAACATAAACATACCAACATAAATATCAAGTGTAAAAGTGTATACAACAAAGCTAAGTTCTGTCACAAAGTTAAAAATATAGTTCATAACTTCCATTGGCACAGAACCAATCACAGAAACATCGCTATATAGCCTTGTTGTGAAAGTTCCAGAGTCGGCATTATCAAAACTCTTTTGAGTGATAATGTTAAGTCGTTTTACCAAATCTTTGTTTATGTAATAAGTTGAATTGACTGATATAAATACCCATACCCTATTTATTAGAAAACTAAAAAGATTGTGAAATAGTCCAAACATCAAAACAAGTGAACTAACATAAATAATTTTTTGCGCATCAAAGTCGGCAGTGAACAAAGCAAGGCCTTTGCCTGTGTAAATTGGCACCATTACAGCAGAAAAACAAGAAACTACAAACAACAAAAATATACCAAAAAGTTTGCCACTAAACTTTTTGTAATATTTGACATAAGGTTTGAGTTCTTTTACACTTGCTTTCCTTTTTTCTTCTTTTGTGTAATTGAACTTTCTTGTCCTGTGAATAGGATATTTCATCAAAATCTCCAACAAAAAAAGTCTATCATAAGATAGACCTTTTGTCAATTTCGATTATTTTTTAACTGGATAGAGTTTTTCAATACCGCCCATGTATTTTCTTAACACTTCTGGAATTGTAACACTTCCATCTTCATTTTGACATTGCTCAACAATTGCTGGAACAACTCTTGAAGTTGCAAGACCAGAAGCATTGAGTGTGTGACAATATTTAATCTTGCCTGTTTCGGCATCTTTGTAACGAATATTTCCCCTGCGTGCTTGATAATCATTTGCATTTGATGCAGAAGATACTTCTTTGTATATTCCCATGCTTGGAATCCAAACTTCAACATCATATGTTCTTGCCATACTGTGAGAGCAATCTCCTGCAGCAAGTTTGCTTAATCTAAAGTGAAGACCAAGACCTTCAACAAGTTTGCATGCCTTGTTAACTAACTCTTCAAAGCTTTCCTTGCTGTTTTTCTCGGTTGCATATTGGAACATTTCAACCTTGTCAAATTGATAGCCTCTAATCATACCACGTTCTTCTGTTCTATATGAACCAGCTTCACATCTGTAGCATGGTGTGTAAGCGAATAATTTTTCTGGCAAGTTTTCTTCTTTGAGTATTTCATTTCTATGATAGTTTACAAGTGCTGTTTCTGCTGTTGGAAGAATAAACTTCTTTGGTTCAACACCTTCAAGCCAGAAAACATCTTGTTTGAATTTTGGGAATTGACCTGCTGTAAATCCACTTTCTTCATTCAAAATGTGTGGTGGCAAAATAAAAGTGTAGCCATCAGCAATATGTGTATCAATAAAGTAGTTAAGAAGAGCCCATTCAAGTCTTGCACCAAGACCAGTGTAGAACCAAGTTCCACGACCACTAACTTTGGCAGCTCTATCGTAATCAATAAGTCCCAAACTTTCACAAAGTTCAACATGGTCTTTTGCCTTAAAAGCAAATTCTGGTTTTTTGCCAAATTCCTTTATAACCTTGTTGTTTTCTTTTTCGCCAGGAAGCAAGTCATCATCTGGCATATTTGGAAGTGGTGCCATAAAATTAAAGATATCATCTTCAACTTGTTTAAGCTCAGCATCAAAAACTTCTATCTCTTTGTTAAGTTCTTTAACCTTTGCAAAAATTTCTTCAATGTTTCCACCTTGTTTTTTTACAACAGGAACAGATGCAGAAAGTTTGTTCTTTTCTGTTTTAAGTTCATCGGCTTTAACAATTAATTCTTTTCTTTTTGCTTGCATTTTGATTAAATCAGAAAAATCAACATCAAAGCCCTTTTTAAGCAAAGCATCATGAACATATTGTGGTTTTTCTATTATTAAATTTATGTCTAACATTTCTAATCTCCTTGTAGCATAGATTATATACTCAAATAATTATTTTTGCAAATATTTATTACAAAAAAAGGACTTTTTTCAAAGCCCTTTTAAAAAATCCTTTTTAGCAAATAACAAGTTCGTTATCTTTAACATCAAGTGTTAATGTTGTGTTTGGCAAAATATCGTTGGCAAGAATATATTTTGCAACAAGTGTTTCAACATTGTTTTGAATAAATCTTTTGAGTGGTCTTGCACCATAATTTACATCATAACCATTGTCAATAATAAATATTTTTGCTTTATCTGTTACACTTAATCCAATTTGTTTTTGCTCTAATCTTTGTTTAAGAGTTTCCAAAAGCAAATCAACAATGCTAGATATTTCTATTTTTGTGAGTGGTTTGAACAAAATTATCTCGTCTAACCTATTCAAAAACTCTGGTCTGAAATTTTGTTTTAGAAGCATAGAAACAACATCTTGCGCTTCTTGACTTATTGTTCCATCATCTTTTATTCCTTGCATAATCTCATCACTGCCAAGGTTTGAAGTCATAATTATTATTGTGTTCTTAAAATCAACTGTCCTGCCTTGACCATCTGTTACCCTTCCATCATCAAGGATTTGTAAAAGCACATTGAACACATCTTTGTGCGCTTTTTCTATTTCATCAAACAAAATAACGCTATATGGTTTTCTTTTTACTTGTTCTGTAAGTTGTCCACCTTCTTCATAACCAACATATCCAGGAGGTGCACCAATAAGTCTTGATACAGAGAATTTTTCCATATATTCACTCATATCAATTCTAATCATATTTTTTTCTGTATCAAATAACGCCTTGCAAAGTGTTTTGCATAGCTCCGTTTTTCCAACACCTGTTGGTCCCAAAAACATAAATGAGCCAATTGGTCTGTTTGGGTCATTTATTCCTGCTCTTGACCTGATTATTGCATCACTAACCTTTTTGACTGCATCATCTTGACCAATAACAAATTTATGCAATTCGTTTGGCATATTGAGCAATTTTTCTTTATCACTTTGAAGCAGTTTTGTTAGTGGGATTTGAGTCCAACGGCTAACAATCAAACTAATTTCTTCTTCTGTTACTTTGCTTTTTAGTAAGTTGTTTGTTGTTTCTTCTTTTTCAAGTTTTTCTAACTCTTTTTGAAGATTTGGCAAAGTGTTATACTTGAGTTCTGCAGCTTTTGACAAATTATATTCTCTTTGTGCAATTTCCATATCTGCATTTGTTTTTTCTATTTGTGCCTTGATTGAATTTATTTTTTCAATATTGTCTTTTTCTTTTTGCCATTTTGCAGAAAGTGTGTCAAATTTTTCCTTAAGCTCGGAATGCTCTTTGTTTAATGCTTCCAAATGTTCTTTGCTTAATTTGTCTGTTTCTTTTTTGAGTGCTGCTTGTTCAATTTCAATTTGAATTAGTTTGTGTTTTATGTCATCCATTTCTGTTGGCATGCTGTCAATTTCGCTCTTTACCATTGCACATGCTTCATCAACAAGGTCAATGGCCTTATCTGGCAAAAATCTGTC
>DBWI01000008.1:0-4097 GCA_002308915.1 Christensenella sp. UBA1242 | reverse complement strand
TGATATACTTCATATCTTTCTTTTAATCCACGCAAAATACTTATTGTATCTTCAACACTTGGCTCGTTGACCATAACAGGTTGAAATCTTCTCTCTAGTGCCGGGTCTTTTTCAATATATTTGTGATATTCGTTGAGAGTTGTTGCACCAATACAATGAAGTTCACCACGGGCAAGCATTGGTTTCAATAAGTTCCCTGCGTCCATTGCTCCATCTGTTTTTCCTGCACCAACAATTGTGTGAAGTTCATCAATAAACATAATTATTTGTCCTTCACTTTTCTTAATTTCATTAAGAACTGCTTTTAATCTTTCTTCAAACTCACCCCTATACTTTGCACCAGCAACCAATGCACCAAGGTCAAGTGAAAACAACTTTCTGTCTTTAAGTGATGCTGGAACATCACCTTTTGCAATTCTTATTGCAAGACCTTCAACAATTGCAGTTTTACCAACACCGGCTTCACCAATAAGTACTGGATTGTTTTTTGTCTTTCTTGACAAAATTCTTATTGTGTTTCTTATTTCATTATCCCTTCCAATAACAGGATCAATTTTTTGTCTTTTTGCCAACTCAACTAGTTCTGTACCATATTTTTTTAACACATCATAAGTGTCTTCTGGATTATCTGTTGTCACTCTTGTATTCCCCCTTACTTCACTTAATTGTTTAATAAATTTTTGTTTGGTTATTCCATAACCTTCAATTTTTTTGCCAAATTTGCTATCGTCAAACATTGCCAAAAATATATGCTCAAGTGAAATGTACTCATCTTTCATATTCTTTGCAATCTGCTCCGCCAAAGAGAGTGCCTTTGTTACTTCATTTGAAGCATAAACTTGACCTTGTCCACTAACTTTTGGCAGTCTGCCTATCTCTCGCTCAAAATCATCTTTTAACGAATTTGTGTTTATGCCCATTTTATTCAAAATCTCATAAATCAAACTTTGATTTTGTAGCATTGAATAAAAAATGTGCTCAAGAGTTAAAGATGAATTTTGGTTTTGCATTGCATAATTTTGTGCAAACTCCAAACAAGCCAGACTGTTTTGTGTATACTTTTCTACATTCATAATTTACTCCTTTTATTTTATTCGTTTTTTGGTCTTTTTATTAAAACCACACACATTATATATCACAATTTTAGCACTGTCAAGTGTTTAGTGCTAACTTTCTTGCAAAAAGAGTGCTAATTTGTACATAAAAAATAAAAAGGCCAAAAAACCTTTTTATCTTTTGTTAAAAAATTAAATTATTTTGTTGCTTCATTGCCTGCTTGCATATCAAGTAATCTTGCATATCTTTCTTTTTCTGGTTTTTGAACAAGTACACCACCATAAACGGTGTAATCTTCGGCATTAAGTGATTTGATTCCCCAAATGTCTTCAACGGTATAGCTAATTTCAACAAGTTCTTCTGCTTCTTCTTGTGAATATCCTTGCTCTAATAAACTATTTGTTAATATTTGTTTGTCCAAATCAAAAATAATCCTTTCTGTTCCTATTGCATTACCTTGATAACTATTATCTTTTAGTATTGCTCTTTCACGACCAACTCTTTTGGCAAAATCTGTTATAAATTTTATACACTTAAAACGATCCATGTCTGGATGTCTGAATGCAAAAAGTTCTATTCTTTGGGTTCTTTTTTCTTTGTATAAACTTTCCATCATTAACTTAATTTTTTCGTTATCTGTTGTTCCATAATGTTTTAACATAAGCTCATTGTTTTCCATACTCTACTCCACTAAAAATAGTATATTACAATGTATCCAAAAAGTCAATACGAAGAAAATAATTGAATTTTTGCAAAAAAAAATATATAATTCATCTTGTATGCGACTGTGGCGGAATGGCAGACGCGCTAGATTCAGGTTCTAGTGAGAAATCATGTGGGTTCAACTCCCACCAGTCGCACCAAAAAACTGCACAAAAATAAAAAGGAACCAGAATATGAACGAAGTTGAAATTAAAAAAAGAGCAAAAGAATTTGTTGAATATTGGACTGACAAGGGTTATGAAAAAGGCGAAAGCCAACCATTTTGGTTGAGCTTGTTAAGAGATATTTTAGGAGTTGAACACCCTGAACAATTCATTTCTTTTGAAGACCAAGTAAAACTAGACCACACAAGTTTTATTGACGGCATTATTCCATCAACTCATGTTCTAATTGAACAAAAAGGTAGAGATAAAGATTTAAACAAACCTATCAAACAATCCGACGGAACTCTTTTAACACCTTTTCAACAAGCAAAAAGATATAGTGCAGAATTACCATATTCTGAAAGACCAAGATGGATTATCACTTGTAACTTTCAAGAGTTCTATATCTATGATATGGAAAAGCCTAATGGCGAACCTGAAATATTGTTATTGAAAAATTTACAGAAAGAATATTATAGATTACAATTTTTGGTTAACTCCGAAAATGAAAATATTAAAAAAGAAATGGAAATATCAATAAAAGCTGGTGAACTTGTTGGTATTTTGTATGATGCATTATTAAAACAATATAATGAAAAAGATGAAGAAGAATTAAAAAGTTTGAATGAACTTTGTGTTAGATTGGTATTTTGTTTGTATGCAGAAGATAGCGGCCTATTTGGAGAAAGGCTTGCATTCCATAATTACCTAAAAGAATTCTCTGTAAAAGATACAAGACGAGCACTTATTGACTTATTCAAAGTATTAAACACAAAATATGAAGACAGAGATAAATATTTGGATAAAGATTTAGCAAAATTTCCTTATGTTAATGGTGGATTGTTCGCAAATGAAAATATTATCATTCCACAATTAACAGAAGAGATTATTGATATCTTACTTCACAAAGCAAGTGAAGATTTTGATTGGAGCGAAATTAGTCCAACAATATTTGGAGCAGTTTTTGAAAGTACATTAAACCCAGAAACTAGAAGAAGTGGAGGAATGCATTATACTTCTATAGAGAATATTCATAAAGTAATCGATCCTTTGTTTTTAGATGATTTAAAGGCAGAATTAAATGAAATATTAGAAATAAAAGTTTTAAAAACAAGAAAAGAGAGAATATATACTTTTCAGGAAAAAATATCAAGATTAAAATTCCTTGATCCTGCTTGTGGTTCTGGTAACTTCTTAACAGAAACTTATTTGTCATTAAGAAGATTGGAAAATAAAGGATTAGATGCATTACAAGGTGGACAAATTGGATTCGGTGACGAAAATGTTAATCCTATTAAAGTTTCAATAGGACAATTTTACGGTATAGAAATAAATGATTTTGCAGTAACAGTAGCCAAAACAGCATTATGGATTGCAGAAAGCCAAATGATGCATGAAACAGAAGAAATATTACATATGAATTTAGACTTTTTACCTTTAAAGAGTTATACAAATATAATTGAAGCAAATGCTTTGAGGATTGATTGGAATGAGGTTGTTCCTAAAGATGAGCTTAATTATATAATGGGAAATCCACCATTTGTTGGAAAGAAAGAACAAACAAAAGAGCAAAAACAAGATTTATTAGATGTTTATGGGAAAAGTGTTAAAGGAATTGGTAATGTAGATTATGTTGCTGGTTGGTATAGAAAAGCAACTGATTATATGAAAAATACATTAATATCTTGTGCTTTTGTTTCTACTAATTCAATAACACAAGGTGAGCAGGTAACTCCTATTTGGAAATCATTATTTGATGAAGGTATAAATATTAATTTTGCATATAGAACATTTAGATGGGATAGTGAAGCAAGTTTAAAAGCACATGTTCATTGTGTTATAATTGGTTTTAGTTATAAAAAAATTGAAAACTATATTTATGATAATGTAAAAAAATTAAAAGTTGATAATATTAGTCCATATTTAGTAGAAGCTCCCAATATTTTTATTGAAAATCGAAATAAACCTATTTGCAATGTGAGTATAATGAATTATGGTAGTATGCCGATTGACAATGGCTACTTAATATTAGGAGAAGAAGAAAAAGACAAATTACTTCAAGAAAATAAAGAGAATGTGAGATTTATAAGAAAATATATTGGTGGAGAAGAACTTATAAACAATAAAACAAGGTATTGTATTTGGTTAGATAAAATTAATCCAATGGAAATTCAA
>DBWI01000025.1 GCA_002308915.1 Christensenella sp. UBA1242 | reverse complement strand
AACTAATTTCCTATTATAAATATTTGAAATAAAGTTTAGCAAATATAATATTATTATATAATATATTTATTACAAAAACTCAAATTTGTCAATGCATAAAAAAACTATACCGCAAAAGCGATATAGTTTTCTTTTTTATTCATTGCTAATCTCATCTGTGGAATCTACTGGAATGTCATCTGAAAGAATACTTGTTTGATTTGACAACATTCTCATTCTTCTTCTCTTTCTTACTACCAGTATTGTAACAATAGCAGCAATTGCCAAAGAAGTTCCAACAGCAACCAATATAATTGTCAATGTTGGTGAATAGTTCCTTTCACCGATAATGAAGATTGCATTATCTGTAATGTATCCAAACAAACCATTCAAATAAGTTACAGAATATGCTTTGTCTAACAATACATTATCAGCTCTAAAGTCAGTAATTTCAAATGTTCCATCAAATGGATTGCTTGCTGTTCCAATTGGTTGCCAGAATCTTTCTACCAAGTTCAAATTGTTTCTTACAATATAATGTCCTTGTGCATATGGCATTGTGCCTTTTGATTCAATTCCATTATTAATTAAGTAAGCCATTGCAGCCAATTGTTTTTCATTTTGAATAATGTATGGATCATCTTTTGTTCCACGACCACCAAACATTTCATATACATCAATCCAAAGCATTTGTCTATACTTAATCAAAAGTACGTTTGTTGGACCAACAACAAATCCATTATCTCTTGTTGCAAGAACTTGGATTAATGATGAATCAAGAATTGTTTCATTTACTTGTAATGAAGCCATTTGATATCGCTCTAATGCCCTAACCATAAATGAAATTCTATCACCATACTTATATGTTTTTGTTGTATCTGTAAATTCTTTATCTTCGAACACAAACACACCACCAATCTTGCCATCAATAAGGAATTGTACTGTAATATTTTGTGCTTCTAGTAGTGCACCAAATTTCACATAGCCTCTTCTTTGGTCTTCTGCTGTTATCTTATAGCTACCAGCTTCTGTAACTTCACCAGAGAATTCACCATTCCATTCTGACATCATATAACCATATTCAATGTCATAAAGTTCAAGTAATATTACACTACCAACTCTGTATACTTCTTGTAATGTAGACTCGCTTATTCTAACCTTACCATGAGCAAATTCTCCAAGTCTAACTTCAACAGCTTTTCCAATAAATACTGCATAGTAAGTTGTTGGAGATGTTACCACAACTCTCATTGTTAAAGCACTTTCTTGCATTTGAGTTGTATTTTGTAACCAATATCCAAACTCATAGCCATCTTCAACTGTAGCTTGAAGTGTTATTTGTTCACCATACAATACTTGATTTGAAGAAATAGTAGCAGTACCACCTTCTTGTGCAATTGCATCAACATCAATTACATAATACAAGTAAACAACAATATCTTCAAATTCCATTAATTCATTGAATAATCCAACATTAATTGCATTTTTATCTGTAATGTTTGCTTGCATTGCCCAACCATAATATGTATAGCCTTCCATTGTTGCTGGTGAGTTAATCAAAACTCTTGAACCAGGTTCATAAGCAACACCCGTAACAACACCTTCTGTTTTAAGAAGTCTTCTTCCAGAAACATTTGGGAATACTTCTGTATAAACAATGTTTGGTGAAGTGATTGCATCTTCTGGAACAAACACAAGAGTAATCTTATGAGTTTCGAGTGCCCATTCTGCATAAACGTTGCAATCATAATCAACATTTGGTCTTGTTGAAGCAGTGATGTTTGTTGAGCCCTTAAATCCGTTTACTTCAACAGGTACATTGTCATCATATCTTACTGTATAAATTACACCATTATTGAAGTTATATGTTATTCCCATATAATCAGCACTTGTGTTATATCCTTGGAATACATATCTTGTACGTGTTGGAGCTGTAATTGAATCAGGTAAAGCAGGATTAAATTCTGTTTGACCAAATTCAATCTCTGAACTAAATGATGTTCCAGCTTCATCTCCAACATAGAATGTTACATAATACTTTAATGTTCTAATTTCTACTTCAACTTCAGTATCATCAGTAATATTAGACAATGAACCATTATAGTATCTGCTTGTGTCATAGCCAGGAACATTGCTTTCTATTTGTTCTTCTACAAATATGCTATTGTCTACCATACTATATCCAAAGTATGTGTAAAGAATACTTTGTGCATCACCACCAGTCTTAACTCCAAGAATAAGTGTCTTGCCGTCTTCTGAATGAGCAATACTTACTATTCCTTTTGAAGTTGGTTTTTCAAAGATATCTGCGCCATCAACTTTTCCTGTTAACTTAAACTTAACTTCATATACTTTTGCGACAAATTGTACAGTTACCTTTGTTTGAATATTTAATTGATAAATATTTACTGTATTTTCATCTTGTCCAATATATACTCTTGGGTCAACAGAAACTGAATTGAACTCATATCCTGTCTTTTCAACAATTTCAAATGAAATATTTTCACCTGTGTATGTTGAAATAATATATGTAATAACTCTGTTTGTTACAGTTCTTGATTTTACTGTTGTGCTTGCTGTTGCTGTCAATCTGATATCACCAAATTCAACAGCACTTTGTGTGAATATATCACTTTCTGGCAATTCAACACTAATTTCAAACTCAAGTGGTTTACCTTGGAATATTGCCATATATCTGCAATCTGCTGTTATGTTTTGAATAACGAGTTCTGCATCTGTAGAAACAGGTGTTTGAGTTTCGTCATCTCCAATTTTTACCCATCTTACAAATTGATAATATTCATCAGTTGCTGCAGTAACTACTGGAGTTTCATAACCATATTTAACAACCAATGTGCAATTCTTGAGACCTGTATGACCATTGTATGTCAAACTACCTCTTACTTCATCGTTTACTGAATATGTGACATTGTATGTCTTAATCTCATAAACAATATAAATTGTAATTGAATCGAGTACTGCAATATCCAAACTTCCATCTTCTTTTTCTTCAACAAGTCCATCACCTGCTAAGATGTAACGAACTTTGTTGTTCTCTAATGAGAAGTTTGTGAATGTGTAACCATTAAATACATTGTTTGCTTTGATGTTTACAACACTTTCGTATTCTCTAGTAAATGTTCCACCAACATCCAAACTCTTGTTTGTGTCTAGTTCATCGTTAAGAACAAGAACACCTGCTTTTTCATCAACTTGAGTATAATCAACATCTTTGAGTAATACCCCAATTGTGATAGTAAATCTATCTTTTTCGAATGGTACTGTAATAGTTCCGCTTGATGTGAATCCAGTGAATGTGATTGTTACTGAATATCCTTCATCACTGCTTGAAATATCAAAGTTACCTTTGTTTTCTGAACTTGTTGTAAATGTCCAACGAGTTTGTCTTAGACTTACTCTGTAACCATGTTTTGCAACAATAGTGAATTGAAGTGTTTGTTCTGTTCTTATATTTACATCATAAGAAGAAGCAAATTCAACACCACCAATTACAAGTTGTCCTTTGTCTTCTGCTGTTTCTATTGTAATTGTATTCATTGCTGGTCTGAACATAACAACAACATTAACATCATCAACAAAGCCAGATAAAACTCTAATTAAATCTGTTTCATCTCCGCTTAGTTCATATGTTACAAAGCTGCTAGATACTACCCAAGTAGATACTTCATAACCTTCTTTTGGTGTTGCTTTGATTTGAACTGTTTGTTCTGTTTTTGCCAACAACATTCCAGCCCATTCACCTGCACCAACACGACCTTCGACTGTACCTTTTGTAGGGTCTGAAGCTAGAAGTGTTATTGTGTTATTTCTTGGAGTGTAAACAACTTCAATTTCGTAATTGTCATAGAAGTTATCTTCAAGTCTAACACTCATGTCTAATGAATTGTTGATTGCTGCATAACCTGATGTCCACTTATCAAATTCGTAACCTTGGTCAACTGTAATGCTCATAACAACAATATTTGTTGTTTTTACTGGCAATACTTTTTCGTCACCAGAGTTCGCAACATCATATGCAATCATAACATCATCTGCGTTATAAACTTTGATATCAACTGTTCCATGATCTGAAGTGATTGTTAACTCATATGTGTTTTCTTCCCAAACTGCATTGAATGTTGCATCGTCTGCAGTTGTCCATACTAACTCAGAAGTTAAACCATCTGTCCAATTTGTGAATGTGTAACCCAATCTTGTTGGTTCAAGAATTTGTCCAACAGCTTGGTCATATGTAACTTTCTTAGAAATAGTTGTTGCTCTGTTTTGAGTATCACGTGTGACAACTGTCCAACCACTTGTTGTTTCAAAATATCCGCCGTCTGCAACAAGAATCATATCATATTTGTTTGCTTCATAAACGGCAACAAGATTTAATTCTTCTGCATAAGATGTCATGATACTTCTTACTAATGTTTCTGCTGTAACAGTCTTTTGACTATTTCCATCTGACCATTTGTTTTCTTGTTGTGTGTAACCAACTTTTGTTGCTTTTGGCAATGGTGTGCCTATTGCTCCATTGAATTCAATATTCAATACTGCTGTTGTATTATGCTCATCAAATGTCCAATCTCCAATTCTTTCAAATACACCATTATCTGTTGTTAATGTAATTTTTACCATCAAAGGTTCAAATTTTGCATAAATTTCATTATTTGTTGCTTTGATTGTGTATCCATCTGTTATATATTCACTCTTTGGTAAATATTCTATTGCATCACTAAATCCAATAAATTTGAATCCGTCTGCAGCAACTGCTAAGCTACTTAATGGAATGTTGTAACAATATGTGAAGTTACCAGTTAAAGCAGCCATTGCGTTAGCACTATTATTCTCGCAACCTGTTGTATCATTTTCTTGATATAATGCTCCGCTTCTTGTTGCAACAACAATCTTGAATGAGAATGTTTTTATTGTCCATTTTGCATAAACAGTCTTTTCTGATTCTGCCATATCCCAAATTGTTGAATTGATTGTTGTATCATCTGTAATTTGAGTTTCGAATGTACTTTCTAGATACCAACCAACGAATGTATAACCTTCGTGCATTGGTTCTGGCAAGCTTCCGCTTTCTGAAATCTTTTCTCCGTAAATCAATGGAGAAGATTGTGCAACGTTGTTTGTAATCAAATCAGGATTATACATATTAGCTTGTTCATAAACATAGTTAAGAATAACAATTCTTTCTGTGATTTCACCAACCAAGTTAGAAACAACATAGTTGCCTGCATCTGCACCTGTTAATGTTATAATAACAACTTTGTTTGGTCCTGGATTTGCATTTTCATATTTTGCTGTTAAACCAACAACATCACCACTTACAACATTTTCAAGTGTGATTTCTTGTTCAACATCTGTTGTTTCATCATAAATCTTTGTGATATCTTCAGAAGCAACGGCAACAAGTTGTTTTTCTGTAATATTGAATTTTACATTAGTTTCAACATTAATATTAAAGTTGTCGCTATCACCTTCAAAACTTCTTGAAATCGTGTATTCGCCAACAATATATTTGCTTTGTCCACTAAATTTGTCAATCTTTAAGTTGCCTGCAACTTCTTTTTCAAGTTCACCATAGAATTCAGTGCTTGAACCATCTTGAATTGTATAGCTAATTGTGTAATCTGTTGTTCCATAAACAATGCTTTGATTTGCATCAGGAACAATTGTTACTGTACGTGCTGAAATTGTACCAGCTAAACCTGTACCTGTGCTACCTTCTTTGATATCGTAGTTATCAAGACTGTCACCAGTATAAGTTAATACAATGCTTTGAGTACCAAAATCTTTTGCTTGGTAAACACCAGAAACTGTTAATGGATAAACACTTGAATCTAATGTGTTGTTTGTATCCAAATCTTTGAGTGTTAGTGTTCCATTGAATTTTGTTGAAGAATCATAAACTTTTCCTAAGTTTGTTCCAACAACTTCAATACGTTTTGCTGTGATTAAGTAATCAATGTCACAAGTAATAGCAAAATCACCATAGTTGTCATTTTCTAGTGTGTAATCTGTTAATGCATAAGAACCAACTTGTGTGCTTGTTATATCACCGAATGCAATTGTTCCTGTGATAACTTGTTCTTCTGGAACAGTTGTTGTAACTTCGATTTCCAAATCTTCAATATCAACTGAATCTAGACCTGTGCTTGAATTGTCATAAACTTTTTGTAATATAGCTCTGTTTGCAGCATTGTTAAGAATTGTAAAGCTCAAAATTCCTGCTTTTTTGATTTCGAAGAAGTCATCGCCATTTGTAAGAATTACGTTATAGTTTGAATTGTTCCAAGAATCAACTTGAACATCATAACCAGAATTCTTTCTAATGCTTTCGCCTGCTTCTCTTGTGAACTTAACTATTATACTTTCACTAAATTGTGATGTGAATGCATATTCAAGTGTTGGATCTGCATCACCATAATATTTGCTAAACTTTTCTTTAAGTTCATCACCAAGTGTGATTTCAAAGTCTGCTTGTGTGATTGTATATGCAAATTCTGCAACTGTGTTACCAGATAGTGTATAGAAATCTGAATCAACATCTAAAACAACTTTGTATGAGCCAACATCTTTTGGTGCTCCACTCAAATTAGAATTGTTTGTTGCTTCAACATATCTGAATGTGTATGTTCCGTTTGGAATAACTTCACTTTCGTTGTCTTCTACTGTAACAACAGCATTTGAATGAACTTGATGAGCTTGTGCGTCATACTCAAATGTATTATCGCAGTTTGCATATGAAACAACAAGACTTGCTTTTCCAATTGTAATAACACCTTCAAATGTAATGCTATAGTTGTTTGTTACAACTTTTGTGTTGTCTGCTTTTTCTACTACTCTAACGTTTGCAAGAGAAACTTCACTTGCATTAACATCACCAATATAGTTAGGTTTTGTTAAAGTAATTTGTCCTGCAAGTTCATGAACTTCTACTTCATCTATCTTGAGTAGTCCATCTGGAGTTAATGTATTTGCATCGCATGAATAACTACCATTACTCTTGAATGCGAATGATTTATTTCCAACAATTGTTAACTTCTTGGCAATAATGCTACCTGTTGCTGTGTAATCAATTTGATAGTTATTGATCTTTATTGCGGCTTGTTCTTCTGTTAATGATTCATCTCTGCAACTAAGTACAAATCTAATATTGTAATCATTACCAACATTAACAACATCGTTGCCATGACTATCTGTATAGTAACCACTAAGCAACATGTTATCTTCTGCTACCAAATATGGTGAAGTTAAAGCATAAGTATAGCTTCTGCTATAAACTTTTGCATTTCCGTTATATGTTTTATTGTTTTGCAAAGCAATTGTTGAAATTTTTCTTCTGTCAACTTGAATTGTTAAGATATCATCGCCTTCATTTTCGAATTCATAGTTATCAATTTCAACTTGAATTCTGTATGTGCCATAGTTGACAATTTCTGTTTTTCCATCAAGGATAGTGAATCTTGCATGTGGATAGCTATCTGCTCCCCTTGTTATCTTTTGAATTCCTTCACTATCTTCAAATAGAACAATTATTTCTGCAACACGATTCTTACCATTATAGATAAATGGAATTTCTTGTTGTCCAAGACTGATATCATCGGCAGTAAATCTAATCTTTGTGATTGTTAGTGAACCTAAGATGCTAGCATTCAAATTATAGTTTCTGCTCAAAACATCTTCGCCGCCAACATAAATTCTAAAGTCTTCAATTACCAACTTGGTTTCTGCTGTGTTGAAAAAGTATGTACCAGCACCAGCACCAACCTTGTTTAGTTTGTAATAACCTTCGAATGTTTGTTCTGCAAGTTGTTCTTCACCTTGTCCATAAGTTATAACAAAGTCATCCCATGTTAAATCTGTTTTGTGGTCTGAATAGTTATTGAATTCATATGTGATTGCACCAATATTGATTTGAATATCTCTCTTTTTGATTGTAAATTCAATTTCATTTGTAGTAAATACAAAGTTGTGTGAAAGTGAAGAGATTGTTGCTGTGTAATTGCCAGCATCAATTGGTGTGTTGTCATACTCAATATTAAGAGCTGCTTGTGCTAATGTATTTAATTCTGATAAATCAAATTCATCTTCACCTTGACAAGTTAATGTTAAGTTTGGTGTTATATCACGAATCTTTGTGTTATATGTGAAATCGATTGGTTCAACTGCAATGCTAACTTCTCTTGCATCAATACTAATTTCACCTGCATAAGTAATTGTATAGTTACTAATAACAGATACACTTGATAAAACATCAATAATTGACATATTGGTTGTAATCAAATTACCTTCAATAAAGTCATATGTTCCTTGTTCTTTTTTGTTAAGTGTAATAAATCCACTCAATCCTTGACCTGGAGCAAGTCCAGCAATACCTGCTGATAACTCTGCAACTTGCAAATGTTCAACAGGAATTCTTATTGTATCGTTTTTGTATGTGTATTGTTTGTCTGCCTTAACACTTATTGTGATATTTCTTGAAGTGATATCACCTTTAACTCTAAAGTTATCTGCAAGAACATAGTTATCTTTGCCTGTTCCAGTAAGTGTTACGATTATTTCTATGTCGTTGCCAACATTAACATCACTATAAACTGCATTAATATGAACATCTTCTAGTGCTTCATCACCAATTTGTGTTGAAGTTAATGTTAATGTGTTAAAGTTTTCTTTTAATACATTTGTTCCATCATAAATCTTTGTGATGTTATCTTGTTCAATTGAATTAATTATCTTTGGCTTAATGCTAAAGTTGATTGTTTCTTCGAGTGTTGTATCATTTCTTGTAACTTTTACAGTAAATGTGTATTGTCCAGCATCAACAACTTGCAAGGTTTGTGTTCCTGAGTTGTCTTGGCCAACTTTCATATTACCCCATACACATTCGCCATAGTTTTGTCCAAAGATGTATGTATTAACTTCATCATCAATTTCTAATCTTACAACAATTTGATGTGTTGCAATCTTATCTTCATTATATTCATAATACAAGTCATCAAGTGCAGATGTATCATAATGGTCTGCAAACTTACTCTTAATGAATATTTTTGCAGTAACATTTGTGATGTTATAGTTTGCTGTAACATCTTCTGTTCCACTCTTAATGGCAATATCTTTTGGTGTGATTTTGTTGTCGCCACTAAAGTCGCCGTTGTATGGGTGGCTAGAAAGTTCATACATTCCACCTTTCTTGCCGTTTGTGACAAGTTTTCCATAAATTGTATGTCCTGCAAGAATTGTTACTATATCATTATTGATTAATGTGTATTCAGCAGGGCTTCCTGAATATTCTGTATAGTAAAGTCCGCCTTCGCCTTCACCACGACGTATAGAGATGCTTACATCAAGTTTGTTGATTGTTAATGTTTCGGCTGCAACATAAGCATCTGTGTTGTTTGCTTCAACAAAATTGTATACAGGGTTTGTATCTGCTGCAAATGTATAGTTGTTAGCAAATTCTGGATTGATTGAAATGTTGATTGAATATTCACCAACATTAACTGGTCCAACAACTGTACTTGTTCCCTTTGTGTAAGTCACTTTCAAAAGTTCAGCTGCTGGGTCTGTGATTCCTGCATGGATTGCACCCCTTGTGCTGTAGATTGAAGGATTGAACGTTGCATATTGAGCTTGTCCATTGTATGTTTTTGTTGTGTTGCTAACTGCAACTTGCAATTGTGCTCTTAGAATAGTTAATGTTCCTTTAACACCAACAATGTTATATTCTGGCTCACTAATTGAAATGCAACCAGCAAAGTCCTTAAAGTCGATGCTTTCTGCATTTTCTGCTAAGTTATATACATTGGCATCAAATAGTCTAATCTTTACAAGACCACTTAGCTTGTTAGAAATATCTTGATCATCTCCAGCTGCGGTTGGTCCAGTTGCTTCAAAGTCGCTTGCATTGAGTTCTAATATTGTATTTGTGTAATAATGTGATGAATTAGCAGCTTTTAGATTTACATAAACATCATAAGCTGTAATTTCTCCAGTATAACCATTTAGGTCTAATTCATAGTTACCTGCTTTTGTTCCAGAAAGGTTAAATACAATATCATGAACACCTTTTGTTCTAACAGGAACTACTGGCTCTGCATTTGCATCTTCAACATATTGTGCAAAGATTGTAACGTTAGTCTTGTCTGCTAGGCAGATATCATCTGACTCAATTGTTGATACAGATGGGTCATCTGCATCTCTGCTTGCTCCAGTTCTGCCATCATAAATCTTGTCTGCAGTAAATTCTGAAAGTGTAGAAATTGTCTTTTTGTTAATTTTAACTTCAAATTCTCTGTTAACAACAGATGTATTTACAATTGTTAAGTAAACAAAATATGTATCTGCATCTTTCATTTCGGTATGAGTTGTTGTTAATGAACCCTTGCCACCATTTTCTTCCAGACTACCTAACTTAATTTTTATAATTTGAGGAGAATTATTAGTTCCAATTTGTACACCTGCAGAAATCCAAATGTTATCTGGAGTCATGTAATCTGTTGCACTATACGTGAATACCAAATGGGCAGTATCGAAGCTATCAACAACAACTGGTTTAATCTTAATTTGTCCAACTTTTGCTGTTAAGTTATAGTTTGCAAGAACTGATACTTCATTTTCCAAAATATCAAAGTCTTTTAATGTAATACCATGTGTTGGATTTGTTGCATTATTTGCAAAATCATATACGCCAACAACATTGTTTGCTTCATATATAATTTCGCTGTCATTTGTTTCCAAATATCCAGCAACGTCATGACCTGGAAGAATTCCATCTATTTCACTTGTTGAAAGTGTGTATTGAACTTTTTCATTAATAAATGAAATTTCATATGCAGGGTCAACAACAATTCGAATATCTTTCTTTTCAATTGTAAAGTTGCCATAAGATTCTGCAATTAATGTGTAATTTTGTTCATATCTTGAATTGATTGTGAAAGATATTGCATAAGTACCTGCATTAACAGGCAATGTGTTAAGTGCATCATATTTGTCAACGAGCAAGTCTGCTTTTTCGGCTTCTAAGATTGAACCTTTGTTGGCTACTGCATAAGGTTCAAATGTTGCTCTTTGACCATGTGCATTATATGTTTCTTGTCTGTTGCTAATAGTTACTTTAACTTCGCAAGGAAGAATTGTGAATGTTCCTGTGTAGTTTACAATCTCGTAGTTCTTGAATACTTCGTTATTGTTATCTGTAACAGATTCAACAATATTGCTTGCACTATATAATGTAGATAATTGATATGTATTACTATTTACTTCATTTATAGTAATATAACCACCAAACACAAGTCCTTGAACTTTGTTTGTATCATCACCTTCTCTGTATGGGTCAAAATCTGCAATTGAAATTTGATGTGCAACACCTGTGTAATAAATTGCACTTGTATTTCTTACAAACTTCATATTAAGTGGTTGACGCTTAATTTCGCCTGTCTTGCCAGGTTGAACAATGTTATAGTTGTTTCTTCTTGGAGAAAGGTCTGTTATTGTGAATAACAATTCATATGGTCCACCTGCATTGATTTGTGGATTTTTGTTTGTTAAATTGTCTACATATGTTGCAACAATTTCAATTCCACTTCTATCTGATTCAAATACATCTGATGATGTAATTGTATTAATTACAGAAGAATTTCCATCATAATACTTGTCATAAGATGAGCAAGTGAATACTGTGATGTCTTTTTGAGTAATATCAAAACTCAAAGTCCTATCTGCAAGGTTCAATGTTTCATCAACTGTGTTTGTGATAACGAGTTTGATTGTGTATGAGCCTGCATCAATACCAACATATTGAGCTTGAATATTGCTTACTGCTGTAAGACCACTAAGTGTTGCTTGGTATCCATCTGAACCAAGTGCTACTGGGTCTTGACCATACTTGATTGTGTATTGTGTACCTTCAAATTTGAACTTGACAAAGAAATGATCAAGATCGTCTGTTACTTTTTGTGAAGTATAAACGATTTCATCAATTGCTGTTGTATCAAGGTCTGTGATTGTTGCAACGATGAAGAATGTTGCAACATATTTGATTGTATAGTTTGCTGTTACATCTTGGTCATTGTATATGATAACAATACTTAATGGATAAATTTCCTTTGTTGTATCGCCTACTGCAATATCCCAAGCTTCTACTCTATACATACCAGCATTTGCTCTGTTTGTTTCGAGTGTTGCTCGAAGGTTATGACTTTCTACTAATCCACCAGTACTATTTTCTGTTGGATCGCCAATTTCGGAATCTTTGATAACTCTTTGTGCAGGACCATAACAGTATGGGAATATATTATCTGAATCAACAGTCAAAGAAATTGCTCTCTTGTTGATTATCAAAGTTGTGTCGTGGAAGTAATTCTTTGTAAGTGGGTCTGCATAAAGAATATAGTTATCATCAATCACTGTAATCTTAATATAATATGTGCCTGCATTAGCTGGTCTTGTTGCTTGAGCATCGTTTTTGTTTGCATAATACTCAATGTTAATTAAACTTAGTGCAGTTCCAACAATTTCACCATGAGCCACTTCACTAACTGTGTGAATTGATGGTGTTATTGTTGCATATTGAGCATTTGAGTTATAAATCTTAACATTATCAGAAACTGCAATGTCAAGTTCTGCTCTTAAGATAGTAACCTTACCACTTAATCTTGCATAACTAAATGCATAGTTCTTGTGAACTTCACTTTCGAATGAGAATGCAATTTCATTTGCTGCAATATCGTTTGTTCCCAAATTGTATGCATCAACATCGCCATTTGTTAATTTTACTTTGGTCTTCTTTACAGTAACTTTTCCTGATATTGAATCAAAGTCGCTATTACCTTCTCTCTTAACAAGTCCTGTTATGTTAAACTTGTCAAATGAGATTTCTATATTTTTGTTTGTATAGTAAACATTGTAATCAGATTTGAGTGCCAAAGATACTTCTTTTTGTGTGATATTACCTTTGTAGCCTAAATCTTTTACTGTATATGAACTCAAAATCAAATTATTTTCTGATTCCAAAGTAACTGCAATAGACAAGTTTTGTCCAACATCAATTTGTGAATATGTTCCTTTTGCCACCAAATAGTTTGCATCGTCTGCCCAAAGTTTGTTGTTATCGGCATTACTTGCATTCACAAATGCAAGGTTGTTGCCATCGGCAAGAACAGCAGTTGTTCCATCATATACTTTGTTTTTGTTTTGAATTGTAACTGTGATTTCTTGTGGAACGATTTTGAAAGTAAATGTAGGATTATCTGCAATTACATAATTCTCTAATGCTAACTTGAATGAATACTCACCTTGATATTTAACATCTGCAGCAGTATTAATATTTTCTAATCCTTCAAGTGTATTATCAAACTTAAAGTCTTTGAATTCTTCTGAATCGTCTCTGCTTACAAATTCAAACAAGTCATAGTTATAAACTGTGCCTTCTTGTGCCCAGTCTCTTACCTTTGCAATAACATAAATTGGTTTTTGTTGTCCGTTATATGTTTTTGTTGGTTGTGTGAATGATGTGCTATTGAATAATGTTTCAAGATTTGAGAAGTCAACATTATTATCACCATTAGCATCCAAATCACAAACAACAATTCTAATATCACTTGCTGTGATTGTTGCTTGCTTAATTCTTATGATTGCTTCTTGGTCAATATTAATTATATAGTTATCATCTGTAATATCTACAGAATCTCTAAGTATTTTTATCTCTCTAGTTACATCTGTACTATTAACATCATATTGTCCTGCAGCACCAACCACACCATTCTTTTCGCCGGTTACAAATGTCCAAGACAATTCATCGCCTTTACCAATGTCATAATAACTATGGCTTATTATTGCAATAACAACATCTGTTGGATATTCAGATTTGCTATATGTGATTGCTCTGCTTGTGTAATCAAATTCTTTTTCAAAACTAATAAGAATTGGTCTCTTTGTTATTTCAAAAGAAGCAGTGTTATCTTGTGTGAGTACATAGTTTGCATCATCTGCTGGTGTAAGTTGTAATGTGTATGTATATTCACCTGCAAATGTTGGTGCATCAATCACCTCATTACCATGCTTATATTCAATTGAAATATCTTCTTGTTTTGGCATTGAAGCAGCACCATCGCCTCTACTCATTGTGTAGTTAATAGCATGTGTAGGCTCGGTAGGATCGCTACCAAGTTGAGTACCATTGTATACAAATGAAGTTTTGCCCAAATTGTTTATTGTAACTACAGCTTTGTTTACTGTTAACTTGCTTTCTGCAACATCAAAACTCAAAGCATAGTTTTCTGTGATTGGACTATTTTTAATTGTTAATCCTGTTAATGTTATGTTGCTTTGGGTAAATGCTGCTGCATTGTTTGCATAAGTATATTCACCTGCATTGACAACTTGTGTAAATACAAGGTTACCTACCAAAGTTTCACCAGAAACAGCATTGCTCAAAACAATTCTGTTACCAGTAGCTTCAACAGTAAAGCCTTTTGCATCATAACTCTTTGTGTCAACAACTTTTACATTTGTTGCACGCTTTGTAATAATACCAACCAATGAGTTTTGGATAGTTGTGAATGCATAGTTCTTATCGTCAGCCAATGAGATATTGATAATCTTTGTTTCGTCATCATCTTGACAAGCTGTTGCATTTATGAATGAATAAGTAAGACTTGGACGATATGGTGCAAATTCTATTGCTTCTTCAATTGTTGGTGCAGTTGCATCTGGACCTGTACGAACATAAACAGAAATATCATTTGCATTAATATCAGTTGTTCCATCATATACTTTTGTATACTTATTGTTATCATTTTGATATGTTACATAAATTGTCAACTTGTTAATTGTTAAAGTTGCAATTGCTGAATCATCAACTTCATAGTTGTCACTTGCTTTAATTGTAAATGAAACAGTATATTCCCCTGCATTCGTTGGTGCAGTTGTGCTAGGGTCTCCTCCTTCTTGTGGAGTGTAATATACTTTGTCTAGTTCAACATAAGTAGGAATATCTGGTTCCAATGTATGTTGTTTTCCATCATATGTGACTTCTGTTTGACCTTTAAATTTTACATTAGACAATAAATATTTTTCAATTTCTAATTGTCCACTTACTGTAATATCAAAGTTGCTTAAAACATCACCTCTTGTGATCACAACAACAATATTATTTGATTGTTGATTATAAATTCCTGTATTTGCACTATTTGATGAAATTTTGAAATCAAATGTAACGCTTGGTGCGATTGCATCTGTATATGTTCCAATATAGTCAAATACTTTGCCATTATATTGTCTTGAATTACCTGTGTCTTCAATTGTTAATGTTATTGGTCTAACATTAATAATGCTCTTGTTTTCATCACAAGCATCAATATTAAAGTTATAGTTTCTGTTGTCATCGTGGAACAAACTCTTTCCATCAATTGTCCAAACAGAAGTGTCTGTGTTTAACTTGCTGCCTGCAGCAGATTGGAGATATTGTCCAATAAGAGTAATATCACCATCTGGTGTTGTTATTATAAGATTATCTGTGAAAATACTATTATTATATAATTTTGAAACTTCTTGATTTGTTTCAAACAAATTGAATTTTGAAATTGATATTGTAATAGTTTGAACAGAAGTTGTTGATTGACCACCCGCTGTTGCTGTGATAGTCAATTTGTAAACACCACTATCTTTTGCATCTCTTACTGAAAGAGAATTTGTTGTATTTGCCAATGTTATAAATGCAGAAGAAGCATCTTTTTGATATTCCCATGCATAACTATATGAAATGCTTGTTTCATTTTTGTTTACAACATTATATTCAACAACATGATTTGATGCATTATAAACTTTTGAATAAGAAGTTGCTATTGGGTCTTGAACAACTGAATTGATTTTTTGTTGAATTGATAGGTCTGCCAAAACATAACTTGCTGTTAATGTTTTTTCTTCTGTTAATGACCATACAGATGATTCATCAATCTTAATGTTTCCATTATACCAACCAGTAAATATCCAACCTGCCCTTTGTACTTCTGGAAGTTTTGCAGCATAGTTTTGTATGCTGTATGCAATTGTTTGGTTGCAAGCATAATATGTTTGTGTTGGCAAAGTGGTTGAGCCATCTGCTTTTGCACTCTCACCTACTTGCAAAGCATAATCGAATGTTACAGAACAAAGAGTTGTAACATAAACTTTTATGTCAATTGCACCATCTGGCAAACTTGTGTCTGCGTTTTTGATTGTATAAGAAATTGTGTTTCCACTAATTATTGTTGTGTTTACTTCGTTATTAAATCTAACTTCTTTTAATCTGTAGTTAGTATTTTTGATTGAAAGTGTGTATGTATAGCTATTTCCAACCATATCATTTTTTAGTCCAATGTCGCTAAACAACAAATCTTCATCATTATTGGTATCTTTTAGTTTTGCAATTGATGCAATGTCTTCATTTGGTCTATCGTCACATACAACAGAAATAACAAATGATAATGCATTTGCATCTTTGTCTTTGATAGTAAACTTGCTATCTGCACTAAATACGCATGTAATATTATCGCCATATTCTTCTGGTGTTTCAAATAGCAACTTATAGTTTGTTCCATTTGGTGTGTAAACAACACCATCTTGTGAAGATACAAACTTGTTTGTTTTTACAACAAAATTACTGCTTGCATTGAGAACTGATTGCAAATAAATTTTTGAAGCTTGTGAAATTGTATAATCTGTTCCACTTGTTAATGTTACTTGTTGATTGTCATCAGAATAAGGAATTTTGTATGTCCAACCATCAACAATAATTTCAACTTCATATGCAGTAATTTGTCCAACAGTGTCTTCGTAAACAACATAGTTACCTGCTTGAGCACCACTTAAAGTAATATTTAATGGTTTGTTGTCTCCAACTTTGGCATCTTTGTATTTTGCAGTTAAAGTTACACTATTTTTATCTTTTTCCAAAACACCAGAAATTGAATAGTGTTGCTTTGTCCCACTATTGTCATAATAATATGTTTCAAGCGTTTTGTCATAAGGTCTAATAAGTTTTGTTACAGCACTATCACCTTGTGCAAATTTGATTGTTACTGGTGAAATGCTAATTTCGAACTCAAGGTCATCTGGTTCAAGTGTGAAGTCTTCATGAACTCCTACTTGTTTAACCTTAACATGTACTGTGTAATTACCTGATTCTGATACATTTCTAAACTTGATTGAACTATTTGAAGTAAGTGTTGTTGTACCACTTTTCCAAACATATGAAATGTAAGACAATGAAGCATCAGCAAATTCCAACAATGAAACAGTATGATTTTCTGCATCATATGTCCATGAATATTCGCTGTCAGCTTTTGTTGTGTAATTTTCTACAACAACATCTGTTATAATTCTGTTTATCTTAAAGCGTGCAGTAAATACAGCCTCACCATTGTTCTCAATCCAACCATAAAGTTCTTGAGTGAATTTTGAACTGTGTTCTGTATCAACAACACCATCATTTACATAAACAACATATTCTACGCCATCAATAATAGCACTATAATAACCAGCATAAACATATTCTGCATATGCTTTGCCACTAACAGTTTGGTCAACATATTCAAATTGACTAAGTTCACTAAGCTTGTCAGCTATAACTGTGTGATAATCTGTGCTATTAACTTGAGACCATACCATGTAGTAATCTACATTTTGTGCCAAGTATGTTGCATATTTGTCATCAGATACAAACTTGATATTTTCGCAAGTCTTTTCTGTATAAACAGGATATAATGTCGCCGTCAATGACTCAATATCCCATGTTTCAACTTGAATTGTGTCTGTAGAAACAATTGGTAATGAAATATACATCTTCCATTCATTTGTTTCTGGATCTTGACACTTCCAACCAATATGATCCCAACCAGTTTTTGGATATTTTACATCTGTTAAATCATAATCTGAATCACCATAAGTTACATGACCTTCGCCAAGTGCTTTTTGAATAACACCATTTTCGTCAGCGAACTTGTATGTAACTGTTCTTGGTTCAAGTTCTTGCAAGTTGAATGTAATTTTGCTTGGTTCAGAATTTCCAAACACAAGAGAACCATCTACAGTGAATTGAGTATTGTTTTCATTATAGTTTGCATTAACAGTGCTTGCAAAATTACCAGAAGTCCAACCCATGAATGCATACATATCTGAACTAAGTTCCATAATTGGGAAGTATGCAGAAGCCATTGCTGTGCCATATTCCCAACCATTTCCTTCGCTTGCCTTTTTGGTTGTTGTTGATGCATTCAAAATGGTCTTGTTTTTGATTTCATCAGTTTGCTTTGTTGCAACAAATTCAACATCAAATACTTTTGCTTTGTATACTATAACAATATACACATAATCTTTTGTGCAATAAGTTGTCCAGTTTGAAGAATTAATTGTAAAGGTTAGTTTTTCACTACTATCATTATAATTTAATACACCCAAATTTGAGTCGTATGCCAAATCTGAACCTTTGTTATATGCAAAGTCAGCATCACTAGCATAAACATAATAACCTACTGTATAACCTGCTTTTTTAGATGCATAATCAAATTCTGCAGATTTTGTGTAAGAAATTGTTTCAGAAGTGCGATGATATTGTGGATCATCTGAAATGATTTTTCCTGCACTGTTTGTTGTTACTTCATAAACTCTTACTTCAACATCAATAACAACAAATTGAACAAGAATTGCTATTTTGTCAACTTTGCCATCATTGTTGCTATCAGCATGATCAAAGTATCCTTTGTAAATATCGTTATATTCAAATTTCCCAGAAATATTACCGCTAAATGAGTTAGTTACCTTGTTATATGTTAATTCAAAACTCATATCGGCTGACGATGGAACAAATACAGTATTATCATCTTTGTCTGTAATAGCTAATCCTGTATATATTCTTATTGCTTGAATGTTTTTATTCTTGATTGAAAAATCATTGTCATATTTTCCATCTGTAAACTTAAATGAAAATTTTTTATTTTCTTTATTTTCATCTGTTTTATTTTTATCTGTCAAAACTAATGTAAATGAAGGGGCATTTGTTTCTGCTGATAATTCTGTATTGATTGTAAATGTAGCATTGTCATCCGTGCTAACTTTTATCAAATTATCATTTCCATCAACAGACAAATTTTTATAAATTTCAAATCCTGCATCTGCAATACCAATATCAACAACAAATGTAACAGGTTCACATGTGTAGAACATAAGGTGTTCAATTGAAATAGTGTATCCCGATGAGAAATCTTCTGACATCTGGTCTGTATAACTTGTTTCACCTATTCTCTTTGTTCCAAAGTATTTATTGTAAAGGTCTGTGGTTGTCTTTTGGTAAGTGCCATCAGTTTTTCTTGTATAAACAGCAACTCCATTATTGCTATTTCCAATATTAATTGTAATGGTATTTACTTTTGCATAATCAGGAAGACCAGTCAAACTAAATACAACTGTTGAATATGTTTGAGATTTACTGTTTTCCTTTAATGTACTTGATATTGATGCATCCCAACTACCATTTGGGTCAATACCATTAACTTCATACTTAACTTCATCCTCATTTCTTGTAATTGGTAAAACAATTTCGGTTTTTGCTATTGAATTATTAAAGTTAACTATATGAGCCTTAAATGTTATTTGGGTTTTATCTGTACTCATTGTTATATAGCTATTTTTCTTTGTAGTTGTATCTGTGCTTTCTCCAAATATCAAATAATCGGCATAAGTTATGCTAGTTCCATTTTTGTCATAATATTTAATAATTGTATTTGTTGTGCTGAAGTTATCAAAAACATAACCATCATACAACTTAACAGTAATATCTTGTGTTGTACCTTTATACAAACATGAGAATGTATATGGAGTACTATAGTTTAATTCTGTATCTTCAGCAACTTCTCCACCCTTTACTGCATAAACCGGATATTCATTATCTGAATAACTGCTTGAAGTTGTTAAATTGATATCATAAGATTTTGCTTCCAAAACCACAGCAATATGACTTACACACACCCTGCTATCCAAAGTTAACGTAAGTTCTTGTGTGCTAGAATTAATATCAACTTTGCAATAGTTTGTTATTTTAACTTTTGTTGAATTAGTTTGAACAACAGCTTGGTTAGCAAACTTATTAAACGAAGCAGATTGCGTTACAACTTGAGAGAAAGAATAAGTCCAATTTGTGCTACTTACCCCATCTTCAATATAAATTTGTTTTACTTTGTATCCTGGTCTTGGTACCAACTTTATTACAATTGTTTTGTAATTATTTTGCAAAGTAAACTCATTTTTATTTGCGCTATTTCCACCAACAGGACAATTTAGTTGTGCGTTGTTATTTCCACTGCTATTCTTGCTATCCACTGTCATATATTTGCTACTAGCAACAGTACCCAAATAGTCATTATAATTGAGTGGTGAAATTAAATTTGTATTATTGTTATTCTTTATGATATTTCCACTGGCATCTCTATACTCATTTGCGAATAAATCAACAGTCAAGGTTTCTTCAAGAGATTCCCATCCTGCATTAAGTGTAAACACACCATAGTTGGAACCATCAGCAGCCTTTTTACCCCAAGTAGTATTTGTAGCATTTACTGTCATTGATGGGTCAGCACTATCAGAGCCACTAATCCATGTGGTTGATCCATCAGAAAAACCTGTACACTTAAATCTTGCCCAATAAGGAAAATAGGGCGATCCTGTGTTTAGTTTACTATCCTTAACATATAAAGGTTCATTGGTATTCCCAGACGAAGTCAAATTGGACAATTCAGCAAAATTACTTAAATATTTCTGAGCATCTGTTTGATTTACGAAAGCAAAACTAAATAAACTATTTGCCTTTACTTTTACCACAACTTGTTCTTTTGAAAATTTGCTAGGATCTTTGTTTGAATCATAGAAATATGGTCTTGAAATATAATCTTCTGAATCTGAATTTGTTAACTTTGTATAAGTTTTGTATGTACTATTAAAATTTACATCCAAAATAACAGTGTGAAGATTGTCAAATAAATAATATTCATAATAATTAGCTTTTGTTAATACACCTGACATCATAGATGCATCTACAATATTTGAGCCACTTCCTGTTCCACTCAATTTTATCTTGCCATCACTACCAGTGCAGTTACCTATTATTGATGACGTAGTATTATATAATGTTGCATTTATTGTTGTACTAGAAGGTGCAGAACTATAGTATTTTAATTTGACAACAGATTTTAGGTATTTTGTATTAGCCCTACTTTCATCAACATTGTTATTTTGCTGTCTGTCTAATGGGAATGTTATTACGTATTTTTCATTATATGGAACATAAACTTTAAATGACCCAGACTTTTCATTCCCAAGTTGACTATTTGTAGGTTCTAGACCTGCCCATGTTTCATACTTATAACCCTCTACCAAATTTATAGTATTATTGCTTGCATCTTTTGTTTTTTTACATTCAAGCCAAACATTAACTTTAACTGAAGAATCTGTGTTTGGATATGATTTTGCAGCAGTTTCAAATTCTTTTAAATAAAAATTTGTAGGAATCCACTTGCCTCTTTGATAAGTCGTTAATGAATATGAACCACACATATAACTAGACAATCTAATCTCATAACTATTAGTGCTAGGAACAACAACTCCATTAAATTTGCTAACCCAATTTGTGTCAGTACTAAATTTTAGTTCAACAGTAGTCTTTTCTTTTGTAAAATCTGAAATCTGTCCAGCTTTTTTGTTTGTTGAAACAGTTGTGCTAGTATAAAAATTCCTATCATCACGAGTATTGCTATTAAGAGAAAATACCGTATCATTTATTGCTACACCTGTATTGTTAACAATTTCTGTTTTACAATAGTTATAATTAGCATCAGCTGTATACTTAAGTGATCCACTTGTATCACCAGTGATAATATTTTTAATATACACAATTTTATTGTTTGAAATAGAATCGTTAACACCAACATTATAAGTTTTTACTGCTGCATCAACATAAATATTTCCAACACCTTTAAGAATATAGCCGTCACTTGATTTTGGAACAACTGTACTAGTTGTATAAGCCCAACAAGTAGCACCAGTGCTTACTGAACTTCTAGCACTTCCCTTTGCATAACAATCAGAAATTGATGTTGCACTATTTGCTATAGAATTAGTATATTTTCCACTAAGAGAGCCATCAGCATAAAAACATCTACTTATGCGTCCTTGATAACCAGAAATTCCACCTGCATATGAAGAAGAAGAACTTATTACTGTTGCATAAGAAAAACAGTTGGTAATATATCCTCCACTATAGCAAGCACCAGAAATTCCACCAACACGATAATCTAAACTATTGCCAGAAACTTTTATGTAACCAGTAACACCACAATTTTGGATATAACCACTTCTAGCCCAACCAACAATACCACCTGCATCAAAATTTCCACTAACATCAATATTAACGCCTTCAACAATAACATTTTTGATTGTAGCACCATTAATATACCCAAACAAACCTGCCAATGTTATTCCAGAAACCGTTCGATTCATTGTAATACCAGATATTTTGTGACCAGCACCATCAAATGTTCCATTGAAATAATATGAACTACTTGATTTTCCAATAGGAGTCCAAAGCTTTGAAGACATATCAATATCAGTAGTCAAGGTAACAACTTTACCACTATAGTAATGTCCACCATTAACATTTGACATAAATGAAGCAAGGTCTGCACTTGAAGTAATTTTAATATCAGCATCTGCAGCAACATTTTGAACTTCAACATCTTCCCATGAACCATCTAGGTCCAAGTTTTGCTCCCAACCTTCTTCCTGATCTTCTCCAGTACCTTCAGTGGTGTCATTTCCACCACCTTCATTTGTACCTTCCTCGACTTGTCCTTCTGTTTGCTCAATTTCTGCAGTTACATTATTTGCATTGTTTGTTTTCACAGAAAAAAGCAATCCCGCAAAAGCAGAAATGCTAAAAACAATTGCAAATAAAATTGCAAAAATTATTTTTGATTTGGCATTTGTTTGGTTCATATCTGGTAACCTCTTTTTATTTATTGTTATAATTATTATAATAATTATACTAAGCCAAGACAAGCGATTTAATTAAAATATCAAAAAAAATATAAAAAAATTAAAAAATAATATAAGAAAAATTTTTTAAAAAATATTTTTATTTTTTTTTATTTTGTGGTAGATTAAATTTAGGAGTGTGCCATGAAAAAGAAATTATTTGGTTTTTTCATTGCTTTTTGTTTGATATTTGCACTCAGTTTGTTTGCTGCAAATAGCCAAGCAGTTTATTTGTATGCAGATGATTATACGATATCCAGCCTTGATGTTGGATTATATCTTGACGACACAGCAGCATCAGCAAAACTTCCAATGATGGGTGAAGCATATCAACTTGAATTTAACACTTCATTTAACGAAAACGAACCAATAAGCGCATCAAACACACCTTACAAAACATATTTTATTGGAATCAAACCACTCACAACTCCTGTTGCATACAATGATTTATCTCGTGATCAAAAACTAGCAATTTTTTACGACTTGGTAGTAAATATGGAAATCGATGGCGTTACTCTAACACAATTTCAAGACAATACAAAAATCACAACGGATGAGTATGAAATTTGTTATATACAATCTTCTGTTGACAGAGAAAAATTGTATATGAGCATCACCCCATTCAAACCAACGCCAAACAAAATGAACATAAAATTTAATTATGGAAACTCAAAACAAACAACAATCAAACTAGATTGCAAATACGCAACTCCAACAAAACTTACATTAGTTACTTCAGCCAGTTATGAACAACTATATGAAAATTATGAAACAATAGTTGTTGCAGCAGAATTCAATTATAAAAATTATCTACACCCAACGCTTTCTTACCTATACAGTTGGACACTTGAAGGCGTAAGATTAACAAACACCGAACCAGTACTTAGTATCACAAAAGATATGATAAAAGTTGGAAATTTTAAGCTAAAAGCAGAAGTCGTTGTTGGTTCATTAACTTTAGACGCAACAGCAAACATTGTAATAACAACACAAGTTCCTTTGGAAGCAACAATCACCTACACTGGAGATTTGAATCAAACAATTGGTGAAAACAACACACCAATCACATTCAAAGCAACATTACCAACACAAGAACAATATAATGTTTATTGGTTTATAAAAGCAGCCGATTCAAAGGTATTTAAAAAACAACAAGAAGAACCCAACGAATATTACATATTTAATACAATTTCCTACAAAACAGGAACATATGTAATATTTGCACAACTAGAAACTGTGGAATCAAAACAAGTTGCACGTTCACAAGCTTATGAAATTATTTTATCAACAAAAGCAATTGAAGAAGAAAAAACATTCACAATAACATACAAAGAATTTAATAATTCAATGACAAACATAACAGCATATGAATGCACAGTAGACACAGAAGACTACTTTATTGAAGACAATATCATTTGGAGTGTAGACGGAATTCAATATGCAATTGGTTCATCATTCACATTTGAACCAGAAGAAGCAAATGAATATACTATATCAGTAAGATTAAGAAAAGCTGACGGCACTGGCTACATTCAACCAAAAGCTGTAAAAGTCGTAGCAAGATCAACAGAAAGTTCAACCATCTGGATTTATATCTTAGGAGCAGGTGTTGTTATGATTGGATTATTTGCTTTGGCAATTGTAATTTCAAACAAAAAACGTGAAAAAATTTGGTAAAACAAAAAACAAAAAAAATAAACGAATTTAATTAAAAATACAAAAAAATACCATCAAAAGTGGTATTTTTTTTATTTAATTTATTAAATTTTGATAAAATTATTCAATTTTAATAGTTGCAGTTTTGTGGTGTTCTTGGGAATGGAATTGCATCACGAATATTCTCTATTCCTGTTAAATACATAACAAGCCTCTCAAATCCCATACCAAAACCAGAGTGAACACAAGACCCAAATTTTCTCAAGTTCAAGTACCAATCAATTGGCTCCATATCAACACCCATTTCTTTGCATCTGCCAACAATCTTGTCATAGTTTTCCTCTCTTTGACTACCACCCATAAGCTCACCTGCAAGTGGTACAACAAGGTCAACTGCGGCAACAGTTTTGTTGTCTGGATTTAATTTCATATAGAATGCTTTGATATCTTTTGGCCAGTTTTTAACAAACACAGGACCACCAAAATATTCTGTAATATACTTTTCATGTTCTTTGGCAATATCTCCACCATCTTCTGGTTCAAATTCCCATTTAACATCAGCTGCTTTAAGAATTTTTATTACTTCAGCATGGTCAACTCTAACAAATTTGCTAGAAACCAAGTTGTTTAATTTTTCCAACAATCCTTTTGAAACAAACTTATCTAATAATTCAAGCTCGTTTGGACAAGATGACAAAACAAAGTTAACAACAAACTTAAGCATTTCTTCTTCAATGTCCATAAGTTCTTCAAGGTCGCAAAAAGCCATTTCTGGTTCAATCATCCAAAATTCATTTGCATGAGTTTTTGTGTTGCTGTTTTCTGTTCTAAATGTAGGTCCAAATGTGTATATTTTGTTAAAAGCAAGAGCAAAAGCTTCGCCGTGCAATTGTCCACTACCAGTTATATATGCCAATTTCCCAAATAAATCTTGAGACATATCAACTTTTCCGTCTTTATCTTTTGGCAAATTATTAAAATCTAATGTTGTAACCTTAAACATTTGGTCAGAGCCTTCACAGTCTGCAGTTGTCAATAGTGGTGTGTTTACATAAACATAACCATTTTGTTGAAAATATAAATGAATTGCCATTGCAGCAACACTTCTTATTCTAAAAACAGCTTGAAAAAGGTTTGTTCTTGGTCTAAGGTATGCAATCTCTCTCAAAAACTCAACACTATGTTGCTTTTTTTGAAGTGGATATGTGTTATCTGTAGCACAAAAAACTTCAACATTTGTTGCTACAATTTCAAATGGTTGTTTGTTCTCTGGAGTTAACTTTACATTACCAGTACACAAAATTGTTGAGCCTGCATTAAGTTTTGACACATCAACAAAATTATCTAACTTTGCATCAAAAATTATTTGAGCCGATTTTTGGAATGTTCCATCACTAAAATCAATAAATCCAAAATCTTTGCTTGTTCTAACACTTTTAACCCAACCACAAACATAAACTTGTTTGCCGTCATAACAATCTAATGCTTGATATATGTCTTTAACATCAGTACGCTTCATAAAATCTCCTTGTTAATTACACATAATAATATCACATAATAATACTATAATCAACTTTTTATTCAAAATAATTTACAGTAAAAAAAACACAAACAAAACACAACAATAATTGAACATATATTCAACTATAATGACAAATAAAATAGGAGCTATGCTCCTATTTTAAAAATTTTGTTAATTCACTATTTGATGTAACATACAATTCATGCAATGCCCTTGTTGAAGCAACATACAACAAGTTTTTATCCAAGAAATTATTGTATTCACTTTGTGATGCATTTGGAATTATTACCATATCAAACTCAAGGCCTTTTGCAAGTGATGTTGGCATAATCATAAGTTTGGAAAGCGGCGTACTGTCATTCATCATAACAAGTTCGTCTAGCTTATCAAATAGCTCATAATATTTTTTCACTTCGTCAGGAGTTTTACAAATTATTGCAATATTGTTATATTTGTCTTTTGTTTCAAAAATAATTTTTTGAATATAGTCAATTTCATTACCAATACAATCAAAAACTTTTACTTCCGGAACTTTTCCATGTCTTTCTACACTTTTTGCATCCAAATTTTTAATCTTGTTGCAAAATTCTGTAATTTCCATTGTTGACCTGTATGTCTTTTTTAGTGATAAAACTTCATCTGCTCCAATCAAATTTGCATATTTTGGCAAATCATTTTCTTCAATAATTTTTTCTATACATTGAGATATGTCCCCAAGTACAGTTTTTGGACAATCAAAAATTTGATTAATTAGTTCCAAATGCACTGGAGAATAGTCTTGCAATTCATCAATAACAAGATATTTTATATTCTTTTTGTCAACACCAAGAATATAGTTCTTAATATACAAAAGTGGTGCAATATCTTCAAATCTTATTGTTTTTTCACTAGAAAATGTGAAATTCATGCCTATTTTTTGCAAAAAATCAATATAAATGTCAATTAACGATGTTTTTATAAACATTGGGTACAAAACTTTTTTAACCCTTTGAACAAGTTCAACTGCTTGCTCATTTGCATCAATTTTGTCCAGTATATAATCAGCAATCCAACTCACACGAACTGCAGGACTTTTGTTTACATATGTCTTGTTGTACAAATTTTCTAATTCATCTTTTGTTATTGTAATATCCCCAAATTTCAAGTCATGGGCATTGAAACCCAGGTTGACATAATTCTTTAGATACACCTTCAAACTTTCCGCAAAATCAAATGAATTTTTGTACGCAACTTCGTTTAATCTTTTTGCATCACTGGCAAGTTCATTTAATGCATCTTCTCTTGTTTGAAGTGGTGGAACAAGCGTAATGAGTTCATCTCTTGCAATTTGGAAAAAACTTGTTTCCAAAACATTTTCTTCACCAAGTGATGGCAACACAGAAGAAATATAATCACTAAACACAAAGTTTGGTGACAAAATCAAAATATCACTTGATTTATACTTTTCTCTGTACTTATACAAAAGATAAGCAATTCTGTGCAACGCAATAGATGTTTTTCCACTACCAGCAACACCTTGAACAAACAAGGTATTTCTTTCATCACGAATAATGGCATTTTGTTCACGTTGAATTGTTGACACAATGTTACGCATCTTTTTGGAAGCGTTCTGTGATAATTCTTGTTGCAAAATTTCATCATTTACAGTAAGTGAAGAATCAAAGCAAAATTTCATTTCGCTGTCTTTAATTTTGAATTGTCTTTTGTTTGTTATTTCTCCAACAACAAGCCCCATAGGCGAACTATATGAAGCATCACCAATTTCAAAATCATAGTAAAGTGAACTTACTGGAGCACGCCAATCACACACAAGTGGAAGCGGACTTTGATTTGTTAAACCAAAAGTTCCAATATAAAAAGAATTTGTATTTCCATTACTTTTGAAGTCAATTTTACCAAAATATGGTGAATTTTTCTGCTTTTTTAACTTATAATACTGTAATTTTTGATAATTGAGTACTCTTTCGGCTTCATCCATTTCATCGCCACCAGTCACGGTTTCTTCGTCATCAAGAAAATAGTACTCCTCAGAAAAATAATGAGTTAGTTCGCCCATTTGTCTTTCTAACTCATTTATTTGTTCAACAGTATTTTGTGTTTGAGTGTCAATTTCACTCAAAACTTTTTCAAGATATTCTTTTTCTTTTTCTAAATCTTTTTCTTCCATTTTACCAACTCATAAAATCGCCAAAACGCATTACTTCAATATCATTGTTTTTTGATCTCAACTTAAAGCCACAATTTGCATTAGCAAGTGATGCAGACAAACCATCAAATGAAAGTTCACTTGGAGTAATCACTGCATCAAAAGCCTGCAAACTAGATATTTTTGCATTAAAGTTAAACACTTCTCTAAAGTAGTCAACTCCATAAATTGAACGATTGCTTGCATTGCCTTTTGACCAATTAAGTCTAAATGCATAGTTGTTGTTCTTTAGTGCATAAAATTGTTTTCTTACTTCAACTTTTCCACCATTCTCAACTGATGAGATTGTTATTTGAATGTTACTCTTTGACGCATCAAACACAACAGATGCTGTACAATTTTGAGAATCCTTTGTGTATTTGATTGAATAAGTGCCATCTTTTTTATCTATTTCAAAAACATATTCTTTTGTAACTTCACCATTGTATTCCATTTGGCAATTAAATTTTCCATTTTGTTGTTTTACAAAAATTCTGTCAGTACCTTCTCTAATAACAGCAACTTCTTTTGGACTTCCAACCAAATTGAAACATTCAACAGATGCAACAATGGCAAATTCATCTTCTTTCAATAAACCAAAATTATTGACAACAGAATCAACAAGTGCTTTGTCAGAAGAATCCAAGTTTGACCTTTCAACACTTTCTGGAACTTGTCCTTGAACTGTTAACATATTCAAATAATACAAATCATAAATACCACATGTTGAAGCCATTGTGTTAACATTTCCACCAAGACCACTACATGCAACAAGCATAAATGATAATGTACACAAAAGGATTAATGCAAAAAACTTTTTCATCATAAAAACCTCTTATTAGTATTGTACTAAATTTTTTATATAATTACAAACAATTATCACACTTTTAGTGTTTTTAAATATTTTTTTTGTTCATCGCTTATTCTAAAACTTTCTACCGCTTTTTGAATTGCTTTGTTGTGAACAAAATTGTTTTGAATAATTTTGTCTTCAAAAAGTTTAATTGCTTTATCAAACTTCTTCACAAGAGCAACAGAATAATACCATGCAAGAGCCATGTTTACATAGTATTCACTTGAGTCAAAATTCAATAATTCAAAGTCTTGTTCATCAAAATTGTCATCAAGATAATGGTCAAGCAAAAGAACAATTGCAAAGCGCTTTGTGTATATTTTTTCGCTTTTTAGCCACTTTTTTATATATTTTTTGAAAAAATCAGGGTATTTTTTAACAATTTTGAGTGAAGCACAAGTAGTATCGCAAGTTGCCCAGTTGTCTATGTATGGCAAAAATTCTTCAATTTTTTCAATCAATTCTTCTTTTGAACATTTCAAATTTCCAAGCATAATTCCGTGTACATTGTATTCATCAGGACAGCTGTGTGGCAATGCACAAAGAAACTCATCACCAGTTTTTGTGTTGGCAAATTTTTTTGCAATCTGCTTTACATCTGGCATCCTAACATAAATAAGCGAAGTTGTTGGTACAATGTTTTTTGAAAACTCTGCATACTTTTCATCTTTTCTTTTTTGTAATTCTTTTTGTATTTCTTCCATACAAAAATTATACAATAAAAAAACTCCTGTTAGCAAGGAGTTTTACTTGGCAATAATTTTTACTTTTCCAGTTAGCCATGCGTTGAATAAATTTTCTAAGTTCTTACCACTTCCAACACAAAAACTTTTTATCACAACATTTGGTGTTGCAATCTTATATAGGTTGTTTTTGTAATAGTATTTGAGCGCTTTAACAAATGACTTTTCTCCAACAACTTCAAAAATGCTTGCAAACATCAACATACCTTTAACATAAGTGTTGTACACATACTCAGGTTCTGTGTCGAATTCATCTAGCGCTCTATTCATACTTGTATCAACATTTCCATTTATGTCAGAGTACACACTCATAAAAGTTACATAGTTTTGAGTTGCAGCTGTTATCATATTTTCCATGCTTCGTTCATACTCTGGATTTTTTTCAAAAAACAAGACAGTACAAAACTCAGTCAATCCTTCATCAATCCAACCATAGTCAAATTGATTATTACCAACAACACCATACCACCATTGATGACATAGTTCATGAACAATTACCATCAGATAAGTTGAATAATCTTGAATAGCATCACTAATTAAAACCAGATTAGGATATTCCATTCCACCATGAACAAAATTTGTCTTTGCAACAACAATGCTAGGATATGGATATTTGCCAATATTTTGCTCAAAGAACATCATTGCCTTTTGTATTAAATTTAATGTATTTTCGGCATTTTTATCATCAAAATACATATAATTTGCAGTAATTTCACCTATTTTTGTACTTTTTGACTCAAATTTGGTGGATAGCACCATACCAAAATCACGCACACATTTTGCTGTAATTTGAGCATTATTTTGTCCTTCATTTTGCTCAAAAATCACTTCGCCAGAGCTAGCCAAAATGTATTGATTTGGGAATACAAAATTTACATCATAGTCAGCCACTTCGCTATAAAATGGGTCACCATTTGAGTTATAAAGGTCACACACAAAATCACCATTTTCATACACACATGCAATTGGATAGAAGTTGCAAATATTGATTGCATTTTCACCATAACCAAGTCTGTGATTTATGTTCGCAAGCTTAACACAAAAATTTATTCCAATATCAATTTTTTCATTTGGAAACAACTCTGAATTCAAGTTTACTTGCAAAATATTATCATCTTCACCACAAACTTGATAACTTGCTTTTTCACTTCCAAAGCACACATCTTTAATTTCAATGTTCCCATAGCTCACACCATTTGGATACGCCTTATCAAAATTTGCTTGACTAACAACTTTTGCCTTACCACCTTCACGAAAAGCATTTGGATACAAATGAAACTTAATTTCTTTTAGTGTGTCATTTGAATTATTGACATAACTTACAACTTGCTCTGCATTTAATATCTTTTCATCATCATCAAAAACAATATGCATTTGATAATGTGTTAAATCATCCAAATACTCAAAAGAAGAATTTGAACAACCAAACAAAAGCCCCAAAGTACCAATTAGCAAAAAACAAAATACAATTTTTTTCATAAATCACCTAAAATATTTTTATGAACAAAAATTTTTATATATGATTTTAACTTGCCAAAAGTTGTATTTTTTTTTATTATATGTTAAAGTAAATATAGTATAAGGAAATATTATGAGTTTTTGCAGTTATTCATCACAACTTATCACAGAAAACAAAACAGCAGTTGACAATCTTTTTATCAACTCTTTTATGCCATTTGCACCAAACGAATATGTTAAGGTGTATTTGTATGGTTTAATGCTTTGCAATGACACAAACCCATCCCACAACAATATGGAAGATTTTTGCAAAGCACTTCATCTTACTCAAGACGAAATTATGGAAGCATTTGACTATTGGCAACAACAAGGCATTGTTCTTATTTTGAACACACTTCCACTTCAAGTAAAATTTTTGCCAGTAAGCACATCAAAGCTCAAAGCTCAAAAATTCAAAGAAGACAAGTACGAAAATTTTAATCTTCAAGTAAATGAAATTTTAAATCAAAGAATGCCATCTCCAAATGAGTTCTATGAATACTATGTAACAATGGAAAGTTTGCATATTGAACAAGAGGCAATGCTTATGATAATCAAATATTGTGCCGACCTGAAAGGTTCAAATGTCAATTACCCATACATTTTGCAAGTTGCAAAAAACTGGGCAAACGAAGGAATTACCACAACAAAAAGCGTTGAAGAAAAACTTCTTGAATATCAAAAACAAGATGAAGACTTGGCTCTTATTGCAAAAGCAATGGGCATAAAACGAAAACTAGACACATCTGAGCGTGATTTGTATTTTAAGTGGCAATCAATGGGATTTTTGCCAAATTTAATAATTTTTGTTGTAAAATCTCTCAAAAAAAGCAAAAATTCCGTTAATTTTAAGTATTTGGACGCAATTTTGGAAAAATACTACACAATGAAACTATTCAGCATTCAAGAAGTTGAAGCATATGAAAACCAAAAAGAAGAACTATTTGGTTTGGCAAAAAATATCTGCAAAAACCTTGGCGTGTACTACGAAAACATTGAACCCGTTGTTGAAAACTATATTTCAAATTGGCACAACCTTGGGTATGATGATGAAACACTTATTCTTATCAGCAACTACTGTTTCAAAAGTTCAATTAGAACACTTGAACTAATGGATAAACAAATTCAAAAGTTCTACAAACTTGGAATTGTTAATATTCAAAGTTTGAACCAATATTTTGAAAGTGTACTTGAGCAAGAAAGCACAATTAAAGAGTTATTGTCTTCACTTGGTCTTTCACGCAATGTAAACAACTTTGACCGTGATTGTTACAAAAACTGGGTTGAAAATTGGAAGATGTCCAATACCCTAATCAACCATGCAGCAATGCTGTCAAAAGACAAAAATCAACCATTTGTTTATATGAACAAACTTCTTTCAACTTGGCACAACAACAATATTCAAACAACCGAACAAGCCGACAAATTAAATTTGCCACAAGAATGCAAAAAGGCGCCAACAAACTACGACACAAGAAATTACACAAACCAAGAAATAAATTCACTATTCACAAACCTAGAAGAAGTTGAAATTTAAGGAGAAATATTTTGAATAACCAAGTAACAAAAAAAGCTTTGGAAATAATCAAACAAAAAAATCATCATGCAAACCAAGTTGCAAATTTTTATCTGCAAAAAGCATTAAAGGATGATGATTTTAATGCCAACTATCACAAACTGAAAGATGCAGAAATTCAAAATGCGCGTGCAGAAGTTTTTGGCGAAGCACTTCCCTTTGATTTACAAAAACTAACTGACAAGCAAAACAAGATACTCAAAAAACTTGACATAAATCCAAGCAATCTTGTTCCAAACTATTCATGCAAAAAATGCAACGATACTGGATATGTTAACAATCAAATGTGCACTTGCCTAAAAGCAGAAATAAACAAACAACTATTTGAAAAAAGTGGACTAAAGCACACTTTGGCAAGTTTTGAAGATGCAAACACACAAATTTTTGACAATGCAAAAGAAATGGAAAAAATTTATTCAACACTCAAGGCTTGGAGCACAAAAAAAGAAAGCAAATATCTCAATGTAATTTTAACAGGAAAAACTGGTGTTGGAAAAACTCATCTAATGGAATGCATTGCAGATGCAATGATAAAAAATGGCGATGTAATTTATTATACTTCTGCATTCAACTTTAATCAAAATTTGTTAAAATTTCATACCACATTCGACAACACAAAATATCAATTTATTGACGATATGCTCAGCGCCGATTGCTTGTTTATTGACGACCTTGGCAGTGAAGCAATACTCAAAAATGTTACTCAAGAAGGACTTTATAACATACTATCTGAGCGTATGTTAAACAACAAAAAAACAGTTATTTCAACAAATCTTAACTTAAGCCAAATAGCAGAAACTTATGGCGAAAGAATATTCTCAAGACTCGTGACAAGAGATGTTTCTCTTTGCATAAACATCACAAACCAAGATTTGCGACTAAAAGCAAAAAAATAATCTTAAAGGAGAAATTTATATGAAAATACTTAAAAATTTAGTTATTTGTAGTTGTTTTTTACTTATGTTGTTCTCTACAATACTTCTTGTTGGTTGTAAGGACCAATCAAACTCAAACTCAAACTCAAACTCAAACTCACAAATAGAAATATCTTTTACAACAGAAAAAGGAAGTTTGTCATTCTACAGCAAAACGCTTAATGGAAATACATTAAGCATATCAGATTGTCCAACAGTCACATATAATGGTGATGATTATATCTTTGATTTTTGGGCAAACGAAAACAATCAAAAATTTAACTTTGACTCAACAATAGAATCAAACATTACCCTACATGCTCATTTTGAAGAAGCAGAATATGTTTGCTTTGACACTTGGCAAAAAGACAAGTCTTTGGTGCAATACAAAGGTACAACATTCTCAGAAGTAGTGGTTAGCGCAAGATCAAGCTCTGCTGGAACTGGATATTTTAAAACAAAAACAATTGGGAAAAAATTAATGGCAAAAAGCAAAATTTTGTCTGAATATGTAACACTAAGAGAATTTAATAGTCTTTCAAACAAAAATGTTTTCACAACAACAGCAAATGAACCAACAATATTAAAAGCAAGTGACTTAACGAACAATGTTTACACCGTTGCAACTGTTCTAGCATTTTCAGATTATTCTTACATATCATATGACTATGCACCTGCTGGTAAACAACCAGCATATGCAATATTTGATTGTTCAACAATTCTCAGCACATATATTTCAAGAAAAGTTAATATTTCAAAGTTTAATGGTGGTGGCGGTAGTCAAGGTATACGAATGAAAGAGTTCGGACAAAAATACATCTATCAAAGCGACGACGGACTACTTTCTTACTCACAATTTAACCACGAAACAATTTCAACATATTCAACAGATTTCGATGACTTTGACTACCAAAAAGATGACACATACTTCATATTTACTCAAATAAAAGATTATTATGAGAGCTATTCATATTATGAAGATAGCGGACTAAGCACAGATGAAAAATACTATAGTTATACAACTTCTGATGGAAAAGATTCATATACACAATACTTCTACTTTGATTCAACAGGCAGACTATATTTGGCACTTTCAACTGAAGAATTTTATGATATGAGAAATGCTTAAATTAAAAAAGGAGAATTTATGAGAAAAGATTTTGGAAAACAAAACTGGTTTTTCCCAGAGCCAGTACTTATCATTGGAACATATGATGAAGATGAAACACCAAACGCAATGAATGCTGCTTGGGGTGGAATTTGGGATTTTGACAAAGTTTACATCAGTTTAAGCGAACACAAAACAACAAAAAATTTGAGACTAAAAAAATGTTTCACTTTAGCTTTTGCAGACGCAAAACATGTTGTAGAGGCAGACTATGTTGGAATTGTCTCTGGTAATCAAGTAAAAGACAAAATTGCAAAGTGTGGACTAAAAACTCAAAAAAGCAATTTTGTTGATGCGCCAATTTTCACAGACTTCCCACTATGCTTTGAATGCGTAGTTGATAGTTTTGAAGACGGCAATCTTATTGGCAGAATTGTCAACACAAGTGCAGATGAAAGTGTTCTTGATAACGATGGAAAAGTTGACATTTTTAAACTTAATTTAATTACATATGAGCCAATCACACACAAATATCTTAAACTTGGCGAAGCTGTTGGACAAGCATTCTCTGATGGCAGAAAATTAAATAAATAACAAAAAAAACATATTTTTAACAAAAAAATGAGCAAAAACGCTCATTTTTTATTGTTTTTATCAATTTTTCATAATTTCAAAAGAGTAGTAAAGAATAAACTTGCCACACTCTCCCCTGTTATATAAAAGCAAAAAGAAAGCCAAGACAAGGCTCGGCAGGTGTGTTCACACACGAGCTTAGTTCCCTAAGTGATTGCAGTAAATTTGCATATAAAAAATGGAGATGAATAATGAGGCTCGGTTGTCCACCTATCTTATAAAAGCAAAAAGAGAGCCAAGGACAAGGCTCGGCAGGTGTGTTCACGCACGAGCTTAGTTCCCTAAGTGATTGTGTGGACACGCCTGACAGTAAACGCAGTAATTGACTCTCTTTTTGCTTTTATATACTTTCGTCGAGGTAAGTTGCCATATTATCCGCAATATGCGTCAAAAATGCATTTGGAAATTTGTAGTAAATATCACCCAAACTCATACCTGCCTTTGCACGCATATCATACTCGCCCATATGCCAATTTATACACATTGCTTCATCACGAGTAAGACGCATAAAGCCATTGACAATATACACAGATTTTTCACCATGTCCATATGGCAACTTGTCTTGAGTTGCAAAGAAAGGTTTTTGAACCCAATTGCCATTTTCTTTCACATTTCTATATTCTGTAACATACAAATCAACTTTGCATAAATCATGAAACAAGCCAACAATTGTTACACTTTCCAAACTCATGTGCTCTTGCCAATTTTCTCCATACTCATTTTGCACCAATGCAAGCAATCTGTTGTACACATTCAAACTGTGTGAGCAAAGTCCACCTGCAAAACATGAATGATATTTTGTTGAAGCTGGCGCAGTAAAAAAGTCAGATTTTTTCAAATATTCAACAAGACCATCAATGCCTTCACGCTTGATATTGTTTTTTATTAAATCCAAATATTTTTGTTTGTTTTCTTCTAATAAATTTTCCATAAACCACCTTAACTTAAGTCTATCACAAAAAACATTCACTTTGCAACTAACAATGTCATAAATAATTATATGAACAAAATCTCTCCAGAAGATATTATTTGCATTGCAGCACTAATAACAAAACAACTAGCCAAAAACTGCACAAAACAAGAACTTGTCAGCTATCGCATACTTTTTCAAACTCTTGCAAACGATTTACAAACAATAATGTTTTATGAAATTAAATAATTATGTTGAAAACATGCAAGTATTATGCTAAACTAACAAAAAGAGGTTAGTATGGAAAATTATTTTATTATTCATGGTACTTTTGGTCATAACAAAGAAAATTGGTTTCCTTGGCTTGAAAATAAACTAAAACAACAAGGTAAAGAAGTATTTAATTTCAACTATCCAACACCTGATGGTCAAAATTTTGAAAGTTGGAGCAAAGTACTAGATCAAGTTAAAGACAAAATCACACCTGATTCAACATTCATTTGTCACAGCATAGCATCAATCTTTTTAGTAAAATATTGCATAACAAACAATTTGCATATAAAAAAGTTTATTTCAGTAAGCGGTGCAAATAATTTTAGTGTTGGAAATGAACAATTTGATGAAATAAACAAATATATGTTTATGGATGATGTTTCAAGTTTTAAGTATTTGTGCCCAACAAGAATATGTTATTATTCAAAAAATGATCCTTATGTAAAACTTAATGATTTGGAAAGTTTTGCAAAATCAATTGAAGCAAAAACATTTGTCTATGAAAATGCAGGACACTTCAACGAAAAAGCTGGCTACACAAAATTCGAAGATTTATCAAATGTTTTATAAATAAAAAACAGCCACAAAAGCGAGGCTGTTAATATAATTAACTAATCAATAAAAAACAGAGCGAAAGACAAGGCTGTTGTAACAAAAAAACAAATAAAAACAGGGATGAAGAACGAGGCTGTTAATATAATTAACTAATCAATAAAAAACAGAGCGAAAGACAAGGCTCGGCAAGTATGGTCACGCAAGAATTTAGTTCCCTAAATGACTGTGTGAACATGCTTGACAGTAAACGCAGTATTTCGCTCTGTTTTTTATTGATTAAATTCGTTAAGTTTGGATAGCAAGAAGTCTACATCCACATCATGCACAGCTGCTGCCTCTTCAAGTGTTTCCATTTGACTAATTGGGCAAGAAAAACAATGCATTCCAAAACCAAGTAAAATATCGGCCAGGTCATCATTTTCTGCCAATACTTCACCAATTGTCCAATCCTTTGTAATCTTTTTCATAATATCTCCTTAGTCAAACTCCTTTTGGCAAACTTCACATATTGTGGCATTTTCATCATTCAAGTAGCCACACTTTTTGCATCTTTTGCCTTTTTTGTCGTACTTATACAAATTATCCAAGTTTAAGTCAACAAATTGCTCTTCAATTTGCTCTCTTGGTGATTTTTGTTCAACTTCATGTCTTTCTGGTTTTTGTGAAATTGCTTGATTATCTGTTTCAATATAAATTCCACCAAATGGCACATAGTCATCAAAATCATCTTGTTGTTTTTGTGGGTGTTGTTCTTCTTGCTGTGAAACTTCCGGTTCTTGTTGTAATGCCACTTCTTCACCTACTTGCTCTTTAACTTGCTCGGCATCATCTTGTTTTTCTTCAACTTTCTCTTCAGCTGGTTGTTGTGGTTCTTGTTGTTGAACTTCTCCAGTTGCAGCCAATTGTTCTTTTTTTAGATTTTCTTCATATTCTTTTTGATATCTTTTTGGCAAAATATACCTAATTTCAGTTAAATCTTCCAAGTATAGGCCAGTTTTTGCTAATCTTCTGCCCACTTCTTCTTTCAACTTGTTTTCAACATTTTTGTTGCAACCAACAAGTTCCGAAAGTGCAAAATTGAACTTATACAAAACATCCAACACAAAATCTGACAAATATGCTAGTGTAATTTTTTCTGCTTCTCCAACTCTCAAATATGCGTATTCATCCAAAAGTACTTGCATATATTTTTTCATATCAGCAACTTTAAGATGAACTTTGGCTGTCATTCCAACACGAAAGATTCCACTTGCCCTGTTGCCCATTTCTGCCTTTGAATATGTCTTCATATTAAGTTCAAATGAAGACAACTTCATAAAATATACATCTGCCTTAAAGTACTTTTTAATCTTACCCTTTTTGTCTGTTTTGTGGATTTTTAACCTTTTGCAACATTCAGGAAGTGTTGCAGCAGTCAAATAGTACTCACCGGTTCCAAATGCGTCCAAACATTTTCCACCACTGCCCAAAATAAAGGCATAGTTCTCTGGAACTTTGACTTTGCTTTCTATTTTAATTTTTCCGCCTTTTAGTTGAATAGGCATAACAATACTTTTGGCCTTTTGTGGGTCAAAATATATATTGCTAGAAAACATTCTAAATAACTTACTAAATATTCCCATATTTTGATTATATCACATCAAAAAAAAATTAGCAAATATGAATAATAGAAAAACTTGTCTAATAAGTTATTATAGGAGGAAAAATGAATTTAACCGAAATAATTGGAAAACAAGTATTTGAAATATACACTTCAAGTTTCTTGGGAACAGTACACGATGCAAATTTTGACAAAACATATCACAAATTAACTGGATTGTACTTTTTTAACCAAGACGAAAACGAGTACTATATTAATATAAAAGATATATATAATATAAATGACTTTATTACAATAAAAAATACCAGCAAGGTATTAGAAAACACACAAACAACAAACAACTTATTCCCACTTGGCAAAAGTGTAGTAAGTATAGCTGGAAAAGATTATGGAACACTTTGTGATGTTGAACTAAATGAAAAATTTGAAGTAACAAACTTTTGCTGTACAAACAAAAAAATTACTCCAAATCAAATTATGCAAGTTGGAACAAATATTGTTATTGGCGACAAAAAAATTTGCGACTTTAGACCAAAAACAAACAAAATGACATTATCAAACATAAAAGTTACCTTAATGAAAATGGAAGAAGACACACATCAAGCAAAACTAATGCCAACAAAAGTAACTGTTAACAGTGACATCCTAATTGGCAAAAAACTATCAAAAGACATTGTGGGAAAGAATAACGAACTAATACTCAAACAAAATCAAATAATAACCCCAAAGCACCTACAACTAGCAAAACAGCACGACAAACTAAACGAACTATTCTATAGCACATACTAATTTGTTGCAACAAAAAACATCTGCAAATCGCAGATGTTTTTTTGTGTGTTATTATTATTTTGAAGGTGGAGGTGCTAACCCGCCAATAGCTCCCAAGATATCACCTGTGGCACTTCTTAAACCTGTTGACAAATGTCCACCAAATCGTTTCAAACTCCTGCCAGCTCTACCACTTCTCTTTTGATAGATTTCTTCTTGAATAGCAGCATCATGTCTTGCCATATCTCTCTTTGTTACACCAGCATTGTAATCATCAAGCATTTTTTGTTCCTCTGGATTTGCAGCAGTTCTTGTTCCAGCTGCCATTTCATTTACTTTTTGTTGTTCTTCTGAAATCAATTGATTTCTAGCTGTATCTCTTTCTTTTCTAGCATCTTCATCAGATATACTTCTTCCATTCTTTGTATCATAGATTTGAGCTTGATCATAAGTAGAGATTCCACCATTTTCACTAAGACTTTTCAAACTTCCACTATTAAATTCTTTCTCAGTGTTTTTACCTTCTTTCTTCCAATTTTTGAAATCTTGATCAGTTCCACCACCATGTTGATTGAAGTATTCTCTCAATTCCTTATCATTCTTTGCTCCAGAAGCCTTTGCTGCCATATATGAATCAGCACCGGTATTCTTCATCCATGTTTCCTGATCCATTTTTCCACCATTTGCTTGGTAGTTTCCAAAAGCAATGTCTGTTCCTAATGTATTTTTTCCATCTGCACCTTTAGACATTTTAGTATCAGCACTCTTAGCTGCGGCACCACGAGCAATTTGAGTGTTATTCTTAGCACCTTCATTTCTTAGCTTGTTTCTTCTGCCTTTTGATACTGCACCAGCGATACCACTACCAACAGCCATAGCCCCAGAAGCAACAGCTCCTATTGCATGAGCACCAACTTTTACAGCTCCAACGCCCAACTTGGCAGCACTTGTTGCAACTCTTGCAGTAGATTTTGCAGCATCAGTAACACTGCTTTGAATACCTGCACCCCAATCACTAACACTTTCTTGTTTTTCACCTGCAAGAACCATCAATATCATTGAATCTATCTTTGATATCATTGACATAAATGCGATAATAAATATTGATTGGACAATAGTATTTGCAAAAGCCAAATCCATATTAACAAAGAATTTAATACTTGTGAATATTGGACATACAATATAGAACAAATTCATGGTTAAGTTGATTGAAAATACTGCAACCACTTGACCAAAGAATTTTTTGGACCATCTTCCAAAAGCGCCACCATTATCAATTGGCATGTAGGCAAGTGGTATTGGCTCAATAAATAGCATAGCCATTAATACCATAATTCTTCCTACCAAACCAAAAGTAACTTGCAATAATGCTTTCCCACCTATGTAGATAAATGCTATTGCCAAAATAATGTTATAGTTAGACAAATCATAATAATACGATATGAGATGTATATCTGCTCTGTTCATATAGCTTCCACTTGCTGCCTTTCCATTATTTGCACCACCCCAAGTATCGTAATTACTACTCTCATAAAAATCGCCATTGGTTCCCATTGTAAAATTATAATCATGTTGCAATCGTGCATTAAGCATAAATCCAATGTCAACTACATCGGCAGCCTTATCTCTATCCAATGAATCCAAGAAACCAAGACTACCATTCTTTCCACCAGCAATATCTGTTTCATAAAAATTACTATTTCTAATTCTACTTGAACCATACAAACATGTTCTGTTAACTAATCCAGAAATTGATGGATATTTCATTGGTGCACGTTTGCCAAACATTATAAAGTTGGAATAAGATTTTACTCTTGTGTCTGTTCCATCTTCGTTAATAGACCTAACACTTTCAGATTTGAAATAAGTTGAGAAATCACCAACATCATCATTGGTTAAAGTGTAAGACATGCTTGAAGTAACAGCTGAGTCTAATGCAAACAAAACTGCATTGCCAAGTCTCAAACCAAAATAACAAGCAATTGGCACAAGGAAGAATGATGCAACTGCCTTAAAGAAATTTTTGATTATTCCAGCTTTTGAATTCTTCTTTTCTTTGTCTGGAGAATATTCATTTTTGATTATTGCTGCGATTGTAGAAACAAACAAAAGGATTGCAGCCAAAATTACCAAACTCCAAAATGCAATTGCAAAAATAGAATATTGACCATCTGTTCCCCACATTCCACCATTAAGTCCACCGGTTAGAAATGTTTTTGAAAAGATTTGATAGAAGATATCGCCGGAAACAAGCCCAGCTTCACCAAGCTCATAGACTTCCAATCCACACATATATCTAAACATCAATTGCAAAAGGTCCAAAATAGAGTAACACAATCCTGCCAATGCATACAAAATCTGCATAAGAGCCTCAAGAAAGTGAGACCAAAGATTTCCACCAATAAATGCATTCCACAATAATTGACTCATTTTTACAACCCTCCTTTTGTTAGTTTTATTTATTTTATAATTTATTATAACAAATAAAAATTATCTTGTACATACTTTTTTTGAAAATAATTAAAAAAAAGTTTGGTTTTCACCAAACTTTTATTTTTTCTATTTATTAAAATCTGATCATGCTTGCATTTGGATCGATTTCTTTTGCACCTGTGCCTGGGTCAACGAATGCTGGCAAGATTACATCAATGAACAACTTGAAGAACAAGATAAGTCCAATAATAATTGCAAGACCTACAATAACGTTAATAAGTCTCTTTTTTGCTTCTTCACGTTTTTCAGTAGAATCTGCACGTGCCATTTGAACACCAATAACAATAGCATAAATCATACCTGCAGCACCAACAATAACGAGCAAAGGATACAATAGAATGTTAATAGCATCAACAATTTTGCCTACCCAGCCCCATTGCTCTGACCATTGAACACCGAGCATTCCTCTATTCATCATTAATGTGGTTAAGTTTACTAAAAATTGATTCATAACTTCCTCCCAATTTCTAAATATTCATTTGCAAAAAACGTGAACATTATGCATCTTGCAAATTTATTTACGATTTAATACTATCACATTTTTTTTTATTTGCAAAACATTTTTAATATATTTTTTTATTTTTTTTCAATTTTTTTAAAATAAATTAAAAAAAGACTTTGAAAAACTAATTTATTTATATAATAAATTATTTATTTTTTTCGATTTTAATTACATTTTT
>DBWI01000006.1 GCA_002308915.1 Christensenella sp. UBA1242 | reverse complement strand
GTATACACAATATATTTGTCAAAATTATTTGAAATGTGCTAAAATTTGTTTGAAAAATATAATGGAGAATGTTATGAGAAAGTTTAATTTTAGGTATTATGCTCTAAGTCTTATAATAATTGCACTAGGTTTCCTTGGTGTTTTTTCTTTTAGAACAAACAACAATTTGGTTTTGGCAGAAGAAAACATACCAGAGTATTTTAGTGTAATTCAGTATTCAACATATGAAGGAGATTCATCAGAAAACAACAGGGCTTATGCAACCATCAATAATGGAGATGTTGCATACGTTAGATATGGACATGTTGTTGAAGCATTACTTAGAATTGATGATCCAACAGACCAAAGAGTTATTAAGCACATCAACCCATACATAACATTCAACTCAAGAAGTTATACAAACAGCGAATTGTTTGACCTTGGTATTCAAGTATCTTATGTTGACAATGCTTTTAGTATAATCACAAGAACAGACGATGCAGACTACTTCCCTTATGGAAGATATGACTTAACAATAAACTACATCATTAACGAAAACGGAGTTGACAACAACAAATCATTCTCATTCACATATTATGTTCTCCAAGAACAAAACTACTTTAGTTCATCAAAATATGGCTCATGCGTTCAATCAACTTTTAACTTTACTTTTGATGAAGTATACAGAGCAGCTGCTTCTTATGACCGTGTTTATTCTTATCAATATCAAAAAACAGAAAACAGTCAAAAAACAAATCAACTTCCTACATTAACATTTAACAAAAAGAACTTTAGACTTTGCATAACAAAAACTTTCCAAAAGAACAACACAATTCAAAATATTTGGTTTGATGGAACAACTGTTCAAACAGATAACAACCTTGTATATTTTGAAGAAGATGATGCAACAGACAATGTTATAATATATTTCAATGACCTTGGCTTATATTCAATTAGCTACACATTCACATATGTTTATGATGGAAATATTGATGTCTTGAATCAATCTAACAATATGAGTGATATGGCAATATCCACTCAAAGAATAAACAAATGTGATGCACTCGAAATATTTGGTTATCAAGCATATTACAGTGATGTATTTTCTGGAGAGCTAAAAGAATTCAAAACACTAGAAGATGGTGTTATTGGAAATGAAATAACAGATATCACATATCAAACAGCAGATGAATTCAAAAAAGCAATCTATGGTGAAGTCACAAATTCAATAACAAGCACAACAACAACTGTTGACACAGAAGCAGATACTCTTGCTTTACTCTTAGGCGAAGGTGGATTGCTTGGAACAACAATCAAAGTTCAATCAACAAACCAAGCCCCTGTTCAATTCAAATACAACGTAGAAATCTTCAATAAAGATAACAACGAAGATGTTGTTCAAACACAAAGTAAGTATTGGAAACTTGCAAAAAGTGGTTCAACATATAGCATTGTTCCAAATTCAGAATCACAACAATATTATGATTATGACAACAGCCCATTCACTCAAACAGGAATTTATCTTGTAAAATTAGTTTACAAAAATCATACACTTGTCAATGGTTCAAATGTTGAAGACAATTGGCAACCTTCAGAAATTTCTGGTGACAGAAGTATTCAATTGAGTGCTCAATGGTTTGTATTCCAAATCACAAAAGACACCTCTGAATTTGAAATTAAAAATGAAAGCAACCAAGCACTTTTGGATCAATCATTTACAAACCAAAGCGTTACAGTTAGAAAATCTTCATTGTCAAGCATCTTTAATGCAAAGACAAGAGTTGATATTTATGTTAGAGCCAACTACACAGGTGCAGAAACATTCTATGCTACTGTTGGCGATGGCGAAGTTGTTGGTCTTCAAAACAACGGCAAATATCGCGTGACAATGTATTTTGGCAAAAATTACACAAGAAATTATTCAACAAACTTTTCAATAGACAAAACACCTATTGAAGGTATTCAAATTAGTTCACTTGCAAAACTTGATGCCGAATATTACGTTAAAGAAGGAACAGTTGACTTCTTAACAAATCAACCTGTTATGGTTATGTGGAATGAAAAATCTAGTGGTAGCAAAACCACAGCAGAATACAAATACATTCCTTTAACAAAAGATAATTCAACAAACTATTCAAATGCAATGCTAGAAAACTTATATTCTTATGGAGCAGTTCCTGTTCAATATATGTTCGACTACAGAGATATTGATGGTGGACTACAAAGTGTTGAATATGCAAACAATATTGCAAGCGACTATATCAGGTCATCAAATGCCCTAACCCAAGCCGGAATGTACATCTTTAGAATTTATGATACAGCTGGCAACAAACAATACTTTGCTTTTATTATTGATAACACACAAAATAAGATACTTCAAAAAATCAATGGCGAGTTTACAGAAATTGAAGGATTAAATATTTTGTCTTCTGATGTAACAGTAATTTGGGGAACACACAAAGTAATCAAATTCAATAACCTTAAAATTAGCTCAAGAGTTATTGACGTAAAAGATACATGGCTTAGCAAAATACTTAACGAAACAGACGTATACACAAATTACTTTGAAATGTTGAGTATTAACACAGTAAACACATTCTTTACAAAAACTCCAATTAATGAATTAGTTTATTGTTCAATTGGTGATGGCACATACTTTGCAATTGAAGGTCAAGACCAATATGAAATCGAATTCCTAAAAGATGATGGCAATGGTGGTTATGTTGCAAATGAACTTCAATATGTTTTCTATACTCGCGATAATGCAAACACAAAATATGCAGATGAAAACAATAAGACAAGTTTTAAAAACTATGAACAATACTATTCTGGTACTCATAGTGTAATCATGTCTTCTGATGCTTCTAGAACAGTACTTACCTACACAACAAGCAACAACCAAGAAAAAGCACTTGTTCAAGATTCATTTATGCAAACAGACACTACTCAAAGCACACAATCAAAATATTATATTCCAACAACAGCAAATTTGCTTGCAAGCTGCAATGAGATAATTAACTTGACATTCAATCCAAAACCAGAAGAAGGTGTTTTGGAAATTGAAAACATCACATACACATATAGTCCTTTCTCAAAAACAAGTTATTCTGATACTATCTTTGGATACAAATTTGAACAACCTGGTTCACCTATTACAATTTATTCAAGACTTAGCCCAGAAGAAAACCTTGCAACACCAAATGGTGATGGTACATATAATTGGGAAGTAAACAAAGAATATGTATATAGTCCAATTACATCGTTGTATCAAACAATGGCTGGAAAATATACAATCACAAGAGTTTATTCAAACTTAACAAGTACAAGTGAAAGAATTAATGCAAATTATGACTATATGACAAGAACATTTACTTTCATTGTTGATAGATATGGCATTATCACTGCCCCAGAAGTCGTTGACGAAGATGGAACAATGTTCAACTATATTGGTGAAGCAATCAAACTTCAAGTTTTGGAAGATGGCAACAGCGGAAGAATGGTATTCAACGACATCTATATTGCAAGCAACTTGCAAGGCAACGATGAAGCAATACTTGTAACAAACAAACTTCCTGTGTTCGTATTTATTCCAGAAGTTAAATATGGTTACTCTTATGAAGATGACCCTCAATTTAGACAAGAAAAAACTATTGTTAATTGGAATGCAAGCGACGCATCAAGTAAAATTAATTCCTATGCTCTATCGGCAGAAATAGTTTATGCGGCAGAAAAATCTCAACTTGCTTTGTCAAAAGAAAAATATACAAGTCAAGGCACAGCAAATGGTTATTTGAAATTCAATAACACCAATAGTGGTATTGCATTCAAAAAGGTTGGTTATTACAAAGTTACAATCAACCAAGGCTATACAGCTTACCTACCTAACACATTTAGCTTTGTATTCCAAATTTATCAATCAGAACCAGCATTTACTATCACAAATGTAAACGATGAGGAATTTAACAGTGCAAATGGTGTATACTACACAAACAAAGATGTTGTTAGACTTTCTTGGGTTGATTCCGAAAACTTGTTTGAAGCAAAAATAGATAAAGAACAAATCTATTACAAAATAAACAACCTAAATCAAGTAAAAGTTGATTCAAATCAAATTACAACAGTTGGCAATCGTCATTTCGTTGACATCAATCTTAAAAACATTGGTGCATATGCAAACAATAGCAGAATAACATTCTCTATGCAATATGAAGGCGATGAAATGGATTATAACGAAGGATACTTTAGAACATCTCATTCATTAGTTATAGACACAGTTGCCCCTGCTGCAAACATCAGAAGATTAGTTGAACTTAACAATATTGATTATGACCTTGTTAGAACTTATGGTAGTGGATATAACACTTCTGTAAACACTGGTCTTTATAGATATTTTGCATTTGCAATTGACAAGCAAAACATCTCTTCAATACTTGACCTTAATTCTCATTCAGACGGCGAAGCTTATAACATTTTGTATAGATATTTTGAAACAACAACAAACGGAGTAAAAGTATATACAAAATACAACGACATATTTGTTCAAGAAACATCGCCAAGCTCAATAGAAAATTCAACAGATGGTTTTGAAGTTCTTAATGCAAGATCACTTGCTTCTATCCTAGAAACTCTAAATCAACACACAAAACCATATTTGGAAATTGTTGAAAGAGATATGGCTGGAAACATAACGGTTTATACAATCTATATTACCGACTATGAAGCAATGGCTCAAACAAATGTCTTCCCTATCACCTACAACATTAGTGAAAATCCGAAGAACGTTTTGTATGCAGATGTTAGTGCAAGATTTAATGTTTATGCAAAGAGTTCATTCTCTATATCAAAATATGATATGTTCGGTTATGACTGGAGCATATTAACAGTTGGAGCAACAAAATATCTAAAAACACCTTATTCCGAAGGTTATTACATTAATCTAAACACATACAATCCAGCAAACGTAACAGAAAGTCAATTTGAACTTGAACAAATAACAAGACTTTTGCCAAGCGCACAAAAACAAGTGCTAACATTTGGATTTGTTCCTTACTTTGGCAATATAGTATTTGATTGTTCAGTTCTTAACTCTTCACTTGATGTTAAACACACAAGCACAATTTCTGCTTATGCAAACGAAGAAGGATTGCTCATTAAAGTTCCTACAAACTCAACAAATAATGCAGCATTAATCTATGCAAATTATGTTGAAATTGTACATTTTGTTAAAACACAAAATATGACATCGTATATTCAAGAAAACTTGTACAAAAAAGAAGATGCAACATACTTCTCTAGTGCAGACCAAATTCTTGAAAACACAAGTATTATCTCATCTGTTTATGTCAACTATATGGGTTCTGTATATCTAAAAATAACAATCAACGAACCACAAAAGAACAGATATTACAAATACCTTGTAAAAGACAACTTTATGGACGAATATAGCCTTACAAACATCTATGGTTCTGAGCCAATAGAAAAAGAACTATATAGTTCAGTTGATATTGTAGAAAACTATGAAAATGGTGTAAGATACTACTACTCAACAAAAGACATAACATATGTTTATAACTACAAAAAAGACACAATAACAATTGTGTCAAGTGCAACACCAAGAGTATTCAAAATTGAACCAAACACAAATGAATACAGAGAATTTAATGCACTTGGTTATGGCAGAATTGATTTTAGTACAACCACAGACCTTTGCGTTGTTGTGTTGTATGCAGCAAAGCAAGATATGGCAAACGGAATTATTGGTGGAGAAAGAAGCTTTGTTATTAGAGTTTATGAAGCTATTGAAGAAATAAACAATGGACTCCCATACAAAACTTTGAACCTTGTAACTTATAACTATATCCCTAGCATCACCTTGCTTGATATTTACAACAACTCACAAAATGCATTGTTCAACAAAGACACAATGTATGGAAATGATTTAAAAATTACATTCAAGCAAAATGTAGGAAGAATTCCTTGTGCCGTTATTTTGGAATATGAAGATGGAACAAAAGAACAAATTGTTTCTGGAAAAGTTCTTACCTCACCTGGTTTATACTCATTGATTATCAAATATACAGAACTATTCACAGCTGACCAATATAACACATATCTTGAATTTATTATTTCTGACAATGATGAAGATTTCTATCAAGTTAGATATTTGTCAAACAATTCAACATACAAATATGCAACACCAACAGGAAACAATTACACATTTGTAGAAAGTAATACAACATACACAATTACAACACACTACATTCTTAACACAAGTGAATTTGAAATTGTTTGCAACACAGACCAAGATGTTAAAGTTCAAGACTCAACAATCATTAGAAATGGAGATTATTCAACATATATCTATATTGTTTCTAATAATGATAGCACAAACGCATCAAAGTACTTCAAAAAGACAATTGCAATCACAGTGATTCCAAGGTCAACAAATATTTTAACAAAGTACTCTTATTATACAAATGAAGGTACAAGAACAATATTTGATACAACAAAAACTCAAGAATCATTTGTTGTTAGCACAGAAGAAAATAACACATCATACAAGCGTATTGCTTGGCAATCATATTATGGCATTCCAGAAAATAAAGTTACTGCAACAATATATTTTGGAGATAATCAACAAATATATAATGCAGAAACAAAAACAGAAGGAGATATAACAATTGTTACCTTGAAATCTTCTGGAACATATTACCTATCATTCAAAGATATGGCTGGCAATACTCATATGTTCAATCAATTGTTATCTACATACACAATAAAATATCTAAGAAGTGTTATTTATAACGTAAATGGTGAATCACCTATCAATAATGCAGTTTATGATGATACAGTAACAGTTTCTATCCCAGCTTCAACATTAAGCTATTACGATAGAAATGCTCAACCATCACTTACCGTCCTTAAAAATGGTAATGAATACACACCAGAATATTCAAGAGAGACAAGATCATACATATTCACAGAAGCAGGATTATACAAAATTTGGTTCTCTGCAGCTGTTACAGAAAATGGCGTTGTTAAGAATATTAACGAACAACCACTATACTTCTTGATTATCAAACCAAACGAATCACGTTCTGCATTCGAACTTGGTGAATATGCAGATTATTATATTGAATCTGTTGTTAGAGAAAATGTTGATATAACAGACAGAATAACAAATGAAAATATGGGAAAACTTGTTGAAAAAACACTTCAAGATGACGATGGCGTATACTACAAAAAGTTATTCCTAAAGAATTTATTTATTTCTGTAAACGATGCTGTTACAGGTTCAGGAAATTATACAATAACTGTTAACACAGCAAATGAATTTGGACAAAAATTCACATTCAGTTTCTGGATTAACAATAAACCTGCCCCAATCAATGTTTCAATTGAAGACAACTCATCAACAACAAATCCTATCATTGTATCATTCAATACTTCTGACCTACTTGAAGATGTTGGTGATTGTGTTCTAAAGATTACTGGTCTTAATGATTATCACCTTTCAAAACAAGCTTTTGCTGATGGTGAACTTAAATCATCTTATTCATTCAGTATTGATAAATCTGGAACATATTTCATTCAACTTTATACAGAAAGTGGAAAACTTTTGTATTCATACAAAGTAACAAAAAATGAACCACTAAACGCAATTTCAATTATATTGATTGTTGCTTCAAGCATTATAGCTGTTGTTGGAGTAATTGTGTTCATTAAGCTTCGTAAGCGTATGAAAGTAAGATAAAAACAAAAAAATAGCACACAATAGTTTTGTTTCTGGTGAGCTTGCCAGTACGGTCATTTACATTTGTAAACTCGTGCGCCGGCAAACTTCACCGAGCCTCACTCTTGTGGCTATTTTTTTGTTTTTTATTTAATACAAATTATCGCCTTGCATTTTATCATTTTTTAATTTTTGTTTACTAATCATTATTATTCACTTATAAGCTCTTGTTTGAGTGTCTTTTTATTGTTTTTTTCATTTTTTCTTTGTTTGTGATACAGTTTATACTTTGTATATATCATCACACATGCTTATTTGATTTGCTGCACCTTCTTTGAAGTTTTCAGATGCTTTGCAAGCAATTATGTTTTTGTTAATTATCTTTTTTGTATAATAGAAATTTTCACTCTTTGTTGAATATAATTTCATCGCATTAAATATTCTGTATAATGATTGAATTGTAACATGAAGTGGAATTGCTTCGGAATTGTGATATAACGCTTCTTCTACTACCCTTTTGTTTTTGTGAATTGTTGTGCTTAGTGGAATGCCTGTTACTTGACTTCCATAATTTTTGTTAAGCTCATCAATTATTTTTATATTGTCATTAAGTGCTTTTTGAAATTCTTTGTTAATCAAAAGTTTTTCATCGCCAAATCTTAATGAATTGTCTAATCTTTCATGTTTTGATTCTTCACTGTAAAGTTCATTAGTATCAGTTATGTACATATCAGCATATTTTACTTCTTTGTACTCAAAAGATGAATATTTGATATCTCCAAGAGTTACCAAAAAGTTGTTTACAAACCAATCTCTGTCTTTTGGATCCTGATGATAAGTAAGTTCTGAATCAACTGTTGGGTCCAATAGATAATATCCATCAATGCCATACTTGGCATCTTTGATATAACAAATTAAAGTTGCATGTAAAAGTTTATCGCCATTTTCATCATAGCTTGCTGTTGTGTTGTCAAAAACCTTGATGTTTTCTGTGTTTAGGTTGCTTATTATTGCCTTAATAATACTACAATAGCCCGCACAAACAATTTTGTCATTATTCATTATTGAAAACACAGATCTTGATATTTCTTCTGGCTCACCTTTTCCTTCTTCTTTGTATGGCTTTTCTGTTGCCATCAAATATGCATACATCAAACTTTCTACTGGTGACAAATCATTTTTGTTAATAAAATCACAATATTGGTATATTTTTTGCATTGCTGCATACACTTTTCCAATTTCGCAAGTGTCATATTCATCTTCTATACAACAATCAATTGGTCTTTCAACTTGGAAATCAATAAGAGTATCTAGTTGTTCTTGAGAAATTTTGTAATCTTTTGGCTCAAACAAAAATGCCAATCTTTTTAACCCAGTGTATGGTGCAAATAGTTTTTCTATTTTCTCAAGTTTTTTTGTTGCAATGCAAGACATAGGTAGCCTTAAAAAGACAGTGATATTTTTTCTTTCTTCTTCACTATCTGGCATATATTCATCAAGTTCTTTTAAATCTTTTGAATATAGTAATAAGTCCATAACAAACACTCCATTTTGTTTTTAGTATTGTATTCCCCAAACAACCATATGTTTTGCTGGCTTTCCACAAACAACACACTTGTCATCTGCACCAACTTTTTCTGCTGTTATACAACGAGATTTTGTTCCACGGATTTCTTTCATCTTGAGTTCGCATTCCTCATCACCACACCAATGAGAATAAATAAATCCTGGTCTTGTGTTCATAATCTTTTTAACTTCTTCCAAGTTATCTGTTCTGTATGTTAATGCATCTCTACGCTCTAATGCCCTTTGATACAAGTTGTTTTGAATATCATCAAGCAATTTGCTTACTTCCAAAACAATGTCTACGTCTTTTGAAACATTTATCTTTTCACGAGTATCACGACGAGCAAGTGTTATTTGTCCATTGTCTAAATCTCTTTTGCCTATTTCTATTCTTACTGGGATTCCATTAACTTCGTGTTCTGCAAATTTGAATCCTGGTGATTTTTCGGAATCATCTACAAATGAAACAATATCTTTTGCATTAAGTTTTGTGCAAATATCTTTACATAAAGCCATAACTTCTTCATCACTGCCAATTGGAACAATGGCAACTTGTCTTGGTGCAATCTTTGGTGGCAAAACAAGTCCGTTTTCGTCACTGTGAACCATAATAAGCCCACCTATCATTCTTGTTGTGCAACCCCAAGATGTTTGATAAACATTTTCCCATTCGTTGTTTCTGTTCAAAAATTTGACATCATATGCTTTTGAAAATTTTTGTCCAAAGTAGTGGCTTGTTGCACTTTGAAGAGCAACACCATTATACATAAGTGCTTCTATTGTGTATGTACTTTCGGCACCTGCAAATTTTTCTTTTTCTGTTTTTTGTCCTGTTATGCAAGGTATTGCAAGATATTCCTTAAAAAACTTTTCATAAATTCCAAGCATTCTTAGTGTTTCTTCTTTTGCTTCTTGTTCTGTTTCATGAATTGTATGTCCTTCTTGCCACAAAAATTCACGAGTTCTAAGGAATGGTCTTGTTTCTTTTTCCCATCTTACAACATTGCACCATTGGTTATAAAGCTTTGGCAAATCTCTGTATGACTTAACTTTTGTGCTAAAGTAATCACAAAACAAAGTTTCACTTGTTGGACGAATTGCATATCTGTCTTCAAGTTGAGCACTGCCACCAGTTGTTACCCAAGCACATTCTGGAGCAAACCCTGCAATAAGTTCACCTTCTTTTTTGAGTAATGCTTCTGGAATGAATACTGGCATGTACACGTTTTGGTGTCCTGTCTCTTTGAACATTTTGTCAAGTATGCTTTGCATCTTTTCCCAAAGTGCATAACCATTGGGTTCAAAAACGATACAACCTTTAACATTTGAATATTCTGCCAAATGTGCAGCTTTTACAACGTCAGTATACCACTGAGCAAAATCTTCATCTCTTGATGTAATCGCTTTGTTTTTCATTTTTTTCTCCTTTATATTAAACGCAAAAATATTATAACAGAGTTATAATAAAAAGTAAATAGCAAAATACATTCTAAAAAATAAAAACAAAAAATAGTAAAATTTACACAAATTGCACAAAAAAAACACTCAAAAATGAGTGTTTTTGTTTAATTTTTGTATTTTTCTATCATTTTTTCAAGTTCGCAGGCCTGTTCATAAACTTCTTTTAGTACATCACTTGCACTTTCACAATGACGAGTATGCATCAAAATTTCATAATCAAGGTTTATGTTTGGATTGAGTTTGGCAAGTCTTTTTGCAAAAGCTTCCCAATCAACATTGCCGTACTTGTTGAGAGTGTGTTCATCTTTTTCACCCATATTGCTATGAAGATGAAGTGTTATCAACTTGTCGCCAAATTCTTCCAAAACATCATATTGTGGTTCAAATACATTTTGGTGCCCAATATCAAAACAAAGTTTGAGATAATCACTTTTGATATTTGAAAAACAATATCTTAAAAGTTTGTGATAACCAACATTTTCTAGTGCAAGTGGAACGCCAAGTTTTTCACATACTTTTAATACTCTTTTTATTCTTTCAAGACCAACTTCACTTTCTTCACCAACAAGATGAACAACAACACAACTAAAACCATATTTGTGAGCAATCTTTACATCACGAATTAAGTTTTTTTCTAGTTCATCACCTTTTGGTGTGTCTTTCCAGAATTCTCTCAAATCTTTGCCATGATATGCCATATGCAAACTTGACACTTCAAGACCATATTTTTTGAATAATTTTATTTGATGCCTTATTGTTCCATTTTGATAATTGAATTTTTTGTCAGCATTTGTTATTACACAATCAAAATTATGTTCACCAATCAATTTTTCTGCATCACCAATTTTTAAATTGTACCCAAAATATACACTTATACCTTTCTTGTTCATTTGTACTTCCTTTTAATTTCTACATAATTTTATAGCGTTAAAAAAACAATGTCAAAGAATTCTCAAAAATATTTTATTTTTGTTCTGTATTTCTAATAACATCAATTGGTGCCATTTTTGTATATTTGAAAATTGGTCTTATGCTGGCAAGTGCAATAACACCAACGCTAACTGCAAGCATCAAAATTATTGAAACAAAGTTGATGGAAAGCAATGCCAAATTTATTCCAAGATTTGAACAAAGCAAGTTGTTGACAACAACACAACCAACAATATAAATTACAACCGCAATCACAAAAGATGAAACAATGTATAATAGGTCGTTCAGCAAAAATATCTTTGCAATATCTTTTCTGTTTGCACCAAGTGAACGCATTATTCCAATGTCTTTTTGTTTGTCACGAATACTCTTTGAAATAAAACTAAACATGAGTATGGAAACAAACACAAATAGAACAGCAATAACAAGATAAATTACATCTTTTATAACATCAAAAAGTCCACTGAAATACAACAATCTTTCTGTTGCTGCAGCATATAAAATTGTTGGACTTTTTTGGAAATTTTTTACAACATTTTTTGTGTCATTTTGAATTAAACTGATTAGTATATTTGAAATTAAAATTTCACTTTCTATATAACTTTTTTTAACATTTCTGTTTACAATAACAACATTTTCAATTTGCTCAAAATCATTAAAAATACCTATAATTTGATAGTTTTTTGTGGTATTTGGGTTAATTTTTACATCAATTTGCAAATTTTGAAGGTCTGCAGGTGTTAAATTTGCAAAGTTTGAAATCATATCACCATGCTCGTTAAATTCATACTTATTGAACACATCTAGGTATTTTGAAAATGAAATTATCATACCATTTTCTGCTATGTTTTCACTGGTAAAATCTGCACTAAAAACAATGTCAATTCCTTGAGCTAAAGCAAATGAATTTACTTGTGCTTTAGTATCCATTCCTGCCATTATCAAACTGTTGTTGTAATATGCTGTATCATCACTAGCTTTGAGTAATAAATCAATTTCAAAAGTGCTATTGTTTATTGCATAATTTTTTACTGCATTGTCATTTGTTAACACTACAGAATAGATGTAGTCTCTTGCATATTTGTATGACCTGTTGCTGTCAAGATTGTCATCATTTGACTTGTATAATTCACTATATTGACATGTGTACACACCAACAATTTTGTAATTTACTCCACTGTTAACAAATGTTTTGTTAAGTAAACTATCTTGTGTGGTGTTTGGATAGATTATAGTATCACCAAATTTTGTTCCATAATAAAGTATACTATCTGCCAAGTAGTCAGAAATTAATATTTCAACATAATTATCATTTTTTTGTGGATATTCGCCTAGTAATAATGATGCCTTATAAAATGTTTTGATTGAATCACTGTTAGTTTCTCCAGTAATCTCACATATTCCATTTATTGTATTTCTGTAATCACTATTTGAACTTGCAACATATTTTTGAAAACTATACGACAAAGGCAACTCTTTGTTTGTTCCCTTGTAATCTGATTTAATGTTTTCAAATTCTTGATAAGTAAAACCTTCATCGTCAAATTCTGCATTGTGCTGTTCATTGTTTATTTGACCTTTCACAACCATTGCAGTTGCAACACTTGTGTTTGAAAGAGTATCGGAAAGTGAATTGTTGTAATTGTAATTTGTTATTGTATTTACAACTCCAAATCCACCAAGTGCAATTGCCAAAATTAGTACTGAAACAATAAGTGAAACCTTGCCACGTTTTAGCCAATTGAAAATGATATTAAAAGCACTTTTGAACGTTAATTTTGATTTTGAAACGCTTTTTTGCTGTATTTCTGCATTATTTATTGCAATTTTTTGATTATTTTGTTCAAAAGCCTTGTCTACTTCTGTTTTGTAATTTTGCTTTAGTTTGTTTATATCAAATTCGTTTTTCTTGATTGCATCATTGATAATTTCACCATCTTTGAGTTCAATAATTCTGTCGCCAAAAACATAGGCACTATCTAAGTCATGTGTTACAACAAGCACCAAATTGTCTTTTGAAATATTCTTTAGGGTTTCAAAAATTCTTTTGCTGTTCACACTATCCAAATTTCCAGTTGGCTCATCTGCTAATATTATTTTTGGTTTTTTTATTAGTGTTCTTGCAATTGATATTCTTTGCCTTTGTCCACCAGAAACTTCGTTTGGCATTTTGTTTTTGCAATCATCAAGGTCAACAAGTTTGAGTATTTCGTCAATCTCTTCATCACTTGCACTCTTGTTTTGAGTTGTAAGCGACATTTTGATATTGTCTTTAATATTAAAATCATCCATTAGGTTATGGTCTTGAAAAACAAATCCTATGTCCTGATTTCTGTATTCGTCAAGACTGCTCTCATTATTGAAATCAACAACCTTATCAGCAATGCATATGTTTCCACTTGTTGGTCTGTCTAGTCCACCAAGAATATTGAGCAGAGTACTTTTTCCACAACCACTTTTTCCAATGACAAAAATCATACCTTTTTGTGGTAGGGCAAAATTAAGGTTCCTTAGTGCATCAACACTCGTTTTGGAACTACTCTTATATGTTTTGCATAAATCTTGTATAACAATATAATTTTCTTCTGTCATTTTGCCTCCTACTCTACCACTTCTGCACAAATCGCACCAACAAGTGTATTGCTTGTATTTGCCTTTCTGTTCTCTTCTATATCTTCAATTGTTTTCAAATTGAATATTGTTGAATTACAATTCAAAATTTTTCCAAAATAGCTATGTCCAACAATTCCCCCACAAATGCAATGATAGGCAGAAGTATTACTTCCACTCCTTACTTGCGAAGTTACAGTTGTTGAGTCTGACCTTGTACAAGATATTACTTTTCCATATTCAAGGTCACCAACAATTCCGCCAGCATGAGTCCAACAATCTGCAATTGAAGATGGCTCAATGTTTATGTGTGTTGCTCCCCAAATTTTTGAATTGACAATTTCACAATTTGAAATTATTCCATTTTTGCATTGTCCTGCCACGCCACCAATGTATAATCTTGTTTTAACTTTTTTGTCATCAGAGTCATGATAGCCATAAATTGTTGAATCAATAATTTTTACATTATCAATTTCTCCATTAATAAGCAAACCACAAACTGAACCAATTGTCATGTTTTCCAAATTGTCATGAAACTTGTGAACAAATATATTAAAATTGTCAAAAACAACATTACGCACAGTACCATACAAATTCTTTATAAAACCAAAATTATTGTTATTTTGCCTATCTTTTAGTCGTTTTTGGTACTCAATTTGCATAATTTTATGATTGTTTCCATTAATTACACCATAAAACTCATCTATCAAATTCCAATCAAAATCACTAAAATCTATATCACTTTTTATATTGTAATAACCATAAATATCGTTGGAAATTCTTTTTAGTTGGTTAACATTGTATACATCATAAACATTATCATTGACCACAAATTTGTAGGTGGCTGATAAATTTTGATTAACATTAATTGTCATTGTTAGCTCTGCTCCAAATTCAACATTGCCAGCTAGCCTGAAACAATTTTTGTCTTGACTTTGGACATATTCAGGATGGTCAAATTGTACTTGATAATTCCTTAGTATTGCATTTTGTGGCAAATAATTTATTGTGTAAAAAACATTCTCACCTGGGAAAATCGCTTTTGTGTTGCATGTTATGCTTAACGAAGAAATCTCTATATGAACTTTTTTGATGTTTATTGTTTTTGAGATATTTGTATCTTTTTTATAGATTACTTTGAGTTGCGTGTTGAACTGGTCTGGTGCATCTTGAGTTAAATAAATCATGTTACCAAAAACATAAATATAACCATCATCGTTTTGGTAATAAAAATTATCATAACTCACTTTTTTGTCACCAAGTTTTAATTCTGGAAGTGGTGTTTGTTCATTTTGCAAAACAATTTCACTTGGCAAATTTATTTGAAATTTTGCATCTTGACAACCCAAAAAAAGGCAGGTGGAAATTGCCAAAAAAATAAATATAAAAACTGCATATATTTTTTTCATTCCCCTGTCCTTTTATTTTTTAATTTATTCCAAGTTCGTACTTGTCGTTATCCATAAGCTTTTTGTAATCTTGTACAAACCAATGCATTTTGTGAGAAATATCATTTCTTAATACTTGGTCTGTGTAAAATGCTGGATAATTAAAATCAGCATCAAAACCACAATTTTCTTTTAATTCTTGTATCATTTGAACATATTTTTGTTTGGTGGTTGAAAGTTCTGAATAGTCAATGCCTTGTCCTTTTATATCTTCAATCGCTTTTGTTAAAGTTACCAAATTGAAAAACAAAATATCGTCGTAACTATAGCTATAGCACTCCATAAACCTAGCTTCATCTTTTTGACCGTTAATCATAAATTGTTCATAATAAAGTTCATATGCTTGAAGCTTTGCATCACTTTCTATTCCTTGAGCAAAATAGTACTTGTACATATCAATAAGAACAATACACTTTTTTGCAGGAGAAAGATTGCTGTTTTTTACAACTTTTTTGGTGATATCTGATTCACTATCTTGTCCCCTAAAAATTCTTTTGAACAAACTTTGCTTGAATATTTTTCTTATTTGTTTTTTATCTTCTTCACTAAACATAATTTATTCTCTCTTTTATCTGTTTTTGATTATACAATAACAATGACAATTTTTCAAGTATTATATTTATTATAAATAAATAAACATAATTTGATAACACTATCAACAACAATTGTGATATAGTAATTATAGGAGATTTTAAGGAAATTGTATGAAAGAATTAAAATATGTTGATTACACAACACAATATTATGACGAACTGTTTGCCTTGCAAAATGCTCAATGGGGCGAAGGCTCGGATAGTGATGAGATTTTTGAAAACATTGAAAAATATATTATCAAACTTGCACTTTGTGACAACCAAGTTGTTGGATGTTTGATTTGTCATGAAGAAAAAGAATACTTTTATATTGACATGATTGTTATATCCCCTGACTTTCAAAAAATGAAAATTGGGTCAACATTTATGGACATTGCCATTGACATTGCAAAGGCAAAAAAATATAACAAAGTTGAATGTTGCGCAATTGAAGCAAATGGTCATACAAACAGTCAAAAGTTATTGGAAAATTTTGGATTTGTTAAAACTCAAACAATACCAAATTATTGGGGAAATTTGTGTCCAGACTTTGACTGCAAAGAATGTGGCCACAAGCCGTGCATTTGCACAATGCATCACTACATAAAAAATATTTGACACAAAAAAACTCTAGCCAACTTGGTTAGAGTTTTTTGTTTTGTTATTTAATCAACATTAACGCCTTTGCCAAATTCCTTTTTTGCAAGGAAATAAAACAACACTGTAAAAAGTAAATACACAACTATTCCTGTTATGATAATTCCAAAGAACACAGGTGCAGTGAATGTGAGTGTTGAACTTGAAATATCAACTCCAAATGCAACAAACATTATAACCATTGCAACAGAAAGCACTGTCATTGCAATAGCAGCAAATGCAGCTGTGAACAAAAATGACTTTAACACTTTTTTCTCATTTGATTTGTATGCCATAACAATTGAAAAATTTATAATTGAACTGAACATCAAAAATTCAACAATAACAAGCACTATCATAAGCACAAGTGCAAGCAATGCAGAAAACTCACCAGTTACAACTGCAGATAGCATATACTTTATTGTCTGCAAAAATGTTGGAGAAGCAAACCTAATCAAAATTGCAATAATAACACTTGCAAATCCCATCAATAGTTCTGCAAAAGTTGTGATGTATTTTGAATTGATTATTTGTTTTTTTGTAACAGGAAGCGTGTGTGTTAAGTATGATTCATCACCATACAATGATTTTGAAAAATCCATAAAACCACGCAAGAAAGGTTGAATTAATGAATTTGCAACAAGTGCATAAAACACAGAATCAAACAAAATGCTTAGAACTTTGAAAAATGCTATACTCTTGCCTAATTCCACAAGTCCCCTTGTTATGCCTGCAGCAACAATTGCACCAACAAACAAAATCCAAAGCCAGCGCATATTTTTTCTGAAGTCATATTTTAATAATTTACCTAACATAAAATTTCCTCCTAAAGATTTCATCTATTGTGCAATTTTCTTTTTCACGAAGCTTGTTTGCATCTTCTTGTAAAACAATTTGCCCATCATCAATAAACACAACTTCATCCAAAATTTTTTCTATGTCTGCAATCATATGTGTTGAAATTAGTAGTGTTGCATCTTTGTTGAAATTTTTGAGAATTGTTTGCAAAATGTAATCTCTGCTTGCTGGGTCAACTCCCCCAAGTGGTTCGTCCAAAATATATATTTTTGCATTCCTACTCATAACAAGCACAAGTTGAACTTTTTCTTTCATACCCTTGCTCATTTTTGACAATCTCATATTTTTGTCTAGTTGTAAATCGACAAGCAATTTTTCTGCTTTTTCTCTGTCAAAATCTTCATAGAAATCTGCAAAAAAGTTTATTGCATCACTCACTTTCATACTTGCACTAAGATATGTCCTTTCTGGCAAATATGATACAAGTTTTTTTGTTTCGCTTGAAATTGTTTTTCCATCAACAAGAACTTGGCCACTTGTTGGAGTTAACAAATCATTTGCAAGTTTGAAAAGTGTTGACTTGCCACTGCCATTTTTGCCAAGCAAACCAATTTTTTTGTTGCTTTCAATTTTTAGATTGATATTTTTTAGGACTTGTTTTTCGCCAAAACTTTTGTTTATGTCCTTAAATTCCAAAATAACACTCATTGTTTTCTCCTATCTTTTTTGTAATATAATAATAGCATAAATGAAAAAAATGTGATAGTATTTTGATGTATATTCCCCAAACTCAACCAACTGTATGTTGATTGATTGAAAAAGTTTGTGTACACTATAAATGAAAAGGAGGTTAAAGCTATGAATATGATAAAAATTGGCAAGTTTATTGCCGAGCGTAGAAAAACCAAAAACTTAACACAACTTGAATTGGCAGAAAAACTACATATCACAGACAGAGCAATTTCTAAATGGGAATGTGGCAGGTCTCTACCCGATTCATCAATTATGTTGGAATTATGCAAAATACTTGAAATTAGTGTAAACGAATTATTATCTGGGGAGGTATTGGAAATGAAAGAATACAATAAACAAGCAGAATTAAACTTGCTTGAAATGAAAAAACAAAAAGAAAAAGCCGACAAGAGATTGCTTAGAATGGAAATATATTTGGCAACTTTGGGTATTATTATACTTTTGAGTTCTTGGATGGTTGCAATCATGATTGAAATGCCTTTGTGGGCAAAAATTGTTATTGGCGCTGTTGGTTTTGTTATTGGCATGGCTTCATTCGCAATATGCTTCAAAATTGAACAAGTTGCCGGCTATTATGAATGTGCAAAATGCCATCACAAGTTTGAGCCAACATACAAACAATCTTTGCTTTCAATGCATATGGGAAGAACAAAATTTATGAAATGCCCAGAGTGCAAACAAAAATCTTGGTGCAAAAAAGTTTTGTCAAAAGAAAATTAAAAACAAAATCCACTTTTTTAGTGGATTTTTTGTTTTACGATTTTGTAGCTTTGTGCTATTATTTTTGTATGGAAAAGATAAGAAGAAATAATGTTGTTTCATTAATAATGAATATTTGCATTGTATTATTTACAACACATTGCATGATAGAAACTTTTAGGACAGATATTGTCAGAGACCCAAAATGGTTTGGCCTTAGTGGCATTCATTCCTTGAGATTTTTTACTGTGCTTTCTAACTTGTTTGTTGCAATTGTTGGAATTGTTATTATTGTCTATGCAATCAAAAATCTTATTCATGACACAAACAATTATCCAAAATGGTTAACACTACTAAAGCACATTTCAACAACTGCTGTTACTTTAACTTTTGTTACTGTTGTGTTCTTCCTTGCCCCAACCTATGTTACAATGGGTTATAGCTATTTTGATATGTTCACGGGAAACAATTTTTATATGCACCTTGTTACACCACTACTTGCAATAATTTCTTTTGTGTTGTTTGAGCCATTGCACCAAGTTACAACAAAAAATAATTTTTGGGTACTCTTGCCAGTTGCATTGTATTCCATTATGTATTTTGTTATGGTTGTGCTTGTTGGCGAAGAAAATGGTGGTTGGGCAGATTTTTACAACTTTACTTTTGGTGGACACAACTGGGCAATCCCACTCTCTGCAACCGGAATGCTTTTGGTTACCTTTGGCCTTGGTTTTTTACTTTTAAAACTTCACAATAAAGCAAACAAAAAAATGTAAATTAGAAACAAAAAACCACTAGATGTTTTCTAGTGGCTTTTTTATTATTTTTTTACTTTTGTGGTCTTTTGAGGCTGTTTTTGTGTGTTTCTTGCCTGTTTTTTTGTATTTTCTGTAGTTTTTGTGCTATTTTTCTTTGCTGCAGTTTCTGTTTTTGGTTGTTCTTTTTTTGTGTCTTTTGCCACAACTTTTGGTTTTTCTTTTGCCACAACTTGCTTTGTTGTTTCCTTTTTGGCAGCTACTTTTTTCTTGCCAAAATTACTTGCTTCAATAAATCTTTTTGTTACACCTTGCGTTAGAATTTTTAAACCTTTTTTGTGAACTTTGTAAAACACAATGTATTTTGCTGGTGCTGCCATCATTGCTTCAAACTCCAAGTTTTGTGTGTAATAAACAAATCTTGCAAGCTCATCACTTGATGGATTCTTTTCTGCAAAATAGTTATCTATGTCTGCAGATATTTTTGTGCAATACTTCATTGTTTTGTTTGATGATGCAATATTGCGAATAATTGGAATGACAAGTGGATAGAACTGAATTATTAATTGCAAAAATTCATATGTGTCATTTTTTACAAATGCAAAACAAGTAAATACAGTAATAATTACAGCAAGCACAATGATATAAAAATAGTACATTCTGCTCATTAGATAATTTGTTGACGCAGCATTGATTCTGCATATGTACAAATATGAATATTTTTCATCAATCTCATCTGGAACATCAACACTATGATATTCTGTGAGTTTTGACATACTTGATGCTGATTTTCTGATTGCAAGTTCGTTGAGTTCGTTTGTCATTTCTCTATCATATTGAATTTTTGAAAATGTTGTTCCTGTGATGCATGCATTATATAGTTGACCAAGAAGTATTCCCTTCTCTTTGTGATTATTCAAAAATGTTGATGTAAATTCTAAAACAAGTGTTAGACCAAAAGAAATCATGGTTGCAATAAACACAACTGTTTTGTTGTTTGGAAGTGAAATGCAAGACAAAATTATTGGAATAAAAGAAAGCAAATAAGCCAAAACTTTTATGGACTTTGCTTCAAATAACATTTTTCGTGATGCATAATGGAATTTTGCATATTTTTCTTGCTGACAATTTTTACTTATGTTAATCATTATTTAGCTCCGAGAAAAATTTTAGCAAATATAAAAAAATTTGTCTAGCACAATAACAAACAAAAAAGCCAAACATTTCTGTTTGACTTTTTTTGTGTTTATTTTGAACTTGTTTTTGCTTTTTTCTTTTTAGGTTGTGAATGTTCAACATTAAACTTTACATATTCAAAAAGTGATTTTACTTCTTCAATTCCATCAAAAATTTCTCTTGATATTTTATTATTTTCTAAAGCAGTAGTTTTTATTAAATCAAAAACTAATTGATTTATTTGTAAATCATTTATTCTTATAATAATTTTTAATTCGTTAATCTTTTCTGTGATAGTTTGCTTTGCTGATGCTCCCAAAATGGCTCCTGTTGTACCCAACAATAATCCACCCAAAAGTGCATTTCCAAAATTTCCAGACGTTTCAAGTTGTCCATTTTTTATTACTTCGTATGAGATCAATTTTTCATAACTTGTAACATAAGTATAAAAATTAAATCCATCAATAAAAGCCATCTTTCTATTTTCTTCATCAACAGCAATTGCAAAAATTTTTAATGACTTATTGTAAATCTGTTTATTAAATTTTACAATTTTTGCAAATATAAAATTGTTTTGCTCTAATTTATTTATCGCATCTTGCAAATAATTTATTTCTTCAATTCTTTTTATTTCGTTATCATGCATTATTCCAACTGAAATTATACAAGTAACTCCTACTAATATAATCACTATAAAAACCCAAAAAGAAACCATTATTTACCCCCATTCAAAACTTCTATCATCGCTTTGTTATAAACAACTTTTGTTCCATCTATAAATTCAACACTAAAATATGTAATCTTAAAACTTTTTATTGTTGATTTACAATAATAAGTCCTATCCCCTGAATATGTTTGAGATTCACCTTGTTCAATTGGTCCTGTAATATTAAATTTTGTATCATCAAATTCACTTTTAACATAATCTCCAACTGCGTTATATGCTGCCAAACTATACTTTATGTATTTTACGCTTTTATCTGCATTATTTTTAATTGTTATTTTGTCACCATACCAAGAACTTATATAACTATTTTCCACAGGAATTATATTTGTAATGTCAACCAAATTATCTACATATTCCTGTGCTGTTTCGTATCCACCAAAATCTTTTTCAAAATTATCTTTAGTGATAGTACTAACCACTATAGGTACTACAATACTTATAATAAAAACAAAAATTGCTGTACATATAAGTCCTATCATTTGTCCTTTTGTCATTTTTTTTGTTTGATTTTTTTTATTAGTCGTATTTTTATTTTCCCTAACTTCAACTTTCAAAAAACCATCTTCCATATTTTCTCCCTTGAATAAATATATGTTATCAAAAAAAATACCCGTAGTCAAATAAATATCCTTATTTGAATATGGGTATTTTGTTGTTACAATTCGCTTATAATATAAAAAAGGATAGATATGAAACTAGCAGAAGCAGTTGGAAAAAGAACAAAAGAATTATTGTTCGAAAAACAAATGACACAATACCGTCTTGTAAAAATAACTTGCCTAAACGAAAAAACAGTAAGTGATTTAATTCACGGAAAAACTACAGATGTTAAATTTTCTACGATATTTTTGATTGCTGACGCACTTAATATTAGCATAAAAGAATTTATGAATTCACCTTTGTTCGATAGAACCAATATTGAGATATAACAAAAAAGCCAAACATTTCTGTTTGACTTTTTTTGTGTTTGTTTTATTTTAGAACTTGCCCATCTCGTCCATTTCAACAGAATATTTTTCTATCTTTTTGCGAGTTTGTTCTTCTGGTGTTAATTGAACTTCTTCAACTTTTGCTTCTGCAACAACTTCATTTTCTTGAACTTGTGTTGCTTCGTTTTCTTGTGTTAAAACAAAGTCTTCACCTTTAACAACTTCTTGTTCTTTTTCTGCATGGTCTTGTGCTAAAAGCTTTTCGCCTTCACTTGCATTAATTCTGAATTCTGCGTACTTTGTTAAAGCATAAGCTACGCCAGAAACAAATGTTGCACCAAGTGCAAAACCAAGCAAACCAGAAAGTGCAGGAATTGCCAAAGTAAGAATGAACATAAGTCCAAATCCAGCTGTTGCCCCCAAAAGAATTGCATGTGTGCTACCTGATGTTAATATCTTTTTGATAAATTTTTTCATTTTTATTCTCCTATTTGTTTATAGTATATAACAAATAAAAATTATGTCAATACCCTATTTTGTAAGTTCTGGGCCTTTTTTGTTTAATTCTCTTTCAATATTTTTTAGTACTTTGACATCAACTTCCATGCCTGCTCTTATGTGATGTTTTTCTAGTAATGCTGTTTGATATCTTAATTCTTTGAGAAGAGTGTCGCCATGCCAATATTCAAACAAGCCGTGTGGCTTTGGAGTATTGTATCTTGCTAAATCCCAATAAATCAAATATTCTTTGCCATTAAGATCATGTGCAATAAGTAAATCTTCATCTTCTGTAATATCACCAGAAAGCAATATTACTTTGTTTGCACCATTTTCTTCTAATATTAAAATTTGGTCATCTAATTTCATAATCTTACTCCTTTTTGCCACAACAATTCTTGTACTTTTTGCCGCTACCACATGGACATGGGTCATTGCGACCTACTTCATGTTTTTTTGTTACAGGGTTCTTTGGACCATTGTCAACAATTTCTGTAGGTTTTAGTTCTTTTTGTTTTGGCATTTCAACTTGCTTGCTTACTTCAATTTTTGTATTAAGCAAGAACGCTGTAACATCGTCATGAATTTTGTCTACCATACGGTCAAACATTTCATATCCTTGACGTTTGTATTCTGTTACAGGGTCACGTTGTCCATATGCTTGAAGACCAATTTCGTTCCTGAGAATTTGCATTTGGTCAATGTGGTCCATCCAAAGTGAGTCAACAACTCTCAAAAGAATTAATCTTTCAAACATACTAAAGTCTATACCAAGTTCCTTGGTTGTGTCAATATTGATTTTGTATTTATCGTATATTACTTGCAAAATTTTGTCTACAACATCTGGAATTTCACAATTTTCTACAAACTCTTCATTAACAAGATTTGTACCCTTTGGGAATAATTTGTCTTCTAATCCATTGTTAAGTGAAGTTAAATCCCATTCAAAGAATGGTTTGTCTGCATCAAGATATGTGTTGCATATTCTTTCAACAACTTCTGGATACATTTCCATAATTTGTTCGTGAACATCAACGCCATCCAAAACTTTGTTTCTTTCGCCGTATATAATTTGACGTTGCTTGCTCATAACATCATCAAATTGCAAAACTGATTTTCTGGAAGCATAGTTTTGAGCTTCAATTCTCTTTTGAGCATTTTGAATACTACCAGAAAGCATACGCATTTGAAGTGGAGTTGAGTCATCAATTCTAAGGAAGTCTGCCATCTTGCGTAGCCATTCGCCGCCAAATCTTACCAAAAGGTCATCTTCAAGTGAAAGGAAGAATATTGATGAACCTGGGTCACCTTGACGTCCTGCACGACCACGAAGTTGATTGTCAATACGTCTTGACTCATGCCTTTCTGTTCCTATTATATGAAGACCACCAACTTTTATTACTTCTTCTTTTTCGGCATCTGTTGTTTTTTTGAATTCTTCGTAATATTCACGATATTTTTCACGAACTTCCAAAAGTTTTTCATCTTCTGATGGAGCGTATGAAGTTGCAAAAGATATTTGGTCTTCTTCATACTTTTCATCACGAAGTCTTTTTACTGCCATATATTCTGGGTTACCACCAAGCAAAATATCCGTTCCACGACCTGCCATGTTTGTTGCAATTGTTACTGCTCCAAGTCTACCTGCTTGAGCAACAATTTCACTTTCTTGTTGGTGATTTTTTGCATTCAATACAACGTGTCTAATTTTTGCTCTTGTTAACGCTGCACTAAGCTCTTCTGACTTGTCAATGTTAACTGTACCAACTAAGATTGGTTGTCCTGTTTCGTGTACTGTTTTTATTTCATCAATTATTGCTTCAATTTTGCCTTTTTCTGTTCTGTAAACAATATCTTGATAGTCAACTCTGTGGTTTGGTTTGTTTGATGGGATTGTGATAACGTCAACGTTATATATTCCATTAAACTCGTCTTCTTCTGTTTTTGCAGTACCTGTCATACCAGAAAGTTTGTGATAAAGTCTAAAGTAGTTTTGGAATGTTACTGTTGCAAGTGTTTTGTTTTCGTCTTTAATTTTTACGCCTTCTTTGGCTTCAATAGCTTGGTGAAGACCATCGCTGTATCTTCTGCCTTGCATCAAACGACCAGTAAATTCATCAACGATTAAAATTTCATCATCTTTTACAATATAGTTCTCGTCTAACTTCATAATATAGTTAGCTTTGAGTGCATTCATAATATGATGGTCAAGTTCGAGATTGTCGACATCACTTAAGTTGTCAACCTTAAAATATCTTTCTGCTTTTGCTGTTCCTTGTTCTGTTAAGTGAATTGCCTTAATTTTTGGGTCAATTTCAAAATCTTCATCTTTTGTTAATGTTTTTGCAAATCTGTCTGCTGAATAATATGTTTCACTTGACTTCATACCACGACCAGAAATAATAAGTGGTGTTCTGGCTTCATCAATCAAAATACTATCAACTTCATCGACAATTGCAAATTGATGTCCCCTTTGTACGCGTTGGTTTTTGTCAACAACCATGTTGTCACGAAGATAGTCAAAACCAAGCTCGTTGTTTGTACAATATGTGATATCGCAATTATATGCTTCTCTCTTTGCTTTTTCTTCCATTCCGCTAATTGCAACACCAACAGTTAGTCCCAAAAATCTGTGAACTTTGCCCATCCATTCAGCGTCACGTTTTGCCAAATATTCATTGACTGTAACAACATGAACACCTTTGCCAGCAAGTGCGTTCAAATATGCTGGAAGTGTGGCAACAAGTGTTTTACCTTCACCTGTTTTCATTTCTGCAATTCTGCCTTGATGAAGTGCAACACCACCCATAATTTGAACCTTAAAGTGACGCATGTTAAGAACTCTTGCTGCAGCTTCTCTTACTACTGCAAATGCATCAACCATAATATCGTTTAATGTCTCGCCATCAGCTAATCTTTGCTTGAGAACATTTGTTTGATTAACTAATGTTTCGTTGTCCATTGCTTTATATTTTTCTTCTTGCGCCAAAACTTGGTCTGCAACTTTTTCTAATACCTTTAATCTTCTTTTTTCACCTGAAAATAAGCACATATTTTTTTTAACTCCTAAATAAATTCGCTTTTATATCTTACTACAAATATTATAATATTACAAGTATTTAATCCAATTTTACCACTGTGTGAGCAAGTGTTAAACCAAAAACTGCTTTTGCACCTGCCTTAAAAAGCACATCACAACAAGCATCAAGTGTTGAACCAGTTGTGAAAACATCATCAACAAGTAAAATAGTTTTTCCCTTTATTTGTTGTTTTTCAAATACTTTGAATGCGCCCTCAAGATTTGATTTCCTTTCCTTGAAATCCAAATCCACTTGGTCTTTTGTTTGTTTGATTTTTTGCAAACTTGCTGTGTTTAGGGGCAAGTTTAGTATTTGAGAAATGTATTTTGCCAAAATCTCACTTTGGTTGTATCCCCTTTCTTTTAAGCGTTTTTGATGAATTGGAACAGGAATAACCAAATCACAACTAAAACTATTTTTGCGATAACAATTTGCCATATATTCTGCAAATGGTTTGCCAAAATATTTATTGTTCCAAAACTTAAAGTTTTGAATTTTGTTTTTTATTTCATCTTGATAAACAAAAACCGAGCAACACTTGTTGAATGTGTGATGTGCATTTTGACATCTGTCACAAAAGTTTGCCATATTGTTTAATGGCTCACCACACTTTTCACAAGTTTTGCCCGTAATAAATGGTAATTTGTTGTTACATTTTTCACAAGTTGCATATTTGTTGTCATCAAAAATCTCATCACCACAAAATACGCAAGTGAATGTTTCTGGAAAAATGGTTTTTGTTATGTTTTCTAATATTTTAAATTTTGTCATAAAATTTAACCAAATAGTTCTAGTGCTTTTTCATTCGCCGTCAACAAAAAGTCTTTTAGCATTGTAAATCTTTGAACTGTGTAAACATTGCTAATCATTCTTTTAAGATTTTTCTTTTCGCCAACCAAAACAACCATCTTTTTGGCACGAGTTACTGCTGTGTAAATTAAATTTCTTGTGAGTATCATTCCTGTTCCACTGATAACTGGAATAACAACAACATCAAACTCACTACCTTGACTTTTGTGGATTGTTATTGCATATGCAAGTGAAAGTTGATATAGTTCTGTTCTTGGATAAACACATTCTCTGCCATCTTCAAACCAAATTATTGTTTCACCTGTTCTTCTGTCTATTTTGTAGATGTACCCAATATCGCCATTGAATACTCCTGCTCCCTCTTCTGCAAAAACACCATCTCTTTTTATCCAAACAAGGTCATAGTTGTTTGACATTTGCATAACTTTGTCACCTTCACGGAAAATTTGACTTCCAACAATTTCTTCAACCTTTGTGATTGATGATGGATTTATTACATCTTGCAAACTTTTGTTGAGATTTTCTATTCCACAAACACCAGCTTTTAGCGGTGCAAGAACTTGAATTTTTGGAGTTTCAAGATTTGTGAATTTTGGTAAACGCTTTGTAACCATATCTACTATTGTGTCTTTTATGTCTGTTAAATATACTTTTGCATCAAAAAAGAAATCTGATGACGAATTGTCTAGAACTGGCATTTGTCCATCATTTATCATATGTGCATTTGATATAATCAAACTATTTTCTTCTTGTCTAAAAATTTTGGTTAAATAGTCTATGTTTATCACTCCGCTTTTGATTATATCGTCCAAAACATTGCCTGCGCCAACACTTGGCAACTGGTCTTTGTCTCCAACCAAAATAAGTTTGCAATCTCTTGGCAATGCTTTGAGTAGTGCATGCATAAGCATTACATCAACCATAGACACTTCGTCCACAATAACAACATTTGTGTCTAGTGGATTACTCTCGTTGTGAACAAATCTTCCTTGCTCACTTCTAAAGTCAACTTCAAGCCCACGATGAATTGTTTTTGCTTCTTCGCCAGTACTCTCGGAAAGTCGTTTTGCAGCTCTGCCTGTTGGAGCAAGTAGCATTACTTTGTTGCGTTGTTGATGCAAAATTGTCATTATACACTTAACAATTGTTGTTTTTCCTGTACCAGGTCCACCAGTAATCAAATTGACACCATTATTAACGCTATGGATAATTGCATCTTTTTGACTTTGGTCAAACTTGATATCATTAACTTTTTCAAAATGTTCAATATCTTTTGTTACATCAAACTGGTTTTGCTTTGCACTAACATTGAGTAGTGCCAATTTTTGAGCAATACCCGTTTCGATATAATAATATTTGGTGAGCATGACAACATTGTATGGAGCCTTAAAAAATGTTGTAATAACTTTGTCAAGTGCAAGATTGTCAAGCACTGCAGCAAACTCACCTTCGTAATTATCTTTGTCAAGTCCCAAAAGTTTGGCAAGATTATCAACAAGAACTTCTCTTGGAATATATGTGTTGCCATTCTTTTCGGAATTTTCGTTAAGAAGATGCAAAAAACCAGCACGCATTCTAAACGCACTATCTGGACTTATGCCCATATTTTGAGCAATCTTGTCTGCTGTTGCAAAGCCAATGCCATCAACATCTTCAACAAGTCTGTATGGATTTTCTTTTACCAGTTCAATAGTTCTGTCTTGGTAAATTTCATAAATTTTGAGTGCCATGTTTGTTGAAATGTTATAACTTTGCAAAAACATAACACTGTTTTGAATTTTTTTGAGTTCACCAAAAGCGTCACCAATTGCAGCTGCTTTTTTTGAACTAATTCCCCTAACTTCACTTAATTTTTGTGGACAAAACTCAATTATCTCAAATGTGTTTTCCTTAAACTTGTCAACAATTGCAGCTGCTGTTACTGGCCCAATGCCTTTAATTAGTCCACTAGAAAGATACTTTTCAATCCCAGCAATTGTGCTTGGATAAATTATCTCACTTGTATCAAAACTAAACTGCTCGCCATACTTGTTGTTTGTAACAAACTTTCCTGTAAGTCTAACATTTTCCCCAATGTTGACGCTCAAAAACTTTCCAACTACTGTTGTGTATTCTTCCCCATGGCTAAGCATGGCAACAGTATATCCGTTGGAATCGTTGCGGAAAATTATTTCTTCAATTGTCCCTTCTAAAATCATTATGAGTAAATTATAAATTAATTTTTGAAAAACTACAAGCATTTCGTTTGACATCTATAAATAATATTTTATAATAAATTGTATGAACGCAAGAAAAATTTTGGAAATAAAAGCACTATCTCAAACAATTTGCAACATTTCAAAAAACGATGCAACAAACAACGTTTTAAAGGTGTTGTATTTTGTTGACGAATATCAAAGCGTTAGTCCACAAATTCTTGTATCAAAACTTGGTATTGTTAAGTCAAACTTGGCACTTCTTACAAAAAAGATGATTGCTGACGGACTTATTTATAGTCAAAAGTCATTATCTGATGGCAGAGCAATAACATATCAAATTGCTCCAAAAGGCAAACAAATGCTCAATGAATATCTTGACAGCTTGAACAAAATACTTCACGAGCAATCTTCAGAACTTTCTCAATCAATAGACATTTTGCTTAAATACCTAAACAAAAAAGTGTAATAAAAACAACAAAAACCCACTCAAAATGAGTGGGTTTTTTGATTCTCAATTTTTTACCAATACATCTCTGGAAAATATGGCAAACCACCATTTATTTGAGAATTTGTTGAAAAGTAACTACCTTCAAATGATGCTGATTTGATTGAATCTTCGCTAATATAATTTATATTTTGTGTACTTGATGCAGTATATGTGTAAGAATATGTTCCACAAACATCTGTTGTTATTGTATCGTATCCATTGCCCCCATGATAACCACCATCTATTATTGTATAAGATATATCCAAAGTTGGATACATGGTAAAATTATTTCCAGAACGATATATAGTTATTCCAACAAGATCCGCACTGACTAAATCTTTATAATAACTATAGTGCTGATTTGGTAAATCATATATCTCATAACCAAATATAGCATACCTAAATGGATAATAATTTTGTGCATACCAATAAGAGTTTATTCCCGTTTCTATGTTTATTTTTTCAGAATATACATATTTAGACGAATAATTGTTAAGATAAAATTCAGAGCCACCAAATGTCTTTATTGTTGTTCCATTGCTGACATATTTCCCATTTAAAACAAACTTTAAATCTGCAGTTGTACTACTATTATGCGGATTTATTGAATAAAGTTTTGAACCACTTTTGTTGTAGCTTCCATCTCCAATAAAAGAAACATCAACTAATTTTGTTTCATATATTTTTAATGTTGCTTTTACCGTATACCAATAATCTTCCTCTGTATAAGTTGGTCCACTATCATTATTTATTATAGGAGCATTGTTGTATTGTTGATATGGCACTCCTCCTTTAAGACGAGCGACTTCTCCATCATTAACAACAATTTCCCAACCACCTGCCTTGTTTAGTACTGATACTTTTGCACTGTTATATACATTTCCAAAAGTTATAGTTTTTGAAGATGCCCCAACAAGTCCACCACCAGTGGAGCTTGATGTAATTACTCCAGTGTTGTATACATAACTTATTGTTGTGTTTGTTGGTATTGCATAACCAACAATTCCACCAGTGTAACTACTTGTTGAATTGTTTGTTATTGCTCCACTATTGCAACTTCTTGAATTACTCATTGTTAATCCACCAGAATATCCAACAAGTCCACCGATATATGTTGCTGTTCCAGAAATGGCAGCTGAATTTGAACATAGTGTTAATGTACTTGATGAAGCATTACCTACTATTCCACCAAGACTATATGATGTTGCACTACCACTTATTGCTGCATAGTTAAAACAACTTGTTGCAGTAAGTTCATTAGTTTTTCCTACCATACCACCAACATTTCTGCTTGAATATGAACCTGAATTTGAAATGCTACCATACACAGAACAACTGCTTATTGTTAAACTTCCACCAGTCTTTTCACCAACAAATGCTCCGGTTGAACCATTTGCACTGGTTGTTGCATCTATGTATACACTCATATTCTTGAATGTAAAAGTACCAGCAGTCGATTTTGCAACAAGTCCATTGTTTGTTCCTTTGTATCTAAGACCTGTTATTGTGTTACCTTTGCCATCTAATTCTTTGTTTATGGAAACACTTTCTGGACCATCCCAAACATGTGCTGACATATCTATATCACAATAAAGCACTGCTTTTTTTGCACTTGTTGAATGGAAAAAGAATGCCAAGTCTTTTCCTGACCTTATTTGATATACACTACTAACGCTTTCTACAGATGTTGACTTGTTGTTTGACCAGTATGTGTCTGCTGCCAAAATGAATTTATCTGTTGGACTGATAAAGGATAAAATTAACATTAGTGTCATAACCAAACACAAACTGTAGCAAAGCAAAAAGAAGGCGTTGTTATGTTTTCTATACTTTGACATGTACATAACCCCACCTCCTTATTTATTATTAGTTTACACTAATATAAATATTTTTGTCAAATATCGTTTTTGTGGTTGAAATTTATTATTTTTTATGGTAGTATTAAGCGATTTTTATTTTTTTGTGAGGAAATATGGAAATACCAAAGGAAGAATTAGACTTTCTTGATAATGTTCTAAAAATTATAAAAACCAAAATTGAAGATGTTGAAAGTCGTGATAAGCAGCTTTTGGACAGCATAAAAGAAAACATGTCTTATGCTTGGGAAAATATCTATGAAATGGATAATGCAGAAAAAGCTTTTGCCCAGAACCAAATTTCCATGCTTGAAGAAACCCAACAACAAAATATTGCAGAACTTGTTTCTTTTAGGGCCTCGCAAAAATCACCTTACTTTGGAGCAATAGATTTTACAACTTCGGATAACGACAGATTATTTTATAGAATTGGTCTAAAAGGAATTAAAGTTGACACAAAAGTATACATTGTTGACTGGCGTGCACCTTTTAGCGAACTATATTATAACTTTGATGTTGGTCATGGCGAGTATGACACAGAAAATGGAAAAGTAACTGGAAACATCAATAGCAAACGCCAATACAAAATTGAAAATGGGAAAATGGTTTTTGCTCTTGAAAGTGACATAAAGATTGATGACAGTATTTTGCAAGAAGTTTTGGCAAAAACAAATAGTGAAAAAATGAAAAACATTGTTTCAACTATTCAAAAAGAACAAAACCAAATTATTAGACGAGAAACACAAAATGATATGATTGTTCACGGAGTTGCTGGAAGTGGAAAAACATCCATTGCACTTCACAGAATTGCATATATGTTGTATAAGCACAGAAAAACTCTAAATTCAAAATCTATACTCATTTTGTCCCCAAACAGATTTTTCTCGGATTATATATCAAATGTACTTCCAGAACTTGGCGAAGAAAATATTGCAGAAACAGTGCTAGACGAAATCCTAAAAGAAGAGCTTGACATACCATATCAAATTGAAAGTAAAACAGAACAAGTTGAAAGATTGCTTACAGATGAGTTTGAAGTAAAAAATTGCAAACTAAAAAACAGTATGCAGTTTTGCGATGATATCCAAAAATTTTGCGAGGAATACTTTAATAACGCATTTGAACCTTTTGATATATACTACGACAAAATGCTGATAATTGACCAAGGAATGCTTCAAGATTTGTATAGTGTGAAATACAAAAATAGACCTGTGTACTTAAAAATTGATTGGATAAAAGAATACATTTTTGACGAAGCAAAAAGATATGACAAAACAATGCCGAGGTCAGAAATTAACAAAAATATAGCAAAAATGATGCAAAAAACCGATATTTTTACCATTTATAACGCATTTTTGCAAACTTACTACCATTCAAGCTTTGTTAAAACAAACAAAATAAAATACGAAGATGCAGTACCATTGCTCTATATTAAACAATATCTTTATGGCCACACAACATTCAATAAAATCAAACATCTACTCATTGATGAGTTCCAAGATTACAACCCACTAACATTCAAAATTATTAACACAATGTTCCCTTGCGTAAAAACAATTCTGGGTGATACATTGCAAAGTGTTAGTGGTTCAAAAAATGACATTATTGAAAATTATGGCAAAGTGTGCGCAAATGGTTATGAAGTATTATCGCTCAACAAAAGTTATCGTTCAACATACGAAATTACAACTTTTGCAAACAATTTGATTGGAAGAACAAATGTTGATATTGTACAAAGACATGGTTCAAAAGTCCAAATTGCAAAATATTCAAATTTACAACAAAAAATTGATTACATTTTGCAATCAGTAAAATACTTTGAAGAGTGTAATCATAAAAATATTGGAATTTTAACAAAAACAATTTCTCAGTGCGAGCAACTAAACAAATTGCTATACGGAAAATTAAAATATAGACACCTTACAATTGAAACATTGAACTTTAGTGATGGCATTGTTTTGGCTCCAACTTTTCTTGTTAAAGGTCTTGAATTTGATGCCATAATTATTGTTGATTGTGATGACGAAAATTTCAGAAATCCAATAGACAAAGAAGCACTGTATGTTGCATCAACAAGAGCCATGCATCAACTAAGAATTTTGTTTGCTGGAAATCCATCAAAATTTTTAACTTTTGGTAATTAAAAAAGACACAAAAACGTGTCTTTTTTTTATTTCAAAAATGATTACCAATTATCCAATTTTTGTGCATTAAAGTCAAAAATATCATCAATTTGAGTGTTTTTGTACCCAATTTTACCCATTTTTTGCTTAATTTTTTCAATTTGACTATAATTTTGAATATCACGAGGGAGATCTTTTGTACCGTAAAAATCTGTACCAATCGCAAGATTTTTTGCTCCAAATTTTTGAACAAAATAGTCAATGTTTTTAACTACATCATCACCCAAAAAAGTACTGCTTTTTGTTAAATATTTTCCAACAAAAAATAGTCCAAAAATTCCACCAGATTGAACAATAATTTTTATTTGCTCATCTGTAAAATTTCGTTTGTCATTAACAACAGAATATAACCCAGTATGGGAACAAAAAATTGGTTTTTGTGTGATGTTAACAAAATCAAAAAAAGTTCTATAGTTCATATGTGCTGTGTCAACAATTATATTATTCTTTTCAAGAAATTTTACAAGAGTTTTTCCTTTTTGCGTTAATCCACCTTGGCTGTACGCACCACAGCCATACATATTGGAATTATTCCACACAATGCCAACATATTTGGGTTTTATTGATAACAAAAAATCAAAGTCATTTGAAGGTAAAAAACCAATATCTTCAATACAGATTTGTGTGTAAGAAAACTTTTGCAAAAGTTTTTGTTTATCATTTATAAATTCAACTGGGTTATTTAGTTCTGTTGTAAAAACTGGACAATATAGCTTGCTTAAGTGCTTTTGGCAAGCAAATAAATAGCTTTCCAGCCTATTTTTTGTAATTTTTGCCGTGAGACAATCATTGTGTAAATCTATCATAATACCTCTGAACGCAGATTTTTAGTGCCTTATATTGGTTTTTATATATACGTTTTATCATATCACAAGGTATTGGATGACAATACCTGTCACTTCCAAGTTCAATTGTAACACTTGGAATACCCAGTCTGTAACCAATATAATCTCCAAGCCCACCAGTTGAGCCTATTGAACGAATTTTTTTGTATTTTAGAACTTTGCAAAGCGTTTTTGCCATAAACTTTTCCTTTTGTAATATGTCTTTGGCTAGTTTTTCATAACCATAATAAACCACTTTCCCCTTGGAATGATAGCAAAATGATAGTTGAATATTTATTCCACCAATAAAGTTTTGTATGTTTTTTGTTTCTATTTCACTGTTGACACTTTCACCACAAAATCCAGAACTCCCTGGAATTACCGAACAAAACTTGCTTTTGCCCCAGCCAGCATCAAAGTTTTGATTAAGGTCAACTCCTCTTATATTTGCTTTCCATTTGTTGAAATTAGTTGAATTTTTATTCAACCTTTGCAACATCGCCTTATAGTCTTCATCTTTTATAAAATAATCACCACATGTGCACAACCTTGCTCCATCTGGATTGACAAGCGGGACAAAGTAGCAACCATATTCCATATCCCAATCAAATATCAAATTTGTTACAACAAGTGATGATATGTATTCTCTTGCATGAATACCACCTGTGATAAGTATTTGTGGCGAAGTGTAACTCCCTTTATGAAAGGCATACATCATTTCACCAAGAGTTGATTTGCCTATTTTTATTGTTTCAATTCGTCTATCTTTTTTAAAACTATTTATGCCACTTTGAATTATCTCAAAATCATTCATACTTTTTTATAAGCTCAATTATTTCATTAGCAATTTTTGATGCAACAGTATCATCTTTATGCTCAACAGTAATCCTTATTACTGGTTCTGTTCCACTTGGACGAACAATTATTCTTCCACTTTGTTTTAACTTGTCTTCAATATGTTTTAATTCTGACTGAAAATCTTTGTTTTTTGTAATTTTTAAGTTATTTGTCTTATATTTGCATGATTTTGTTGGATATTTATATAATTTTTCTGCACAATCAAACAAATCTTTCCGTTCTTTGTATATATTCATTAGATACATTGCAGTAAGAAGTCCATCCCCAGTTGTTGTCAAATCTCCAATTATCACATGACCAGATTCTTCTGCACCAAGTGTATATCTTTTTGATTTCATTACTCGTGCAATATTTCTGTCGCCAACATTTGTCCTAATCATATGAGCACCAATTTTGTTTAATGATTTTTCTATGCCAAGATTACTCATTATTGTTCCAACAACACATTTTTGTTTTTTGTAACGAGCCAAAATATATAGTATATCATCTCCGTCCAAAACTCTGCCATTTGATGTAATACACATAACTCTGTCACCATCGCCATCAAAACAAAAACCAATATCGGCGTTTGCCTCTTTCATGTTTTTAGCAAACAACTCAACATCTAAAACACTTGCATCTTTGTTTATTTCTCCAAACAAGTTTTTTGAAATTACTTTTGCACCAGTCTTTTCAAATATCCTTGTTGCATAATTCCCAAGTGCACCATTTGAGCAATCTAAAAATATTTTTATTCCACTTAAATCATATTTACTTACACTAAAAATATATTCAAAATAAGCATCGGGCAACACTTCTTTGGTTTTAATATTTTTAGTTATTTGTGGCAAAAATAAGCGTTTTTCTATCAAATTTTCTTGATTTTCATTGATTTTATACCCATTTTTGTCAAAAATCTTTATTCCATTGTATTCTACGGGATTATGAGAAGCTGTTATAACAACACCATAATCAAAACCAAAAAACCTTGTCAAATATGCTACTCCAGGTGTTGAAATTACACCCGCATAGTACACGCTTCCACCACCACAGCAAACACCACTCGCAAAAGCATTCAACAATTCTTTACCGCTCGGCCTTGTGTCCATGCCAACAACTATTCTTGGATTTTTTGATGTTTTGGTTAATGAAAAACCAACCTTTGTGGCAAGTTCACAAGTTAAATCTTTTCCATAAATTCCACGAATACCATCTGTTCCAAAGTACTTTGGTTTTGGTACAAAATTTTGCAAGTATTGGTTAAAAATTCCGTCTTTTACTTCATTCTTTACTCTGCCAATACAAAACTTTCCTTTTTCCACATTATTGGTTACAGTTGTTCCTGCTGCAATAAAACTTTCGTCTTCAATCACGACAGGAGCCACGATGTTGCAATTGCTCCCAATAAAAACACGACTTCCAACAAAAGTTTTGCTTTTGTTTTTTCCATCATAATTACAAAAAATAACTCCACAACCAATATTGTTATCTTCTCCAACAATCGCATCCCCAACATAACTTAGATGGGGAATTTTTGTTCTCTTGCCAATATAGGAGTTTTTTATTTCAACAAAATTACCAATGTGAACATTATCATCAATAACACAGTTTGGTCTTAGGTGCGAATATGGCCCTATTGTTACATTGTTTTTTATCTTACTATCTTCAATGTTACTATCAACAATTTTTGTGTTATCACCAATTTGTGAGTTGATGATTCTTGAATTTTTTATTGTACAATTTTTACCAATAACAACATCACCAACAAGTTCTGTTTTGTCATCAACAAAAGAAGTTTTGTGTATCTTTATTCCTTTCATAAAATTCTCCACTTTTGTATATATGAAAAATTTTTATTTAAGGTTAAAAAAACCACTGCAATGCAGTGGTTCAATTATTACAATTCTTTTCCAACTTCTTCTTGACTTTTGGATTTTTCCTTTCCAAATGTCTTCTTTTTTGTAAACTTTTTGTCTTCTTCTAATTCTCGTACATCTTCCGTCTCTTTTTTCTCTTCAACTTCGCCAACTTTTTTTGAATCTGATTCAAACTCTGCCAATTTGTGTTTTAGCGATTCAATTTCATCATTCAATTCTTCTACTTCTTTTTCACACTTAGAAATTGTTTTATCAAAATTTTTTTCAAGTATATTTCCACCAACAATCCCAGATGTACCAAGTGCAAACGAAGAAACCCCTGCTATTCCCAAAGGTAAAGCCAAAGCTGTATACCAGAATGCTATCGCAGGAACGACTAAAATAATGCCCAACATCATCGCTACAAGACCAGCAATTTTTAGTCCAGCACCTCTAACCGGTGCTCCAAATCTTTTTGATGTTTTGGCATCTAATTTTGAATATTCAAGCCATTCTTTTTGTTTCTTTAATTTCTTTTCTTTTTTGTCAATTTCATTTTTTAAATTAACTATTTCTTCCATGTTGTTCTCTCCTATATTAGAAATATAACAAAAAAAACATTACTTGTCAATATGCGCTAATTATTTGCATCACTTTTTGATAAAGCCATTACAAAACAACTATTGTTATTCCCGGATTAGAATTCCCCAAATCCTCATCATTATAACAATCTTTTAGCTCAGTTAAAATGTTTATGCATTTCTCGTTTGACATATCCCATTCATTACCAAGCAAGAAGTCTTTGATTTTCTTTCCCTTTTTCATTGACCTAAGCAATCTTCGTAGTTGCAAACAAATATCTCCGCCAACGCCATGAGAACCGTAGCCATGAATAACTTTTACAACTTTTACACCTTCTAATTTGTAGGCAGAAACATTTATTTCGAAAATTGCTAAAGCCTGCTCAATTGTTGGGGAGTTTTCTTTTAAGTTTAATACCTTGTAATCCATATTTGTATTATATAACAAAAATGAATTATTTCAAACATAATATAAAAAAACTACTGCAAAACAGTAGTTTTTTATAATTATTCTTTTCCTATATCATATTTTGCCTTGTCTTTATTTTGTCCTTCTGGAACAAAAGTTGATAAAATAATTTTTTCATCTTGTTTTAGGAAAGAATTGCTATCTTCCTTGCCAAGTTCTGCACTTAATGTATCTATTTCTCTTTGTAATGCAAAAATATCATTTTTTAATCTATATTTCCTTGAATGAAAATTTCTTTCGATATGTTCTCCCACTGCAAATAATGTTACACCAGTTGCTAAGAAAACACCAGAACCAATTAACAATGGAATTGTTATTGGTGCAAAGATTGCAGAAATTGCAGTAATTATGAATCCCATTATACCTAAACCACCGATGTAATAACTCATTATTTTTGGCATTACTTGCGCAGGACTCATTTCGTAATTTTTTGGATCTGACATCAATTTTTCTAACTTTTCTAACTCTGTTTTTTTATCATTTAATTTTGCTTGTACTTCTTCTTTGTTATTCATTATACAATCTCCCAATACAATAAAAATATACTGCAAATAATTTTGGGTGTCAAGATGGCATTTTTATGGCTCTTCAATTACAACTTGTGTTTTATCTTTTTTTTCTTTAACTTTTGCAACAATAAATAATATTGCAATCAATAAGAATGCTGAACCCAATATTGTTACATACCAAACTCCACGGTTGATTGTTAATGTCCAAGTGCTAATTTCTCTTGCACTATTGTCGAGTGTTATATCCCATTCGTGATAATAAATATTGTTAATATATCTAACTCGGTCTGCATCTGAATGAATTTTTCTTGATGTAGTTCCATATCTATACATATATGTTTTTGGAACAACTTGCTCAATTTGTTTATCAGTTAAACTTGTTTCTTCTTTTAGCACAGCTTTACATCTGTCTGTCATATATTCTGCAAAAGTTTTTGTTGAATCATAACTTGTATACAATCCAAATACAGTTGCATTTGTGTTTGTTACTTTGTTTGTAAAGATGCCTTCTTGAGTTACCGATGTATCTTTGTTTAGTTCTTCAATTAACTCATAATATTTTAAGCTTGAATTAAAATAGTAATAATGCAATGCAGAAGCAAACTCTAATTGAAATGTTATACCATTAACACCCCCTGTCCCTTGTACGTCATAATCACCTGGACAACCAACTAATAAGTTCGTTTTGTCATCTTCAGATAAACCATCATCACTTTCAAGTTTTGTAACAAAATTTTGTCGCATATTGGTAAAGTAATTTGCAAATATATTCTTTAATCCAGAAGCAAGCTCTGCAATTTTATCATCATCAACTCCCATATCATGAAATTCCTTTCCAGAGAATGGAATGTATAACATTTGCAAAACCGTCCCGTCACTTCTTGCAGCAACAGTATATTGCGGTGGAACTTCACAACCACAAAGGAAAATTGCAAAAACTAATATTAAAATCGCCAAAATTTTCTTTTTCATATTTTATATATTACCATATTTATGTAAAAAATAAAAATATTATTCAAACATAAAAAAAGAGTGTTTTAATTTTTACACTCTTTTTATTTGTTTTTTTGTTATTTTTCTATATTGTTCATTTGTTCTTTAATTTCTCTCATTACATCATAAGGATTATTAACATAACTAAAAGTCATTGGAGTTCCAGCATGAACGCTTGGACTTGAAAAACCAAGCGAGCCTGTTTTGCAACCCTTATCCAAAAATCCAACTGTCACAGAAGTCGCCGTCACATCTTTGTATTCCAAACACCTATAATCTACTCCAATCCACCCACTTCTGCGAATAAGTCTTTTGTTTGTGTATGCATAATATAGATTGTTATAACCATGAGCAAAAAAGAATGGCAAAGTAAACAAACTTGCAACTAGCATCATAATCAAATGTGGCCAAAATAGCGGAATAGCAAAAAACAAAAGATTTTTCCAATACCTTTTTTTGTTTGGCTTTATTACTGCTATGATTTTTTCATCTTTTTCTAATATGTCATCAAATAAATGTTCCATAATTACACTTCCTTAATTACTGGCATAAATGTACCATTGTTATCTTTAAGCAATATTTGCTTGTTAAATTGTTTTTGATTAATTAAATTACAACAGTTATCTGCTATTGCTTTTGAGAATATTATTTCTTCATCTGTTGGTCTACCACCACGTTGATAATAACCTATTACACAGTATCTTGTTTCTATGCCAGTTGCTTGTTCAAACTTTGCCGCAAAATCTTTTATATCTAATATGTTTTCTCTAAGAATAATAACAGGATTTTTGCTTTTAATTGATTTTACACATTCTTCAAGTGAACAATCTTTGTTATTGTATACATAATCTGCATCTATGCTGTGTGCAACAAAATTTGCAATTTTATCACAATCCCTGCCCATTACTTCATAAATGCATGCTCTTGAAAAACTTTCCATTGTGTCATGTACACTTGTGATATATTCAATACAATTTTGACACGCTGTTGTGTAGCCAATTGAATAATCGCAATCTGTTATATCATTGTCTATTGAACATGGTATAAACATTATGTTCTTGCCTTCTTCCACAAGCTCATGAGCGCCCCTAAGCGAACCATTTCCACCCATAACAATAAGAACATCAAGGTTGTTATCTTCATATGTTTTTATACCTTTTTGAACACCTTGTTTTGTTGCAAATTCTGGACATCTTGAAGACTTAATACAAATTCCACCTTCTGTTGAATATTGTTTTAATTCTTTGATATCAAATTGTATTGTTTTGTTATTTATTAAACCCTTAAAGCCTTCATAAAACAAAATTATATTATTGTTTTTGTAAAGACCCTTATATAAATTATAAAGACAATTATTCATTCCTGGGCCATCGCCACCACTAAACAATATTCCTATATTCATAATAATTCTCCTTATTTTAATATAACATTAGCTTCGCCAATAAGTCCAACCAATTCGTTTATTAAGTGATTATTTCCATTAACTTTTTTTGCCTGTTTGTATGCCTTTTTGTCACTTTCACATCTAACAACAACTGGTATCTCTCCTGGATATAAAGATAAAATTAAATTTAATTTATCACTTAATTTTTGGTCTTTGGTGTTGTATTTTAGATATAATGTTTTATCAATTTTTTCTTCTGGTTCTGTTTGTTTTTCCATAATAGACATTCTGTCAACAGAAATAACTGGATCTCTGCCTGGTCTGTATGAAAATCTGCCATATATTTCAACGATATTATCTTCAACAAGTAATGCTTTTATTTTATCATAATTTTTTGGAGCAATCATACAAGAAAAAGTTCCATACATATCTTCAACATCAACAATTGCCATTGGAAGATTTGAAGACTTTGTGAATATCTTTTTTACTTCTGTGATTATTCCACCACAATTAATTCGCATTCCGTCTGTTAAACCTTCAAACTCAAGGTCTGCACCAGATTCATCTTCACCATACTCGGAAATTTGGTCTTCTTCATCTTTGTGTATCATTGAAGAATTAAAATTGAATGTTTTGAACTTGTCCAAATATTCTTGCAAGGGATGTCCTGACAAATATACACCCAAAATTTCTTTTTCGAATTTCAATTTTGTTTCTTTGTTAAATTCCTTAATTTTTGGAACATCAATTTTGTCTACTTCTTTTGAGGCTTCTCCACCAAACATATCAAACAAAGAGAATTGTCCTGTTCTTTTGGTCTCTAAATCTTTTGCTACTTTTTCTATAATACCTTCATACATTTCACTAAGTTGAGAACGATGAAGACCAAAAGTATCAAGAGCTCCACTGAATATTAAACTTTCCATACTCTTTTTGTTTATTATGCTTGGAGAAACTTCCATCATACGAGATATAAAGTCATATATGTCTTTGAATTTACCATTTTTTGTACGTTCATTTATTATTACATCAATAGCACTAATTCCAACACCCTTTAGACCACTTAATCCATATCTAATCTTGCCATTTTCAACAGAGAAATATGTTTTGCTGTTATTGATGTCTGGAGGCAATACTTCTATACCTTCTTGTCTTGAATAAGCAACATATCTTTTGATTTCATCTGCATTGGTGATTCTGTTGTTGATAATTGATGTTAAAAATTCAACTTCGTAATAGCACTTGAGATACGCTGTTTGATAAGTTAGCATTGCATATGCTGTTGCGTGAGATTTGTTGAACGCGTATGACGCAAAACTTTCCATTTCGGAAAATACTTTTTCGGCAACTTCTTTTGGAACACCAAGCTTTACTGCGCCAGGAATTGGATGTTTTGGATCATCACAACCATTGATAAATTTTTCACGCTCGTATGCCATTTTGTCAACTTTTTTCTTACCCATAATTCTACGAACATTGTCTGCTTGTCCCAAACTATAGCCACCCATTGCTTGACAAATCTGCATAACTTGCTCTTGATAAACAATACAGCCATAAGTAACTTTTAGAATATCTTTGATACATTCATGTGGATATTCAACTTGCTCTGGATGGAACTTGTTTCTTACATATCTTGGAATTGCATCCATTGGGCCTGGTCTATACAAAGAAACTCCGGCGATAATATCTTCTAGACCACTTGGCTTAAGCTCTTTTAAAAAGCTTTGGAAACCACCACTTTCAAGCTGGAATATTGCTGTTGTGTTTCCTGTTGAAATTAAATCAAAAACATTTTTGTCGTCATAACCAATTTTGTCAAAGTCTAATTCTACTCCGTGATTTTCTTTAACATATTGGCATGCTTTGTCAATATCTGTAAGGGTTTTTAGACCCAAAAAGTCCATTTTGAGTAAACCAAGCGATTCAAGCTCAACCATATCGTATTGAGTTGTTATTTCATCACCATTTCTTGATTGTGGAACAAATTCTTGTACTGGATGTGGAGCAATCAAAACTCCGCAAGCATGCATTGATGTGTTCCTTGGAAAACCTTCTAGCTTTATTGCAATATCTATAACTCTTTTTAGGTCATCATCACTATCATAAATTTCTTTTAATTCGTGATTGATAAACTTGTCGTTCTCCGGCTTGCCAGTCTTGCCAAAATAATATGCAAGAACAGGTGGTTTTTTGATTCCTTCTGGAAGTCTTGATGGTATTAACTTTGTTATCTTGTCTGTTTCGGCATATGGAATTCTTAGAACTCTTCCTACATCTTTTATGGCATTCTTTGCCTGCATTTTTCCAAATGTTACAATATATGAAACATTTTCTGGATGATATTTCCTTTTTGCATATTCTATAACTTCTGTTCTTCTATCGAAATCAAAGTCAATATCAAAGTCGGGCATTGATACTCTTTCTTTGTTAATAAATCTTTCAAAGAATAATTGATACTTTAGTGGGTCAACCTTTGTTATTCCCATTAAGTATGCGACAATACTTCCTGCACCACTACCACGACCTGGCCCAACAGGTATTCCGTTGTTTTTTGCCCAATTTATGTAATCCCACACAACTAAGAAATATTCAACAAAGCCTTGGTCATGAATGGTTGTAAGTTCCATCTCTACTCTATCTAATACTTCTTGCGATGCATTTGGATATTTTTTAGGCAAGTTGTCGTAAGTCAACTTTTTCATAAATTCAAAAGGTGTAAGTCCACCTTCTGGAACATATTCAGGAATAAAGTTCTCGCTTGCAGGAAGACAATATCTTTCATCAAGTCCCATTTCCCCGTGAGTTTTTCTTCTAATTACAACATCACATTTGTCAGCAATTTCCAATGTTGTTAATAGTGCATCTTCATAGCCAACAAAAAGTTCTTTCATTTCGTCATATGTTTTGTAGTAGTACTCTTGAGTTGAAAATTTGAATCTGTCTGGGTCGTCTAATGTTTTGCCCATTTGTACACACATCAAAACATCTTGCATTTCTGCATCTTCTTTTTTAATGTAGTGACAATCGTTTGTGGCAACCAATTTGATGCCAAGTTCTTTTCCTATTTGTTCTAACCCAAGTGTTACAATTTTGTCTTCTGGCATTCCATGGTTTTGAATTTCAAGATAAAAATCACCAGGTGCAAACATATTTTGCATTTTTCTTGCAAAATCTGTTGCATCTTCCATTCTGTGTGCCAAAATTAATTTTGGTATTCTTCCAGCAAGACATGCACTAAGACAAATAAGACCATTAGAGTATTGTTCCAATAGTTTGTAGTCAATTCTTGGTTTGTAATAAAATCCATCAATAAATGCAATAGAATTAAGTTTTAATAAGTTTTTGTAGCCATCATTATTTTTTGCGAGTAATATTAAGTGATCAAAATTTTGTTTTCCCGTCTTTTTTGTATAGTCATCACAAAGATAAAATTCACATCCAATAATTGGTTTTATGCCTGCACCAAGACATGCAGTGTAAAACTGCAATGCGCCATACATATTACCATGATCTGTTATTGCAACAGCCTTCCAACCACGTTCTTTGGTTTCTTTGACAAGATCTGTTATTTTTGCTGCACCATCTAAAAGAGAAAACTCTGTGTGATTGTGAAGATGTACAAATTGTTCCATTATTACTCCTTAATTTTATCTGCGATTTTTATTATTTTGTTTAGTCTATAACTTAATCCACTTTTTGTTATTGGAAATGTTGCTAGTTTTACAAGTTCATCCAAACTTTCTTCTGGATTTGCCATTCTAAGCAGTGCAATGTTTTGCAAATCTTGCGGCAATTCTTCAAGTCCAATGTTTGTGATTATTTTTGAAATTGCATCATTTTGTCTAATGCTTGCATTGACTGTTTTGTTGATGTTTGCACTCATGCAATTTGTTTGTCTGTTTATTCTGTTTCGAAGTGTTCTAAGAGCCATTTCATTTTGTAAATCAAGCACTGCATTATATGCCCCCATAAGTGCAAGAACATTGCTTACTTCATTTGCATCTTTGACATACAAAATAAAAAGATTTTTTCTTTTCACAAGTTTTGCAGAAACATCAAACTGAGCCAATATGTGACCAAGTCCACTTAAAAACTCATAATTTTTTGATGCAAACTCAAGATGATAACCTGTGGACATTCTGTCTTTTTTGTTTATCTTTATACTTGATGTTCCACAACCAACATATGCACCTTGAACAAAATATTTTAAATTTTCGGGGTCTTGAACCATATATTCATCAATACTAAAATATCTAACGATTTTTCCATCTTTTAATAGAGCACAACCCGTGTCTAAAAGAAGTTTCGTTGCAAGTTTTGTGTCAAAGGTGATTTGATAATAATCACTTTTTTGAATTTGGCGTGCTTTTTCTACATTGATTTGTGGACTTGTGCCATAAAGTTTTTCACAAATATTTGTGACAACGTCAACAAGCTCTTTTACATCAGTATGTAATTTTAGCAAAACATTTTCATTGATATCAATCAAGGCAGATGAATTAAAAAGACCGCTCAAAAAAGATAACCATAAGCCATCATCTTCTGGTTTCCTTTCTAATACTTCTTTTTTTACATCTCTTGAAAAACCCATTACATTTCCTTTTTGAATTTTGGTCTTTTGCCCATATTGGATATATTTTCACTTGGAATATTATATCTAATTGCAAAATTTGTTCCTTTGTTACATTCTCCAACCCTTGCTGGTGAATGTGCATCGGAATTTATCATAAATTTTACATTCAACTTTTTTAAGATTTCAACATCTTTTGGTGTGTAAGCAATTCTTTTGCCATTAAGTTCCAAATGTGTTTCTGTCTTTTTGGCATGTTCGCCAATATATTTGAAATCAACTGGCATTTTTACACCAGGATGAGATATTAAATCTATTGGGTACTTGTCCATTGCTTTCATAAGGGCCAATGTGTTTCTTTTTATGTCTTTTTGTCTTTTAAAACCAAGTATGTTTGGTAAAAAGAACTTAAAAAATTCTAAAAACTTTGATGGTCTTGCATTGACATGAAAACCAACAATAATAAAATCAAGATTTTTTATGTCTTCTTCTGTTAAATCAACATCACCATCACTTGATATAATGTTTGCTTCTATTCCAAGTAAAATGTTTATTCCTGTTTTTTGTTTTGCAAGTTCAATCTCTTCACGCATTCTCTTTAGATAACTTCTTTTTGTTCCATATAACCTATGATTAAATCCATGCTCGGTTATTGCTATTTCTTTTAACCCTTTTTGTTTTGCCGCAAAAGCATTTTCTAGTATTGTTCCTTTTGCGTGCTTGATATGAAATTTTTTACCACTATAAATTGTGTGTGTGTGGTAATCCCCATATAAAACCATTTTTAATCCCCTACAATTATTACTTCTGTTTGTAAATCTTGTCCCGACTTTTGTTTTACTTCAAGTTTTATAAAACTAATCAAATCTAATATATTTTGGCAAGTTGCATTGCCATTATTAATAATAAAATTTGCATGCAAAGTAGAAATCTCTGCACCTCCAATTTTAGCACCTTTTAACCCCAAGTTGTCAATCAATTTTCCACTACTTATTTCACCACATTTCTTAAAAATACTACCACTATTGTAATATTCTAGTGGTTGAGATGTTTTTCTCTTTAAAAAATATTCTTTACAAAGTTCAAAAACATAGTTTTTGGTTTTAGGTTTTAACCTTAACCAAACTTTTAAAACAACATAATTTTTTTGTAAAATTATGCTATCTCTATACCCAAAATTAAGCTCGTTATTGTATAAAAATCTAGTTCTTTTGCCATCAAAAATTTTCACCTTTAAAACAACATCTTTCATCTGTCCACCATATGCTCCAGCATTCATGCAAACAGCACCGCCTATTGTTCCAGGAATACCATAACTCCACTCCATTCCACTCAAACAACTTTTTATCAAATAATTGTTAAGTGTATACAAATACGCACCCATTTCTGCACAAACAATATCTTTTTTGATTGATATATTTTTTATCTTTTTTGTACAGATTATTACACCGCTATAACCACTATCTTTAAAAATTACATTTGTGCCATTCCCGATAATGTAATATTTTGTGTTGTGTTTTTGACAGTATTTTATCACTTCCACTAATTCTTTTTGCGATGATGGTTCGATATAAAAAGACGCAATACCGCCAACGTGCATAGAACAGCATTGCGCCAATTGTTTGTTTTCAATCATATTTTTTAACATACAATATTGTATTCAAAAAATGTTAATTTGGTTTATAAAAAAAATTGGCAATAATGCCAATTATTCGTTGAATACAAATCGATATAAATCATCTATCACTTTGTATGTGCTAAACTTTTCATAATTCAAATGCGTAAGCTTTGCAAACTCTTTTAAAATAGGAGCAAGTGCAATGTTAAGATTTTTGTCTTTTACTCCATAATTTATACAAACGATTTTAATAAAATCTTTTGTTACATGCTGGCAATTTTTTTGTTTCATTTGAATAATAAGATTTTTTAAAAATATTGATTTCCAATTATTCATAAAAACATTAACTTTTTCAAGTTTTAGATTTACATATTCTTCATCAATTTTTTCAAAATTTTCATTGACAAAATCAAAAACTTCACTTTCAAAAAATTCATTGTAACTAACAAATTTTGTTTTTCCATCAAGAGATTCAATTTTGCAATCTTTAACTAAAAAGGCTTCACAATTGAAGCCTTTTAGATAATCAATAAATTGTAGATACTTATTTCCATCAATAACAACAATATTTTTTAAATAGGATAAATTTTTTATCATCTCAAAAAAGTGTTTACATGGAATAAGTTCAATTTTGTTTTGCTTTGCACATTGCCTTAACTCTTGCATTAATGGATAGTTACAATCAGACAACAAAATGCATTTTTTCATATTAGTAGCTTAATCCACCATCATAATATGCAGCATTGTTTGTTGTGTATGTTGTGTTATAACCTTCTGCATAATAACCTAATGCATCAACAAAATCACCTTGAAGTTCAGTACAGCTTACTTCATAAACTTTTGATGAATCAATGTTTTCAACATTACGAGTATATCTTACACTCTCGGTTGCTGTGGCAGCAAGTGTAAATTCTAATTTAATACTCAAGTATTTTGTTTCTGTTCCATTGGTAACTTTGTATACACCATCTAAACCAATTAAACTATTACTAATTTCATATGCTTGACTTGATACAGCAGATATTGTATATCCAGCTCTTCTGTATTCTTCCAATGTTCCGAAATACTCTGATGATTTCAAATAACTTCCAGCAGTATCAAAATTTTTTGCAGTATATGTTTCTCTAGCACGAGTACTTGTATAATTATTGTTTTCAACAACACTTTCTAAAGATTCAACATTATTTGCATATTGATATTCATAGTTATGTAAATTACCATCACTAAATACTGCACCAATACTTACAATATTATTTTTTGAAGTTATTGAAACAATTTTTACCAACTCTTTATTTCCCATAGCTGCAGTGACGTATGCATTTATTGCCGGAGTACTTAAACCATTTTCCATAGAAACTGTATAACTTACGGTATCTGACCATGCAGATGCCTTATACCCACCTGTGCTGTCAAGTGCTTGAACCTTAAATGTTGTTACTTCTTTTTGTGGAACATAAACATATTCATTGTCTTGAACATCAACTGTTCTTCCATTGATGTCAATCTTGTATGAATCTGCATGTTCAACATCATTCCAAGACAAAGTATAGTTACCAGCATCGTAACTAACATGTTCTGGAGTTGACAAAGTAAGAACAACTGGATTTTGAGTTGAATTATCTGGAAGTGAACTTGAAACTTGAGAAATTTTGTAAGCACCAAACGCAAGAGCAGCAAGAACACTAATTCCACTTAATATTCCTACAATAATTTTTCCTTTCTTTTTCATTTTTTACCTCTTTTACAAGTGCATTATATCACACCAAAAATCATAATGCAATACTATATTTATTTTTTAACACAAAAAAAATTGCTTTTGTAAAAAAATGTAAAATTTTGAAAACTTTTGTAAAAAAATATATGTTTTATGTTGACTGGTTGCATTTTAAGTGCTATTATGTGAATATAAAAGGTATTGAAAAAATGAATAATCATTGCATTTTATACTATTATGATAAAAAAGAGAGCATATTTGAAAAACTACAAGACTTTTGTAAAAAACAAAATTTATTGTTTTTGGAATGCTCTAATATTAACATTTTTACTTATCTAATAAAAAATATATCCCCTATGTTTGTAATCATAAATAATAAAACCCTACCCAAAGATTTTATCATAGACTTTGCAAAATCAAACGCTAGAAGTTATATATACACTACTCAATTTAACTTTATTGAAGATAAAAACATCTTTACATTCAATAACTGTTCAATCTTAGAAAACCATATAATAAACCAAATTAAGTACAGCATTTCAACAAATAACTTAACAGCCAATCAAATAAATGAAAGAATTTACAAGGAACTAAACACCTTGGGGTTTAGTTCAAAACTAATTGGATTGAAATATATAAGAGATATTATTCTTTATCTTGCAACAAATCCTTTTTGTCAAAATGGACGCTTTTCAAAAATTTACTCATACATTGCACTTCAATATAACACAAACCCAATTAACATAGAAAGAGATGTGAGATTTTCTATCTCTCAGGCATACACAAACTCGAAACAAAAACAATTGTTTTTTGACATATCAAAAAAAGACCGACGCCCAACAATTAAGGAAATCGCCTGCCATTTAACAGATAAAATATGTTTAACAAATATTATATTACCTTGATATTACTAGCAAAAACTTCCCCTTTTTGTTTTTGCTATTAATATATAAAGAAGCAAGGAAAACCTTGCTTCTTTTTTATACTCCTTCTATTATCATTTTATCTGCAACAAGAGCAATAAATTCGCCATTTGTCGGCTTGTCGTTTGAGGTGTACACCTTTAATCCAAATATTGAATTTATATTCTCAATTTTCCCCCTATTCCATGCAACTTCTATCGCATGTCTTATTGCCCTTTCCACTTTGCTACTACTTGTGTCAAACCTTTCAGCGATTGCTGGATACAATTTTTTAGTTATTGAGTTTATTATTTCTGGTTCATCAATGGCCATCTTTATTGCTTCACGCAAAAATTGATAACCTTTAATATGAGCAGGAATGCCAACAGTGATAAAAATATTTGAAATTTTTTCTTCCAAAATTCTATTCTTTGGCTTTGCTTTTTCTTCTTTCTTTTCTACTAAATCAAACACATCGTTTATTCTTTGCTCAACAATAGTTAACTCAACTGGCTTACACAAAAAATACGAAGCCCCTTGACTCATTGCCTTTGCAACAAATCCATCATGTGATAATGAAGAAACGATAATAATTTTTGGACGATTACTACCCATTCTTTCATTCAATTTATCCATTACAACAAAACCATCAATACTTGGCAAAACACACTCCATAAGAACAGCATCTGGCTTTAATGCGCAAATGTCAATAAACGCCTTTTGTCCGTCATCACTACTCCCCACAATCTCAAAGTTGTCTTTGGTTTCAAAATATGCAATTGCCTTGTTTTTAAAATCTGTGTTATCTGCTATATAAATTTTTATCCTTCTTTTGCTACTTGAATTATTTGTTTCCATTTGTGCTCCTTTTATTTTTTCACAAATATAATAGCATAGCCACAGCCACTAAAAAAGAGAATAAAAAGCCATAAAATGTCTAATTATACAACAAAATTAAACATAAATTATCTTTTTGTCGCTTTTTGTTATTTTTTCTAATAACATGCAACACATCTTAAATTTTTTTGAATTTTTTGGAAGTCAGTAAATATAAATATTATATGAACAAATACAATGACGAACAATTATCTCCATCATTATTTGAAACTATGGCAAAAGAATATGCCTTAAAACTAAAAAACAACCACTCTGGAATAGATGAATTAATTCAAAAAATAAAAATGTTGGAAAACGATTTGCAAACAAATATTACCTGTTTAAAAAATTTTAATACAAATAACATTAATCAAAAAAGATTAAGCATCATTATTGAAAAAATTGGAGTAAAAGACAAAAATAACAAATCGACAAATAACTACTGTCAAACATTGAACACATGCATTTATGATTGTTGCAAAATATGCGAACTAATACTTAGCTTACAAAGCAAAAGTATAACAAAAAAATTAGATGGCAATTACCAAAAAATGCTATCCGATTCTTTGAATATAATTCCCCTACTTTCACAAATGTATGGAGAATGCAAATATAGAGAAATATAAAAAAACAGACAATTGCCTGTTTTTTTAGTTGTTCTCTATTTTTGTGTACACATAAAAGTCAACACCATCAATATTAGTTAGCACTTTGTTGTAATTTTGTTCATTGTTAAGAAATACATTGGAGTTATTTACATCATCAACAATACTTGCAAGCACTCTTATTGTTGTTGCCTTACTTAATATAAATCCCGCTATTGTTAATTTGTTGGCAGCATTGTATATGTTTGAACTATATATTGATACATCAGTCACATTACAATCATAAAAAGCATAAGCTCCAATACTTTCAACATATTGTGGAATTACTATACTTGCTAAAAGTACACAACCATAAAACGCATATTTTCCAATATTTGCCAATTGTGAATTGATTGAAATTGTAACACTTGATAATTTAACGCAGTTTTGAAATGCATAATTCCCTATAGTAGTTAAATTATCTGGTATTAGTATACCTAACAATTCACCACAATTCTCAAAAGCATTTTTACCAATACTTGTTAACTGAGCATCATTGGAAATATTAATGATTGACAGTTTTGAACAATTTTGGAATGCATAATTTCCAATCTTTGTCACACTGTTTGGTATTGTTATACTTGTTAAAAGAGCACAACCATAAAATGCATATTGACCAATGCTTGTTAACTGAGCATCATTGGAAATATTAATGCTTGATAGTTTTGAACAATTTTGAAATGCATAATTTCCAATTGTTGTCACACTGTTTGGTATTGTTATGGTTGTTAATCCAGTGCAATTGTAAAATGCATATTGACCAACACTTGTTACATTGTTAGAAATAATAACACTTGTTAAATAAGCATACCTTACAAAACTAAATTGTTTTATTTCAAACACATCATTTGGTATTTCTATTGCAGTTGTTTGTATATTATCAACATACAAATATCCCCCATTCCATAACGGATTTGCATCAATAAACCCAAATTTTATGTTTAACCAATTTTTTATACTCGACACATTTACTACTGCAAGTGCAGAACAATTTGCAAATGCACCAGAACCAATATTTGTCACACTATCTGGTATTGTTATACTTTCTAACGAACTACAATCATAAAACACATTACTTCCGATGCTTGTTAACTGTGAATTGTCTGCAAAAACAACATTAGCAAGTGCCGTACATCCCTCAAATGCACCAATTTCAATATTCTTTACATTACTTGGAATAGTAATAGTATTAAGTGCAGTGCAATCTTCAAATGCACCTCCACAAACAACTGAACATTTTAAGTGAATTATACAACTTGATATTTCTGTATTTATTGCAGCATATAGTGCCACATATAAATTTTGTTCATTTCCCAAATACAAAGCATTATCATATACATTATATATTGAACTTCCACAACCCCCGAATACATTATCTCCAATACTTTCTATTCCATTTGGAATTAAAATACTTGTTAATGACTCACAATCATAAAATGCATTTTTTTCAATCATTTTTAGACGTGAATTACTATCAGTAATTACTGTTGTTAGTTTAGTACACCCCATAAACGCATTTGCTTTGATGGTTGTTATGTAACTTGAAATAAATAATGTTCTTAACTCAGTACATTCTGCAAACCCATTTACATCAATCACCGTTACATTATATATTTTATTATCATTTCTTACCTTGTATGGAATTTCAAGATTACCAGTTGGCCTGTTGTCTGTATTGGCAGCAACACTAACAGCTAAATTTTCATCATCATAATTTAAAAATGTCAATGTTTGATAATAACTGGCATCATTAACAACAATTTCCACTTCTCGATAACTAATATTAACATCACCTACAACTCTATATGTATTTCCGCTAACAAGTTCCGCTCCACTAACAGTAAATTCTGCTAGATATCCTTCCGTTGGCGTTGCATTTAGCACTATTTTATCATAATGATAAACAATTCCACCCGTTGTCAATACTGCACTATCTTTTGTTACAATTACTTGTTCCGGAAAAGTAATTGTATATGAATTTATCTGCACTCCCGTAACTGTTATTGAAACATTTTCTGTTATATTGGAAATTGTATAAATTGAACTATTTTCTTCAACTATAGTTCCATTGGCTTTAACAGTAATTAAACTATGTGAATATGCAGTTTCTAAATTTACTTTGAATGATATTGAATCTCCATGATCAACAGTTGTTGTTGTGAATATTGTGTTATTAACTGTTTTTATTGAATATCCATTTTGTATTCCCAAAACACTTACTTGATATTTGTTTATTACAACACCTTCAACTATAATATTTACATCTTGAGTTATGTTATCGATTGTGTAAACACCATTATTCGATGCAATCACATCACTATTGTTTTTTACAACAACATTATTTGCACTTTGTGAATAACTTTCATCTACAACTACTTTAAATGATATTGAACAATTATGTTCAACATTTGCCATAACAAACTCTACGTTATCTAAATTTGTTATTAAATAACCCGTTTGTGTTTGTGGCAATATTATTTGATATCTATTTAATTCAATACCATCAATAGATATATTTCCATTTTCTGTTATGTTTCTTATTGTGTAAATACCATTTTCTGCTATAATTATTGTTCCATTATTTTTTACAACAATATTATCACTTCGTGAGTATTCAATATTTAATTTTATTCTAAATGAAATTGAACTATTATACTCAACACTTGTTATCACAAACTCTGTGCCATCTAAGTTTGTTATTGAATATCCAATTTGTGCTGTTGGGAATATTACTTGATACCTATTTATTTCAACACCTTCGACTGTAATATTTACATCTTGAGTTATATTGTCGATTGTATAAATACCATTTTCTGCTGTAATTATTATTCCGTTATTTTTTACAACAACATTATCTGCAGATTGTAAATAATTTTCATCTAATCTTATCTTAAAAGATAGTGAACCACTATATTCAATTGTTATGCTTTCATCAAAATCTGAATTATCTATATTGGTTATTATGTATCCTGTTTGTGTTTGTGGTAAATTTACAATATAAGTATTTATTCCAGCAATCCCATCAATTGTTATATCTATATCATCCGTAATATTATTTATTGTATAAATATTATTGCTCGCTGCAAGAATTTCTCCATTACATCTTACAACATACTCACTTTGTATATATTCAATATCCAGTATTATTTTGAAAGATATTGATTGATTAGCTTTTACACTTGTGGTATCAAACTCTGAACCGTCTACGTTTGTTATTGAATATCCAACTCTTGTTTGTGGAATTTTTACCAAAAAATCTTCTTTTTCGAACTCTGCATAAACAAACACATTACCATCTGGCATAACAAATTTGTTGTTTGTTACAACAACATCTCTTTCACCTTGTTTGCATTGCAAACTTTTTAATTTATAAAAAGACGCCGGTGTTATTGTTAATGCAACTTCTTCGCCTGCAACTGCAACAAACTTATTTGAAACAACACTTCCATTTTGAATTTCTGAATCAACAAAAATAATATATTCTTTTACATAAATTGCAGTGTAAACCAAATTTGTATTTTCATCTATTACGAATGTATATGATTTTTCTGAAGATATGTTTTGTAAATTTACTTGCCAACAAATAAAACGATAACCGGCAATATCTTGCGCTGTTAATGTTACCTGATTCCCCTTTTTCTCAATAATGGTTTTTGTTTCACTTGATATATTTGTTGCTTGAGTGATTTGATATGTAGCGTTTGAATTATTGTTGCGTAAAATAAAAAACAAGCCAAGACCTAACATTACAACAAACAAGCATCCACCAATAACGGCAAACACTTTAAATTTTTTTGATGTTATTAACTTCTTTTGGTTTGTTTTGTTCATTATTTTCCTTAGATATCTATTCGATTATAGTATTACTTATATTATATAATTTACATTGTAATATTCAAATTGTCAAACTAAAGAGATTGAGGAATGACAATAAAAAAAAGAGCAACGCTCTTTTTTGTTTTTATTTTGTTTTGTTTGGCATAATGAAACAATCGACAAGCATAACCAAATTTTGAGGATTGTCTTTGCAAACCTTTTCAAACTTTGATGGTGTGTCTATATCCAAATCAAATTTAACTACATATGTGCAATAAACCTTTAGACTGTCTTTTGCAAACAAATAAGCTTCTTCTATTGTGTCGCCATCTGTTGTTATGTTTAAGTCTGGGAATAAAACTACATATTTGTCTTCTTCTTTTAAAAAAACTGCTGGAAACAAAAATTGTTTCATACTATACTCCTTGCAATACTACTTTAATGTTACCACATATTTTTATTTATTCAAAACATTTTACAAAAAAAAACAAAGCCAAGTTTGGCTTTGTTAATTTATTCTAATATTATAACTCCATACCTTTATCAAGATTGTTGCTCAAATTTTTCTTGTTTGAATATTTGAGATTGTCTGTCATAACATTTGTTCTCTCTTTAATTGCCACAGCAGCAACAATTTCAACAACTTTCAATTCTTTGCTGTCTGTATTTCCAATGCCTGAAAAATTACTAACTGCTCTCTCCATTTTTGCCTCCATATAATTTGATTCTGTATTTCAATTTCACTTGAATTATGACACATACTTGTCCATTTGTCAATACCTAATTTTTATTTTTTTTATGGATTATAATTTGGCGGATTTTCTACTGTTATTTTCTTTTGAACATTATCTTGATTTACATTACTCTTTGTTTGTGCAGGAATGAATTTTACATCATTTGGAGGCAATGTGATTCCTTCTGTAACATCTTCTACTCCTTCAATTATTATTCCTTCTTGAGCTTCATAAGTTACATCTCTAATTTGCTTAGATTCAACCAAAACGCCATCAATATATCTATCCATAAAGGCTTTTGCTCTATATCCTTCTTTTGGATACTTTAATCTAAGATATTCACCTTTGTAAGTAACCTTGTTTGAGTACTTACCTTCGGTATCTGGAATAATTCTATCTCCAGGATGTGGTATTGCTTCAATAAACTCAACTCGTCTTACAAGTTTTTCGTTATCCCTTAGTGCTTCACCAAATATTTCTACTTTTGCATTTTTGTCATCACAACTAGTTTTTATATAAAGTGGCTGACTTGTATTGTTAACAAATCTTAAGTCGCTAACACCTTCACTCACCATTGCATCAAAACCAAGCCAAATGTATGAAGAAGGAAGAGTATGCTTGTTCACTTCAAGAATTTCTATATCTGCACAAAGCAAAGCATTATAAAGAGTTGTTGAAGCTTGGCAAACACCTCCACCATATCCTTCAACATACACACCATTCAAAATAATATTGGCTTTTTTGTAGCCATTTTCCGCATTCCGTGGACCAGTGGTATTATTAAATGATATCTCTTGATTTGGTTCAATCTTTAGCCCATTAAAAGCTTCCAGTGCATGTCTAACATTAAACTTTCTATCTTGTGAAGATTTTTCGTAGTTAGTAGAAAACTCACTACGCTTTTTAACACTCTTTTCTAGGTCAATCTTTGTAACATTGGGCAAAATATTTTGTATTGGAACTTCAATCTCTATATTATTGCTTTCAAACAGTTTAGTGTCTATCAACAACTTTAGTTGTTGCTTGTCAACTTGTCTACCAATAGTTCCACTTTTGAAAGACAATGGCGTAACAGATTTTGAATCAAAAACAACTTCTGCATCTTTTGCTTCTATATTTAATTGTTCACACAATTTATTTATTTTTTCATCTAAACCAGTTAAACTTTCAGAGTATGACATATTAAAATATTTACCATCATTAGATTTTAATTTTGACCTTTTTTCAAAAATATTACCAGAGTTAAAATAGTTAAAAACATTGTCAACATACATCATTATTCCATTATCAATTTCAAAATCATCACCTGTCCAAACATATACCATGTCATCTGTTTTTAGTGTGATTTTTATATCACTTCTTTTGGACAACATTTGGATAGTTACAACATTTTGAGCTTGTGCTTTTGTCATTCCCGACACATTAACTCCATTGATGTATGTTTCATCGGCAAATGTTTGTTGATTAAAGATTACATCTTTAAATTCAAAAAATACTACTCCAAAAATCACCAATAAACAGCCTATAATAACAGACAAAATAACCCAAGTTTTCTTTTTCTTCATAATTCTCCTTTTTTTGTTTATTATTAGTAATTGATAAATTTATATGCATATTGACTTTATGTTGTATCTGGTATATAATGATGACATGAAAACTATTGATCCAAGCAAAAACGAAATATTAGTCAAGAGTTGGTGTCTTAACAATGTTAGACAAATAGCAAAGCCTAATCAATTTAGATTGTACATAACATTAGATTTGGACAACTACAACAACTATGATGACTTTATGAAAGTTATTGAAGATGTACAACAAATTGGTTACAGAATTTGTTGTACTGAATTTTATATTAATGCGAAAAAAGATATGTTTTCTACACAAGAAATAGCCAATATAAAGAAATTTGAAGAATTCTTGGATGAAAATGCCACAACACTTTTCATCAAAGAAGACAATGCTCTTTGGAACATTCTTGAAATCAACAAAGCAAACGAATTTGTTGATGATTGTGTGAAAGAAATAAAAAGACATAATTTGTCACCATTTGAAGAGTTTATGTATGCTTACAAAATGACAACAAATAATGTTTATACAAGTGAAAATAGCACAGAGCATTCACTTATGTCACGTTCAATTTATGGCGTAACCAATTCTGACAAAATTGTATGCGTTGGCTATGCAACGCTACTAAAAGAAATTTGCAACAGACTAAACACTCCTGGATTAAAATGTTATTCAAGCAGTGTTAATTTAACAAAAAAAGATTCTGGACTTTATGATGGTTCTCACAGATTGAATGTTGTTGAATTGGTTGATGAAAAATATGGCATTTCTGGACTTTATCATGCAGATGCTTGCTGGGACAGTATTGTGGATAACAATGCAACAATGACACTCAACTATTGCCTATTATCTTTTAATGATGTAAAACTTTTATCAAATGTAAATATATGTCCAAGAATTGAAGATGGTTGTTTATACCTATACTCTGACGACAGACCATCTGGAGTGTTATATAATTGCAATGCAAAAAACTTGGAATTTATTAAACAATTAAATGTTATTGATGTTGACAAAGAAAGAAAACGTTTTGCAAATGCAGTTTTGAATGGAATGCAAATGTCTGGAAAATCTACAGAAGAAATTGAAAAAATGAAAAAACAACTAGATTCTCCAACATTCCAAAAATCTGTTATTGAATATACTTTCCTTAGAAGTATTGTTGAAAAAATCAAAAAGAACACAACCCCAATAACATACCAAAACTATGTTGATGCTTTAACCCACGTATGCAGTTGCGAAGGCAAAAACATACTTCAAACAAAAGAATATGTCGATAAAGTTGTTTCAACAACAAAAGACAAATCTTTCCAACAATTTATACCTGGAGCAAAGCATCCATTCTACATTTTGTCACGTGCAGACTTTAATAGACGTACTGAATTAAGAAAGCATTTTGACGAACTTAGACAAAAAAGATTAAACAAAAAAAATAATTCTACAAAAATAGATGAATAACTCAATTTTTTCCTTGATTTTTTAATGCCTATGTGATAAGATATGAGCAAGCAATTGAATATTGCCTTGCTCTTTTTTTTAGAGCCGTTAGACCAAAAGGAGGTATTTGTATGAAGTATGAACTTTTATACATCATTTCTCAAGACGCAAATGATGAACAAAAAGAAGCTCTTATCAACAAATTCAATGCAATGATTGAAGATAAGGGTGGAAAAATTCTTTCTCTTGAGAAAATTGGAATGAAAAAGTTTGCTTACCCAATCAACTTCAAAAACGAAGGTTACTATGTATTAGTTAACTTTGAAGCTGATGCCGCTGTTGTTGATGAAATGACAAAGCTCATGAACATCACAGAACATATTGTAAGACAAATTTTTGTTAGAAAATAGGAGAAATATATGAACAAAGTATTTTTAATTGGAAACTTAACAAGAGACCCTGAACTCGCAACAACAAATAGCGGAGTATCAGTTTGCAGATTTGCTCTTGCTGTTCCTAGAAGTTTTTCAAATGCCGAAGGCGAAAGAGAAACAGATTTTTTGAATATTATCGTATGGCGTGGTCAAGCAGAAAATTGCCACAGATATCTTAAAAAAGGTTCAAAATGTGCCATTTCTGGAGCTATTCAAGTAAGAAACTATGACGCTCAAGATGGAACAAAACGTTATGTAACAGAAATCGTTGCAGACAATGTTGAATTCTTAACAACAAAAAATAGTGGCGAAGGTCAAGACAAACTTGACGAAGACAAAAAAGATGTAGCTGACCTTGAACCAATTGACGATGATACTCTTCCATTTTAATTAAAAGGAGAAAGATATAATGTCAGAAGAATTAGAAATGAAAGCTGAAGCTGTTGAAGAAGACGTAAAAGTTGAAGAAGAAGCAGCTCCAGAAAGAGTAAAAAAATATAAAAAGCCAGTATCAAGAAAAAAAGTTTGTGCATTTTGTACAGACAAAAACAATGTAATTGATTACAAAGATGGTGCAAAACTTAGAAGATATATCACAGAAAATGGTAAAATTCTTCCAAGAAGACAAACAGGCACATGTGCAAGACACCAAAGAGAACTTGCTGTTGCAATCAAAAGAGCTAGAGTAATGGCAATTCTTCCATTCAAAGGTGAATAATAAAAAAAATAAAAATAGCACTCAATATTTGAGGCTATTTTTATTTTATTCTTATGTTTAATTAAGTATTCCCCCAGTGCAGTCAAATGATTGTTTTTTGTGAGAATTTATTATAAAATAATAATACTGAGGGTGATGATTATGAAACTTTGGATTGTTTATAACAAAAAATTTGAAGATTCAGTTGTTTCAAAAACAATGTTTGAAGCAGCGCAACGAAATGGCATTGATTGTGAAATATATTATTTTGAATATTTCAGTTTTGCAGTTGAAAATTATGAGCAAAAACTTTTTTATAAATCAAAAGAAATAACATCTTTCCCTGATGTGGTTTTTGCCCGTGGATACAATACAACACTATGCTCTTTTTTGGAAAAGAAAGGCGCAAAATTTATCAATTCAAGGCAAGGCACTTTTACAACGCTCGATAAGTTGGAATCACATTTTGTTGCTTCTCAACTTGGCATTGCCCAGCCAAAAACACTTTATGGAAAAATGACATTTGAGCAACTTGCTGAACAACTTGGCTTGCCATTTATTGCAAAAAATCGCTTTGGTTCAAAAGGCGCAAATGTGTTTTTGATAAATAGTAAAGAGGAATTTGAACAAATATTTATCCAAAAAGAAATTGATTATATCTATCAAGAATATATTGAAAAATCAAAAGGACAAGATTTGAGAATATATTTTGTTGGCGACAAAATTGCAGGTGCTGTGAAAAGAATATGTACTACTAACGACTTTCGCTCAAATGTATCCCTTGGTGCGACATCAAAAAAGGTTGTTGATTTGCCACCAGAAATTGAAACAGCCACAAACAAATTCGCAAAACATTTGGACTTGCATTTTTGCAGTGTTGACTTTTTGATTGCGGGTGACAAATATTTGTTTTGTGAAGCTAATTCAAATGCAGGTTTTTCAGCATTTTTTGAAAACGGTATGGATATGCAACAAGCAATTATGGAATATATCAAAAAAACATATTGATACATTTTTTTATTGTTTTGTTGCTACAAATCGTTTCTACAATGGTGAAAGTTTGCATTTTTGCACATTGACAAATGATATGTAATTTTATACAATAAAAACAAGAGGAAAATATGTCAGAACAAGATTTTTTTAATTCTCATAAATTGGTTGAACCAAATACAAAAAAAATATTAGCTCTTTTGAAAAGAGCTGTTAAAACTGGTGACCCAAAATTATTGGATTACCAGCAACTTGTTGGTTATAACCAAATTTCTCATCACATAAACAAAAACTCGTATATTGAATTTTTGAGTATGGTTTATGATTATTGGTACAAAAATGTATTCAAAAAATTACCAACAAGCGACATACACTATTCTGATTATTGGTATAACATGCTTAAAGTCTATATTGCATCAAGTAATAAAGAAATTAACTCCTATTATAAAGATTTGGAATTTTTTGAATTTGTTTTTGATGACTTTAATCACTACGCACCTATAAAAATTCAAGGCGAATATTTTTGTCAAATTTGGTCGAAATACCTAAGCGTTGACAGAATAAAAAATTTACCAGACAAGTTTCCAACCGTAAGACTATATCTTGAAATTGATATGAATAACATTGTAGATTTATCAACTGCAATAGTTAAATATATAATTGATAACAACTTGCCACTAACATTTAAATTTTCTTTGAATGAACGAAATGATTCAATGGTTTTTTATACCGATTATGATTATGCAAACCAAATTGTTGATATGATTCACAATCTTAAAATAAAATACCCTCATATGTTCCAAAATTGCGAAGTTACAAATCCATTACTTGCAAAACTTGATGACTATATTGGATTTGGTGAAGAACCAAAACTATTTGGCTCATACAACCAGCTAAGAACTGAAGCTTTAGTGAATAGCTATAAAGAATTAAGAAAAATATATCAAGAAGACAAAACAGCACTGACAGATGAAAAAATAATTGAAGTTTTTGCAGAAAAATGCAGATTGAACAATATAGACATCAATCATTTTCATCTTAATACCAAAGATAGATATTGGGAAGAGTAAATATTACAATAAAAAAGAACAACAACAATTACAACGAAAAATAACCCCAAGAGCAAGGCTCGGCAAGTCATTGACCGCACGAACTTAGTGACCTAAGTGACTGTAGGCAATGGCTTGACAGTTAACACAGCAATTGGGGATTATTTTTTGTTGTAAAAAAAAGACACGAGTGGGTTATTCTCCTGTCTTTTTTTTTACTTTTATCAAATATTCATCTGGCAATGGGTTAATTGCCTTTAGATTGGGTTTAATCTAAATTATTTAAGAATTTTTGAAACTACGCCTGAACCAACTGTTCTGCCACCTTCACGGATAGCGAAACGAAGTCCTTCTTCAATAGCGATTGGTGTGATAAGTGTGATATCCATTGTGATGTTATCTCCTGGCATAACCATTTCTACACCATCAGGAAGTTTGATTGTTCCTGTAACGTCTGTTGTTCTGAA
>DBWI01000021.1:41279-137500 GCA_002308915.1 Christensenella sp. UBA1242 | reverse complement strand
TTTTGAAATTTAAAAAATATATTTTTATTATTAAAAATATTTGACATGCATTATTTTTGTATTATATAATTCCTGTAGAAAGGTTTATTATATAATAATAAAAATTTTCGAATTGAGAAGAATACAAAGGGAGAAGAAATCAATGAAAAAATTTAGAAGTCTTTTGATTGCAATTGTTATGATTTTTGTTGGTTTTGCTGGGGCACTTCTTGTTGCCTGTGGTGGAAACAATGACAATATGGCAATTGCTCTCAGCACAAACCATCTTGATATTGTTTTGGGGGTAGATGACAACAAGGCAACCTTAAGGGCAACAGTTACAAATGCTGTTGACTATGAGTTGCATGCTCAATATGATTCTCAAGACATTTCTGTTTTGACAAAATATTTGGGAGATGGCGTAACTCAAGTTACAGTTGTTGCTGAAAGAAAATGTAAGGATGTTGAAGTAACACTTGTTGGTGCAAAAAAATCTGCAGTGTTCACTGTGACAGCAACATTACCTGTTGCATCAATTGAGCCAAGAAGCAATGTTTATTCAATTGCATACAATTCTGCTACTGGTGGTGTGCTTGGACTTTCTTCTTCCATGTTTACAATCTTGCCAGATGGCACAGATCAAACTTCTCTCAACTTCTCACTTTCTTCTCCAATTGAAGGTGTCTCAATTCGTGATAATAATAAGTTAGTTATGAATGCCAACCTTAACACAGTTCCAAGCGAAATTGGTGTTGAGGTTGTTTCTGCGTTTGATAGCACAATCAAAACAACAATAAGGGTTGTTGTTGTTAATGCAATTGACATGCAACAAGTTTCTATTTGTGATGAAGCAGGACTAGAACTTGAAGCAAACACAACAAGAAATATTGCAAGAAACAATCCTTTAACAAATTCTCTTGTTTTCCAAGTTAGAGTTCCTTTTGCTCTTACTCAAAGTGAGCTAGACATAACACCAAAATTTAAGTTTGGTGATATTGGTATCAAAAACAATGGGATACAAGCTCGTAAAGATTTGGCAAACTCATGCTATGTTTACACTATTGAATTGGTTTTGAATCCAGAAAATAACAAAGTTGGAACAGACCAAGTTTGGTTTGAACTTAGTTATAAAGATTTTCCAGATAGCAAGTTTTCAACAAGAGATAAAGAAAATGGTGTTATTACAATCACAACATATGACGAGATAACAGACATTTCAATCACATCAGAAGGTACATATGTAAACTATCAAGCACCACTTAACATATTTACATCTTATGTTGCAACTGCAGGAAAACCAAGTGGTCTTGCTTTAACATTTGAAGCAATGCCAACAACTGCGACTAGTGGACAATTGTCATTGAATGTTGCAACAACAGAAGTTAATGCGGGATTCCTTATGGTTAAAAATTCTGCAGGCAATGAAGTTCCTTTTACAAATGGAAAACTTTTATTTGAAAGTGGAGAAACATTATATTTTTCTGTTGCAAACACAGGATTTGAAGTTGGTGCACATGTTTCTGTTCAAGTTTTGAGTGAAGAAAAACAAACGATTCAAAAAGTATTAACATTCAATTTTAACGAAGGTATCATAACTCTTGGTTTTGTTAATCAATTGGGTGATGAAGATGATATTCAAAACTCAAGGACATATTATTTGGAAACAACAGGAGAGTTCTCTTCATCTGTTGTTAAAGTTGCTCTTGCACCTTTGTCTATTGACTTTGGTTTGGCAACAATCACAGTTAAAGGTAATGATGGCGAAGATGTTTTTGAAGTTTCAGGTGAGGCAACACAAAGCGAAGTTGTTGACAATGTAACAATATACGATATTCCAATTTCTGCAATCAAAGCAGGCAGGGGAACATTGTCTATTTCTTTTGAGTCTGGTCAAAAAATAACGGCCAATGTTGTTGTTATTGAAAAACTTGAAAATGTTTCAGTAAAAATCGACCCAGGCTTTAACACAACATCAGTTGTTGGTAATTTGAAATATGATGAAAATGGAAACATTGAGTATGTTTCATTAAAGAATGGTCAAAACTTGCCACTCTCTTTTGTTGGTAACACAGACATTTTGACTACAACATTTGAATTCTTTGACAAGGTATACAATGCAGACGTTGATGATTTGTATAGTGAAGATAGTTCATATGTAAGATTTGGGACAAACCCAACAGAAAATGATTATGAATATGGAACAATATCAAGAATTGTTAGTGCAACATATTTAAGATCATCAAAAATTATCAATCCAGTTGCTGTTGGTAAAGTTTTAATCAAGTCAACCTTTAGAGGCAAAAAGCTTGAACTTAGTGCAAACGGTAAAGAATATTTGTATGTTGATTGCGAAGTTGTAAAATACTTTGTTGTTGAAGTATATAATCCTATCCTTTCAATCAAAGCAAAAGAAGTAATTACTGGCGAAAGAAATATTGAACTTTATGCTTATGATGAAATTGGTGACTCAAACAGGGATGTAACAAGAAAAACAGTTGTTGTAACACTCAACGAAGGTGGTGTTGCTCCTACATATAACAAAATATTACTCGAAGGTGTAATAAAGTCTGAAACAGAAGAAGGGCTTTATACATATTCTTTGAATCAAGCAGTAATCAACTTTACAGTTAAAGAGCTTGGCAACAATCAATTTGAAATTAATGCTTTAACAAGAAATGATAATGGAGAAGCTAGTTTGGGTGATGACGAATTCGATTCTGCTGTTTTGAGCTTTGTTGTAAAAGATCTTAACTTGGAAAAGAACAGATTGCCTTCAAACATTAGAGTTTCTATGAAAGCACCAGTTCTTGTTGATAAAGTTACAATTACAAACAAGCCTGTTGACAATTTGATTTATTTACAAACAAGAGATTTAACACAAGATATCTCATTAACATCATTTAGAATTTTGAACACAATTTCTCCTTTGAATGCATTGAATAGAGAAGTTGTTTATAGATTTGTTCCAGACAATGGTGTTTCTGATTCAATTATTACAATTAGCGAAGACGGATTAGTTCGTTCAAATGGACAAGTTGGTGGTCATGGTAGAATTTTGGTTATTCCAAAAGATTGTCTATTCCTAGATGACAATGGTCACGAGTTCTTTAAGCAAGGCTATGAAGAAAAACTTGATTCAATTGAAATTACTGTTAGTGATGGAACTTCAAGAGAAACTGCTATTAGGATTAATAGTTTAAGTGAAATTGCAACAAAATATAACAATAATAATTCACTCCATTATGTTTTGATGACAAATGATACATTAAGCGATGGTTCATTGTTTACAGGAACATTTAGTGGTGGACTTTATGGAAAAACACTTAGTTCAAACAACATAAGCAGTATCACTTTGGAAGGCAATTCATTATTTGACACATTGGGACTTGATGCAGTTGTTGAAGACCTATACATTTATGGTTCTGTTAATGGTGCCGGTATGGTTGCACAAGTTAATAATGGAACCATCAAGAATGTTATTGTTGATTCATATACAACAAACAACAGCACATATATTGCTTCAAGTGTTAGCAATCAAGAAGGTAATGCCGGTGGACTTGTTGGAGTTAATAATGGCACAATTGATAACTGTAGTTTTAGTGGTAAAGTTGAAGCTAGTGCTATTGCTGGTGGACTTGTTGCAATCAATAATGGAAACATTTCAAGCAGCTCTGTTCTTCTTTATAAATTAGATGGCAGTGAGCAAGCAATGACAATATCTGGTGACATTGTTGGTGGACTTGCTGGAGAAATTGTTGGACATTCTTCAATAATAAAGAGTTATATTTGCGATTATTCAGATACACAATTATTACCAGAAACAGCTGGTGGCTTGGTAGGTAAGATTTCATCAGAAGAAGCACTTGTAGAAAAATGTTTTGCAGAAAGAAAAGGCGGAACAGATTTCTATGCCGTATTAGATGAAGAAGTTACTGAAGACAAATTAACAAAAATAATCAAAGATAGTTATGTTTTGTCAAAATCTGTAGAAGGTGAGCCAGGTGAAGAAACTACAGTTTTAACATTTAGCTACTATATGACAAAAATAACAAACACAGTTCTTCATGGAACAACAACAGACCCAGTTGGAACAATTTATTCAGATATAACATTCAATTCAAGAAACACTTGGAATAAATCAACCAACAAGAATTATGGTTTCCCATACTTAACAGAAGTTTCTGCAGTTCAAGCATTAACAAGTGAAGAACTTGCAGATTTGAAGATACAAAACTCAAGATTAACATTAGAAGAAGAAAATGATGTTGCAGTAGTTTATCTTTACAAAGTTAAAGAAACAATTACAACTTCAGAAAAATCTGTATTAAATCAATTAAATACCATTAGTATCATGGAGTTGTTCAATACAACAAAAACTAATGGAATTATGATTAGTTTCCCACAAGATAGTGCAAGACAATATTCTAATTTGTTGACAATAAATGCAAATAACATTTTTGTAAAAGCAGAAGGAACTTGTGAGATTAATATTAGTTCAAAATATGATAGATCAATTCCTGCAAGAACTGTAAGACTTGTAATTGTTTTGTATACTGCAAATTTTGCAATTACATATCAAGGTCAAGAACTTAATACAACTAGTGCACTTGGAATTAGAACTCATTCAAATGAAATTATTCAAACTTCAATTCAAGATACTCTTGTTGCAACAAACAGAGAGTTAACTTTGGAACTTCCAGATTACAAAGTTGTATTTGAAAAAGATGGACAAGATTCACCATATATTGTTGGTGATTATCTTGGTAATCATACAGTTTTGAGTTCATTTGATGGTGAACAACTAAAACTTGATGTTTACCTAAAACTTGATGCTCAAGATGCTTTGGTTAACAAAATAATAAAAGATAATTCAAAAATCAATCTTACATTAAACAAAACATATGGACATGTTAGCCTAACAACTTCAATTAGTTCGTTAGTTGTTTCTCCTAGTGATGAAGCTTCATTCACTTTAACTTCAGTTACAGATACAAAGTATAGAGATGTTATTGCATCAGAATACAATTATGTTGTTCTAGACAGCAATGATATGGTTGTTTCTAATTTGATTTATTTGGAACAAGAAACAACAGTTAACCCAGAAAGTGAGTTGTACGAACCAAGCAAAGTTATCGGAAATATGAATGGTGCAAAGAGCATAGTTCATAATCCTGCAAACGGAACTACAACAGCTACATACAAAATAGTTGTATCAATCAATAAAACAATAAAGAATTTTGACAAAGAAGGATATACAATCTTATTTAGGTCAAATGATGGAACTATTTCTGTTAGAGTAAAAGTTGCTATTTTGGATCAAGATATTTTGAGAGTAGACATCAACAACTACGCAACAATAGCTAATGATGCAACAAGTCAAGAAGTTGCAGCAAATTATTATCCAAACAATGTACTTTCTCCAGGAACAAGTGGAATTTTGGATGTAATGATTTATCCAGAATATGCTACATATACACATATTACTATCACAGCTGAACCAATTCTTGGTAACAGTTTGAGATTTACAAGCCAACAAAAGAATGGCAATAGATATTCAATTGATTTAGCTACAAACTTTGAATTTATCGAAAATGGTGTAAAAATCTATGCAAAAGATTTTGAAAATCAATTTGGTGAAGGTCAAGAAGTTGGTAGATATTATGCCAGAGTTGTTGTGCCAAGCACAGTAACTGTTGACACAGTATTCACTGTTGTAGTTAATGTTTATAATGGTGATGAACTCAAGTATACTCAAGAATATTCACTTGTTATTGTTCCACAAGAAAAAGTTGGAATATCAATAAATGGTGAAACAACAGTGTTTGCTCTTCTTGGTTCAACACTTTATGCCGATGTTGTTTATGATCAAACTCAAGTAATTAGCGACAAAGGTGTATATAACAAGAGAACAGGTGTGGTTGCTAGTGGAGTTTCAATCTATTTGCTTGAAGATCAAGAAGTTTATGCAACAAAATATTACAGACAAACACTTGTTATTGATATTTATGGAGAATTTGTTAATAATTTTGTTGTTAAAGTTGAAACATCAAAATATGTAAATGGAATTAAACAAACTGAGGAAAATACATTAACTGTTTACATAGTTCCATTTGAACTTGATATGGAAACCACTCATGTTGTTTCCGAAGATAGTGGAGATGTTGCTGTTGGTGATAGATACTTTAGTCATGAATTAGATTTTGTGATTGGTGGAAAGTATGTAGAAGGAAGTGAGGCAGGAAAACAAGCTTATAATAATTTCCTTACTAACAAATATTATTCATTTGGAACTGATGATGGAAATGATATAGGTTCTTATACAATAAACAAAGGAATTCATGCTTCTACATGGATTGAAAACTTGTATTTTGTAAATGGTTCAACATACACACCTGTTGTTAAAAAAATAGGCGATAGTTATGTTTCTACAATAGACAAGACAGATAGAACAAGAATAATAGATGATATTATGCCACAAACAACTGTTGTTGATAACGGAGATGGAACAACAACAGAACAATCAACTGGAAAGATTGCTTTCAAGGGACTTAATAATGGTACTCAAGAAATGCTCCTTACAATAAAAGTAGGTATGCCAGATGGAACTACTTATGCATTTAATTACTTCTTTACAATCAAGATTGCAGACCCAACAAGTGATGATGCACCAAAGAGTATTTCTAATGCAGAAGAGTTTATTGCTGCAGCAAATGGTGAGAGCGAAGAAGATTATATTTTAACAAGAGATATCATCTTGTATGCTTATGAAGTAATAGAAGATACTTCAAAGATTAGAAGTTTGGATGGAAATGGTTTCCAAATTGTTCTTGTAAATTATGCTGATTTGGCTGACGGCGAAACAAGTGCAGAATATGCATTGTTCAAAACGGTTTCTTCAGAAACAACACTCAAGAATTTGATATTGAATATATATCATATTGGAACAATTGATATAAGTGATAAAGGATATGATTCAATTAAGGTTGCCACACTTGCAATTGAAAACCAAGGTATAATCACTAACTGTCAAGTAATTAGTAATAGATATCTTAGCAACAATATAGTTCCTGCAGTTTCTGGAATTAATATTGTAGCATCATCAACTCTTGGTATTAGTGAAGCAAAAACAGCAGGTTTTGTAATCAATAACACAGGTGTTATTACAAACAGCTCTGTTGGTGGAGAAAAGATAGATATTTATAGTGTTAACAATTTTGTTGCGACAAAGAAGACACAAGAACTTGCTCCATTTGTTATCTCATCATTTGGTGAGGTATCTGGTTTTGTTAATTCAAATAGTGGACACATTGTAAGCAGTTATGCTTCAAATTTAAGAATTATAAACAATTCAAATACTGATTACACAACAACAACAGCTGGTTTTGCAATAGAAAACTCTGGCTATGTAAGCATGAGTTATTCAAAAGGTGTAAAAAATAACGTAACGGATATTCATGCAATAAAATTTGGCATTGAAACATCTGGAATTAGTGCTGGTTTTGTTTATCTTAATAGTGGAGAAATAAACAACAGCTATTCAAATATCACATTAACAAACCTTGGAAATAACCCAGGTAGAAATAGTGCTGGTTTTGTTTATTCAAATACATCAAGTGGTGTAATTGATACTTCACTTTCTTTGTCAAGAATTATTGGAGCAACAACAACACAAATGAATTTTGTTGGTGTTGATGACAGAGGAAATTATTTAAATAATGGTGAAGTAAATAATTCATATTATTATGATCAAATTGCAATAGATGACGCAGCAATTTCAATTGAATCTGCTTATGGCAAATCTGCACAAGTATTGTCATCTATTATCGATAAAGGTCAAATGTATGGATTTAGTTTTTCACGCAGTTTGGAATTAGATTCAATAGATGGAATTTGGTACATGTCAAGCAGTGGACCAGAACTTGTAAGTGCGAACACAAAAGCAGTTTCTTTGCGTGTTGCAAGTGAAGATAGTGATGTTCCACTTTATGCTTATGTTGATCAATATAAGTATGGTTCAAAATATAATCCTATTCTTATTAGAACTGCACAAGAATTCAACAAAGTATTCTCTGGTACAGATAATAGTAGTGCGGCAAAATTTGTTGATGCATCACAAGGGTATATTTATGGTAATTATAGACTTATTCACAATATTGATTTGAATGAATTAGTTGACGATGCAAGTCAAGATACATACAGATTAGCTACATCAAAAATGACATTAACAGGTGAACATCAAAAAGATGGTATTTCACTTGGGAAATTTGATGGAAATGGATTCACAATTAGTGGATTAGCTTTGTCAGATACAGATAAAACAAACACATCATCCAACTTTGGTTTGTTTGGTAGTGTAGAAAACAATGCTATTGTTATGAATTTGAATTTAATTCTTGGTACTACAAACAGTGAAGGAGACGTGTTCGGTGTTGAAGCAAAGAACATTTCTTACGTTGGTACGGTTGCTGGTACAGTAAAGGATTCAACAGTTGTAAATATCAACTTATCTTCTGTTAATTCAAATTCAAACAGTGTTGTTGTTAGAGGAAAGAATATAGTTGGTGGTGCAATTGGTAGAGTTGTTGGTGACTCTTATGTATACAATATTACAGCAAAGGATATCAGTGTTAGTGCTGTTATGTATCCTGTTGATTTAGGATTAAGTAATGATACTGATTATTTATCATATAATAAATATAGTAAGGATAATAGATCTAGAGAATCATTAGATGTAAATGTTTCATACGCTGGTGGTATTATTGGTGTTATTGATAGATATATTGCATCTGATATAGATAAAGATGAATTTGCTGATTCAGCAAATGTAACTGATGGCGATGCAGTAATGTTAAAAACACTTGGTGTAAACCAAATTTCAGGTGGTACTGTTGGTGGTGTAATTGGCTATGTTGGATCATTGACAATCGTTCAAGATGCTCTTTATGAATTATCTTATGTCGAAGATTTATCAACTCAAGGATTGTATTCATATAACGGATTTGCAGGTGGTGTTGTTGGATTAAATAGAGGATATCTAAGACAAGTTCGTGCAGAACATGAATACAAATGGCAAATTGGTAATGATGATTTAGAAGATGATAGTATTGAAGATTATATTGATAACTACTACAAAGATGGTCCAGAAGCAAGACAATCTATTATTGATAATAATATGAGAGGTAATTTGCAATTATTTGAAAATGCAGATTATCAACCAATTGGTATTGGTGGACTTGTTGGACTTCAAAGTAGCGGAAAAATTTCAAGATCTTATTCAAAGATTAATGTAATTAATGAAAACGCAAGATTTGCTGGTGGTGCATTTGCTATTCATCAAATGCCAGTATCAAACGCATTGAATGCTGATAAACTAACTAAATTTGCATTAGAAGAAGTTTATGCAATGGGTGATGTTAGAGGTGTTGTAACTGGTGGTGTTTATGCTCAATCTGCTGGGGATAGCATGTCTATTGAAAAAGTTAATGCTGTAAACTACTGGGGCGATTGGTTATTAACTGATACAAGAGATGTTTATGCTTTTGGAGCTAATGTCATAGATGAATCACCAACAAAAGCAACTAGACTAGAAAAAGATTCAATTAGTTTTGGTAGTGAAGAGCAAATGCTTGCAAATTACCAAAATCAAGATTCAATCTTGCAAAGTATAACAAGTTTGTCAATGATATCTGGCAGTGGTGATGATGGAGTACTATTTGATGGGTTCTTCTTTGGAAATGAATGGGATCCAGAATCATGGGAAAGAGATGAAAATGAGTTATTCCCACATCTTATACTTGGTTATACAACAAAAGTAGTTCGTATTAGACATATGGATGATTTGGAATTATTGCGTAATTCCAAAGTTGGCAATATCTACATCATTGCACCTGATGATGAGTATAAAGGTCATACACAAGTAGAAACGGAAGGTGAAAGAATTGTTTCAAAATGGATTGTAATTTACAAACCATTAATTTGGATTAAAAACTTTAAGGGAACAATAAAAGTTGCTGATTCAAGATATGAATATGGCTTTAAATTTACAAATGTTCCTACAAGACCATTATTCCAAAGTGCACAAGAAGCAACATTTAGTAACTTTACAGTTAAATTTGATGGAATAGGTTCTGCTAATTTAAGTTCGATTTTAGTAGAAGAGGCAGATAGAACAACATTTAGTAATTTAAAATTTAACAATATTAATATAGCAACAACAACTTCTGCAAGCGAATTGTCGGTTGTTGTTGGAGAAGTAAAATCTGCTTGCAAATTTAACAATATTGAATTTGAAAATTGTTCAATGACAATTAATACCACTGGAGATAATGGATTGTCTGCAGGTTTATTATTTGCAAGTGCCAATATGAATTCAAGTGGTTCAGCAATAAAAGGTTCTATTTCTGGCATTAAATTAAATGATAGTTGTAGAGTAACTATTAATAGCAGTCAAGCAGAACTTAAAGATATAAGGGTTGGTTTGTTAGGCGGATCAATTATTGGAGACAGTGAAACTAATATAAGTGTTGATGGCATACAAGGTAAGATAGAGATTAATGGTTCTGAAAGCGCTTCAATAAAAAAATCTCAAATAGGATATTTGCTTGGTAATGCACAAAATATTACATTTAATAGCAGTGCAGGTGGCAAAGACAAAGCCCTTCAATCAGAAATTATTGGTGAATACAATGGAATAATTCAAGATTCAGATATCGGTGGAATTGTCGCTCAAGCAGGTAATGTTAATTTTGAAGATGTATTTGTTTGTGCTAATATTAGTTTGAATGCAGTTGATTCAATTAATCTTGGTATACTAGCTGGTAAAGCTTCGGGCTCAACAATAAGGAATTGTCATGTTTATGATTTGGTAGATTCTAGTTCAGCTACAGTTTCTAAGCCTATGAGACCTGCAATAGTAATTAGCAATGTTTATAGCGGTAATAATTCAAGTACTGTAGCCATTGGGTCTTTTGTTGGAGATTTTGGTGGATTAAATAGTAGAATTGAAGGGGATTATTTAGATAACTTCTCTTATGCGACTATTGATTTGACAACAAGGACACAAGGTACAGATCTTAATATTGGTGGTTTGTTTGGTGTAATCAATTGTACAGATGCATCAAATGCTTCATATCACGGAAATATAACATATAAATCAAATGTTAAAAATGCTTCAGTACAGCAAGTTAATCTTGGTGGAATTGCTGGAAAAGCACAAGGTTCATTCAGTGAGTTTGTTTCAACTGGTGATATAAGGTTTGTTGTATATGGAAATGATATAGAAGGTGGTTCAAAGAAATATTATTATGGTGAAAATGTTAACCTTATAATTGGTGGTTTATTTGCATTAACAACTGGGAACATTGGAATAGACAATTGTTTAAGTGCGGGCAATACATATCCATATGCATCAGACACAAGTAGATCTGCAGAAATTAATTTAAATACTAGTAGTAAAGTTTCACTAGAAAAGTTCACATTTGGTGGACTTATTGGTAATGTAGCTAATTCAACTACATTAAAAATAATAAATAATTATTCAATTTCAACACTTTACAACAAATTTGATAGGTATATAGTTGGTAACAACTCATTATCTACACCAAATGATGGAGATAATTATAAGGTTAATGCATTAGTTGGTAATTTAGATAATAGTGTTAATCTCGATACTTCAATCGGTAACAAATATTCTCATGTATACACTCTTGTTACAGAGAATAATGAAAGACTAATGCAAAAGCCAGAAGGGTTTGATGAGTTAATTTCAGAAAATATCTTACTTGGAAATTTATTATCAAATTCAAAAATTTCAGCATTAATTGAAAGTGATAGTGACTGGTGGGAAGATGGAACAAAACTTAATCCTAATGCCGAAATTAAAGGTAAAGGGGATAGTGAAAGACTTAATTATATTTTCTTAAGTTCTGGAGTTGAAATAACTAAAGGAATTGATAAACTTGAAAATACTGCAATAGTTTCTGATGGCGCAACTTTCAAGTTAGAAGATTTAGATGAAAATTTAAGTCAAATCTCTCCAATAGCAGAAATTGATGCTGATAGCTATGTTGCTGGACTTGTTATTATGGCAAATCTTGATATTTCTGAGGATAGTGATATAGAGAAGAATGGAAAGAAAGCCGTAATTTCTGGATTTGCAGACAAAAATAGTGGTGTAATTTATTCTTGCAATGTTCGTGGTGCTGCTAACAATCCAGCAAACAATATTACAGGTTCCATAAAAGTTGGGAACAATAGAATTGCAGGATTTGTTAACGAAAATAGAGGACTTATTAAAGCATGTTATACTAGTATGGATTTAACTTCTGAGTACAAAGATGATTTGGCTGTTGTTGCATTTGTATTTAATAATTATCAAGATAATAATGCAGTTAACACAGTTGGATTAATTGACACTTGCTATGCTTCGGGTGCAATTGATTGTAAGAAGTTAAATGGAGAGACAAAGACACAGAAAGTCAATGTATTCTCATCAGGAAATATATTTAACAGTTATTCAATCGCAAAAATTATTCATAGTGAGATTTATTTAGAACAACTAGAAATTATATCTACAAATTGTTTATTAAGTAATAAAAATTGTTTTTATGATTTATTTGCTGTTGAGTTGCCAGTAAGTTCATCTTTCAAAAAGTATACAAAAGATGTTTCTTTATCTTATAAGCAAGGTGCAGAAAATCCTAGCTTTGCTATTAAAAATCTAAATTATAATATTGAATATGCGTATGGTTATCCTTCATTTGTTGATGGAATTTATGCTAATATTGAATACATGAACCATAGTACTGGTAATGGTGCTTCAAAAGAGACTCCATATCAAGTACCAAATCTTGGAAAATTACAGCAACTTGAAGATTTAGGGAATACAGATTGCATCTATTTTGCTCTAACATATGACAGTAATGCTGATAGAATTTCTAGGGATATAGTTTGGGATAGTTTTAGTATTAATCAAATTAACTTAACATCATTTACAGCCAATGGTAAAATTTATGAAATAAGAAACTTAAAGACTTATGGTGGTGGAATATTTAATGTTGTTACTGATTCAAAAATAAATAAAATTTCATTAAACAATATAACTGCAAAAAATTTAATAGGTGTAACAGAAGATGGTATAAATAACTATTATTTTGGTATTCTTGCTAATGATACAGTGGGAGATGCAACTACTCCAACAACAATAATAAATGATATATATGTAACAACATCAAATAATAAAGAAAGGTTATATGAGGGAGATTATGGACAGACTTGTTGTTTGTATTTTGGAAGCATTGTGGGTAGAGCTCAAACTGGAGTTGAAATTAAAAATTGCAAAGTCGCTACAGATGGAGCCAATGCTTATTCACTATACATAGATCCAGGACCAGATAATTTCGCTTACTATATTGTAGGTGGACTTGTAGGATTGGTTGATGGTGCAAAGATTGAAAAGACATCACTTACAAATAACTTTGTTCTTACACTTATTGACAGAGAGCTCTCAATGAGTGCTTGTGAAACAACATTTATTGTTGGTGGAATTGTTGGTATGTACAAGTCTGGAATAGTTACTGATTCATATATAGACAGAAGTTTGCAAATATTTGCTGGCAAAGATATCATAAACAAACAAGAAAATCAAGAAGATATTGATATAGTATATGTTTCAAATGAAGAAGAGAGAGGAAATAAACTTGTTGTCGGCGGAATTGTTGGTGTAGTAGGTTACTTCTCTAATTCTGCTCCAAAGCTTGGTATAGAACCAGGTAATGCAAAAATTGACAAGTGTTATGTTTTGAACTCAAGAATTTTTGCTGGAAACCACTACTTTATTGATGAATGTTATGCTGCAGGTATTAGTGGATATGGTGGTAACATAGAAAATTGTTATTGTGATGCCAAAGCGATTGCTGCACAAGCCATGTACAAATATTTTAAAGCCGAACCAATTGATTGGTATAATGGTGAGCCAACACAAGTTTCTAATGGGGGAAAAGCATCTCTTGATTATTCTGCAAATGTTTATATGAATTATGGCCAAGTCTTCAATTCATATAGCAAACTATTCTTCATGAATATGGATCAAGTTGCTTATGCAAGTGGAATAGCTAATTATTATGATTCAATAAATCAAGTTGTTAACTATTGTGAAACAATTCAAGGTGGAATGAAATCAAGGAACATCTTTGCATATTATGATGTTGATGAGGGTAAATTAGGTTGGATGGTAACTTGTGCCACATCAATGATTACTACTGCGTATTTCTTTGGTGGACTTACTTTGTGGAACATGGCTGCTTTAGCTGTTTTTGTTGCATTTCCACCAGTTGGTTGGGCTGGCTCTGCTGGTATTATAGCTAAGATTGCTCTTTTTGGTGGTTTGTGTGGAGCATCAATTGCTAATATGCTTGTAATTTTCAATACAACAGTAATTAATTTTGATGTTTCATACTTTATTGGAAATGGTTATGAAATGTTCTCAGATCCAGGTCCTAATTCAAGTTCTAAATACTCTGGAAGAATTTCTTATTACGAAGAATTTTATAAGATTAATGAGGATTTTGGATTAATGTTTATTCCGGCTGTTTCTAAAATCGCAAGTTGGCTAGATGATATGTTCTCACTACGAACTAATGATGGAATGACTACATTGATTATGAGTAAGTCTAATGATGCAAGAGAAATCGTTGTTGGAAGACCAGCATTTACCAATAGAGGATTAATGGATTATCTTCTTGAAGATATGAATGGTTTGTGGTGTGGGTTAAAGAAGTTTACAGATACTACTGCCAAAGAGACATATATTTATTCACCATCGGAAGATAGTGGAAGGAAGTTATTATATGCTCATGATATATACTTTGACGAAATTGGTTATAATAAAAATGGAACAAGAACAATAGTAGATAGTAATAATAATCAAATCGTTTATAGTTCATATAACGTAATTGAAAAGGTTAATGTAAGCGGAGATTCATTTAATGATTATTACAAATTAAAAGATGGTGATGGTGTTTATGAAAGTGATTACATACCATTATATGCAATCGCTCCAATTATAAAAGAAAGACTTAACAATTCAAATTATGGAAGTTCTGATATAATCGGTAATTGGGATGATTGGAAAAATGATGGTGAGAAATATGTAACTGGTAACACAAGTTCAGTTTCTATGAGTGATATCCATACAATGTTAGATTCTGATCACTTCGATGCAGAAACAAATACAATCACAGTAACATCTTCTGATGATTATAATGCAATGAAGACAATTGTAAACAATTTACCAAATGAAGTATATTATTCATCAGATGAACAACAATCAAATGCAAAATTAGAACAATTTGTACATGATTACTTTGAAGGTGATTCAAACTTTGATGGCCAAGATAGTAAAAATCTCAAACAAATACAAGAAGTATTAAGACATAGTGAAAACACAGATTATCAAGATGCAATAATTACTATTAACTTCAAATTATCTAGTGATTTATATTTACAAAAAGCATATTCACTTGGTACACAAGATTATCCTTTGAATGCAAGAATTACAGGTTCAAAGAATCACAAGATAAAAATTGAAACAAAAGTAGTTGATTCAACATTAACAAAACAATATGGCTTTGTTGCTTATGCAAATAATTTGGAGATTGATGGTATTAATCTTGAATATCCATCAGATGGCAATGAAATTGTCGTTACAGATTTTGTCTCAGATTTTAACATCGGTGGTTTTGTCGCTACATCTTATGGAAAGGTAACAATAAAGAATTCAGAATTACAATTCTATGCAAGTGATTCCGATACTTCTATAAATGGTAAAGAAAAACTAAGTGTTTCAGCACCAAATGTTGGTGGATTCGTTGCAAAAGCGAATGGCGATGTTGAAGTTATTAATTCTTTAGTAAGAGCAGACATATTGTTAAAGAATGAAGGAACAAACAATAATTCTGTTGGTGGAATGATTGGAGAAATTAAAGGAGAATTTAAGCATGATGCAGCAAATAAAGTAATGCAAAATTCAAGCTTTAGAATTGTTACTAATTCTTCAAATGATAAGATTGGTGGAATTATTGGTTGGGCTAACAATTTGAAGGTAGATATTAATTACTTGCAATTGAATGCCGGTAAAGAATTATTCACTGTTGGCGGAATAAGTAGCAAAATTTCTGCCGGAATTCTTGCAAAAGGCAAAGTAAGAACAGGCAATAGAGAACTTTATGTTGGTGGTTTGATTGGTAAATTAGATAATAATGCAATCTTATCAATGGAAAATGATAATTTGTTCTCATTTAATTTTGAGGATAAGATTCTTAATTCTGGATCAAATGAAATAGATTCAACATTAATAGCTGCCGATGCTGGTGTTGATAATATGATTCTTTATGTCGGCGGATTGATTGGTTATGGACCAACACTTAATGATGAGTCTGTAAGCGGAGAAAATGCAAAATATTCATTTAATAAAGTTATTCTTGGTAACAAATATTATAAGTCTTACCAACAAAGAACATTTGTTGAGGCTGGATTGAATGGTGATATTTATGCAAGAGAAGCATATGCTAGTGATGTTATTGGTAATTTCTCAAGTTCTGTAAAAGATCAACAAACAATTGTTGGACAAGGTATGGAAATTTATGTTAGATCGCTTGCATTTGCAAATCCAAACTACAAGGCTAGTTCAGAAGTTGGCAAGAAACCAGGTGCAAATCCTTCTAAGCAAGAAGCAGTATTGCTTGATGTTACTGCTATAGAAAAATCTGTTTCAGATTATGTTTATAATGGTGATGAGAATAATCCAAATTCACCGGAAGATGCTCGTTCGGAAAAATACTTTATTGCAACAAATATTATTAAAATTGATAAATACGAATATGATTTAGAAATAGGTACTGATTATGGATCCAATTCGGTTGCATATATCAATGGAGAGAAGTTTGTATTATACAATTATAACAAAACTGTATTCCTTGTTCTATCACTTGTTGATTTTGATGAAGAAACAAGCAAATATTATATTAGTGAATATGTTTATAAGATTACAATAAGTGGAATGATGAGCAAAGAAGGTGATTATAATTTGGTTGAAAATGTTGAATTTAATCAAGTTACTGCATACAAAGCAAATGTTCCATCCTCATCAAAAATAGTAGATGGCTTCCGTAAATACAAAGAGATGGAAGAAAGAATAAATGGAATTGGTGATGACGTTTCTGCTTTATCAAGTGTATTAGATGGTCAAGGTGGTTATCGTCAATCAATAGGCATATATCCTTATAGTTATAGAGGTGAAGACTTTAAAGTAACTGATGTAGGAGATGAAGGACTTAAAGAAATATCTTTAATAACTAGTAAGTATCAAGTAAAAGATAATCAAGTGACATTGTCTGGGTTAGATGCATACACAAGGATAAAGAGTGATGATGGAATTATGGGTGTTTCAAGAAGATATGATGCATTCGAATTAGTAAACAATAATGGAGAAATTAAGTTAGACTTAAAATATTCAATACTTGATAAAAATAAAAATCAATTATCTAGTGGAATAATGAATATGTTTACATTTAATTCAAATAGTGATTTCTATCCACGACTTAATAATCCAAAAACAGATTATATAATATCTTTATCATCAACAAACAATGAAGCTAGCAACATGAAGTTTGATTCATATAATTCAAAATTCACATTAGATAAACATAATGAAGCAATGCCAGAGATAAAGAATGCAGACATGACATATTCTATTGATTGGGATAATGATAGTATAATTTATGGTTCTTCAAGTAGTAATAATTCATTTGATGATTATCTAAGAGTTTATCAATATCCATTCAGCGAAGTTGATGGAAAGAATATGGCTGTTGTGATAATTTCAACAATGAATCAAGATGAAGATAATATTTATTCTTATACTGACCAAGTATTTGCTACACAATTGATAGGTTCTACACATAAGAATTATTATCTTGGAAATGTTAAATATAAAGTGTATAGTTATCCTTTAACCAAAGAGCAATGTTCTTCAAGAAATAGATTATTCTTGCCAACTTGTTTGGAAGAAAATCAAGATTTTGAGAGATATGAAAACAATTTACTTTCTATTGGTGATATTAGAGAAATCAGCACAACAGAAGATTATAACTCTTTGTTATCTGATTATATAATAGATATTGTAAAAGAAAGACAATATGAATTTACAGATAGAGGTAGCAGAGGGTATGAGATACTAGTTTATAATGAAGTTGATAGATATCAAATTACATTAAATAATCTCAATTGGACTGATAGACAAGAACTCAAAGTTGAATTCTCAGTTGAGAATATTCCTGTTGAAGGCGGTAGAGTTTATGTATCTGATTCTAGAGGAGATAGAACTGCATATACTGGAACTATTTCTTCTGGTTCAAAAATGGGATATGCAGAGACTTATAAAACATTCGTGGTGAACCAAGATAGTTTTGTAACAGAAGATGATGGTGGTTTAGTTCATTCAATTCCTGTTTCCGTTTTAAATTTGAGTGATGCATTCGTTGTTAAACATAAAATTCATAATAGTGAGTATTCAGATTATTATGAAAATTATAGATTGTACATTATTAATTATGATGATACTGGATATATTGGTTTTGATATGATTGAACTTTCGGCTATGCAAAGTGATTATAAGTATATCAAAGATGGAAATGATAATGAACAAGCATCCGGGCAAACAGAAACTTATTATCTACCTGTTGATAATGAAGGGAATATTATTAAGACAAACTTTGGAATAGAAGGATATCCACAAAAATTCCAAGATGTTAAGTCTGTTAATGGAAATAGAATTGTTTATTTTGTTAATAATGGAGAATCAAGTACATTAATTTACTTTAATAACGATTCTAATTCAAAGTATTTATTATCTGGAAGATGGACACCAGAATTTGATTCTGATCCAAATAACAATAATGGTGACAAGTTATATTTGAATAGTGGAGATAACCAATATACACTTATTTGGGATGCTACTAAAGGTTCATACATTGTAAGTAGCTTAATATACGAAACTGTAATCAATGGGGTAACTTATACTCAAGAAGAAATCTACTATGGAGATAGCAAACAAGTAAAAATAACAACGACAAGCAAGAGTTATTCAAGGAATATCCTAAGTGGAATAGATTTAACAAGTCTTGATTTAATGACAGGAGAACCTTTGTATAAATTACAAGAAGTTAACCAAATGACAAATGTTGTAACTGCTGGTTATAACATAAAGAATCTTGAATTAAGTTTGGCAATAGAAGAAGGCAATGAACAATCTATTCTTTTGGATTACGATTTGGATAGAATAACTGTTTTACAGACTCCTGTAGAACAAAATACTTCAAAATATTCAATCGCTTATGTTTATGAGTATGAAACAAAGAAGAAGTATAATGCTTACTTGAAGAATAATGGTGGTGATATTGAATTAATGAAATCTAACTGTGATTCATTTGCAGATGGAAGAATAAGAAGTATTACATTCCAAATTTCTCCTGATGGCATTCAAGGCCTTGAAGTATTAAGGATTCAAGGTACCATTGATAATTATGTACAACTATTAGATGTTGACAAATTTGATTCATTTACTATTAGAAAAGCTGATGATAGTAACAATTTATTCTTTGCAACTTCAGATTATGAAAATACGACATTTGGTTATAATGTAATAACTTATAACAATATTGCATTTACAAGAATTTATTTGCCAACAAAAGTGTTAGTTAATTGTGAATTTGAAATGGCTTATAACATAATGATTAAGTTGTTACCATTTGGTGGAGTGGGCAATGCATTAATAATTACAGATAGTTCTAACATAAAACATTATTACACATCTACAAATGGTCAAAAAATAACCTTTGATTCAGCAAGTAGTATTCTTAGCGATGTTGATTATAATGGTGTTATAAAATCCTTGGGTAATGGTTCTAAGTTCGGTGGTTCTAGTGATAACCCTAACGCTGGTAAGAGTTTTGGAATTTCAGCAGAAGGGAACTACTTGATTTATAACAAAGCAACCTTTAAAGATACAGAAACATTTGATGAAACAGGTAACAATGCTACTATTAATATAGAAGAATACATCTTCATTAGAAAATCTACATTAAGCATTAGTTCTATATCCGAACAAACATACTCTCAAACAGAAAAAGATATGGAAAATAATGATTATACAGCGATAATTAAGTTAAAATCAAGATCACAGAATGGTGGTGTAATGATTGATACAGTATCTTCTAAATCTGAAGGTTCAGAAGATGAATTAACAACTCAATATAAATACTATTTCAATCAAAATGCTCATCGTGAATATATATCTACATCTAATGCTAGTTCATTTAATACAAAATATTTGTATGCAATACAAAGTGATAAGGGTAATGAATATGTGGAGCAAATTGGAATTGGATTTAATCCTACTATAACACATATTGATGAACAGAAAATTGAGATTGAAGGACAGGATCCTATAATTATTCCAGCATCAGATGAAATTGTATATGAGAGAAAACTTGATATTGTTCTTGGTTTCTACACAGAAGGTTAAACTTTAACAAAAAATTTTACTTGACGAAAAATGGAGAGAAAATTATGAAAAAATTTATAACAATTTTATGCACTTTAATAATTTCGTTATGTGCAGTTATATTTGTGGCTTGTGGTGAGAGTTTTGACAAATTCTCTCTCCGTTTTTCCAGTCAAGAAATAAGTATGGCACTAGATGAAGAAAAGAATTTTGATATTATTGTAGAAAACTATTCTAATTCCGACTTGCATTTTGCTTTTGATATGGACAAAGAAATTCTTACTATAGATAAAGACATAAAAGATTTGGGAGAAGGAAGATACAGAATAAAAGTTAAGGCAGCAATTTGTGATAGAACTACTTTAACAATTACTCAATTAGAGAGCAAAAAGACTTTGGCTATTCCAGTAGTTGTTTATGAAAAAGTAGCTAGTTTTTCAATGAAAGATAGTGAATCTAATTCACTTTATGTTGTTAGGGGAGAAAAAGTTACATTTAAAAGTCAAATGTTTAATTTCTCTCCTGAAACAACAACACAAACAGAATTAATGTTTAGTGTTGGCGATGAAATATTACAGAACAACACTTTTGTCGCAACAGATACGACACCAGACACTGTTAGGGTGGTTGCAACAAGTGTATATGATGCAAACATTACAACAACATTTAACTTAAGGGTTTTTGACAAAATACAAACCGAAGGTGTGTATTTGACATATAATGGACAAAAAATACCTACTATCAAATCAAAAGAAACAGAAGTTATTACTCAAGAAGAATCAACAGATGACCCTGTTGAAGATGAAGAAGATTATGTTATTGAATTAATAGCAAACAATAATGCATCGTATTCAAAAACATTTGGATTAGTGTTTGAAGATAACCAAACATACAAGTATCAAATATTCTCAAAGAAATTGCAAAAAACAATAGCAACATACACACAATCAAATTTTGAGAATATGTTATTTGTTGATATCCAAGCTTCTGATTTTGTTGGTGATGACACATTGGTTGTTAGAATCACATATGCAGATTTTGATGGTTATGCTGTTGACCTTGAATATGCAGTAAAAGTTGTTTATGCTCCAAAACATCTAAAAATTAGTGGAATTGAAGAAGAATTTGCTGTTGATTTGTTTGATAATGGTGCAATTTCAAAAGTGCATGAAGATTTGATTTCAATTGAGCCAATTGAGGCAATTTACGATAGTATTAAAATTGAATTCTATTTCAAAGCAACAAATCCAGAAACACATATTGTAACTTTAACACCAACAACTTACAACGATGTTAGAGAATACATTTGTGTAAAGTATAGAAATATGGAATTAGAAAACGACCAAATATTTGATGATTTATCTTCTAGTATTGAATATTATGGACGAAAAGTAATTCCAGCTGAATTAGGAGAACAAATTGTTATGAGATTTGTTTGTTCTTCTGATTATCTTGAACAACCAATTCAAAATCAAATCTCTGCAACAATTCATAAGAGTCCAACAGAGTTCCGTCTTGATACAGAGAAGTATAAGAATTCTACTTTGTATGTAAAGAATGGTGAAACTGTTGTATTTGATGATTTTGTTTTATTAGAAGAAGATGCATACATTGGAGAATTAAATGTATCATCTGATAATTATTCAAAAACAATTTGTTCTGTTGTACAAAATACATACAACACAACACAAATAAAAATCACAGCACTAAGTGTTGGTGAAGCAAACTATACAATAGTTCTTGCAAGCGGTGTTTCAACAAGAATAAGAATTGTTGTTAAAGAAGAGTTAGATGTAGACAATTTCTGGCTCTATACATCTGCTGCAAACACAGATAAAATTGCCATGGTTGAGTACAAACAATTAAGTAATGTTGTTAGCACATTAGATGTTGTTGCTCTTCGTGGTCTTGCTGAATTTGAAATAATTCCAAATATTTTACCTAAAAACATAGATAATTCTATGTATTCTTTGGAATTTATTTCAGAAAACCCAGATGTAATTTCTGTTGAAGGCAAAAAGATAAGATCTTTAGTTGCCGATAATAATAGATATGAAATTACAGTAATATTAGTTTTGAAAACAATCGAAGATTTTGCCATTGTTGATGTTGAAAGAGATGATTTGGATAGATATAACTTTAATGTTATATGCTTTGAACCAATATCTACAATGAGTTTAATTGGATTAAACAATAGTGATGTTAGTGGCGCATATTCTAGTGATGTTGATGTTTATGATGCAAGAGCACTTGGATATGTTGACCAACCTATGTCAAGAGTATCATTCAAATTATTGATTGGAGACAAGGTTGCAAGCGATGTCGTTGATCCAAGTATGATAGAATGGGAATTTTCTGTATCAAAAGAAAATAAAATTGGTGAGCCTAACAAATATATATTAACCGAGTCAGGTGATGTTATTTATGGTGAATTTGATGTAGAAAATTTAATATTTGTATGTGATAGCCAATATGGTCGACAAATATTCTCAAAGACATTTACGATTACTGCAAGAATAAAAGAATATGGAAAAATTATATCTACAACATGTAAAATTAATATAAAAAGATATGTAGAAGTAGAAAATATTTGGTTTTACAATTATGTTGACAGTATTTATCTTGATGCAGTAAATGATGAAGTTGTGCTATATCCATATATCTATCCTTTGAATGCAACAAACAAAAACTTCGTGGTATATTTTGAACCAGATCAATCTTCTAATGCATTTATGGTTACAGTTGATTACAACCAAACTGAAATTAGAGTTAGATATTCTGGTACTGGTGGTGGAAGTGGTGTTATTAGAATTATTCCAACATCAAGTTTCAAAAAAGATGATCCAAGCAGTTATGATTTATACAAAGAAATAGAAGTCAATGTTGGTGATGGTAGAATTAACAGCCCAATTCATATTGGAACTTGGGAACAATTCAAAAACATAGACTTATCAAAGCATTATGTAATTGACACAATTATTGATGCGGGTGGCGAAGTTATTAGTCCACTTGGTGAACTTACTGGTGGTATTAAAGGATATACAAAAACTGGAACAATAGTAGAAAATGTTGGTGGAATTATCAACTTTACAATTTCTACTCCATATAGAGATGTTTCTGCTGATTACTATGGTTTATTCTCAAAAATATCAGAAACTGGATATTTGATGAATCTTAGAATAAAGGCCAACATCAATATAGAATTACCAACAAATGATAGTTATATTGGTGTAATTGCTGGTGAAAATAATGGTTTAATCAAAAATGTTACAGTTGTATTAGATAATAGTACAATTTTAACAAATTCAAATCAAAAACTCTATGTGGGTGGAATGGTTGGCAAAAATAATTATCTAATCATTTCAGATACAGTACAAAGAGGTATTAACAACGAAACTGTTCAAACAATATCTGATAAAGATAATGAAACAAGAAGAAATGGAACTCCAATAGATAGCAGACAAGTTGAATCTAGTGCAAATGGTGTAATGAAAATAAATTATGATTCATATCCATCAAATTCAACTCTTATGACTTACATGGAAAGCACAAGTTCTTTCTCATTGATATTTACTCAAGCTAATTTAAGTGCGGAATATTATTTTGGTGGTGTGGTAGGTGTTAATACTGGTCTTATAAAATTTAGAAAAGAAAATTTAATAGGTGAATATAACTACTACGGAACAAATGTCAATGTATATATGAATGTAACTGGTTATGATAACAACAATTATCCACGATCAGATAGTTCATATATTGGCAGTGTTGCTGGTTATAATGAAATGGGTAACATTGTTAATATTGTCGCTAGTGGAAGAATTAGAGCTGCAACAGAAAGCAATGTTGGTGGCATAACAGGTTGTTCAAAGAATAGTAAAATATTAAATAATATTTCTAGAGTATTTGTTCGTGGAACAAAATATGTTGGTGGTATTGTTGGTATTTTTCAAGATACAGAATTAATGAACAATATAGTTCAAGCAACAGATGATCGTAGAGCTATTGGACTAGATGCATCTTTGATTGTTGCAGAGACTGCTTCTGTTAATATAATAGGTTATGCATCTGCATCAAGTGTTGATGCATCTAACAAGATTTATTCTTATGTTTATAGAACATCAGTTGATACAAGTATTCAAAAACTAGAATCAATAAATGAGTTTTATGGTGAAGTAATCAAAAATGCCTCTGGAGTTATGGCAAAAATAGCATTAGATACACATGTTCTAAGACCTTCACTTGTAGATGCAATTGACAAAACAAGATATCCTAATAATTCAATTGTTTTATCATATTATGAAGCAAAAAACAGCTCTGAACAAAAATATATACAACAAAAGTATAATGTGATTGATTTTCCTAATATATTTACTGATACTGTTGCAATTAATATTGAATCAAAATCATCATCAATTATTACTGTTTCTGAATATGGGAAATTAAATATCTTATCAACTGGTGTTTGTGTTTTAACATTGTCATCAATTTATAATAGAGATGACAAATTGGATATTACTTGCTATGTAATAAACAAAGTTGATAGTGTATATTTATATTCTTCTGCAGATGGTCAAATTATATTTAAAGATAATAGTATAGATAATGTACTACAATTAACAAATAGAAATACAGAAGTTCTTTATCCAAAATTTGTTTCAAGAGATTTGATTGTGGGTAACATGAGATTATCTTTGGTTGAGAATAATGAATTGATGTTTGATGTTATTGGCAATGAATATGTTATTGTCAATCAATCAGGTAGGTCAATAGTTATCAGAGGCTCAGGTGCTCAAAATTCTGTATCAAGTGAAAATATTAAAATATATCCTTATATATTAATAAATGGACAAAAAAGATATGCAACATTACAGGTAATTGATGGAAGAAACTATATTGGTGAATATATTGAATATAGTGGAGATATAGCAACAAGTGAAGATTTATATTATCAAGATATAAAAATGTCTTACACTCAAGGTATTTATAATATTGATATTGACAAATCAAATGTCACACTTGTTCCAAGCGATTCACTTAGTCTTAGAGTTTATTACAATACCGATGATAGTTTAGATAAATTGGCATTATCAATTAATTATATTACAGGTAGTTCATTCTATAATGTTGATTTTAGTGATGATACAAGTATGGAAGTAATACACAAATACTTCAGAGTAATTGATGTAACAGAACCTGTATTTGTTTCTGGCAACAGATATTATGTTGATTTCACATTTGAATTGAATTATGAGTATGATTCATTCCTAAAAGATTACAGAATGTTCCTTGGTGATTATGAATTTGTATTTAGTGGTAATAACAATTTGGTTAACAAATCATTAAATATTAAATATATTGAACAACCAATCAATAATATTATAGTAAAGAACTATTCATACACAGACAATGAAGGTGAAATAGAAATCAGAGATGAGCAAACACTTTCTTATTACTATTCAACAAGATACACATTAACAGAAACTCAAATTGCAACAGCTGGTCAAGCGAACATATTGAAGATTAATGTTGCACCAGAATATGCAAATTATGCATACATTGAATTAACAAATGCTGATTCAAATATCAGTGGTGAAAAAGTTGTTTTATTTGGTTTGTTAAAGCCAGGTTCAGAAGAATATAATAAACAAGTTTTGTCAACTGAGGCATACTTTATTCCTAATGGAATGAGGATTATGAAGTCTTCAGTAACTAATGGTGAAGTTAATGTTATATACAGATTAACAACAAACGTTTTAGACGGCGACACCTTAACGCTTTATGTTAACTTCTATAATGAAGATGGCGAACTCTTGTATGCAACACAACAAAAAGATTTAATGATAACCATTGACAAGGCTGTTTCTGTGACAATTGCAAATAAAAAATCGAGAAGTGGAAGCGAGTTATCATATTATGTTGCAAGAGGTTATACTTACGTTCTTGATGTTCAATTAAGCGGTTATCAAGAAAGCGATATAGTAATTGAAACATCTTCACCATATGCAGATGTATATTATGACCATGGTACTTATTACTTGCAGATAGCAAATGAAGTTAGTTATATTGGTGGCAATTATGAAGGTATAGACTTTGTTGTTACATATTATGGCAAGCATCTTGTTAACGGAGTAATGACAGATGATGTTAAGAAGTCATTTGTTTGTACAATTGTTGAATATACAGTTGACAATCTAGATGATTTATCAACAATGTTCTATGATAGAGATATTTATATCAATTTAGGCAATGCATATGATGTTAGAGATTTAATCATTGATAAAATATATATGGAATATGCCGCAGATGCTATTTATGCAGTAAATGAACTTAAACAAAGTATAAAGAATGATGCATTCTTCTATTATTCTGTTAATAATACCTTTATTGGTAATATGTTAACTAGTGAAAGTATGTATCCTAGAGAAGGTGTAACAGGTAATTATTTTGGAATCAATGGTTATGATATTACCGGTAAAAGAGTTGGAGAGAATGTAGTAAAACTAGGTTTTTATGCAAGATTACAATATAACAACGGATATTTGATAGTAAGTGTTATTGATGAGCAACAAGCTCAAAATATTACTGATTTGGACATCTATTCATTTAATGTTACTGTTAATCAAAGAACTTCAAGTGAGCATCCTTTGCCAATTTATTCATATGAAGAATTGTTAAAGATGAGTGATGACAATTACTACATATTAATGAACAATATTAGTTTACCTTCAGATTTCACTCCTTTAAAAGTGAAACTTGCTAAATTTGATGGAAATAATAAAAAAATTATATTCCATGGTGCATATCAAGAATATTTGTCAATTAGCGATTTTGGTTTATTTGAAACAATTGATGAAAATATGATTGTTGCCAACTTAGTATTGTCAATTGAAGATGATACAACAATGTTTACTTTCAGAAATGAAACTTTAACAACAGCATTCAATTTTGGTTTATTAGCGGCAAAGAATGAAGGTGTAATAACAAACTGTAAAGTCGCTTATGCAAATGAAAGTTCCCTTATTGTTGTTAACAATGCACCTGTTCAAGCCACAGACATTTCATATATTGCACCACTTGTTGCTGTCAACTCTGGATATATCACAAACTCTCAAGTTAATGTAAGAATTGAAGGAAGAGGTGGTGGTCTTGGTGGATTTGTTGGTGTTAATAGTGGTCATATAGCAAGTTCATATGTAAAGCAAAGTATGATCAAAAATTCAAGTACGAACGTTAACAATGCAACTGCAGGCTTTGCTGTTATAAACTCAGGTAAGATATTAACAAGCTTTATAGAAGGAACTGCAACTGGTGGTTCAACAATGTATGCTTCAAGCAGAGACTATATTGTTCAAGCGACATCAATTGCTGGTGCATTCATATATTCAAATGATGGAGATGTTTCTGATTGTTATGCAAATATCCCTGTAAATTCGTCATCTTTAACTTCTGGATTTATATGCAACAACTCAGGGAAAGTATCAAGATGTTATACAACATCAAAGATGACAGATAGAGATACAAGTAACTATCCAGTAGTCATTCAAAATAGCGGTTCATTTGAAGAATGTTATTATTTAGAAGATGCAAATTTGACAAGTTTCAACTATATGATTAATACTTCAAATGCATATATTTCAGGTATAAACAAAATCAATGTTGTTGAATTTGCATTGGGATATAAGAGCGAGTATAACAATGGTCAATACACAATTAGCGACGAGAAAATATTTGCTGGATTTGCATTCAATAGTAATAATGATGTAAACAAGGGCAATTGGTTTTATGCAAGAAATGTTAATGTTGCAACCAAAGAGACATTCAGGAGTGATAATTATATTATAAGAGGTACTAACTATAGAAAATACTTTATGAATTCTGTCAATGTTGCGGTAACATCATATAGAAATAATGGAGTTATTCAATCATTTGTTTCAAATAGACCTCAACTTGTTGCACCAAACCTTATTGCATATTCTATAAAGGTTATTGATGAAGTTAATACAAAATACAATGAAGAAACTGGTGAGACAGAATATGCTTATGAAATTGTTAATAGTGATTATAGCGAGGGTAGTATATATAATCCATATATAATTTCATCTGCAAGTGATTTTGAAGATAAATTCGTTGGCGACAGTAACAAGTTCATAAACAATCAACATTATAGATTTATAAAAGACATAGATTATCAAAAAGATGGTTTAACAACAAGTGCTTTATATAAATATATAATGGATGGCTACATTGAAGGCAATGGAATGACGATTGCTAATTTCTCAATTAATAGTAATGAATCATTACTTTCAAGTGGTTACTTTGCACAAATTGGTAGTGGTGTTAATTTTGCAACAATACAAAACTTAACACTTGCACCAAAATATATCAACTTACCTAATGCTGTTAATGTTGGTGTTCTTGCTGGAACTATTAGTAGAGGCTATGCATACGGAATTAATATTGATGGCTACATGTATAATAGGAATGGTATTGTTGTACTTGGCAAAAATGTAGTTGGTGGAATTTTAGGTAGAACAATAAACTCATTTGATATAATTGATGTAACATCTTCTGTTTCAACAAATGCATATCAAACATGTACAAGAAGTGATTGGAGTGAAGAAACTACATTAAATGAAGAAATATTATATGATGAGAATGGAGTTAATAATGGAGTTGTTTCATACTCAGGTAGTATAATAGGTTTTGCTGGTGGAACAGGTATTGTAGAAAGTGCCAAGATATCAAATGTTGTTGCAGTAGTAGGTATGGTTGCTGGATTTATGTTTGGTGGTATTGGTACAAATGTTACAGTAAGACAAATAAACTTTGTTCCAATTCATGATGATCAAAACTTTGTAAGAGCAAGTGCATTTGGTGGATTACTAGTTGGTGATTTAAAAGGCAAGCTCGAAAATGTTGTAATTGGTGAATATCAGGATTATAGTGATGTAAGTTCAACATATAGCGAAAGTCCAATTGATACTTATTATGAGTATATTCCATTTAGAATTGTACCCAAAGTTCCAATGGCTGTTGGTGGTCTTGCTGGAATTAGTCGTGGTGGCAAAAATACTATAGATAATTGTGTTGTATATGAAAATGTTGTGTTCTCAAATTCAACAAGTACAATTATTCCAAGTTCTGTTGGTGGATTTGTTGGTAGAGTTGAACAATATATGACAATACAAAATAGTAGATTTGCTGGTAAATATATTGATGGTAGTATAAAAGTTGGTGGTTTGATTGGCGAATATAATTTCTCGTATGAGTATTATGTAAATGATGAGCCATTAAAAATAATCAATACACAAATTTCTCACAGTGAAGCAAAAATAAAACTAACAAAAGAAAATCCTGATAATCCTAATGAAGCATCTCCACTAAACCTAATTAATTTACAGGATTGTACAGTTGATATTAGGATAGTAAAACCAGCATCATATGACGAAACAATGTTATATATTGGTTCAGTTATTGGATTTATGTCTGTTTATACTACTTCAATAGAAACTAAGTGGCTTGTACATATTGATAATTCTCAATTTTTAGTTTGTTTAAAATCGAATGTGGCTGTATATGGGAAGATAACTGATAACCAAAATAGCAACAGTTCAAATGGAACCGATAAGATATATTGTTACGTGTTTGCTGGTGGTATTCTTGGGGGATGTGTATATTCTGGAGAGCGTATTGATAGTTCGGAAATTGTTAGGTCCATTTCAATAAATTTACAAGGTGGAAATACAATAATATACATATCAACATTGCTTCAATTAAAAGATTTAAGATCTCTTGGTGATACTAAATCAATATGTGCTCATGTGTATTGGTTGGTGGGTAGTACAGATACTATAAGTATTGATTTAAAGTCGAAGGTTATTAAAACAAACCCAGTATTATCAATATCTGGTCAAACATGCTCATTCTTTGTTGATTTTGGAGTGAATAAGTGTTTTGTTTTAGAAGACACGGCTAATGTAGAAGAAGATTGTGGGTATAATACCTTTAAATGTGAGTAAATAACATCAATCAACAACTAACAAAAAAGCTTTGGGAAATTTCCAAGGCTTTTTTGTTAAAAAAATATTTTTTTTTGAAATGATTGTTGACTTTTTATAACCAATAAAGTATAATTTCTCGTGGAATATTGTTTTAATAGTGAAAAATTTGGGAATATTCTAATTTAATAATTTGAAATTACAAGCAATAAACACAGCGGTAATCTGTGCTATTTTGCTTGCTATTTTCACGTAAAAAAACAATTTTATAATAATATACAAGGAGATTGAACAAATGCAACAAAATGTGCCAGCGCTCAGAAAAATTAAATGTGGCAAAAATGAAAGGTACACTTTCTCAAAACTAGATGAAATTGCTGACCTTCCAGATTTATTGGCAATTCAAAAAGAGCCTTACAAGGAATTTTTGGATCATGGAATTTATGATATTTTGCAAGAACTTTCACCAATAACAGATTATAGTGGAAAAGCAAAATTATATTTTCTTGATGTCAATATGACAGAAAAACCAAAATATGATATCAGAGAATGTAGAAGAAGAGGAATGTCATATGCTCTTCCATTAAAGGTAAAAACCAGACTTGTTATTGAAGATAGTGGTGAAGCTATTGATCAAGAAGTTTATCTTGGCGATATACCACTTATGACAGAACAAGGTTCATTTATTTTTAACGGAATTGAAAGAACTGTTGTAAGTCAAGTTCAACGTTCTCCTAGCGTATATTTTACAAGAGATAAAGACGACAATTCAACACTTCAAGGTCAAATTTATCCTAACCATGGTATGTGGTTGGAAATTGAACAAGGTGCCAACGAAGTTTTGAAGATTGTTCTTGATCGTTCTCACAAGATAACACTTGGATTGTTCTTGAAATGTTTTGGTTATACAAATGATGAAATAATCAATATGTTTGGTGGACACAGACTTATTAAGCAAATAATTGAAAAAGAACCTCAAATAACACAAGAGGATGCTTTGATTGAAGTTGCAAGAAAAACTCGTCCAGCAGATGTCCCAAATGCAGAAAGCACAAGAAACTATATCAATTTGTTATTCTTCTCTGATGCTTACTATAATGTAAACAGAGTTGGTAGATACAAGATTAACAAAAAACTTTCTCTTGCAACAAGAATCACAGGACTTGTTAGTTCACAAAATATTGTTGTTGATGATGAAGTTGTTGTTAAAAAAGGTGAGAAGATTGATGCTGAAGTTGCAAGAAGAATACAAGATAGTGGAATTAACGAAGTATTTGTTGAACTTAATGGCAGAAGTCATTTAATTCGTGGTAACAACAGAGTTAAACTTTCAAAAATATTCCCATGTGATGAACAAGCACTTGGAATTTTGGAAGATGTTTACTATCCAAAACTTGTACAAATTCTCAATGAGAACAAAACAAAAGAGAAGAGATTGGAAGCAATCAAAGCAAATGCCAAAGAACTTATGATTACAACACTTACAATGGATGATATTTTGGCAACAATAAGTTATTACTTGGATTTGATTGAAGGCATTGGTGAAATTGATAACATTGACCACTTGTCAAACAAACGTGTTGCTTCTGTTGGTGAACTTATTGGAAATGCATTCCGTGCTGGTGTAAAAAAGCTTGGTGCAAACATAAAGGAAACTTTGCAAGGGAAAGAACTTAGTGAAGTTACACCTTCTCAAATAGTTAACCCTCGTCCAGTTAACAAAGCATTAAAAGACTTTATTGCTCAATCACAATTAAGTCAGCTTATGGATCAAATTAACTCACTTTCTGGTTTAACACAAAAGAGAAAATTCTCTGCTGTTGGACCTGGAGGTGTAAAGAAAGAAAGAGCTTCTGCTGAAGTTCGTGATATTCACTATACACACTATGGACGTATATGTGCTATCGAAACTCCAGAAGGTCAATCAATTGGTCTTATTAACACATTAACATCATATGCAAAAATAAATGAGTATGGATTTATGGAAACTCCATACAGAAAAGTTAACAAAGAAACAGGTGTTGTTGAAAAGAGTTATGAGTACTATATGGCGGATGTAGAAGATACTTGCTATATTGCTCAAGCAGTTGAACCACTTGACAAAGATGGAAGATTTGTCAATGACCGTGTTCTTTGTAGATACAGAAATGGTATTGTTGAAGTTCCAAAAGAAAAAGTTGATTATATGGATGTTTCTCCAAGACAATTTATTTCTGCTGCAACATCACTTATTCCATTTATTGGAAACGATGACTCAGCCCGTGCACTTATGGGTTCAAACATGCAACGTCAGGCAGTTCCAATTTTAAGACCAGAAGCTCCAATTGTTGGAACTGGAATGGAAAGACCAGTTGCCAAGGATTGCGGTGATATGATTGTTGCAAAGCGTCCTGGTACAGTAACTTATGTTAGTGCTGACTATATTACAGTTACAACAGATAATGGCGAAAAAGATGATTATAGATTAATTAAATTCCAAAAAACAAATGCAGATACATGTAATAACCAAAAACCAAATTGCGTAAAGGGTCAAAGAGTAGAAAAAGGTGATCTTTTGGCAGATGGTTACTCAACACAAAACGGTGAGCTTGCTCTTGGTAAAAACGTTCTTATCGGTTATATGAACTGGGAAGGTTATAACTTTGAAGATGCTATTTTGATTAGTGAAAGAATTGTAAAAGAAGACGTTTATACTTCAATCACATTAAAAGTAGAAGAAATGCCATGTAGAGCAACAAAGCTTGGTGATGAAGAAATCACAAGAGATATTCCAAATCTTAGTGAAGAAGCATTAAAGAATTTGGATGAACGTGGTATTGTTCGTGTTGGTGCAGAAGTTAGACCAGGAGATATCCTTGTTGGTAAGGTTACTCCAAAAGGTGAAACAGAACTCACACCAGAAGAAAGACTTTTAAGAGCAATCTTTGGTGATAAAGCTCGTGAAGTTCGTGATACATCACTTCGTGTAAAACACGGTCGTGGCGGTGTTGTTGTTAATGTTGAAGTATTTTCAAGAAAAAATAAAGATGAATTAGACCCAGGTGTAAATATGCTTGTTAAAGTATATGTTGCACAAAGAAGAAAACTTTCTGTAGGTGATAAGATGTCTGGTCGTCACGGAAACAAAGGTGTCGTTTCTCGTGTACTTCCAGAAGCAGATATGCCATTTATGGCTAACGGTCAACCACTTGATATTGTGTTGAACCCACTTGGTATTCCATCACGTATGAACGTTGGACAGGTTCTTGAAGTTCACCTTGGACTTGTTGCAGGAACACTTGGTTGGAAGATTGCAACACCTGTATTTGATGGTGCAGATGCAGATCAAATTAGAGAGTTGTTGGTTGCAAATAATTTCCCTGCAGATGGAAAAATTCAATTGTATGATGGCAGAACAGGTGAACCTTTTGATCATCCTGCAACTGTTGGATACAAATATATGTTAAAACTTGACCACATGGTTGATAGCAAAATGCATGCTCGTTCAACTGGACCTTACAGTTTGGTTACACAACAACCTCTTGGTGGTAAAGCAATGTTTGGTGGTCAAAGATTTGGTGAAATGGAAGNNTTTGGGCACTTGAAGCTTATGGTGCATCAAGCATACTTCAAGAAATATTAACAGTTAAGTCTGATGATATTGTTGGAAGAACAAAAACATATGAAGCTATTGTAAAAGGTCAACCAATTGCAGAACCTGGAATTCCAGAAAGCTTCAAAGTTTTAATCAAAGAACTTCAATCATTGGGACTTGATATGAAGATATTAACAGAAGATGATAAAGAAGTTTCAATACAAGAACTTTCAAATGACGAAATTGATACACAATCACTCACACATGAAGTCGAAGAAGAGCTTAAAGATGTTAATCTTGATTTTGATGACGATGCATCAGCATCTGAAGATGAAACTCCAACAAGTGAAGAATTTTTACAAGATGGGCTTGATGACTTATTTGAACTCGATAATGATTTTGATGAGTAAAAACATATAATATAGGAGAAATATAATGTTTGAATTAAATAATTTTGATTCTATACGAATTGGCATTGCTTCACCAGAGAAAATCCGTGAATGGTCTTATGGTGAAGTAACAAAGCCAGAAACAATAAACTACAGAACACAAAAACCAGAAAAAGATGGTCTATTTTGTGAAAAAATATTTGGACCAAGAAAAGACTGGGAATGTCATTGTGGAAAGTATAAGAGAATAAGATACAAAGGCGTTGTTTGTGATAAATGTGGTGTAGAAGTTACTCGTTCAAAAGTTCGTCGTGAAAGAATGGGACATATTGAACTTGCAGCTCCTGTAACACATATTTGGTTCTTTAGATCAGTTCCTTCAAGAATAGGAACAATTTTGGATATCACACCAAAAGCTCTTGAACAAGTTGTTTACTATGTAAACTGGATTGTATTAGACCCAAAGAATACAAATTTAACATACAAGCAAATCATTACAGATAAAGAATATCGTGATGCACAAGAAATGTATGGACCAAACAGTTTTGTTGCTGGAATGGGTGCAGATGCAATAAAGAGACTTTTAAGCGAAGTTGATTTGGACAAAGAAAGCAAAGAACTCAAAGAAATTCTTGAAACAGCAAAAGGTCAAAAGAGATTAAAAGCAGTTAAAAAACTTGATATTGTTGAATCTTTCCGTGAAAGTGGAAACAAGCCAGAGTGGATGGTACTAGAAGTCCTTCCAGTTCTTCCACCAGAACTTAGACCAATGGTTCAACTTGATGGTGGCAGATTTGCTACAAGTGATCTTAACGATTTGTATAGAAGAGTAATAAACAGAAATAACCGTCTTAAAAAATTGATGGAACTTGGAGCTCCAGACGTTATTATCCGTAATGAAAAGAGAATGCTTCAAGAAGCTGTTGATGCACTTATTGATAATGGTAAGCGTGGTAAGGCAGTTCAAGGTGCAAAACAAAAAGACTTAAAGAGTTTGACAGCTATTTTAACAGGTAAGCAAGGACGTTTCCGTCAAANNAACTTACTTGGTAAACGTGTTGACTACTCAGGCCGTTCAGTTATTGCAGTTGGTCCAAGTCTTAAGATGTATCAATGTGGACTTCCAAAAGAAATGGCACTTGAATTGTTTAAGCCATTTATTATAAAGAGATTAGTTGAACTTAATGAATCAAACAACATTAAGAGCGCAAAACGTTTAATAGAAAGAGAAAAGCCAGTTGTTTGGGATGTACTTAGTGAAGTAATTAAAGATCACCCAGTACTTTTGAACCGTGCTCCTTCACTTCACAGACTTTCAATTCAAGCTTTTGAACCAGTTCTTGTTGAAGGTAGAGCAATCAGACTTCACCCATCAGTTTGTACCGGATTTAATGCCGACTTCGATGGTGACCAAATGCCTGTTCACGTTCCACTTTCAATTGATGCAAGAACAGAAGCAAGAACTCTTATGCTTGCATCAAACAACATATTAAAACTTAGCGATGGTGCTCCAATTATTACACCAGGTCTTGATATTGTTATTGGTTGTTATTACTTAACACAATCAAAGAAGGGTGTTAAGGGTGAAGGTATGATGTTTACTAGCGAAGATGAAGCTATTATTGCATACCAAACAAAAGCAATTGATATTCAAGCAGAAATTCAATTGAGAAGAACAGTTGAAATTGACGGAGTAAAATATTCAAAGAGATTTGTAACAACTGTTGGTAGAATTATATTCAACCGTGCAGTTCCACAAAACTTGGGATTCACAAAGCGTGAAAAACCAGAAGATTATTGTGATCTTGAAATCAACTATCCAGTAATGAAAGGTGATTTAAAGAAGATTACAGTTGCTTGTTTTGAAAAACTTGGAACAACAGAATGTTCAAAAATGGTTGATAGATTCAAGGAACTTGGATACAAATATTCAACAATTGCTTCATTGACAATTAACGTTTATGATATGGAAGAACCACCAAAGAAGAAACAAATATTGGAAGAAGCAAGCAAAAAAGCATTAGAAAACGAACAATTACTTGCTATGGGACTTGTTACACTTGATGAAAAACTTACTGCCAATATGGGCGTATGGTTTGATGCAACAACAAAAGTTCAACAAGCAGTTATTGAACACTTAGATGACTATAACCCACTTAAGATGATGGTACTTTCTGGTGCCCGTGGAAATAACGTTCAGCTTAATGGTATTTGCGGAATGCGTGGAATTATGGCTAACGCATCTGGTCAAAAAGTTGATATTCCAATTCGTTCATCTTTCCGTGGTGGACTTACTCCACTTGAATACTTCTTGTCTTCTCGTGGTGGCCGTAAAGGTCTTGCCGATACAGCTTTGAAGACGGCTGACTCTGGTTATTTAACAAGAAGACTTGTTGATATAAGCCAAGATGTTGTTGTTACAGAAGAAGACTGTTTTGAAACACTTGGAGAAAAAGTAAAGGGTGTTACTGTTACTGCACTTGTTCAAGACAAAACTGTTCTTGAAAGTCTTGCAGATAGAATTGCTGGAAGATTTGCAGTTAATGATGTAGTTAATCCACAAACTGGTGAAGTTATTGTTAAAGCAAATACAATGATAACAAAACCACAAGCAAAAGCTGTTGAAGCAGCTGGAATTGAAAAAGTTGAAATAAGAACACTTCTTACTTGTCGTTCACGTCATGGCGTTTGTGCAAGATGTTATGGACGTAACATGGCAGGTCTTGATGAAGTTTCTATTGGTGAAGCAGTTGGTATTATTGCTGCTCAAAGTATTGGTGAACCAGGAACACAGCTTACAATGCGTACATTCCACACTGGTGGTGCTGCGGTTGCTGCCGATATTACAAAAGGTTTGCCTCGTGTTGAAGAAATTTTTGAAGCAAGAAGACCAAAAGGTGAAGCAAGACTTAGTGAAATATCTGGTACTGTTTCAATCAAAGATGAACCAAAGCTTTATATAATCACAGTAAAGAATAGTGATGAAGAAGCTGTTTATGAAGTTAAAAAGCCAGTTTACTTAAAAGTTAAGAATGGTGATAAGGTTGAACCAGGAACACAATTAACAGAAGGTTCAATTAATCCAAGCGATCTTCTTAGAACAAAAGGTCTTAAAGGTTTGCAAGATTATCTTTTGAGTGAAGTTATATCTGTTTATAGAGCACAAGATGTTTCTATTAACGACAAACATATTGAAGTTATTATTCGTCAAATGCTTAAGAAAGTTAAAATTGAAGATGCTGGCGACACAAAACTTCTTCCAGGTGAAGTATGTGATGTGTTTGCTTATGAAGATGAAAATGAAAGAGTTATTTCTGAAGGTGGAAAACCTGCAAGTGCGAAGAGAATACTTCTTGGCTTAACAAAAGCTGCTCTTGCAACAGAAAGTTTCTTGTCAGCTGCTTCATTTGAGCAAACTTCAAGAGTTCTTACAGATGCTGCTCTTAAGGGCAAAAAAGATAAGCTTCGTGGCTTGAAAGAAAACGTAATTATTGGTAAACTTATTCCAGCTGGAACAGGACTTAAACAATATCGTGAATTACTTCCTGTTGAAGTTGAAGGTTAAAAATAGTTAAAAATGAATAAAAAAAACTGTAAATTAAGTGAAAATTTACAGTTTTTTTTATAATTATTGCAATTTGTTTATTATACCAGCTTGTCTGTCAAAACAATCAAAAGGAAACAAAATTCACTAATTGCAGGTTGAATATCATATGTGAAGCTTTCTTTAATAATTTTTCCGTTTTCATATTTTGCATCATATTTTTCCAAAATTTTCTTTACATCTTCATTAAAGAAAAAGTCTGGTTTTACTCTAAACACTTTTGTTACAAATTCACCAAGGTCACTTAAAATCAATTGATGGTCATTCATTTGAACACCAAGAACAAACTGAGTGTCTGTTTCTGGATAAAATAAAGGCAAGGTGATATGATATGTGTCTTCACCCAAATTTCTGCAAGTAAAGTTATCAAATAAAAATTTAACTACATCTTCGTTCATATTTATCTCCAATTATTATTTTTCTAGTTCCATTGGTGGTGGTGTGATATCTGTACCAATATTACACATTAAATCAAACCACTCAACAACTTCATGTCCGTTGCTAAAATTCTTAACAATATTTTCTGCCATATTTTCTGCTGACTTTCCAGGGAATAGAAAAGCAACATTTTCATCATATTTGTGTAAGTGTGAGTTGTGGTTATTTCGCATTTGGTATGCAAGGTCAGACAGATATGTTTTGTTTGTTGAAGTGTTTATTGTTAGTTTGTTTGTTGCTTTTGAGTAATACACACGATTAATATGTGGGTCTGTTGGGTTGTAATCATATCTAAGTAAACAAACTTTTTTTGTTGGGTTCCCATTTACGCAAATAGCAAGTGTTACATTTAGCTTTTCAATTTTTTTGCCATCTTTTCCAATAACATTTTTTGTTCTAACAATTTGTTTGCAGAACAATACTTTTTTGCCTTTGTGTTCTCCAATGTAGTATTCAGACTCATATGTTACATTTGGATCAAAGCTGCAAGTTTTGGTATCTTTTGATCCTGGTATAGGAGTTTTTGAAATTTTAAGCAAATCAAAACTTTCATCATTTGATAAGTGAGTCTTTAAGAATAACGAGTTGTAAGTTCCTGGGTTCTTAAAGTCAGTAATTGGGGCTTTTATATAAATTGAATTATGATAATGACCTTTATAGTAATATTTGTGTATTTTATTAAATATTTCCTTGTTTTGCATTCTGTATTCAATGACTTTTTGTTGAACATCAAATAGTGGTGGGGCATAAGAAAATACTGCATAGTGCTCATCCTCAAAATCACGTTTGTTTGATACAGATAATTCATATACATACAAAGCAACCATCATTTGCTGAAGTTCTTTTTGTTCTTTTGTAGTCAAGAGTTCATCTTTTTGTAAATCTAATAATTCATTTAGTCTTGCTTTGAATTGTTTAACTCTTGTTTTTGATTCTGTTTTTGGGAAATCTATTGCATATGGTGCATCAAATAAAAAATTTATGTCTCCAGCATAAATATCTTTTGTCTTTTCTGGATAACATGTTAATAAATATTTTTTTAATTTTGGTGTAACTATAAATTGAGTTTGCATAGTTCCTCCACTATTATTATTTTAACACCCCAAATAATTTTAGTCAATATCAAATATAAATTTACAAATATACATATTTGTGCTATTATAAAAAGTGATAACAAAGGAGATGAAAATATGAAACATATTGAAGTTGTGGCTGCTATCATAATTGAAGATAACAAGCTTTTTACTACTCAAAGAGGTTATGGTAAGTTTAAAGATGGTTGGGAATTTCCTGGTGGAAAAATGGAACCAGGAGAAACCAGAGAACAAGCTCTTGAAAGAGAACTTTGGGAAGAACTTGCAATAAAGACAAAGGCAGAAAAATTTATTAAAACAATTGAGTATGATTACACAGATTTTTATTTAACAATGCATTGTTTTTTAACAAGAATTGTTGAAGGAACACCAAAACTTTTGGAACACGAGAATGCAAGATGGGTTACAAAAGATGAAATTGATTCAGTTGATTGGCTTCCTGCAGATTTGCAAGTAATTGATGATGTTAAAAAGTTGCTATAAATGCATATTGACAACCCAATATATATATGGTAAAATAACTACGAAATTAAGGAGGATAGAATATGGAATTAAAAGATATTTTAGCAATTGAAAATGTTGAAGAAAGATCAAAAGCTTTCATGGCTTGGGTTCTTGACCAAGTAAAAGAAGGAAAAGCAAAAGTTGTTCTTCAAGCAAAATGCGTATGCGTTGATGCAAGAGTTGTGGGGCCAGAAGAAGCTGGCAAAATGCATACTGTTTGGTGTAAAAATAAGGTAGAAGTTGAATATGAATTACAAGAGGGTGCTATTCTTATTACAACATTAGGTAAAGATGGTAAACCAGAACTTGATGCTGGTGGTCATGATAACACATACCAACAAACAAATGCTGCAAAATTTGCAAAAAATTACCATAAACATCCAAATGGACACTATGCACCAGATCAAACACCTGTTGCAACAATTTTACTTGATCCAGAACTTATTCCAGAAGAAGGTATTGAACTTCTTCCACCAAACTGGTACGGCTCAACAGGTAAACTTATGAAAGGTGGTCTTATTATGTTGCCTTATGATCCAAGTTTAACAGGAGAACAACAACTTGCTGCTTGGGAAGCATATGTTAATGATGGTGCACATGTTGACTGGTATCCAAACAATTTGGCAGATACATATTCAGAATGTAACTCAAAAGGTATCTTTAAAGATCCAGAATTAAGAGAGTTATTTCAACAAGGCAAAAAGAAAGCTGATCCAGAACAAGCTGACTAATTAAAAATAAACAAAAAAGAGGTTGAAAAACCTCTTTTTTTATTGTTTTTTATTTAATTTTTCCACAAATCCAGTTTTTTGCATTTTGAGTGTTGACCAAAAGATAATCTCCAAGATATCTTTCGTCATCACCAAATGGGTGATATTTTAACACTTCATTTAATTCATTATCATCTGTTGTTGTTAATTTTTTTATCTTGTTAAATAGTTGCCAAGATATTTTGTATTCATTAATTACATCCTTAAAATATTTATTACTTTGATATTGTGCCATAACAACATACTTTGTTTTTTTGCTATCAAAAAATGTCTTAAAGTTATCATATATTTTATCAATTATTTTGTTTGTTAATTCTTTGTTTAAGTTGAGTGCATACCAACATTTTGTAAATAATTCTTTGTATTCAAGATTTTTGTTTTCGTTATTTGTTTTTAAGTACTCATTCATAATCATATCATCAACACAATGATTTGATAACAACAAATCAATGTTATCGGGAAGATAACTTGAACAGTTTTCAAAACTTTCACATATGGTAAATATTTTTGCATTTGGCAAAAGTTGAGTGTATTTTTGTTTTATATATTCAAGAACTTTTTCGTTATTGTCAACTATATACAAGTTTCCGTCAAAATTAATTTTTTGTAGAGCATAAGCGATTTTGTATCTAAAGCCAGGGGCGAGTTCAACAATTGTTTTTAAGTTTTTGTAGTCATCTATGCTTTCAATAACTTTGTAATATAAAAGCCCAATATATGTTTCCCATTCATCATCTGCCTCGTTGTATTCAACAGCCATAATCAAACCTCATAATTTATTATAAAAAAAACCTTGCCAAGTTGCAAGGATTTTTTGTTTGATTATTCTTATTCTTTGTGAATGTCTTTTGATTCATTAGGGAATAGAACTTTTAGTATTGTTCTAAGTTGTTCTTTTACATCTTCTGGAAGTTTGTCAACTTTTTCCTTTATTGCTTTATCGTGTGCATCAAGTTGTTTTTCAAGTTGTTCAATTTCTTTTTTCTTTGCTTCCAATTCGCGTTTTTGATTAATAAGTTCACTTAATTCTTTTACGATGTCATCAAGACCAACATCAACACTTTTTTCTACTTCTTTTTTTGATGGAGTTGAAATATTACCATATTTTGAACTGCCAAATGGAGGAGTATATCCCATATTGCACCTTCCTTTTACATTGTTATTATAGCACTATAACATTAATTTTGTCAATAACTAAACTAATATGTTTTTGCATTCAATTCCATTGACTAACAGATGTGTATTATCACTCAAAAAATCAATTCTTGTTATTGGTATTTCATTACTTAACATAGTGTTATCTTTGTGGTGCATCATGTAATCAACATCATTAACAACCAACTTTGCAAATTCAATAGAATCATCAAATTTAACTAATTCAATATGATAACTATTTTTTGATACTACACAATAAGTCAAAAAGTTGTTATATATTTTTAGATTACAAATATTGCTATTATTTCTAATATTTGTTTTTATTAAAGCATTACATATTGTACTAAAGTTTTTTGATGAAATTTCTTTGTTTTGAAATTTATCTAGCAAGTCATAAATGTATACGTCATTATATAGGTAATCTCTGTTTTGATTAATAAAATACTGCTTTGCTGCAATCTCTCGAAGGTTGTAATTATCATTTTTTAGTTTTTCAAAAAATGAATCATATTCAAAAACAAAGTTAATTGCCTCAGCTTTTATTTTTGTGTAATTGTCGGGGAATACAAGATTTTCACTAAAAAATCGGGTAATTTTGTCTTTTTTGAGCCCATTTTTTGTATATTCAAACATTTTTGCATTATTATCAAGTAAAGATAAGCCAACAAAAATATTTGCATTGTTTGTTAATTTTTGCGTTAAGTACTCTGCAAAAAATCTTGAAAAATCAAACAAGAATGTAATATTGCTGTCAGGTGATTGAAAGAATGTTTCGTAATAATTTGGAAAGAATTTTTGTGAAAGTGAAACATACTTTTTAAATAAAGATGTAATTTCGTTGTTGTATTTTTCATAGTCTTTATTATAGTCCAAGCCAATTAGTTTGCAAAAACCTTCAAGGAGGTACTTGTTATATTTTTCTGCTAAATCAATTTTTGGAGATGGCTCACAAAGTGAGTTTATCATCAATTGTTGTCCAAGTATTTCATATCCAAAATAACATTCTTTGTGGTTGTCTGTGTTTGAGTATTGAGGAAATCTTCCTTTTACAAAATTTCCTGAATCCAAATCAATCATATTGCCGAACTTTGTTATATTGCCAGATGACCAGGAACCATGTAAAAATCTTGAGTTAAATTTATAGGCTTCAACTTGGCAAATTTTATCTACAATTTGTTCAATTTCTTGTGGCTGAATTGACTTGCAATACAGGTAATTACTCAACCTGCAAAATTCTGTGTCTTGATAGTATCTAACTTCCAATGTGCATAGTCTTTTTGTTATTGTGTGTTGTACTATGTCATTTTCGTCAATATAGCATTCATCGATATCATAGTATTCGTTTGTGCTAATTAGAGCAAGTGTTTGAAAAGTTTTAATAGGGCAGTCCTTTGCCAAGATATTACTCAAAATACTTTCTTTTATGCTCATTTCAACAGGATACTTGCCATTGTTATATGATGGTTTTTTTGATGTTGCAAGCAAAGTTTTGTCACCCTTTATGTTGAAGTTTGATGAAAAGTAGAATGACCTTCCAGAACCTTGATTGCCGTTTAGAGCAATGTTGAGTGGGTCGTATTGCTTGTCAACATACACTTCACCAAGCTGTTCTTGTCCATTATCTTTATTTGTTGTAACAGAAAACGTATTTAGAATATTTTGGCAAGCACTATCCCAATCAAATTTTTCATTGAATAGTTCTTGATATAGTTCTTCATTGATGAAAATTACATCATATTTGTTCTTGCTTTTGTAGATTGGTTGCTTAATAAACATGTCATCAGGGAAGTACTTTAATATTTGTGGAGTATCTATCATTTAATTAAGTTCTCCTTTTCACAATATTCAATACAGAATTGACAAGCGGTACAAACAATTTCTTTTTTGTTTGACAATAAAATATCTTTTGGGATTACATTTCTAAAGCCAATAGTCCCATACTTGTTTATAAATTTTACATACTTGTTTGAGTTCATGTTGTTGATTATTTTATGTAATCCATCATTAAAGAAGTTGCCAATAAAAAAGTTCTTGTGTGTATTAAACACTTCGCAAGGATAGCAATCGCCATTGCATTTCATAAAAATTTTTGGACTAACAAATTTGCCAATTTCACAACTGTAGGTATTATCACATTTGTCTAGCAAGTCATAAACAGTGTAGGTTGGTACGGTCAAAAACTCTGTTGCAATTGGATTTGAGTTAATGTAATAAGAGTCTGTTAGATATACTATTTTATTTGGAAACTCTCCAAATTTTTCAAGATAAATTTCATATAATTTTTGTAGTTGTGATTTTTGTAATCCATTTTGTCTTGTATGAATTATTCCAAAGTGAATGTCGCTAAGGGTGTAATTTGTTGCAATATAATTTATGATATTGCAAATATATTCAAGTGGAACATCCTGTTCACCAATTGATATTTGAAGTGAAGGAATAAAGTATTTGTTATCAAAAAGTCCACTTTTTTCTAGTTTTTGGAAGTAATTTTCTGCATTTTTGCCCCAAAACCCATTAGAAATGATTTTTATGACATCAGTTTTTGTTTTGCATAATTCAATAAAGTAGCACATTTTGTCAAACTCTAAAAATGGTTCTCCGCCAGTTATTGCATATCCAGCAACATTGTTTTTGATTAGTTGCCAAGAAAGGTTTTTTAGGTCTTCATTGCTGAGAATATCTTTTCCAAAAGAAATTCTGTTTGCTGCCATTCCACAATCCTTACACATACAGTTGCATCTATTTGTGATTTCAAATGTGAATTGAATTGGCATAATTTTGTGTTGTGAATTTTGTGATATTTTTTTTATTTCATCAAAATAACACTGGTCTTTTACTGTATACTTTCCAGTGGTGAGTGATGTGTCATCTATTGATAAAAACTTTGAAATAATTTTTTCTTCTTCCATATCTTTTTATAAATCTAGCTTGTACCAGATTTCTCCATTGTCTTCAATTCTGTCTATTATAAAGTTTCGTTGCTCATAAAATTTGATTGCATCAACATTTTCTTTGTGAGCACATAAGATTATTGTTTTGTAGTTTTTTTGTTTTGCAAAATCAATAGTTTGATTATAAAGTAAAGTGCCAAGACCTTGATTTCTAAAATCTTTTTTTACATAAAAACTATTAAGTTTTATTGTGTTGTCATCTTTTTTGAGTGCTGCACAAGTGGCAATAATTTTGTTGTTTTGTTCTATAAAATAGAATACACTATCATCAGTTTTGTAAGGCTCAAAATCTTTGTTTTTTAGGTAATCAAGCCAATCAGTAAAACCAAACTCATTAACAGCAACATCAATCAAAAAGTCAATAATTTGTTGTTTTTTATCATTTTTGTATGTTTTTGGTGTTAATTTTTCAATATTTTTAAGTAATTTACTTAATTTTTCTATGTGCCAATCAATAATTTGCATAATTGGTGTATTGCCAGTAAACCCAATATAGTTCATCAGTTTTTGAAAACTATAATCGGTGTTGCATAATTTTATTCCTTTGACTAATGAATAAAACTCTTTGTTAAGTTTCCAAACATCAAGCGAAAATTTAATGCATTTGTCAAAAGGAATGCATGCCCTTGTTTTTAGATTAACATAAGGGAATAGGTAGGGTGCACGTGCTGTTTGATTATTTGGTAGTCTTACAACCAATCCACTTTGTGATGAGCCAACAATAAAATCTCTAAGGTCAACAATGTCAAAAAAATCATCATTATAAATTTTTGCCAACAGGTAAGTGTCAGTTATGATTACATCTTTTGGTAGTTTTTGTTTTAGCGTGTTTATTGTTGTGCCTGTTGCGATATCATCATCAACAAGAATATACTTGCCGGGTTTTATTTTTTCGATTTGGTTTTCTATACTTTCAAGGCCTGGTCTTTCGACTAGTCTTGTTGATTTGGTTTGCAGGTCGCCAATCTCAAATAATCTACTCATGCCAACGCTGTAGGTTCCAACATAAAAGTTATCAATGCTTATTGTGTTTTTATCTTTTAAGAATTGTTCTGCATCATTAAGCTGAGTGTAAGTATCAAATGTTTTGATTTTGTTTTTGTTGTCAAAAGCCCAATTGAATAGGTTGCATAACTTTTCCAAAAATACCTTTTGTTGATTTACTAGTATTTTTTCTTCACATAAATTTTTGTATAAATTTAATGATAATAATCCTTCGTTTCTAATTGCATAAACATTATTTGAATATGTTGTAGCTTTGGTTTGATTGTTGTTATCTTGCAATCTAAAGTTTCTTGAAGATAAGCCTGCTTCTTTTGTTTTGTTTTCAATAAAGATACATCTTGAACTTTGTAATTTATTTTTTGTCTGTTCAAAAATTTTGTTGTGGCCATCTCTGTTAATACAAATCCCATAGCCTTCGTCTTCAAAGCAATACATAAATTCTGCATTGTCAGCACCAAATACATATGCAACTTCAACTTTTTGTGGAAGGTGCTTGTCTAGGTATTTTTGCAGTCTTTTTATTGTTAGGGTAAAGTTTGTGTAGGTTCTGTTGTATAAGCATTCCCAAGGGTCAACCATAAGCCAAGAACTGCTATCAACTGCTAATTCGCAGTCGTATAATCGCTTGTATAAATTTGAATTGTAATATGGTTTTGTTTTTACATAATCTTCGTGGCAAGGAGAAAAATAGCCACCAACGACATTAAAATTATTGTTTTCTAGGTAATTTTTTGCTAATTCCATGTTATTTATGTGGCCATCATGCAGTGGAGCAAATCCACCAGTTGATACAAGAACAATATTTTTTTTGTTATTATTCTTTAGGTTGTTTAGTATTTTTCCAACGGGAGTAGCCAAAAAATCCAAGGCAAAATCATCGCTTTCATTTGGCTCAAGTTTGTCTTCAAAAAAACCTGCTCTAACTAGCAAATCAATGTCTTGGTATTTGTCATATAGATGTCTATATTTTTCATCTCGCAAAATTTTCCAACTCGTAAAAAACAATCCAGAGCATGATGAGTTTTTATAAGCATTATCTATATCGCTTATTGCTGCATCTGGAGTAATGTTTAATATTTTGTATGGATTAAAATTATTTGTCATTTAAGTACCTTTGAGTTACTTTGTAATAATTGTCCCAACCACCTTTAATACTGCTGTCATACAAGTCTAGGTGAACGGCAGGGGATTTTGCAATATATTTGTGTTTGTTATAGTTGTGTAAATTTTCCAAGTTACTTGCAAAAAATTTGAATTGTTGTTTGCTTTCATCAGATAGTGATTTAACAAATAAACTTTTTTGTTTTGAAGGAAGTTTTAGGTAGTTAAGATACAATTCAACAAAATCATATGATGCACCAAAAACAACTTCGTCGCATCTGTTGTCATACATATCGCCACTTGGTATAACATCAATAATGCTTTTTGGAAGTTTTAGATATTTTGCAACTTTGTAAACTTCTGACTTGTGTATATCAGAAATAAGTTGAACGTCAACCATGCCATCTGATGCCTTTCCAACATAGCCAAGATATGCACCTTCATCTTTGTTTGTTGTTCCACAAATTATTGTGCCATAGCCACTTTGGTTAAGTAGGCTTGTTGTGTAATAAAGTATTGGTGTTCTTGAGTATGGGCCAAGTTGTCCAATCGCCCAAGCTTCGCCAACAATGTTTAGGTTTGGTTCCAATGTTTTTCTGATTAAATTATTTATTTCAGAAAGGTCAACAATATGTGGCTCAAGCCCCAAACATTCACAAAGTTCTTTTCCACGATTTGTTGCATCGTCTTGGTTTGTTACTCCAATTGATTTTGAAATTGGAAGTAAAAGTGGAATTATTTTTTTGATAGGTGAAGAAGGTTGCTTTTGTGCATAGTTGACAATTCCAAGTACAATTGCAGAGTCTATTCCACCACTAACTGCCACAACACATGCAGACAATTTTGACTTGCGCATATATAAATTTAGTAAATTTGCCTTATCATTTATGTATTTTTTTGCATCAAAATTGCGAATTTTTCTAAATTCATCTAATTTTTGCAATAATTCATTATTTAATTTTCTGTCTGATTGTTTGTTGTATACTTTCATAAAAGAATGCCTCCTTCCATTTCCCATTCATATCTAAGGTGTCCATCTTGGAAGAAAATTAAGTTTCTAAGATTATCTGGATTTGTGTCTCTTGTGTATTTATTTAATGGAAGTGAAAGACATACATTTTGGCCATTCACGTCATATATTGAACCAATTCTTTCAAGGTCTAAAAGTTTTGTCCCGTTGTCTGCAAGATGTTTTCTTATTACATCTTTTTGTTCTTCCGTTAGTTTATTTTTTGCAACCCAGTCATGAGCACTTTGGCGTCTGTATTCATCATTAACAGGACGCAGTGTAACTTGTTCAACTTTGTTTTGCTTTGCAAAGTTGATAAAGTCTTGAACTTTTTCAGGAGTATCGGTAAAACCATTACACATAACACAAGTTAGTCTTAAAGAAAATCCAAATCCATGTAAATATTCAATAAGTTCTGCCAAATTAATATATTCGCCATTTGGGGTGTAGACTTTTTGGTTTATTTCTTTTTTTTCTGACACAACAGAAATAGTGATTGTTGTCATTCCAAGGGTGTACCATTCTTTAAGATATTTGTCATATTTTTTGTGGTTAAGTGCCAAAGGAATGCAATTTGATTGCAATTCAACAAAAGGGAATTTGTATGGCGCCAAATGTTTTAAATATTCGCTAATTTGGTCAGGGAATAAGGTTGGTTCTCCGCGACTTGTTAACATTACAGTGTCTATGCCACTTCTGTTTGCCAAATTGCAGGCAATATCAAGATTGCGCCAGTTTATTTTTGGTTCTTTCATATTTTCGCAGTTTGGGGTTACGCCAGATACACAAAAAGGACAACTTGCTATGCAAGCTTCAGTTCCCACGATAACACTAAACATTTTAAATTTCATAATAACTCCTTAATTTTTTTTCATCACAGTAGTTTGTGAATACTTGTTCAAAATAAGCTCCAACATTTTTGATGGTAATATAACTATTGGAATTTATGCTGTCCAGCACTTGTTGATTAGTATACATTGTTCCAATAAAATCACTTGAATCAGATGAACCACCATACACAAGAACTTCGATTTGATTTTTGTTGTTTTTATTGTGTAGCAACTTGTATTCGTGATTGTTGGAGTTTAGGTAAATAGCATACTTTCTGTTGGTATATAATTTGTCAAATAGTCCTGTGTATAAGCCGTTTTTTATTACCAAAAAGTTTTTGTCAAATTTGGTTTCGAACCTAACAATATTAGTTATAAGGTTGAATAAGCTTTCAACTATCATTGTTCCTATTTCAAGATTTGTTTTTATGTTTTTTATTGTTTTTGTTATGTTTTGATATATTTTTGGTGTTATGCCACCAATGTTTACAAAACTTAAATCTTTATATTTTTTTTCAATAATTGACATAAACTCATTACAGATGTTTAAATTGTTTTTTAGTTTTCCACTTATATAAATACCAATTCCGTATATTCCATTTTTGCTTTGTATTAAGTCAATCATTTTGTTTATTTCATTTGTACTAGCACCCATGTGAGTAGGGTAATTTGGATACAAATTCATAGTTGAAAATCTTAAACAAATTTTGCATATGCTTATGTCGGCATATTTGCTAAAGTTATACAAACTTGCATAGTTGTCAAATGTAAAAAATCTAACGCCATTTTTATATAAATACATTAATTTTTTATCATCAAGCAAAACATTTATCACACAAATTTTATTGACATCAACTTTGTGTTTTTTCAAAATTTTGAAGTGTTCAATGGTATTTATGCAAAAATTACAATTCAATTTATTTAAACTATCAATGACAAAAGGGTTGCAATTGGTTTTTGTGCAGTAATAGATGTTTTCATTTGGTTTATACAACTTTAGATTTTGTGCTATATTTTTTTCTATAAAGCAAAAGTATGGTTGTTTACCTTTTTTTGTCATATTTTACCTCATATAATTTATTTAATTATATCATATAAGTATATAAATATAAAGCGAAAAATTCACAAATTGCATATTGACATTTGGGGCATATTGTGGTACTATAATTATAGTAAATTATTCGTCCATTCCGATTTGCGTTTTGTTGGAGAATTTAATTCTTTAGAATGGCAATTTTAATACACAATGTAATTGGCTGTTATTATTATTGTCGTGAATAAAGGAGGTTAAATTTAACAGCAAAACGAATTTTTATTTTAAGGAGAAAATTATGGAAGAATTAAGAAAAATAAACACAACACTTGTATTGATTTTAAAAGACAATAAAATATTGTTAGGTGAGAAAAAAAGAGGATTTGCAAAAGGTACACTTAATGGAATTGGTGGAAAGCAAGACCCAGGGGAAAGCATTGAACAAGCAATGGTAAGGGAAACACAAGAAGAAATAGGTGTAACACCAACAAGTTATGATTTAATTGGAAAGATTAAATTTAATTTGTGGTATAAGGGCGAACATGTTGATATGTTTTTGAGTATTTACACTTGTGATAAATTTGTTGGCAAAATTCAAGAAACAGAAGAAATGATTCCAGCATGGTATGATGTTGACAAAATACCATTTGAAAAAATGTTAAAAGATGATTTGCTTTGGATGCCAATGGCGCTAGCTGGCAAAAAATTTGTTGGAAAAGTAAACTTTGATCCAAATATGGAAATGCTTAGCCATGATTTTAAGGAAATAAGTGATTTTGAAATTGAAATGTAATTTATTATAAAATCCCACACGCATTTTGTTGGGATTTTTTTTATACATTGTTTGCTTATGTGAAATAAAATATACTATAATCAAAATATGGAAAAACTACAAAAAATTTTAATAACAGGTGGAGCGGGGTATATTGGAACAAATATACTATCTGTTTTGTTGCCACAAAATTACAATATTGTAGTGGTGGATAATTTATCTAATAGTTATCCAGAACACATAAACTTGTTGTGCAAAAAATATCCACACAACTTAAGATTTTTGCAATTAGATTTACTTGATGACAATGCGTTAAAAAGGTTGTTTGATGAAGAAAAATTTGATGCAGTTATTCATCTTGCTAGCAAAAAATATGTTCAAGAAAGTTTTTTGTTTCCAGACGAATATTATGAGCAAAATGTTAAAATTACGCAAAAAATACTGGATTATATGCAATTTTATGGTGTAAAAAGGCTAATTTTTCCATCATCTATTACTGTTTATGGAAATTGTACACATTTTCCTGTTGCTGAAAATCAAGAACAAAATCCAGTTTCTCCATATTCAAAAAACAAAAAGGAATGTGAAGAGTTAATAAAGTTGTGGCAAAAAGAGAGTGGATTTGGTGCAACTATTTTGCGTTTGTCTAATCCTATTGGTGCCAATGGATTATTAAGTTTGGGAGATGATCCAAAGAACAAAAAATATATGGGAGTTTTGCCATATATAATTTCAAAAGTAAAAAATGATGAAGAGTTAAAATTCAATGGCAACAACCATAACACCAAAGATGGAACAACTGTGCGTGATTATATTCATGTTTTGGATGTTGCAAATGCTTTTGGCTTGGCACTCAAAAATTGTCAAGTTGGAAAGTTTGAAATATTTAATATTGGTTATGGGAAAGATGGCTTTTCTGTTTTGGAGATTTTAACCGAAGTAGAAAGTGAACTTAAAGTAAAAGCACATTACACATTTGGGCCAAAGAAAGATGGTGATATGTCTATATTTATTTCCGATACTCAAAAGGCAAAATTAAAACTTGGATTTGATACAAAGTATAACCTTAATGATATGGTTAAAAGCCAGATTGAGTTTGATTCAAAAAATAATTAATATTGACATTTATCTTATTTTATATTATTATATAATCACAAGATGGAGGTGCCTTCTTATGATGAATTTATACAGAGAAGACGAAGAACAATACAGACGCACTTTTGGCGAAGTGATGGCTGATTTAAAAGACAGCATAAAATCTGCTTTTGATTCAGAAAACTTCATCAGAAAATTCTTTATTGTTAAAAAAGTTGAAAAGGCAATAAAGAATGTTGATTCACAAGACACTCAAGGACTTGAAGAAATTGTTGAATTAATGAGAAATTATGAAGTTGTTGACAGACAATTTGGAAGAGTTATTAGTGTTGAAAGTTTGGCTAATTTGATTGACAAAATTGAAGCAAATGGGAACAATCTTCTTGATGAAAACACAATGAACTATTACAAAAGAGAAGTTATAATAAGACAAGAAGAACTTAAGAAACCCAAAGAACATAATGGTTTGTTCCATAAAATGATTGCAGGTCTAAAAAGTGCATATTTATCAAGCAATATGAACAGATTAATAACATTAAGAAAAATTAGAGATAGAATTGCAAAAACCGATGTCAATAATATTGAAGAATTAAGAGATATAGGCAACACAATTAATGGAGCGGAATTACTTGATTCAAGATATGGCAAAACGATATCTCAAAATTCTTTAGCTGATTATTTGGAAAAAGTAGAAAACTCAGGCGAAAAAATTCTTGATGATTACACATTGAATTATTTTAAGAGCTGCAAAGAAAATCAAGTAAAAGAATCAGATTTTGAAAGATAAAAATAAAACAAAAAAGAAGCCACAAATTGTGGTTTCTTTTTTTTATTACTTATTAATAACCATATATTTCATCAAGGTTAACTTGACGCAAATAGTTGTGTGGCTTTAACTCAATTATGTCTAGTTTATGGCCACATCTTTTTTCTTGCTCAGCTTTGTATTCTTTTAATCTTTCTGGGATTTGGTCACGCGCATCTTTAACATAGAATACTGCTTGCACATCGATGTTTTTTGAATCCAAAATTATTTCATTTATTGTGTCAACATCAAGATTGAATATTTGTTTTGGTGGACAAATTTTTGTTCCATTGCAACAAATATAGTTATTTCCGTCAACAAAACATCTGTCAACAGATGAGTGATCAAAATATCTGTCAAAACTACATTTGCCATCAATATATTCAGTTGAGAGCATATCATCAAAACTCATACCAATAATACTTCCAGCTTTTGGTTTTGCAATTATTCCAACAACACCTCTTGGGTGGTTGTAGTAGTTGTATGAGTAATATGAATTGTTATATAATCTTGTTTTATCACTAGATACAGCAGAGAAGCATAAACCTCTTAAGGCTTTGTTGTAGTCATTGAATTCTTGATCAAAATTTTCTTCTCCCATATCTTTTCTGTCAACATGTGCCAAGAAGAAATATTGTTTTTTGTCTTCAAATTCTTTTGCTGAAGTGATTGCTGCTTGCCAGAATTGTTCAATGATTGGAGCCATTTGGTCTTCAATATCAAAAATACTTTCTGCAATCTTTTTGAGCACTTTGTAATATTTGTCTGCAATTTTATGTTTATCACCATTTTCAATCACAAGACCTTTTCTGTATTCTTCATAAGATTGAATGTGACCAATATGGCCGTTATGTTTATGGTCTTTAATTAAAACAGTAAAGTATTGGTCATAACGTTTATTAAATAAATCAATGTAATATTGCAGTGGCTTTTTGGAAAGCAAATTAAACTCTTGTTCGTAGTCTTTTTTTATTGCTTTTAAGTCTCTTTGCATATTTTGCAAATAATCATAAAAATCGAACAAAACATTGTTCTCGATTCTGTGATTTAATTTGGAAACACTTTGTTCCCACTCTTGTTCAAATTTTCTTGTTCTCATATTTTTATAATATCAAATATGAATATATTTGTCAATATGTGCTTTAGTTGATATAATAATTATGAGCGATGAAAAGGGAAGATATGGAACTAATTAAAAAATTTATCCAAAATGCAAAGGCAAATCAAGTAAATATTGACAGTATTGTTGTTGAACAAAATGGTCAAACTGAAGAATGTGTAATAAATAACATTCCACTTCATGAACTTCGTTCTTGTGGAAAGGTGTTGATTGCCTTTGCTTATGGTATTGCCATCAATGAAAAAATGAAATGCAAAGACGGTAATGTGTTATCCCTCAACACAAAAGTATATGACACATTAAAATCACTGAGTGCAGTTGATGTGCCATCTCAAGTAAATGAATGGACAATAAGAACTCTTTTAACACATTCAACTGGTTACGAAAAAATGATGTTTAACGAAAGCCATATTGCGAATTTGGATAAGTTTAAGCTTTTGGATTATCTTTTTGAAACACCAATAAAATATTCAACTGACACTCACTTTACATATAGTAATGTTGAACCATATTTGCTTTCTGTATTTTTTAAAGAGAATTTTGATGTTGATATTTCTGATTTTATAAATGAAAAAATTTTAAAACCTATTGGCATTAAGGAATATACTTGGGGAAAATTTGGAAACTATTGTGCAGGTGCAACAGCATCATTTTTTAATTATAAAGATTTTCACAAGATAGGGAAATTACTTTTTGATTATGGTGCATATAACGGAGAGCAAATTGTACCAAAAGATTGGGTAAAAGAAATGGTTAGTCCGCAAGTTCATTGTCCTGACTATTACAAGCCAGAAAGATTATTGCCAAAACTTGATGCCGGTTACTTTACTTGGATAAGCAGAGATGGAATTGTTTTTAGGGATGGAAGTGAAGGACAATATATAATTTGTGATTACAAAAAAAATCTACTTATAACAATTATGTCCACCCAAAAAGATATGAGCAAAGTTACAGAGTGTTTAAGGGGACTAATTTAATAAATAGATTTGGTTTTTGTTTCTGTATTAAAATATTTATGATTTTGGAAAAACGTAGTCAAATATGACTTTTGCATATTTGTCTACTTTTTTTAATCCATTTGTTCCACATAAATCTTTGAGAATGATTGGCTTAATGTCGTTGTCAAACAAATTGAATGCAATTGCCGCAACACATGCATCTGAATTTGTTCCGCAAAGTTCACATTCTGTGATGTTGCTATCTTTTAAATACTTGATTGTTTTGTCATCAATGCCATAGCCATACTTTTCAAAGATAACAGAATTTGGTTTTATGTCAACAACAATTTGTTGAGAATCTTTATCTTTTACTTCTTTCCAGTCCAAGAATTTTTCAAATGGGCTGTTGTCATAATTTATGTATTTTGTGTAAAAAATATGGTCAAAAGTATTATTTTTTAGGTAATTATTGATATTTTTTACCAAAAATTCGTTATTTTTGTTAATAAAACCTTTTTGCATATCCACAATTATTATGTTTTTCATTTTTGCTTTCTCCTAAAAATTTTCAATAAATTTTGCATTTCTTTTCATAACTTTTTTTAGCTTTTCGTTTACATCATTTGGGCTTAAGTAGTCAAGATTGTTTGCAGAAATGGTATATACTTTTTTTATTCCGCAAAGGTGAGCAAATGCTTTTAGGTATGGTGTTGCTTGTTCTAGTTTTGAACCTGTTCTTATTTTCATACCTCTTGTTGTGATGTATAAAATTTTTTGTGCTCTGCAAAGACCTTCGCATTTCTTTTCGCAATCTTTGAATGTTATATTCAAAAGTGAGATTTGCTCAAAAAATGCTTTTAGCACAGCAGGGAAGCTCATGTCCCAAAATGGTGCAGCAATAACGATTCTTTCTGCATGCGAAAACATCTTTGCATAATTCACAAACTTTTCGTCTATGTTATTATCAAACCTTTGTTCCAATGTCTCTTTGTTAAGTGGCAAAATGTCGCCTTGTGTCAAATCAATTGTTTGTATGGTGTAATTTTTTGCCAACTTTTCCAAAACAAAATTTGCCAACTTTTTTGTTCTGCTGTTATCTCTCATACATGCATCTATGAATAAAAGTTTTTCCATAAGCACCTCTTTTTTAGTGTACCATTTTTTATTGTTGTGCGCAAATTAAGAAAGCATAAAGTTTTTGCTTTTAAAATTTTTCTATGTACAAACAGATATTTTTGTGATATACTATAAACAGTTTAGACAACAGATGTTATTTACAAAAAGAACAAATATAGGTGACAAATTTATGTATGTTTACAGAATTATGACGAAAAAAGAATTTGAGCACTGGAATAACAATGACATCACAATGGGTGCTTGCTATACTAAGTGCGCAGAAAATTCTCACAACTATTTTCCAAAAATCAAGTACTTGCACTTTTTCAAAAATCTTGATGATTGCTTAACAGTGCTTGGAGTACTTGGAGTTGATGCAAATCACTTGTGTAAGTTCAATATTGATGAAGAAATATTAAGAGCTTTTGAAGGCAAGGGAAAATACTTTCAAAATGGTCAAAACGAAAATGGCATAGTTGAAGTTGCAGAATATGCCATTCCAACAAAACTACTAAAAAGACAAAATTTTGATGAGTACATAACTTTTAATGACGAAAACGAAATTAAATTTTTGGGTGGCAATAAACATTGGACAAAACTAGAAAAAGAGGATATTGACACTTATCAAATAACTTGATATAGTAAAAGTTGAAGGGAGAAAATGAATATGGCAAAGAGAACAAACAAAGAACAAATGCCACTTTTTGAAACAGATGCTTATTATTACAATGTACTTGAATTGGTTTTTGAAATAGATAACTTTGAGAGCAGAGATGAATTTTTGGCAAAAGCAAAAAGTTATATCAAGAACATTAGTGATAGAAATAATGTTACAGAAGAAGAAAAAGCAGATTGGCTCTTAACATGGGATTTTATAAGCGACAAAGATAATTGGAGTTCGATCAAAGGTATAAAAACATTAAAAGATGCTGGCGTTTTGAGTAAACAAACAGTTGAAGTTGATGATAACGAAAGGGAATTATAAGATAAAAAACAGCAAAAAACATCGTTTTTTAACAAAAAATGGCAACAATTTGCCATTTTTTAATTATTTTTAGCTTATTTGATAAGATATTATTCATATTGACTTAAACGTATTTTTGTGATAAAATAAACAAGAAAATTAATTATGAAATTGTATTTGTTGAACAACAAAGGTGTTAGTGGTTACCTAGATAAAAAAGCAGAAGTTAAGCAACTAAAATTGCTTACTCTTTTGTCACGTGATTTATTAAATGGAAATGCCCAAAAGCATATCAACAAAATTATTGCCACTTACAAACAAAGTGGACTAACAAATTCCAATATGGTATTTGCTTTTAACAATGATTTCAATAAAGCAGTTTTTACAAATGAAGAGTTAAAGTCATTAAAGAGTTTGATTGAACATTTTCAAAAGTATAATATCAAAGTTGGTGTTTATAGTGAAAAAGGTTTTTATGATTACAACCAAGTAGAAAACACTTGCAACATAATTAAAGATGAAACAACAGAGATTTTGTCATATAGGCATTATTCGCCACTAGAAAAATTGATGCATGCATATTGCAAGGTTGCAAGCAGGGAATACATAGAAGAAGATGAAAAAAGAGAAAACAGATCAATATCTCGTTCAATCTATGGAATAACAAACAGTGACAAAATTGTTTGCAAGGGTTATGCTTTTTATTTGCAAGCTCTTTTAACACAAATGAAAGATGACAACCTAAAGTGTTTTGTTAATAGTTTTGGAATGATTACACATATTCGTGGACCAAAGGACAAAATTGAGCTGTCTAGCCATGCCACAAACATTGTCTATATTGATGACAAAAAGTATGGAGTCAAAGGTTTCTTCCATGTTGACCCAACTTGGGACTTTAGCAGGGGAAAACCAAAAACTTACAGACTTGCTTACTTTTTGTTGAATTTGGCAGACATAAACAAAGTTTATCCAGATAGTGTTAGAGATCTTGACTACACAGAAATTATCGAAAAAAGATTTGGCTTGGACGATGATGAACCAAAAATAGAATGGTTAGACTTTTGTATGAATACCAATTGGACATTATCTTGTTCATTGTCATTAGACGGAACAAAATTGAAACTACAAGACCATGTTGACAAGATGCATCAAGAAAACTTAGGCGACTATCTATTGTCAAGGCAAGATTTTATTGACTTTTTGGTTTTGGAGCAAACTGCAAGAGATTGCAAAAATGGCAAGGGAAGTTTTGATGAATGTCTTAACAAAAATTATGAACTTGCACAAAAAGATGTTAAAAAATTAAATGTATTCAAAAGCAAAAAAGTTATAAGCCAATATTTGTATGAGCACACTTCAAAAGTTGACATGAAAGAAATTGTTGATTGTTTAGCTGTTGTTGTTAAGGATTTTGAAAAAGGTTCAAAAGATGACAAGTCAAAGCGTATGTATGAAATACTCAAAGAATCAATTAGTTATAGTGAATATGTTTTTGAAAAAGATGCAACAAGTGATTTTGTAAAAGCAGAAATGTAATATTGATTAACAAAAAATTGCAGTTAGCGGCTGCAATTTTTTATTTGTTTTACATTGTGTTAGTTTACTCAAAAATAGCAAAATTTAGTCTTTTTAACAAAAAAATGGCAAATTATTGCCATTTTTCATCACATTTTTGCATATTTTTGCTAATATAGTTTTTGTCTATCAATGTTCCATTTATTTTTGAGAGGTATTCAAGCATTGGTAGCATATAGCCACGATACATCTTTGTTTTACCTTCGGCATAACTGTCTGTTTCATATTTTCCTGACATGAAGTGGAATGAAAAATTGATGTCAAATTTGGTTATTGCACTGCACAAAATTTTAATAAATTCTTTGTCGGATATTGAGTCTGCTTTTACAAAAAAGCAAGATGCATCACCAGTAATCATTGGGTTGCGTTTTAGTGAATCAATGTGTGGATGATATTGATCTTTGTCCAAAAGTATGCACATAACATTGTTTTCGTCTTGCAAAAGACAACCAAGCTTAGCAAGTTTTTTTGTTATGTAGTCAACAGCAAGGTGATATTTGTGATATTCTTCATAACTTGCCAAATCATTTCTACTGTTTTTCACATCAATCAAAAATGCTTTGTTTTTGCAATCTTTTTTTTGTGCAGCATAGAACAAATCAAAATATTCTGTGTAGCTCAATTTTTTCTCCTTTTGTTTAATTCACATGTTTTTTGGGGTAAAATCTTTATGTTTTTATGTTATCAAACAAGATGTTTTTTGTCAATATACATATGCCTTGTTGGCAGATTGATTATGGTCTTGTTATATCAACTTTATGTCATTAAACAAATCAATCAAATGTTTGTGCTTGTTAATATAGAAAATCTTTTTGGAATATTTTAAAATATCTTGATTTGTTTTTGAAATATTTTCAATGTTTCTGTTTACAACAAATTGTGTGTTTTGCCTATCTTGATATTGTTTTTTTAGTTCTTCAATTTTGTCTTCTGCTGGCATAACAAACACAAAGTCAAAATTGTTTTTTATCAAAAAATCAATATTACTTGGCTTTAGTGCCATAACAATAATTTTGTTATTATGCAAATTGTTGTTTAAGAAATCAATCAAATTGTTAGGGGAGTCTGGATTTTTCTTCATTTCAATTTGTGTTCCCTTGAGTTTTTCAATATCTTTTGCATTTATGTTTTCATAGTTAAGATTTTCAAATTTTGAAAGACTTACATCTAATATCTTTTTATTAATTTTTGCTGAATAAGTCTTTCCAAGTCCAGGATATACCAAATAAATTACATTTTCCATATCTTTATTATATATTATTATTGTTATTTTTTGCAATTTATATTAATCAATCCATAATATTTTGTAATCAAGAAATTTGTATGATATAATTTATATTGAGGAACTTATGAAAAGCAAGTTATTGGAAGTAAAGCAACTTACAGATTTAAAATATTTGAATATGTATCAATCAACATTTTTGATGGAGAACGGAAATACTAGAGTATATTATTTTGCTTCACGCAGAAATTTTGAACAACTTGGATATAAGAACAAAGAATATGTTGATGCAATCAAGGTTTTGCCATATTTCAAAAAAGATGGAAAAATTTATATTGTGCTCAATTATGAATTTAGGAGTCCATTAAATGCATACACATATGATTTATGTGCAGGACTTGTTGAACATCAAGATGATATTGAATGTGATGTTAAAAGAGAAATATTTGAAGAAGTGGGTGCAACTGTTAAAGGTGTTGAACAAGTAACTTTGGCTGGGCACACAACTGCAGGGCTTACTGACGAAAATATGACTTGTTATTTTGCAGAGATAGAAGATATTGGTGAACAACATTTGGAAGAAAGTGAAGATATAACAAGAAAAATTATTACACTAAATGAAATTCCAGAATTTTTAAAGAACAATGTTGTTGGGCTAACTGGGAATTTGTTACTTCAAGTTTTTTACTATAAAAATATAAAATAAATAAGGACAATGAATGTTATGGAAAAAGTTATAAAAAGTCGAAACAATTATTATATAAATTGTAATACCTATATAGATGGGAATGAGCAAAAAGTCTATATATTTTTGCATGGACTGGGTGGTGATAAAAATAGACCAACAGTTTTGAGAATTATTGAAGAACTTAGAAAAATTGGAATAGGTGCAATAACATTTGATTTTATTGGACATGGTGAAAGTGATGTTGACTTTAGTAATTTTTCTATTCAAAATTGTATTGATGATTTGAATGATGTTATAAACTTTGTTAAGAACAACTATCCAAACAAGAACATTGGACTTTTTGGTACAAGTATGGGCGGGCATATAATACTCAAAAGTATGCTAGAAAATGATATCAAAGTAAGTAGTATAATTTTGAAATCACCAGCTGTTGATATTTGTAGCGCAGTTGAGAATTTGAAGCCATATTTTAATATAAATAAAGAAAGTAAAAATTTTGTCTTGCCACTTCTAAAAAATTTTCAATTTAATGAAGATATAATAAATGATTTTACAAATTCAAGTAATGAATTGATAAAATCACAATATAAGATATATGAAAATACATTAATAATTCAAGGTCAAAAAGATGATATTGCTCCAAGTGAGAACACAATCAACTTTGCAAAAGCACATTTTGATAATTACACCATAAAACTTTTCAAAAATGCAGATCATAACTTTGCAAATGATGGTGAACTTGAAGAAATATGTAATATGATTCAAGTATTTGAAAATCAATTAAAGGAGAATAAAGATGAAAACATTTTTGATTGCTGATACGCATTTTGGAGATGAAAATATAGTAAAGTATGAACAAAGACCTTTTGAAAATGCAACAGAAATGACGGAAAGACTTATTGAAAATTGGAATAGTGTTGTTGATACTAATGATGTTGTTTTTGTTGTTGGAGATTATTCAAACTTAAGTTTTGAAAAGACAAAGCAGATAACAAGCAGATTGAATGGGAAAAAGTATTTGGTTAGGGGAAATCACGATTTGTTTTCCATAAAAGAATATCAAGATATGGGCTTTGAAACTGTCTATGATTATCCTGTGATAGTTAATAAGTATTTTATTCTTTCTCACGAGCCAATTTATGTTAACAAGCTTATGCCTTATGTTAATATTTATGGGCATATTCACAATAATCCTAATTATAATACATATTCTTTTTGTGGACATTGTGTTAGTGTTGAAAAAATTGATTATACTCCAATTAATATTGAAGAAGTTAATCGTAGAATTTTAAGTATAAGAAACAAGTTTGAAGTTGATTGATTTCTAAAAACACAAATCAGAGAAAATCTTACTGTTGAATCGCTTTCGTCAAACATTTTATCCAAAAGCAAAACATTATTCACATTTAGTTGATGTTTATTCAATATGATTTTAATAAAGAATAAAAAAGCATACACAAATAAAGTGTATGCTTTTTGTTATTGATGTTTATTATAATTCCATGCCGTCATCATTTTTTGTATTGTAATCGGCTTTTGTTGTGTTGTCAATTATTGTTGTGTCTAATTCTTCTGTTGTTTCTGGGTTTTGTTCCAAAACAACTTCTTCTTGAGCTTCTGCTGCTGTAATTTCTGCTGAATGTTTTTCCATCCATTCTTCAAAACCAATTTTATGTTCTTCAAATGGTCTATTGAACCATTGTTCATAAAGATTGTTTATTCTTTCTATTTCTTTCAATAATTCTTGTTTGCTCATATTTTTTAGTTCAGGATATTGTCTTAAAATTTCTTTAATTTTTCTGTGACTGCTTATTGCTTTTATCCCTTGACCTAATGTTATTGCGCCAATTGATGCAGCATAAATAATTCCTAGGCTAACACGACCAAGTAATATTGCTGAAACAATGACTGCAATTGTTAAAACTGTTCCAATAATTGATAATATAGAACTAAATTTGCGATCACTTTTTGCTTGACGAAATTCTTCTGGAATTTTCTTTCTTGCAGTTGCGTCTTCTTGCCTTTTTCTCACATCTGCATGTGGGATTAAAATTTTTCTTGCCATGTTTACCTCACTTTGCTATAGTTTAGAACAAAACAATCAAATTGTCAATATCATATTATACTGTTGGTGTGTGTGATAGATAACTTAACTTTTTAACTATAATCAAATTTAATTGACTAAAAATATTGGAAATATTATCCTAATATTAGGTGGAATATGGATATATCAATAAAATCTGAAGAAGGAAAATTTAAATTTAGAGTTTGTGGAATATTGGAGCATAATGGGAAATATTTACTCGTAAAGATTAATACAAACAATTTTTATTGTCTACCTGGTGGACATGTAGAACTTGGCGAAGATACCGACGCAGCTGTTCTTAGAGAAATGCATGAAGAACTTGATTATGAAGTAAAAATCAAAAAACTTCTTGCAATAAATCAAAACTTCTTTTATGACCAAAATGATTACAAAAAGTTTCATGAACTTGGTTTTTATTATTTGGTTGAAGCAGTTGATGAAAACAAAATAAATACAAGTGATTATGTCAGGGAGGAACTTGACAAGGGCAAAATCCAACATTTAGACTTTAAGTGGTTTGATTTAGACCAACTTAAAACAAGTGATGTTAGACCAAGTTTTATAAAAGATATATTGTTAAACGATGATGTTTTAATAATAACAACAAGAGATTAAAAAAACGATAGTTGTCTATCGTTTTTTTTGGTGGATCGCCAGAACAAGACTACTTTGAACTATGAAAATAAAATTTTTCAAGAGATTAAAATTATTCATAATTTCTTGCTAAAAAGAGATGAAAAAATAAAAAAGTATGTTATAATAAAAATACTATATTAAAAAAATATAGTTTTTTTGTAATTGGAGGAATTTATGGAAAAAGAAACAAAAAAATTTAGAAAAATTATGGGGCTATGCTTTAAAATCTCAGGGTATGTTCTTTTGGCAGCATACGCAGTATTGATGATTTTTGGAAAATCTATGTTTAGTCCAATGAGTGAATTCTGGCGTAGTATTAACTTTTTCGGCGCTGCCGGCGAATTTAATGTTATTTTAAGAATACTCAGTTATGTCTTTTTCTGTTTGGGTGCAAGCGTATTATTGCGTTTAGTATTAAAACAAATTGAAAAATTAATTAGTCATGGTAAGGCAGTCATTGATTTAACTTGCAGTCTTATTAAATGTGTGGCAGTCATTGTTCTTGTGTTCTTTGTCCTCAAAACTTTGGGCGTAGATACAACAACAATTCTTGCAGGCATTGGAATCTTAGGATTGGTTGTTGGACTTGGTGCACAACCACTTATTGCAGATATGATTGCAGGATTCTTTATTATATTTGAAAAACTATTTGATATTGGTGACATTATTGTTGTTGATGGATTCCGTGGAACAGTCAAAGAAATTGGCGTTCGCACAACAAAAATTGTTGATGCAGGTGGAAACATCAAAATTATCAATAATTCAGACCTTAAAAACATTGTTAATATGACAAATCAACTTTCACTTGCAATTTGTGATATTGGTATTGAATATGGTGAGTCACTTGAAAGAGTTGAAGCAGTATTAAAAGATAACTTAGCAAAAATAAAGGAAGCAATTCCTGATATCAAAGAAGGACCTTTCTACAAGGGGGTTGCAGAACTTGGCGACTCTGCTGTTATTATTAGATTTGTTGCAAATTGTGAAGAAGATGCAAAATATCAAGTTGAAAGAGATATGAATAGACAATTTAAGTTGTTATTTGATAAAAACAATATCAATATTCCATTCACACAAGTTGTTTTAAATCAACCTGTTACATTTGAAGAAGCAACAAAATTCCAACAAAAACAAGCTAAAAATTTTGTAGAAGAACAAAAAGAACTCAGTAAAGGTATTGCAGATAGCGAAAACAATGTTTAAAGTTATTTAGCATATTATTAATGAGGATAAAAATATGAAAAGTGAATTAAATGATTATAAGATTACCAATGGTGATGGAGTAATTAAATGTAAAAATGATGGCAAAATACGCTTCAATAATGACAATCCCCATTATATCAAAGAAAACCCCTTATCTGACCAAAAAGAAATTTTTGATTCAACCGAAACATTTGACGATAAGACTAAAGTATCTGCAACACAGAAATACGAACCGGATAATACACAGTTTTCTACGGGGACATCATCCACAACGGCATCCACAGCGGTATCCACAATGCCATCCACAACGGCATCGGCAATGGCATCTACAGTGGCATCTGCAACTGCTTCTGTTGGTGGAAGTATTGGAGCTCTTGCTGGAATTGTAGCAACCAGTGTTATGACAGTAGTTATGGTTGTAGCAATATTTTTAAGCACACTTACGATTAATCTTTCACTTGTTATGGCAGATATGCACAGTCTCATTTTTGAAATTGAAATGCGAGGTGCACAGGAAGAAGATTTTCAAAATCCAATATACGCGATTTTAGAAGGTAACGGATATTTGCAAACGCAAGAAATATCAATGGATAGCGTATACATAATCTTTGAAGACTTGGAAGCTGGAGAAGAGTATTTAATAACAATAAAAAACGATGAAAAAGTTTTTGTTGAAAAATCATTTTTTACAGCAACAAATGACATTCAAAGAGGATTTATCGAAGCATGGAACGAAGAAGGAAGAGTTTATGCTTTTGTTAATATTGAAGAATTGGAATCAGATGAGTTTTATACATTTAAGGCAACAAATAGTTCTGGAAAAGTGATATTTCAAAACAGCGATACAGAACCAGAAAAAAAATATAGCTTTGATATTGAAGGTCCAGATATTTTGACATTTACATTATCAATAAACGGAAAGGTTTGTTGTTTCCAACAATTGATAATTGAGTTAGAAGAACATGAACACAATTACAGTCCAAGTGGATTTGTGTGGAGTTATGATGAAGACAGTGGCTGGACTGCAATTGGTGAAGGTGTTTGCGAAGAATGTGAAGATGTATTAAGAATTCCTGCAGAAATGAGTAGAGATGGCGATGTAATTATTGCAAGTATCACTTATGAAGGAACTACATATACCGACAAACGCGTTGAAATTGATTTAACAGACAAAGAAGATGTTATTTCATATGATGATAATTGTTATTATTTGAAAGCACGTTCTTTTGTGCTTGGAAATCTTGAATCCGAAACTAGTATTTCATACGAACACGATGAAAATCATCCATACATAGTAAAGGGAACAGCAGAAGAAATTTCAAACAGTATTATTGTTTATAATAGAATTATAACAAAGAGTGATTACTATATTGAATTTAATAATCTAAACCTTGTTGCAAGTGTAGAAAACACCATTTTGGATGTACAAACGGTATCAGATGTTACAATTCACATTGCAATTCGTGGAGATGTAAGTTTGATGACAAGAGGTTCGCATTGTTTTAATGTTGAAAATACTGGAAGCAATAGTGATATAGTAGTTACATTTGATATAACATATATTGATAGCGATAGTTCATTCTATTGTTTTGATGAATACTGGGAAGCAACAAATCTGTATAGCGAAGAATCTGAAACAAATATAGTGTTTAATATCAATGGTGTTCAAGTTAATTCTTATGGCGAACCAATGGATGAAATAGGTAGTTATGATTTTACTCAAGGCACATGGTCTTGGTCAAATGACTATTTGACTGCTTACATATCTTTCCCAGAAGTTAATGGTGGAGAACCTTTGACTTATGAAGCATTTGTTCAAGAATATGAAACACCAGCATCTTGCGAAGAGATGGGAAGTATAGTTTATACTGCAAGTGTTTATGTTGAAGAAGCGGGTGACATTTTCAGCGATGAACAAATTGTAGAATTACAACCAACAGGTCATGACTACAGTGATCTTATTGAAGCTGATAACAATGGCAACGGACTTGAGGCGCATTATGAATGTTCAGTCTGTCATAAACTATTTGACGAAGATATGGTTGAAACGACCGAGAATGCTTTACAGATAAAGATAACAACAAACAACATGGAATCGTTTGTTGACAGAAATGTTGTATTAAGAACACAAGACGGTGAACATTGTGTTTATGTTGATAGTGATAAGGTTGCTGTGTCCAGCAATCAAGGTAGCGTGTTTACCATCACTGCAGTCGATGGCTACTGCATTTTCATAAGTTTTGACGATTCAGAAAACGTGAATTATATCAACCTAGAACAATCTATGACAATCCTGACCGTCAATGAAATAGAGATAGACAATTATCTTGAAGTTGATGAGGACGGGAAGTTGAGTTTTGTAGACTTGGTTTACGACTCTTCTTCAATGGGAGACGGGCAAGAAATCACTTACTATTTGATGTACAACGAAACAACGGGAGAGTTCCTTCTTTCATCAACAGAAGTAGGTCCTTATGTTTATCTATTCTTGCTACCTGAAACACCTAGTCAGACTGACGAAATTTCTTTGGAAGAGGAAGCAATATATATCAATGCATATGGCTATGCAAGACAAGAAAGTGATTTAGAGAATCCTATTGAGTTTGTTAGTTCTGCTGAAAATCCTTATTTGATTCAAAATCAAGAGATTTATGAATGCGATAATATCATCAATGTTTATCAAACCGACTCAAGTATTCAAACAGCTGATATTTATATAAAATTAAGTAATGTTACTATTGAGGCTGGAGAATGGTGTAGCCTTTTCCGAATTGTGGCAATAAATACTCTTAACATTCATCTAATTATAGAAGGGAATGTTTCTTTTGTTAGTGGCGAAGGTCAACAAGTATTTAGTTCACAGGGAAGCGATTCGCCAACTATCAACATAATTATTGACGAAACATCTTATGGTGGCACATTTAGTGCGGATGCTCCGGACGGACTTACTTACTCTGATAGTGGAACTATTAATGTTAGTTATGTATAAAAACCAGTGACAAAAAAATATAAATTCAAAAAGACAATCAAAAAAAATTGATTGTCTTTTTATTAAGTCATTATTCATATATGCTTTACAATAACTATAATTTTGACTAAAATATTAGTAATAACAATTTGTTTTTTATATTCAAAAATTGTTAAATATTATAAGGAGGGAAAAATGAAAGAATTATTCAAAAAAGGTGTTGCAGAATGCATTGGGACTTTTGTTCTTGTATTTGCTGCTTGTGGTGTTGCTGCATTCACAGGAGGAGTAGGAGCAGGACTTGTTGCAACTTCGTTAGCATTTGGTCTTGTTATTGTTGCAATGGCATATTCAATTGGAAGAGTTTCTGGTTGTCATATCAATCCAGCAGTTTCACTTGCTTGTTTGCTTCAAAAACGCATGACATTCAAAGAGTTTTGCGTATATGTTTGTGCTCAAGTTTTAGGTGGATTTGTTGGCGGTGTTGCTATATTTGGCATAGCAAAACTTGGTGGAATTGAATTGCTTGGAAACGCATGCAATGCAGTCCCAGCTACTGATGTTAGTGGATATATTTCTGCTATTCTTGCAGAAGTTGTTTTGACAGCAATTTTCACTTATGTCATTTTGAATGTAACAGATGAAAAGAATAATGGTGCAGGCAAAAAAGCAGGCATTATTATTGGTTTAACATTAACACTTGTTCATCTTCTTGGCATAAACATTACAGGAACTTCTGTAAATCCAGCTCGTAGTATTGCAACAGCTTTGGCTTCTCTTATCTATGAAGGAAGTTTAACAGCTCTTTCACAAGTTTGGGTGTTTATTGTTGCTCCACTTGCTGGTGCAGCAATTTCAGCTGTTTTGTTCAAACTTCTTAATGCAAAAAAAGATGAGTAAAAAAACAATAATAAAATTTATCAATTTTGAAATACAAAAAAATGACTTGGAAACAAGTCATTTTTGTTTTTTATTTATAATGTAATTTTTATAGTGATGCAATATAATTACAAAGTGAACGGTGGGAACCCTGGACCATATAACTTAATTTATTAGACACCATAATAAGCGTTTGTTGGACTCTTAATCAGGGGGATAAAATAAAAAAACGATAGTTGCCTATCGTTTTTTTGGTGGATCGCCAGGGGTTCGAACCCTGGACCCCCTGATTAAGAGTCAGATGCTCTACCAACTGAGCTAGCGATCCATACAAAAGCTTAATTAGAATAACAATTTGAAGTATGTTTGTCAAGAGTTTTTTTCAAGCTTTCTACAAAATTTTATGTAATAAAAAATATTGGAGCAGACAACGAGAATCGGACTCGCGACCATTGCTTGGGAAGCAATTGTTTTACCACTAAACTATGTCTGCAAACAAAAATATATTATGCTATTTGCAAAGTATTGTCAAACAATACTTGTAACATTTTTTTTAAAATATATGTATACAATGATATGAAATATTTTTCTGACAAAATTATTGATGCAAACGAATTGAAGCAGAACTATAGAGCACTATCAAGTGTATCAAAAAAGAAAATTTGTGCAGTGGTAAAGGCAGATGCATATGGACATGGAATAAAAACGGTGTGCAAGATTTTGGATGACTGTGATTTTTTTGCCGTTCAAAATGTTGTGGAAGGAATTCAAGTTAGAAGGGTGAACAAGACTGCAATTGTTTTGGTGCTTGGTTATTGTTCAAACTATAAGCTAGCAGCAAAGCATAATATTTCTGTTTGTGTTGACAATGTTAACCAAGTTTATGAATTAAAAAAGCTAAATCAAAAGTTTAAGGTGCATATAAAAGTCAATACAGGAATGAATAGGCTTGGGGTTAAAACATTGCAAGAGTTTGAAAAAATTCTTGTTGAAATCAAGAATAGTTCAAACATAATTTTGGAAGGTATGTTCACTCATTGTTTTTGTACGAATAATGAAAAAATAACAAAAAAACAGCAAAAAACATTCAAAAAGTATACAAAATTACTAAATTTCTACAATTTTTCGCCCATTTTACATATTGGTGGAAGTGGAATGATTAAATACAAGTGTCAAAACTTTGACTATATTAGGTGTGGTATTTCTTTGTATGGATATGAAAGCCAATATACAAAACCAGTGATGAAAATTGTGAGTAAAGTGATAAAAATTACGAATATCAAAAAGAGTGAGTGTGTTGGTTATGATTGCGCTTTTGTAGCACAAAGAGAAATGAGTGTTGCTCTTATTCCACTTGGATATGCAGATGGAATACCAAGAGATATATTTGAAAAGTTGTTTGTTTTGTGGAATGGAAAACAATTAAAATGTGTTGGCAAAATTTGTATGGATATGTTTATGGTTGACTGTACTGGCTTGGATATTATGTGTGGTGATAAGATAGCAGTATTTTTTGACGCAAATGATTGGGCAAAGCAATTAAATGTGAGCAAGTATGAAATTCTCACAAATTTGATTAAGGCAAGAACTAATACAAAAATCGTCAATATGAGTTGATTAAAAATTTTGTTTTTGATACTCTTTAAATATGAGAGTTATTTCAGGAAAGTATAGGGGAAAGATTTTATCTTCTCCAACAACAACATTGGTAAGACCAACTGGGGATAAAGTAAAGCAAGCGATTTTTACCAAATTGCAATTTTTTGTTGCAGACAAAGCTGTGCTTGACTTATTTTCTGGCAGTGGCGCTCTTGGAATAGAGGCGTTGTCTAGGGGAGCAAGCCAAGTTGTTTTTGTTGACAAAAATATTGATAGTATAAAACTTACAAAAAAGAATCTTAAATCAATAAATTGTGATGCAAAAGTTTTGCATTGTGATTATACTATTGCGCTTCAAACTCTCAATCAATCATTTGACCTAATTTTACTTGATCCACCTTATGCCAGTGGGGTATATGAAAATTGTTTGGAGTTGATATACAAAAACAATTTACTTAGTGATGATGGGGTTATTGTTTGTGAGCGTGATAGGCTAAAACCTATTGATTCAAAGTATTTTACTTTGACTGACACAAAAAATTATGGGACTGTGAGTGTAGATTATTTTGAAAAATAAAATATAATTTGCATTTTTGTTTTGATTATTTTTTTTGTTTTGATATACTACAAGTGTTAGGAGGGAATTGCAATGAAGATAGAAATTATTGAAAAGAAATATGACGTTGGAGTAAGACTTAGAACTTTATTTGAAAAGAAAGTTGAAAAGCTTGATAGGTACTTTGAAGATCAATCAATCGCTCGTATTGTTTGCTCAAGTGAAGGTAAAAGATTTAAGTTGGAGCTCACAATTTTAAATAAAGGAAACATCTACAGAAGTGAAACATATGGCGAAAATATGTATGAAAACATTGATATAGTTTTGCCAAAAATAGAAAAACAAATTATCAAATATCATTCAAAGAACAGAGACAAGTTCCGTAAAGGTGCGTTTGATTTGCCTAACTATGAATTTTTGGAAAAGAAACCAGAACAAAAAGTTAAAACAATTTATAAACACAAAGTATTTGATCTTGACCCTATTATGGTTGAAGATGCAAAAGAATACTTGGAAAATTTGGAACATGATTTTTATGTATTCCTTAATGCAGAAACAGGCAAGGTAAATATACTTTACAATCGTAAAGATGGTGAACTTGGCTTGATTGAGTGCAGATATTAAGATTAAAAAACAGCAAAATGTAAATACTCTTCTTTAAGGAGAGTATTTTTTTATGAAAAATAAAAGTTTGTTAGTTTTAGTTGTTTTGTGTTTTTGCTTTATGCTTTTTGGTTGTCAAACTTCTAAAAATGCATTAAGTGTAGTTTTAACAGACATAACAACCAAAGACTCAACAATAAGAATTAATTATGAGCAAGAAGAAGACTACAAAAACAAGTACACCGACATTCTTATAAAAAGCAATCAAGATAACCAAAAACTAAAAGTTGCTCTTGAACTGGATGTTTATTGTTGTATAAAACTTGAGCAAAAAGACAAATTTTATAGTTTGTCTCAGTTAATTGCAAATGCAAAAATTGTTAAAACAGAATATGAAAAATATGATGATGCTGTATCAAAAACATATATTTTTAACAGTCAAAATGATGTAAAATTGAATTTTGTGGCAGTTGTTGGGGAATTAAATGAGAACACAAATTCACTTGTTAATACATTCAATGTGTCAAAAGAATTGACTTTGGAGGTCAAAAAAACATAACAACTTATAAAAATTGTTTGAAATTTATATAAATATAATGTATATTAAATTTAGGTGAATTATGATTGAGATAAAAAATTTAAATTTGAAATACATTAGAGAGTATTATGCTTTATATGATATAAACTTGACAATTGCAGATGGTGAGAATATTGCATTTGTAGGTGAGGAAGGAAGTGGAAAAACAACTTTACTTCGTGTTCTTGCAAAACTTGAAAAATATGATTCAGGTGAGGTTTATGTTAACGAAATCAATTTGAAAAAATTGGATTTTAAAAATGATATAAGTCTTGGCTATGTTGCTCTCAATCCTGTTTTTTTTGAGAACAAAAGTGTATATGAAAATTTGAAGTATGTGCTAAAAGAGCGCAAGTATAAGGCAAGCGAAATAGAAGAAAAAGTAAACAATGCACTTATTGAATATAGTTTAGAAAAGTATCGCAATCAAAAAGTAAAAGAATTGACATTGTTAGAAAAATATGTCGTTGCATTGGTTAGATTGTCACTTCGTCCACTTAATATTGTTATGATTGATGATATTTTTAAGAATTGCAATGAAGAAGAAAATGAGTATCTTAGAGATTTAATTAAAAAACTATTTGATATTGAAAAAGTAACTTTGCTTATTGCAACAGATAACGCAAAAAATGTTGAAGGCTTATATGATAGAATAGTTAATTTCAAAAATGGAACAATAGAATAAAATAGTAAGTAAAAAAAAGAACCTAAAAAGGTTCTTTTTTAATTGCCTAATTCTGGTGGTTGCTTGTGTTTTTGCTTCCATCTTTTTGCTTGTTCAATTTTTTGTTCCAAGAAGTTTTTTACATCTTCTTTTGTTTTTAATCCGTTTTGTGTTCTAACTTCATCTGGGAACAAAAACATTGGATTTTCTTTTATTCGTTTATGACGTTTTTTGATGTAGTCTATAACATTATTTGATAACTTATATCTGTCGTTTGCAATATTTATGTTTGCAATTCTTGCAACTGTAACGGCATAGTCCAAAATTGATTCTGCTGTTCCTGGTGCAACCATTCCATTTGAATGTTTTGGAACAGGTTGAGCAAATCCTGTAGCTTCATTGACAAAAAGTTGGTGGCTACCATTGTTGTTTTTTACTGGAACAAAACCGCAGGCAAGCAATGCTTTTTCTATTTCTTTATATGTGTAATTAGCCATTGTATTCCACCTCCACAAGTTCAATTGTTTTGTCTGGGAAGTTAGCTTTTGTTTGTTCCAAGCCTTTTGATTTTGTTTCTCTAATATAATCAAATTGAAGCATACTTTTAAGAACATCTTTTGCCATTAGTCTGGCTTCATCCATATCTTTGCCACATGTAACAACACCCCATAGGTCTGGGAAGATTACATTGACAAAATTTTTGTCTTCTTTGTCTTGTTCGAATATTGCAGGAAAACTATATTTCATTTTAATCTCCTTAATTATAAGTATATCACACAATTACATTTTGTCAATAAAAGGTTTTGTATTCACATTCTTTTGTAATCTTTCATAATGTAATATGAAAAGATAAAAGGAGGTTTACATATTATGTCTTTTTTCATAAACAACACAAATCCAAACAGACCTGGGCCAATTGTTGGAAATCCACTCAATTGCTTAAATGAAAAGATTTTAATAGAAGTTCCAAGAGTGTTTGATGCGTGTATGCACAATGAAACAGTTTCTGGAATAACTCTTACAACAACAGACTACACTCCAGAAAATCCAGCTTTGCCATTGACATATATTTCTGCAGAAACAGACCAAACAACTGGTGTTACAGTGTCTAATGTTGTTATTACAAGGCTAGACAATCGTCCAAATTTTGCTAATGTATCTGGTCAGGTTACTTTTCCTTTGATTGTAACATATCGTGATGCAAATGGCGTGCTTGGAACAGCTACTGCAACTTATACAACTGATTTCTCTTGTGTTTTAATGGTGCCACAACCAGCACTTTCTCCAGTTGAGATAAGAGTGGTTGGACAATTAACAAGTTCAATAGGCACTTATACGGCAGAGAATACATTTGTGATTACTGCGTGCGTACAAATTGTTGTTAAAGTTGTTGCTGTTGTTGATGTCTTGGTTCCATCTTATGGCTATCCTTGTATTCCAGAAGGGCAAAACATTCCAACAGTGTGTCCTGGAGTTGGTAGCTTAAATTTGTATCCAACAACGGTAAATACAGTTAATCAATAACGGATTTTTAAAAAATTCTCCCTACAAATTAGTTTAGGGAGTTTTTTTATTTGTTATTCTTTTTTTTATTTGTTATAATAAAAAAGAAAGATTTAGAATGTCAAAGAGAGGATTATTGTATGATTATTTTGGCTTGCGACCATGCTGGATACAAACTTAAAGAACAGGTAAAAGATTTTTTTAGCAAAGAAAACATTACAACAATTGATGTTGGCACATATTCTTTAGATAGTGTTGACTATCCAGATTATGCAAAACTTGGCAACGAAAAAGTTTTGGAAAATGTCAATAACATTGGTATATATTTTTGTGGTACTGGAATAGGAATGTCTATTGCAGCAAATCGTAATCCAAAGATTAGAGCTGCACTTTGTATGTCAAACAAGTATGCTGAACTTGCTCGCAGACATAATGATGCAAATGTTTTGGTTTTGCCTGGCAGGTTTATGTCAAGAGTAAAAGCTATTGCAATAATAAAAACATTTTTAACAACCAAGTTTGATGGCGAAAGACATCAAAGAAGAGTAAAAAAATTAAGTAAATAATTTTGGAGGTTATATGAGCGAAGTTGGTATTATTGTTATGAATTTGAAAAACAATTTGGACTTCAAAAAATTTGCCCAATTTGTTGATCAAAAATTTCCTGGTGCAAATGTTATTGTAGCTTCAACCCAAAAACACAAAGTAGCATTAACCGAATATGTTTTTGACACTGATAACGCTGATGAAGTTCTAAATTGCTTAATTAAAAAAGTTGAATCAAAAAAATTGGTTATTGTAAGAGAGTTTGATAATAATAATTTCGAACCAATACATGATGTTTATATGGGAATAAAAAAAGATAATCAAATTTGTCTTTTAACAAAAAGAACAAACAAGGTAAAAGCATTTTTTGTTAAGCTATGTCAATTGATAATTCATTTTATGTTTGGCTATAACTTAATGGAAGGAAGCTTGGCATATGTTGCATTTGGTGAAGTTCCTTTTGATATTCTAAAGCAAACAGATAATCCATCTTTGTATACCAAAATTGACAAGTGGAGCGGAATTGATATCAAAATGATAGAAGCAAGCAAAACTCCAAAAGTCAAGTTCAAACCAAATTTAAAAAACAATATAATTAGAATGAGTTGTATGTTGGTGGCATTTTTGACACCATTATTGTTGTGGATATTTGTTAAGTATATTCAAAAGAGCATTCCATTAAAGTTATTAGCAGTTTTTGTAATGGCATTATGTTTTAGCTTGATTGTTATTGAAGTTCTTATAATGGTTACAAAACTAAAAATAGGTGATAATACTTACGAGAGTGCAGAAATTAAAAATGAGGCTATAAGTCCAAAGGACTAATAATATTAGCAAAAAGGAGAAATTATGGAAAAAGTAAAAGTTGGAATTAACGGATTTGGAAGAATAGGCAGATTGGTGCTTAGAGTAATATCCAAAAGGGATGATGTTGTTTGTACAGCAATCAATGACCCATTCTTAACAGTAGATTATGCAAAATATCTTTTTGAATACGATAGTATTCATGGAAAGTTTGATGGAAAAGTTGAAGTTGACGGCGATTATTTGGTTGTAAACGGAAACAAGATTAAATTTTATGCAGAAAAAGACCCAGCACTTATTCCTTGGAAAGAAGCTGGTGCTGAATATATTGCAGAAGCAACAGGTGTGTTCACAAGTGCAGAAAAAGCACAAGCTCATTTGGCTGCAGGTGCAAAAAAAGTTATTGTTACTGCTCCAGGAAAAGAAATGCCAATGTTTGTTATGGGTGTAAATAACGATAAATATACAAAAGAGATGGACATTGTTTCAAACGCAAGTTGTACAACAAACTGTTTGGCACCACTTGCAAAAGTTATAAATGACAAGTTTGGAATAACAGAAGGACTTATGACAACAGTTCACTCAACAACAGCTACGCAATTAACAGTTGATGGTTCTTCAAAAAAAGACTGGCGTGGTGGCAGAGCAGCTTCATATAACATTATTCCATCATCAACAGGTGCAGCAAAAGCTGTTGGTGAAGTTATTCCAGAACTCAAAGGCAAACTTACTGGTATGAGTTTTAGGGTTCCAACTTTGAATGTTAGTGTTGTTGACCTTACTTGCAATCTCAAAAAACCAGCAACATATGATGAAATTATTGATGCAGTAAAAGAAGCTGCAGATGGTGAACTAAAAGGTATTCTTGGCTACACAGATGAACCTGTGGTTTCAAGTGATTTTATTGGTGATTCAAGAACAAGTGTATTTGATATCAAGGCGGGAATTATGATTACTCCAACATTTGTTAAGCTTGTTTCTTGGTATGACAATGAGTGGGGCTACAGCAACAAAGTTGTTGATTTAATTAAATATATGAATACAGTAGATAAAAAATAATTTCATTTTATTTAAATTCAATATTGACAGATGATATTTTCTGTGTTAGTATTTTAATGTAAGAAATGGAGGAAGCCATAATGGGAACATTAGAAAGCACAATTGACTATGAAGTAAAGAAACATTTATACATAAAAAAATTTATGGAATTTGTTAACAAAAGAGCACACAGAATAACATTTTTGGGATTAAGACATTTGTCAGACAAAACAATTGATTTAAGAGAAGAGTATGCTGAATTTTTGAAGCGTTCAAAACTTGACGGAAGTGACCAAGAATTCAATGATGATGTTATTGATTGGATTAAGAATGCATCAAAAGATCAAAAATTCCAAATGACATATGACAAACTTTATGAAGCAGGAAGAAAATGCTATAGTGAAAGCACAGACAGAATGTTTTTGCATTTAGAAAGAAGACCATATACATTCAAACCAATCTATGACAAGTATTTCACAGTAAAAGCAAAAGATATGGGAATGGAATTATAATATTAATTTTGTCAACAAAAAACCACTCAAACGAGTGGTTTTTTTATTCATCCAAAATAAATGTTCCAGGACCATCGGCTGTCATTTGTATATCCATATGTGTACGGAATACTCCTGTCACTGTTGGTGCATATTGATTTAATTCTTTTGCTAAGGCAAGATATATCTTTTCTGCAAGTTCAGGTGGTGCTGCATGAGAAAAACTTGGTCTGTTATTCCTTGATGTGTCGCCATATAATGTAAAGTTGCTCACAAGCATAATTTCACCTTTAACATCTTGAATAGACAAGTTCATTTTGTCATTTTCATCTCTAAATACTCTAAGTCGTGATAATCTTTGTGCAAAGTGTGGGACTTTGTCAATTGTGTCCGATTCGTGCACGCCAAACAAAATTACATAACCTTCTTTAATTTCACTAAATTTTACACCATCACTAAAAAGGGTTGCATTTTTTACTTTTTCTACTACTGCTTTCATTTAATATCTCCACCATTAAAGAAGTATGGTAAAAGTTCGCTTGCAGTGTGTACACGATAATCATCTGTGCTTTTTGCAACAATAACTTTCATTTCTGGATTAAATTCAACAAGTGATTGTCTGCATAATCCACAAGGGTAGGTGTAGTCACCAGATTGTGAAACTATTGCAATTGCAACAATATTTCTTTTGCCTTTCGATACTGCATAATTAAGGGCATTACGCTCTGCACAAATTGTTCCTCCAAAACTTGCATTTTCTACATTTGTTGCAGAAAAATATTCTCCATCATCGGTTAAAACACAAGCCCCAACTTTAAATTTTGAATATGGAGAATATGAATTTTGTTGAGCTTCTTTTGCTTTTGAAATTAAAAGTTTGTAATCCATTATTTTATAACCTCGCAAAAGTATTGTACTCCAATTAAAAAAATTAGGCAAATGCTTGACAAAAATATGAATATGTTTTAACATTTTTATACTTATGTTGAAGAAAATCCAGTAGTTATATCTTTGGCAAAAAGAGAAAAGTCGGTTGGTGCAAGGCTTTCAAGAAGATATAATGAATTACACTTTTGGAGTAAGTCGCTTCTTGGCGTAAAAAAGATAACAAGGCATTTATTGCAAAGTAAGGTGGTACCACGAACAAGCACATTCGTCCTTATGGATATGTGTTTTTTTTATTTTTTAGGAGGATTTATGGTTGACACAAAATTATTTAATACACTAAAAGAGAGAGGACTTTTGTATCAATGTACTGATGAAGAAAAATTAAAACAAATGCTCACAAGTGGAGTTCCAATCACATTGTACGAAGGAACAGACCCAACAGCAGATAGTTTGCATATTGGGCATTGTGTTCCTTATTGCATACTTAGAAGATTCCAAAAGGCAGGGCATAAAGTTTTGCTTCTTATGGGTGGAGCAACTGCTTGTATTGGTGACCCAAGTGGCAGAAGCGATATTCGTAAAATAATGGACAAACAAACAATACAAGATAATATTGACAAAATAAAGGAAACACTAAAAGTATTCTTGGATTTTGATGGAGATAATCCTGCAATTATTGTTAATAATGCTGATTGGTTTAAGGATTATTCATATATTGATTTTATGAGAGAAATTGGTGTTCACTTTAATGTAAACAAAATGCTTTCAAATGAAATTTATGCAAATCGTATAGAAGAAGGTGGGTTAACATTTTTTGAAATGGGATATATGCTTATGCAAGCATATGACTTTATACATCTAAATCGTGAATATGGTTGCACTCTTCAATATGGTGGTGGTGATCAATGGGGAAATGTTGTTGCAGGTGTTGAACTTCAAAGAAAGTTAAATTTTGCCAATGGAACAAACATTGAACTTGTTGGAGCAACAAACCCATTACTTTTAACGCCAGAAGGCAAGAAGATGGGCAAAACAGAAAAAGGTGCAATTTGGATTGATAAGAGTAGAATTTCTGCTTATGATTTTTATCAAGGTGTATACCAAACACCTGATGCTTGCGTTAGAATGATGTTTGCTCTTTTCACAGATATTGATATGAAAGAAGTTGATGAAATGATAGCAAAAGATATTGTGAATGCGAAAAAAGTTCTTTCATTTGAAATAACCAAATTTATTCGTGGTGAAGAAGATGCAATTATTGCTCAAAAAGCTTCAGAAGCACTCTTTAATGGAGAAGGCAGTTTGGAAAATGTTCCAACATTCGAAGTTTTAGAGAGTGAACTTGATGCAGGAATTTTGGTTCCAGATTTGTTTACAGCATGTGGCCTTGTTGCTTCAAAAAGTGAAGTAAGAAGATTGTGTGCTCAAGGTGGAATTTTGGTTAATAATGAAAAAATTACTGATTTTAACACAAAAATAACACAAAATGACATACAAAATGGACATATTATGCTCAAAAAGGGCAAAAAGAACTTTGTAAAAGTTGTTGTAAAATAATGAAACAAAATTTAGTTGAGATAAAAAAATCAAAATTTTATGGTTATTTGTATGATGTAAAAAGTGTTGAAGAGGTTGCTCCAATTTTGAACGAACTAAAAAAAGAGCACAAAAAAGCAACACACATTTGTTATGCTTACAAAATTACAAATGGACAAGAGTTTGTAAAGTTCTTTGATGATGGTGAACCAGGTGGAACAGCCGGTAAACCAATTTTTAATGTTATTGACAAAAAGAAACTAAATAATGTGTTGATTGTTGTTGTAAGATATTTTGGTGGCATAAAGTTGGGTGCTGGTGGACTTGTAAGAGCGTATTCAAGTACGGCAAGCGAACTTTTTAAGGAGGAACAATGATAATCACAGATTTGGTTCGCAAAGGTAAGAGTGAACAATATAAAACATATATTGATGGTGAGTATGTTTGTTTGCTTGAAGCAGAAATTATTGTTACCCAAAAGATTAAAATTGGATCAGAATTTGATGAGCATACTTTTCAAAACATTCGTGAACAAAGTGAAAAAATTACTTGCAAAAGTGATGCTCTTAAATTTGTGTCAAAATGTTTAAAAACAAGAAAACAAGTTTATGACCATCTAAAGCAAAAAGGATTTCTTGAAACTTCAATTCAAAATGCAATAGAACTTTTGCAAAATTATGGATATATCAACGACAAGTATTATGCAGAAAGTTATATAAAAACCAGAACTCAAAATGGCAAACTTTACATAAAAAATGCTTTAAAGTCTAAGGGGATAAGTGATAGCATTATTTCTTCAGTTCTTGAGAATTTTGAAGTTGATAGTGAAGAAATAGTAAAAATTGCTCAAAAATTTGTAAAAAATAAGCCAAAAGATATCAAATTGAAGCAAAAACTGTATAGACATTTACTTTCAAAAGGTTTTGAGTATGGTGAAGCAAGTAAAGCAGTAGATACTGTTTTTAAGGGGAGTGAAAATGATTGGGATTGATGTTTTGGAGCTAGATAGGATGCAAAAATTTGTTGATGATAAAAAATTATTAAGCTCCACTTTTTTTGAAAGTGAAATTAAATATTTTAATAAATTCCAAAATCCACTGGAAAGAATAACAGGTTGTTTTTGTGCAAAAGAAGCTGTTATTAAGGCATTGGGATGTCCAGATGGGGTTAGCGTTAATGATATAGAAATTTTGCACCAAGATAATGGAAAACCATATGCAAAACTTCACGGCAAGGCGTATTTGTCTGATGACAAAAAAATGGAAATATCAATTTCTCATTCAAAGACAATAGCAATTGCTATTTGCCAAATAATTTAGCATTGACAATATTTTTTGTTGTGATAGAATTATTCAAGAGGAAAAAAATGGGATTATTTGTTACAAAAACAAAAGATGCAATATATTATGAGTTTGAATCTCAAGCTTCGTATATGTTTTCTGTTATTGCTAATAAGGCATTAAAGAAAAAACTAGCAAAAAAATTTGATGACAATTTTTATACAAAAATAAATGGTCATTGTTATTGTGGCAAACAGAGTGGTGACTTTATAAAAAACAGTTACACTTCTGGTTATTGCTATTTGTATGCATTATTACTTGCTAGAGATTTTGATGGGGCTGAACTTAAGAATGGTAATTTGTTCGCTCTTTGTAGTGGAGAAATGTATGCACCATTTGAGCATGCATGGGTTGAGTTTGGTGACTATTGTTTTGATACAACTTCTAGGATGGTAATAAAAAAAGATTTTTATTACAAAAAGTATATGGCACAAGTTGACAAGTCATATACGAATGAACAATTAAAAAATGACAAGTTGGTTTTTCTTTTGGGATTAAGAGCAATTTGTTTGAGAGATGAAATGGCAGAGTTCTTTGTAGATAATTTTTGGCAGACTTACACATCAAACAAAGATGATAAAGATTTTGTTGAAAAAGTTAAAAAAACTCTCGACAGTTTTCCAAGTTTGGGTAAAGAAATACATAAAGTATTAGACAACAAACAATATGAACTTTAATAAAAATATTGATTTTTATGGCATATTTTGAATAAAAATATGCATTTTTTTTTATATTTTACTCAATCTAGTTTAGGAAAATGCTTTTTGGAGATAATTAAATGAAAAACAATTTTAATAAGTTAAAGCAAGAATTAGAACAAAAAATTGCTGATTTCGAACAAAAGAATGGACAAGATTATAATTTCTATTTAGGACAAAATGATGACCTTGTGCATAGTATGAAAATGAAGGGCGAAGTGTTTGAAAATATTGAACTTGATGAAGAATTTGAGAGCACTGACCTTTTGGATTTTTTGGGTTATGAAAGGATAATATCGTGCAAGAAAGGGGACAACAAATAATTCGAGGAGATATTTATTTTGCAGACCTAAGCCCTGTTGTTGGAAGTGAGCAAGGAGGGCTTAGGCCAATTCTTGTTATACAAAATAATATTGGCAACAAATATTCTCCAACAATAATTGTTGCAGCAATCACAAGTCAACTTTCAAAAGCAAAAATTCCAACACATGTTGAACTTAAATCTTCAACATACAATTTGCCAAAAGATAGCGTTGTTCTTTTGGAACAGATTAGAACTATTGATAAAAAAAGATTGAACGAAAAAGTGTGTACACTTGATTACAAAAAAATGAAAGAAGTAGACAAAGCTATTTTGATAAGCTTGGGTTTTTATGAGTGATACAATTTTATTTGACAAAAACATCCCATTTTTGATACCATTATAATGGAGTAAAAGATGGGATTTTTTAATGGTATTTTGAGAGGGCTTGGCTTTGAAGGGCAACAAAAAGCTGATGAATCAAAACAAGAAAAAGAGCAAAACAGTGTTTTTGATGTCAAAAGTGCAGAATATGATTTAACAGAAAAAAACGAATATCAAAAACCAGAAGAGTTTGTGCCAAAGTCAGAAAAAGAAGTACAGCAAATAGTTGATGTTTTAAAATTAAAAAGAGATGTTGTTGTAAACTTTGAGAATTTGGAGACTAGGGAGTATGTTAGAGCTTTGGATTTTATGTCTGGTGCAATATATGCTCTTGGTGGAAGAATAAAGAAAATATCAGAAAAAACTTACCTATTTTGCGTTAATTTAGGATAAAAAGATGGAAAAAAATAAAAAAGCAAAACGTAGAGAAATAAGATTTGTTATCACAATTGTACTTGTCATGTTAATTTGTGTTTTTTTTGATTTATTAACAAAAATTTTAACAGATGATGAGGCTTTTGTTGTTATAAAAAATTTCTTATCATTTATTTCAGTTCACAACATAGGCGCAGCTTATAGTTCTTTTGCTGGTCATGTTATAATGCTGATTATTATTAGTTCAATAATGATTTTGGGACTTGTTGTTTTTAATATATTCTACAAAGGCAAATCAATGTTTTATTGTATCACAATGGGTATAATTTTTGGCGGTGCAGCCGGTAATTTGTTTGATAGAATATGTTTTGGCTATGTAAGAGATTTTATCAAGTTCAAGTTTTTTAGTTTTACATGCAACCTTGCAGATATTTTCCTTTGCGTTGGAATAGTTTTGTTCGCAATTTATATGTTGTTTCTTGACAAAGAATGGAAGAAGGAGAAATAATGTCTAGATTTGTTGTAGAACAAAATGATGTTGGAAAAAGATTAGATGTATTTTTGGAAGAAAAATTACAACAAAGTCGTTCTCATATAAAAAATATGATAGAGGACGACTTGGTTTTTTATAATCAAAAAAATGTCAAAAGTGGGCAAAAACTAAAGCTCGGTGATGTTATTGAATGTCAAGAATTTGAGCCAAAAGAATTAGACTTGTCACCACAAAATATAGACATTGATATTGTTTATGAAGATGATGATTTAGCAGTTATAAACAAACCACAAGGGATGGTAGTTCATCCAGCAGGAGGGAATGAAAGTAATACACTTGTTAATGCACTTTTGTTTCACTTAAAAAATTTGAGTTCAATTAATGGAGTTGTTAGACCGGGTATTGTTCACAGGATTGACAAAAACACATCAGGACTTTTGGTTGTTGCAAAAAATGACAAGGCACACATATCACTTGCAAAACAGATAGAAGAAAAAAGTTGCCATAGATATTATCTTGCATTATGTCATGGTAATTTTAAGGAAGACAATGGAACAATAACCACTCACATTGCACGAAGTAAAAAAGATAGAAAACAAATGGCAGTATGTCCAGATAATGAAGGGAAAATTGCTATTACACATTATAATGTTTTGCAAAGGTTTGGTGACTATACGTTTGTTGAATTTGTTCTTTCAACAGGCAGAACTCATCAAATTCGTGTTCATTCAAAGTATATTCATCATCCAATTGTGGGAGATGATGTTTATGGAGTTACTGATAAGTTTAAAACAAATGGGCAATTATTGCATGCATACAAACTTGAATTAACTCAACCAACAACTGGCGAAAGGTTGACTTTTGAAGTGCCTTTGCCACAATATTTTTCTGATATATTAGAAAAATTAAAAAGAATGCAAAAATGATAGAAATAAGATAAGAGAATTAGTTGCCAAATAACAAAAAAATAAATATACTATAAAACAAAGGAGATGAGTAGATGAAGAAATTTATGAATATGCTTGCATACATTGGTCTTGTTTGTGTTGCAGCAGCACTTTTGCTTGCAAAAATACTTGGCTGGTTGAAAGCTGGAGCTAGCGTTGTTGGTGCTTTAATGACAGTTGGTCAATGTTTTGCTTATATTGTAACAATGGTATATGCTTTCCAATATGTTCGTAGCAAACGTAACATTGGTTGGTGGATAACATACTGGGTAGCTGTCGTTGTTGTTGTACTCATGGTTATTTTATCTATTGTATAATATAACGATTGGGACAAAATCATATGCAAAAATTAGAGTGAATTGATTCACTCTTTTTTTTGTCATATTTAGACATAAAGCTTTGAATTAAATTTTTATTATTATGATATAATTATTTTAAAGTTATATAAAAAAAAGTTTGAAATATTTTTATAATATGTTATAATTGCTCGGTTAAAAAGGAGAAAATTAATAATGTACACAGCAAAAAAATTAGAAAACAATAAGTACGAAATCACAATCACAGCGAACAAGGAAGAATGGGAAGCATACGTTGAGCATGTTTACGAAGAAACAAGAGGCAAGTTTAATATCGAAGGTTTCCGTAAAGGCAAAGCTCCAAGAGCTATCATAGAAAAGAATTATGGTGCAACAGTATTTTATGATGATGCAATAGACCACTTGTTTACTCATGAATATAATCATGCACTTGAACATGAAACAGATATTGTTCCAGTTGCAAGTCCAGAAATCAGAATAGATAAATTTGATGAAGATGGTATTGTTTTGGTTGCAGTTGTTCAATCAGAACCAGATGTAAAACTTGGTGCATACACAGGTCTTGAAATCAAAAAAGCAACAGGCGAAGTAAAAGAAGAACAAATAACAAAAGAACTTAACCAAGCTCGTGAACGTCAAGCAAGATATGTAAAAGTTGACAGAGAAGCAAAACTTGATGACTTTGTTGTAATTGACTTTACAGGATTTGTTGACAAAAAAGAGTTTGAAGGTGGTAAGGCAGAAGATTACAGACTTCAACTTGGTTCACATACATTCATTGAAGGATTTGAAGATCAAATTGTTGGAATGAAAGAAGGGGAAACAAAAGATGTTAATGTAAAATTCCCAGATGAATACTTTAGTGAAGCTTTAAAAGGTAAGCCAGCAGTTTTCAAAGTTACAGTTAAGAGTGTTGAAGAAAAAACACTTCCAGAACTTGATGATGAATTTGCTTCAAGTGTTTCAGAATTTGAAACATTAGAAGAGTACAAGGCAGACATCAAAAAGCATCTTCAAGAAAATCTTGATGCAAAACTTAAGAGAGAAACAGAAAACAACATTATTGAAGCTGTTGTAAAAAATGGTGAAGTAGATATTCCAGAAGTTATGATTGAGCGTCAATTAGATATGTTTATGGAAGATTTTTCAACAAGACTTAGTTACCAAGGTTACAAAGTTGAAGATTATCTTGAACAAATGCATATGACAATGGAAGATTTAAGAAATGAAAGAAAAGACCAAGCCAAAGAAGTTGTAAAAACAAGACTTGTTTTGGAAGCAATTGTTAAAAAAGAAAATCTTGATGTAACAGAAGATGAACTTGATGCAAAACTTGCAGAAACAGCAACAAGATATGGCAAGAGTGTTGAAGAATACAAAAAGAGTTTGGGCAACAGAAATCTTGCATACATTCAAAATGATATTTTGATGAACAAACTTTTAACTTTACTCAAAGATGGTAATAAATTAGTTTAATTATTATTAAAGGAGAAATAATTTTTATGCTTATTCCTATGGTAGTTGACCAAACAAGCAAAGGTGAAAGGTCATATGATATATATTCTAGATTACTTGAAGACAGAATAGTTTTTATTACTGGTGAAATAACAGATGAAACAGCAGACATTGTTGTTGCACAATTAATTTATCTTGAGGGAAAAAATCCAGAAAAAGATATTGCAGTATATATCAATAGTCCTGGTGGTTCAGTTAGCGCTGGTATGGCAATTTATGACACAATGAACTACATTAAATGTGATGTTAGCACAATTTGTGTTGGTCTTGCTGCGTCTATGGGGGCATTTTTGCTTGCTAGTGGAACAAAAGGAAAAAGATTTGCTTTGCCAAATAGTGAGATTATGATTCATCAACCACTTGGTGGAGCACAAGGTCAAGCAAGTGATATTCAAATTAGAGCTAATCACATTCAAAAGATTAAGCAAAAAATGAACAAAATTTTAAGCGAAAAAACGGGTCAACCTTTAGAAAAAGTTGAAAAGGATACTGACAGAGATTTCTATATGGAAGCCGAAGAAGCTCTTGAATATGGAATTGTCGACAAGGTATTAGAAAAACGACCAGATGAAGCAAAATAGGACAAGGAGGTAAAATGAAAGATAACGAAGATATGGTATGTTCTTTTTGTGGAAAGTCGCAAAGAGTTGTAAAAAGACTTATTGCAAATCCAACTGGTGATTGCTATATATGTGATGAGTGTGTTGAGGTTTGCAAAGATATTGTAAAAGAAACCAAAGGTGGTGAAGCATTAGAAAGTATTGAATTACCAACACCACAAGAAATCAAAAGCCAACTTGATGAATATATAGTTGGTCAAGATGAAGCAAAAAAAGTTCTTTCTGTTGCAGTATATAATCACTATAAAAGAATTAACTATAATAATGAACAAAAATCAAAAGATAGCAATTTTATTGAGCTAGACAAATCAAATATATTGATGGTTGGGCCAACAGGTTGCGGAAAAACACTACTTGCAAAAACCCTTGCAAGAATTCTTAAAGTGCCTTTTGCAACAGCTGATGCAACAACATTAACACAAGCTGGATATGTTGGAGATGATGTTGAAAATATATTACTCAAACTTATTCAAAATGCTGATTATGATATCAAAAAGGCTGAGCGTGGAATAGTTTATGTTGATGAAATAGATAAGATTGCAAAAAAGGGTGAAAATGTTTCAATCACAAGAGATGTTTCTGGTGAGGGTGTTCAACAAGCACTTTTAAAAATACTAGAAAGCACTGTTGCATCTGTTCCACCACAAGGTGGAAGGAAGCATCCACAACAAGAAAACATTCAAATTGATACAACAAATATTTTGTTTATTTGTGGTGGTGCATTTGTTGGTCTTGACAAGGTTGTTGAATCAAGAGTTAACACTTCTTCACTTGGATTCAATGCCGAAGTAAAAAGTTTTGATAATGATGCAACAAAGCTTATCAAAGAACTTCAACCACACGATTTAACAAAGTATGGTCTAATTCCAGAATTTGTTGGAAGACTTCCTGTTGTTGTTGGACTAAGTGACTTAAGTGAACAAGCACTTGTTGATATCATGACAAAGCCAAAGAATGCAATAATTAAGCAATATGAAAAAATGTTTGATATGGAAAATATTGCATTGGAAATTCAACCACAAGCAATAAGAGCTGTATCAAAAAAAGCAATGGAACTCAAAACTGGGGCAAGAGGGCTTAGAACAATTATGGAAGAATATATGCTTGACCTTATGTATGATGCACCAAATGATAAGAATATTTCAAAGATTATAATCAATGAAGATTGCATCACAAACAATGCAAAACCAGTGATAATTAGAACAGAAAAAAATGACGATGAAGAGAGTCCCAAAGAAGCTGTTTAGCAGATAATAAAAATTCAAAAAATAAGAGTCTTTACAAAAAAAGACTCTTTTTTTGACGAAAAAACAAGAATTTTGCTCAATTTTTGTCATTTTTATATTATTCAAACAAATATAAAACACTTTGCATATTGTGCAAATTTATTGAATATATTTATTTCGACAGAAAAAAACAAAGGTTCTTAATTTTATACAAATATCGCATTTGTTATGGTTTGTATAATGATTATAGTTAAAAGTGAGGTTTTAATGTTTTGTGTTGTCAAACTAAAATCTATTAAATTTGTTTTGCTAGTTCTTATTGTGGGGTTGCTGTTAGCACTCTCATTTGGTGGCAATCCAAGTGCTCAAGTTTTCTTTGGGTATAATGTTAGACTTGTTCCTGTTTATAGTGTGCAAACAAATAACAAGCAAGTTGCAATTTCATTTGATGCAGCATGGGGAGCAGAGAAAACAGAAAAAATCATGTCAACGCTCAAAGAATATGATGCGGGAGGAACATTCTTTTTAGTTGGGTTTTGGGTAGATAAATATCCAGACTTAGTAAAAAAGATTGCAGACAATGGGCTTGAGGTTGGTTGCCACTCTAACACACATCCAGACATGACAAAAATTTCAAGAGATTCAATCACATCAGAAATTACAACTTGTGTGAATATGATTGAGAGCATAACTCAAAAAAAGGTTGAGTTATTTAGACCTCCATATGGGGCATATAACAATACATTAATTGAAGTAACAAAAGAACTTAATCTTATTCCAATTCAATGGAGTGTGGATTCTTTGGATTGGAAAGGTATAAGTGCAGAACAAATCACAAGCAGAATATTAAGCAATGTAAAAAATGGTTCAATCATACTATGTCACAATGACTCTGACCATATTTTGGATGCATTGCCAATGATTTTGGATAGATTAAAGGGGCAAGGATACAAGATTACATCTGTAGGTGACCTTGTTTACAAGCAAGATTATGTTATTGACAGGGCAGGTGTTCAAAAACCCAAAAGTTAAGGAGAAATTTTATGAAGTACGAATTATTATCAAACAACAGAGTGTTTTTGTGTGGGACAATTGAATCAAATCCACAATACAGCCATGAAAGTTTTGGCGAAGCATTTTACGAAATTTTATTGAGTGTCAAAAGACTTTCTGAGCAGAATGACTTGATTCCAATAACAATATCAGATAAGTTATTAACAAAAGAAATGTCAGTTGGGTCAAGACTTGCAATCAAAGGTCAATTTCGTAGTTATAACAAAATTGAAGATGGAAAAAGCAAACTTATGCTAACAGTTTTTGTCCGTGAAATTATTGAATATAACGAAACAATGAATCCTAATATAATAGAGATTTCGGGCTTTATTTGCAAAGAACCAACATATCGAACAACGCCATTCAAAAGAGAGATTTGTGATGTTCTGGTTGCCGTGAATAGGGCATATAACAAGTCGGATTATCTACCTTGCATAGCATGGGGTAGAAATGCAAGATTTGTAAAAAATCTTGGAATTGGTCAAAAAATCAATCTCGTCGGCAGGATTCAATCACGTGAATATCAAAAAAAGTTGGATGATGGCGAAGTGATCACACGAACAGCATACGAAGTGTCAATCAACAAAGTGTCGGAACAAGATAACTTAGAAGAAGACCAAATGTTATCATAAAATAATGATTTATAGAAACCTTGCAGATGCAAGGTTTTTTGTTAATTTGTTTTAATAAATTTGACATATTGGTTAAAATAATGTTAGATATATATTAAGTATTATATAAGGGAGATTAACTTAGTAATAAGCAATGGCACAAACAGACAAAGAGTTTAATGGGCTTAACAAAGTTGGAAATAAAAATGGGATTTCCCATTTTTTTGTCATATTATTTGAATGGTTGTTTATTATTACTTTGGGAATACTAATTTTCTTTTTGATAAGAGAAGCATCAGATATTCATAAAATAGTCTTAGAAAACAATGTGTTAGGTGAAACAGAAACAACAATAGTGGGCAAAATGGGAGAAGAAGTAACTCTTACAGCCAAAAAAATTAGTGGTTATCGTTTTATCTGTTGGAATGTCGATGATGAAACTGTTTCAAAATCTCCAGCATATACAATCAAGGTTAATGATTATACGCCTCAAAAATATACTGCAGTTTATGAGAGAGAATATCAAATTACAATAGAGAATCCAATAGAGAGCAGAGCAGTTGTTGTTAATAAAAGTGCTGCATTAGAAGGTGAGGAAGTTACAATAACAATCTCTCCAAATAATTTTTACACATTAACGCAGCTTCAATGTTTACAAGGTGAAACAGAAATAGAATTAATAAACAACAAATTTATAATGCCAGCTGGAGATGTTACCATCATAACAGATTTTGATAAAACAGATTTTGCTGTTTTATACCCACATGAGCAAATTGGATATTCTATAAAAAATATAGATGACACAGATTTTGATATAACAACAACAAAGGCAAATACCGAAATATCTTTCAAGGTTGAAATTGATGAAGAATACACTCAAAGCAAACTTGTTGTTAGAAACAATAATAGAATACTTAAAGATATTGAAGGTGTTTATACAATTTCAAATATTACGAGTAATGTTAATTTATCTTTTGAAGGCGTTAGAAAAAACACTTATAAAGTAACATTACCAAAGCAAGTGGGATACAAATTATTAAATCTAGATAATACTGATTTGGTAGTAAAAAATGTTGAATATGGAACAACTCTTTCATTTAAAATTGAAATAGGTGAAGCATATACTCAAAGTGAGAATAATTTTACAATTTTGTGTAATGATGTTGAGCTTATATCAGAAAATGGTGTGTATTCAATTCCAAATATCACAGAAAACATAAACTTAACAATAGATGGAATAGTAAAAAATATATACACAATACAAGTCCCAGAAATACAAGATTTTTATGAATTAAAAAATGACAAAAACACAGAAGAATTTGCAGTTACAAGTATAGAATATGGCAAATCGCTTAAATTTAGAGTTTCTGTTGATGCTTCATGTTCACAAAGTGTTATTGTTGTAAAAAATAATGATGAAATATTAACGCCAAAATGGGGAGTATATACAATTTCAAATGTTAATGATAATGTGAATATTACAGTTGATGGCATAGAAAAAAATGTATATACAATAGCATATCCAGAAGAGCAAATTGGGTATACTTTGCAGAATATAGATGGAACTGATTTTGATGTTAACAATGTTGAATATGGTGAAACATTGACATTTAAGGTTGACATAGATGCTGCATATTCAAAAAGCATAGTTGTTGTTAAGAAAAATGGAACAGTACTAACAGCAGAAGATGGAGTTTACACAATTCCAAATATAAGCAAAAATACCACAATTACAATTAATGGATTAAAGATAAACACATATTCAATAACTTATCCAACAAAACAAGTTGGTTATGTTTTACAAAATTTGGATGAAACATCATTCAAAACAAAGAGTGTAAAATATGGTGATGCTTTAACATTCAAATTGGTAGTTGATACTGGTTATGTAAATAGTATTGGTAATTTATCTGTAAAATGTAATGATACAGAACTTACTTTAAATGATGATGTTTACACAATACCTAATATAACAGAAAATCTAATTTTAGAAGTTGATGGTTTGGAAGTTAATTCATATACAATAACTTTCCCAACAGAAGTTACCGTAAAAAGAAATGGAGAAGAGTTGACAACTGGCGATACCATTTATCATTATGATATTTTAACACTATATTCTTCACCAGAAGAAGGGTACAAACCAGTTTATATGGTTACAAGTGCAAACAGGTTAACAAATCCAAATCAATATCAAGTAGTTGGAAATGTGACTATTGAATATACAACAGAAGTTGGTGTAAGAAATGCAAATGAGTATCCAACATTAAAATTCCAAAATTACGATGATGAGAATTTTACAGTTCAAGTTGGGGCAAATACATCAAATAAACCAACTGGTGATGTTTTAATTCCAAGTAGGGTTGAAAAAAATGATATCATATATTCTGTAACAATAATGTATAGAAACAGCTTCCAAAATTGTACAGATATTACAAGTATTACTATTGCAAACTCAATTAAAGAAATTTGGAGAAATTCATTTGATGGTTGTACAGGATTACAATCGGTAACATTTGTAGAAAATTCTGAGTTAACTTTTATAAATAATGATGTATTTAAAAATTGTTATAATTTAACATCAATTGAACTTCCAAAAACAATAACAAGTATGGGAAGTGGAGTATTTAATGGTTGTTCTAGGCTAGAGAATCTCACAATTCCATTTATTGGGTCTAGCTTGGAAATGTCCGAAAGTACAAGATTATATCCGCTTGGATACATTTTTGGGTCAAGTGCTTATGATTATTCAATTCAAATAACACAAACATATTATGATAGTGGTTGGAAAAAATCTAAAGAATACTCATTCCCAGTAAGTTTAAAATCATTAACAATATGTGGTGGAGAAGTTTGCAAATATGCATTAGAGAATCTTTCAATGTTGCAAAGTGTTGTATTGCTCGACGGAGTAACTAATATCAAAAATAATGCGTTCTACAGATGTAGCAGATTGGCGAGTGTAACCATTCCAAGTAGTGTGGAAAGTATAGAAGATGGTGTATTCTTCGGTTGTTGTAGTTTAACAAACATTGAATTTCCAGTTAATTCTCAATTAACCCAAATTGGTAATTCTGCATTTGCAATATGTACAAAATTAACTTCAATAGTCATTCCAAACAATGTAACAAGCATTGGTATTCAAGCATTTTATGAGTGTACCAACCTAACAAGCATAACAATCCCAAGCAGTGTTACAAGCATTGGTGCGCATGCATTCCAATATTGTGATAACCTTGCTCAAATAATAATAGAAAGTGCAAATATATATAACGAAGTGACAGCATGTGATAATATAACAGATTTACTTGTGAATGCTACTACAGTTAAAGTGCTTGCCAGTGTTGTTGATGATGTAAACAATGCAAATGCTTATCTTAATGATACAAGCAACTTTACAAAATCAGAAAAAACCGAGATTGATGGTAAAGAATATTACATCTACACAAAAGCATAATAATTAGCAAAAAAAATAACTGCGATTGCAGTTATTTTTTCATTAGTTCGTTATAACGCTTGTCGTATAGTTCTTTGGATATTTTTCCTGTGTGTTTATCGTGCTTAAGTTTTTGTATTTGTTTTTTCTTTTCGTTGTCTAGTTTAACTTTTTCTTTTATTTCTTTTGGTTGAATTTTTGGTACATTTTGTTGTGGTTTATCATAGTCTTTTGTAAAAGCAACAAATATCAAAAACACTGCAATTTCTGGGCAAAAGATTAAACTTACAATAGACATCACCTTAAAAAATTTTGTTTTTGCATAAAAACTTTCTTTTGTTTGCTTTCTTTTTTCGTTGATATATATCATAATAAAAACAAAGTAAATGGTTACAATCAAAAACCTTATTGGAACCAGTATTTTTAATATAAATGTTATATCTATGCCGTAATACATTGCGTAGTAAACAATAAGTTGGTCACCACCAAAAACAAGTGCAATTTCCAAAATGCAGTTTGCCAAAAAAACTGCAAGTTCAAAGTATTGACATAGTTTTAATATAGATTTCTTTGTTTCGTAGTTCATACCAACAATTTAACATATTTAAAATATATTGTCAAAATTATTGCCAAAGTTATATAAAAATTGATATAATACTTTCCGAGGTTTTATGAAAAAAGTTGTTGTTATAACAGGTTATAACAGTGGCATTGGCAAAGGATTAACTGCGCTATATCAAAAAGATGGACACACTGTTATTGGACTAGACAAGTTTGGTGAATTTGACAACAAAACAACATTTATGGTTGATGTTGCAGATGAACAGCTTGTTGCAAACACATTTGATATAATTGGAAATTTGTATGGCAAAATTGATGTATTAATCAATTGTGCTGGCTATGCCGTTTTTGGTGCAACAGAACTTATTCCAACGCAAGATGCCAAAAATATGTTTGATGTAAACTACTTTGGAATACTCAATTGTATTAAGGCTGCAATAAAATATATGGACAAAGGTAGCAGAATTTACAATATTAGTTCAGCATGTGCACTTTATGCAGTACCATTCAGAACTCACTATTCAGCATCAAAGGCAGCGGTAAGTATGCTTAGTTATGGTCTTAGAATGGAACTCAAAGACTCAGGAATTGATGTTGTTGCAATTTGCCCAGGTGATGTTAGAACAAACTTTTCAAAGAACAGAAAAAAGACAATGCTCACAAATGAAAAGTATGGACAAAGAATAGAAAAGAGTGCAAAACAAATTGAACAGCGAGAAAGCAAAAGAATGACAATTGAGTATGCAACTGGCAAAATGTACAAAATTTTCAATAAAAAGCATACAAAACCTATGTATATTGTAGGGAAATCTATTAAATTTTTAAATTTTGTTACAAGATTGGTGCCAACAAGCACAGTTTTGCATTTCACAAACAAGTATTTATAGAAGGTAATTTATGAAAAAAGAGAAGCCCCAAAAAGTAGTAATAATAACAGGCGCAAGTAGTGGAATTGGATTAGCTACAGCAAACTACTTGGTTGAAAAAGGTTGCAAGGTTTATGGAATAAGTAATCGTGAATTCAAAAGCGACAAGTTTGAACATTTGGTTTGTGATGTTTGTAATCGTGATGAAATGTCAAAAGCATTTGAATATGTTTATCAAAAAGAAAAGCGAATTGATGTTCTTGTTAACAATGCAGGTATTGGAATTAGTGGTGCAATTGAATACATAAAAAAAGAAGACCTAGACAAGATTTTTGAAATCAATATCAAGGCGGTGATATCATCAAGTGGATTAATATTGCCTTACTTAAGAGAATCAAAAGGCAAGATTGTGAACACATCATCAGTTGCAGCAGTTTTCTCAATACCATTCCAAGCATGTTACAGCGCAACAAAGAGTGCAATAGAAACATTTTCGCTTGCTCTTGCAAATGAAGTAAAAAAGCAAGGCATAAAAGTTACTTGCATAAGACCTGGTGACACAAAAACAGGTTTCACTCAAGCAAGAATAAAAACAGAAGTGGAAAACGAAGTTTATGGCAAAAAGATAACCAAGAGTGTACAAAAAATGGAGAAAGATGAACAAAACGGTGATTCTCCATTAAAAGTAGCAAAGGTTATGTATAAGGTTATAAAAAAGAAAAATCCGCCATATGTTGTAACAGTGGATTTTATATATAAGTTCTTATGTGTATTATCAAAAATATTACCACTACGATTTGTAAACTATATCGTTGGGAAAATGTATTAAAAATGGAGAATAGAAAAATGGATTTATTTAGCAAAACAGAACAAAAACAAATGTATGAAGTAGTTCAAGAAAAAGGTATTTATCCTTATTTCCACGAACTCAAATCAGGTCAAGACACACAAGTTATTATGGAAGGTCACGACACAATTATGATTGGCTCAAATAACTACCTTGGCTTAACATCAGAAAAAAGTGTAATTGAAGCAGGTGTTGAAGCTCTCAAAAAGTATGGCACAGGTTGCAGTGGTTCAAGATTTTTAAATGGAACATTAGACATTCATGTAAAGCTTGAACAAGAACTTGCAGAGTTTTTGCACAAAGAAGCAGTTATGACTTTCTCAACAGGTTTCCAAAGTAACCTTGGAATAATTAGTGCAATTTGTGGCAGAAATGATGTTGTACTTTGCGACAAAGAAAATCACGCAAGTATTTATGATGCAATCAAACTTAGCTATGCAAAAATGCTTAGGTACGAACATAGCAATATGGAAGATTTGGAAGAAAAATTGAAAACTGTACCCGAAAACAATGGTATTTTGATTGTTACAGATGGTGTTTTTTCAATGAGTGGCGAAATTTGCAAGCTTCCAGAAATTGTAAAACTAGCAAAAAAATATGGTGCAAGAGTTATGGTTGATGATGCTCATGGCCTTGGAGTTCTTGGTAAACACGGCAGAGGAACTGCAGAACATTTTGGTCTTGAAGATGAAGTTGATATCATCATGGGAACATTTAGCAAGTCACTTGCTTCTCTTGGTGGCTACATGGCATCAACAAAAAAAGTTGTTAATTATGTAAAACACACATCTCGTCCATATATTTTTAGTGCAAGCATAACACCAGCAAGCGTTGCTTGTGCAAGACAATCACTCAAAATATTAAGGGAACATCCAGAAAGAGTTCAGGCTCTTAGAGATATCTCTGCATATATGAGACAAGGACTCAAAAATCTTGGTGTAAAAATTATTGACAGCGAAACACCAATTATTCCAATTTATGTTTATGAAGATGAAAAAGCTTTTGTTGCTTGCAAAATGCTCCTTGACAGGGGAGTTTATGTAAATCCAGTTGTATCTCCAGCAACACCAGTAGGACAAGCACTTCTCAGAACTTCCTACACAGCAACTCACACAAAGGAACAAATGGACAAAGCGATGAAAGCAATTAAGGAAGTACTTGATATTCTTGAAGTAAAATAAAATAACAAAAAACAGGGTAAATTTCGTTGTTTATGCAACCCAGTGCACCTGTTTTTTTATTTTTTTATAAGGGTTGCGAATTCTTTATAGCCCGCCAAAAGAGAACTGTACGCACACTCGTAAAAAAAATGAGCGTTGTGTACTTTTTTTTTACACGAATGTTTTGGTATTGTTATTCCTTTTGAAATACCAAAAATAGATAATTCTGGTTGGCAAAATTGGAAAATCCAAAAACGAGACAAGTACGGAAATTTTTGCAAATAATAAAATGGTTTAGCGTATTGCTAAACCATTTTTCATTTAATTAGTTTTTCAAATGCATTGGCATTTAATATTGTGTTAGAAATAAACTTACCTTTATAAAAATTTGCCCAGTTATTAAATATACAAGGAGCATTTTTTGCTTTATCTAAAGTATCAATTTTTACAAAGTTTAGTTTAATATTTTTGTCCTTTGCGTAATCTGACAATTCCTTAACTTCATACTCTACATAAGGACATTCATTACTATAATATATTGTAAAGTCCTTATTATCAATTTCCATTTTTTTGGCAGTGTCATTAAATTTAGGTGTTGGGGTGTTATC
>DBWI01000021.1:40977-41123 GCA_002308915.1 Christensenella sp. UBA1242 | reverse complement strand
TTCGCAATTCCTTTTCCCTTAAAACTTCCAGCAACCCACAGACAATAAATATATTCATAGTTTTTACCCAAAACAGGAACCCAAGCAGTTTCTATTGGCTCATATTCAATAAATATTTTCCCACGAGCATTTAATTTGCGAAAAAC
>DBWI01000021.1:2634-40968 GCA_002308915.1 Christensenella sp. UBA1242 | reverse complement strand
TCGTTCAATTTGCTTTTTATCCATTCCTTTTTGGCATTTACACCTTCTTGATGTTTTGGGTCTCCAATGGCACAACAAATATGTTCATCATCAATATTGTCTAAATTTAAGTTTATGTATTCGTTCATAATTCCACTTCCTTTCATACCACTAAGTAGTACTATAACATATTACACAGTCATTTGCATATAAAATTTTGAAAAAATTTAAATATTTAACCGCGAACTCGTATTACAAAAATTCCGCCAAGAGCGAATTGCACACACTAAAAATTTTGGTGTGTGTTTTTTTATGAGATATTGATTAAAACTTAAGGACAAAATTAAAATTGAGTGTTATAATAAAAAATATGAAAGGTTTGTTAAAAAGGATTTATACAAAAGAATATTTATTGTTTTTGGCAATAGGTTTTTTGCCGTTGATTTACAAAGTGTTTCAAATTGCATTTCTAAATTCGTTTGAAAATGCAATAAAAATTTTGGGGCAAATGGCACTTATTGAAATTATATTTAAAATTTTTCAAGAGACAATAATAAACCCATTATTTAAGATTTTAGGAAAAAATGACAATGCAGAGGAAGTAAAAAATTATTTTGCCAAAAAATTGCTTATTGTATACTCTGCAATATGTTTTGCGTTTACATTGGCAATATTTTTGTTGGTTGAGCCAATAATGAATATATCACAAATACCAGCCGAAATTTATGTATCCACAAAATTATTTTTACAAATCATGATTTTTGTGAATGGTATTAACGTGATTGTTCAGTATTTATACACATTTAATATTATAAACAAAAACACAAAAAGCATTTTTGTCTACTTTTTGATAAGTAGTTTGGCAACATTGGTTTTAGGAATTATTTTGATACCAAAATTTACTTTTGGGTTTGGCGTAATTGGTTTGGCTATTTCTATGCTTATTGTAAAGGTTGCACAACTTATTTACTTTCTGTTTACTATACCAAAGGTTGTCAATAATGAGAAAAAACATTTTGATAGGGGAAAATATTTAAAACTTTGTATTCTTTCTTTTTTTGAAACATTAACACGAAATCTTACATATTATTTTATTGTATTAGTTTTGTTAAACACTCTTAATAATCAAGATTTATATTTCATTTCAAATGATTTTATTTGGTCGGTAATGCTGATTCCAACAATTGCTCAAAATGATTTAATTAAACAAAATGTGTCGCAGAACAATAATGAAAGTTTGAGAGATTACCTGTTAAATAGTGTGATAATATCAATTTTTATTGGATTGATGATTCCTGTTGCACTTATATTGTTTAAATATGTGTTCAAGTTCACAAATTACATTGATTATTTTTCAACACTATTAAAACTTATACCATGCTATTTAATTTTTATATTTGACAATGTAATTGAATCTTATTTTATTGCGGTAGGGAAAATGCAATATGTTTTTATTCAAACATTTATAACTAATATAATTGTATATCTAACAAGCTATATCCTTTACATATGTGGGGTGTGGATTGTTACCTTAAATGGAATTATTCTGGTGTTTAGTGCAGGAATGATTTTATCTAGTGCTTATACAATTGGATGTTATATATACCAAAAGAGAAAGGCAAAAAAGAGTAATAATGTTGAAAAAATGTCGTAAATTTATGTGTATAAAAGGATTCAATCTAAGTCAACAAAAAAACTTATATCAAACTAAAATTAAAGTTTTTAAACCAACAAAAAAGCGAAAGTGCTTATTAGCATTTCCGCTTTTTTTGAACTATTTTTTTTGCTTTAATTACACAATATTCCCGCTGGCAGATTTAATCATACGGTTGAATAGTGCTTCAACCATTTCGCCATTGTCAAAGTATTCGGCGATTATCAAATCATTGTTTTCGTATTGTCTTAGGTAACCAAAAAGGTTAGTGCTTGCCTGTTCACTATCTTTGCCAAGAACAATTGTGTTTTTGTCTGCAAAATATTTTTGGTCTTGTTGTTTGCAAAAGATGATTGGCTTTTTGTTTTCGTTTATCGCATTTTGATATAGTTTGTTTATGTTGTTTATCACATCGGTTTTAACAATAATCATATCACAAGCAGGTTTATAGTGTGTGTATTTTGTGCCAGGTGATTGTGGAATTTTGCTTGTGTCAATTTTGTCTATTGCAACAAGATTGCATTTTTTTGCTATCATCTCTTTGCTTATTTTTCCTGGTCTTAAAATATAAACATTGTTTCCATCGCACCTTACAACTGTACTTTCAATTCCAATATCTGTTGCACCACCATCAATGATAAGTGGGATTTTTGTGTTCATATCATCAAATACATGCTGTGCAATTGTTGGGCTTGGTCGTTTTGATGTGTTTGCACTTGGGGCACATATTGGACACTTTGTGTAGGCGATAAATTTGCGTGCAACTTTACTCTCTGGAATACGTATTGCAACAGTGTTTCCACCAGCGCAAACTTCGGAGCAGATTTTGTCATTTTTGTCAAAAATTATACTAATTGGGCCTGGCATAAAGGTTTTTACTAGTATTTTTTGTGTTTTTGACATATTTTTTACATATTTTTTGATATCTTTCTTTTTTGCAAGGTGAACAATAAGTGGGTTGTCTTGTGGTCTTCCTTTGGCTTCAAATATCTTTTTTACAGCATCACGATTTAGTGCAGAAGCACCAAGTCCATAAACAGTTTCTGTTGGGAATGCAACCACTTGTCCATCTCCAATTAGCTTTGCTGCTAACTTGTATGTTTTTCTATTTGGTTTTTGTATTTCTGTTTTCATAATGACAACATTGTAGCACAATTATTTTTAAATGTTAAAAAAAATTTTTAATAATTTTCAAAATTTTACTTGACAAGTGTATTTTATACGCTTATTATATTGGTGCAATGCGTAAGAAATACGCAAATAAAAAAGGAGTGTATATGATTTATAAAAGTGAATGGTTCAAAAAAGTTTATGCAAGCGGCAAAAGGTTTGTAATTGTTGCGGGGGCATCTTCTTCAGGTAAGAGTTTTGTTAGCAAAGAACTTGAAGATTTTTATGCAAAGCATGGCAAAAAATGTAAAGTGATTTCTGCAGATAATTACTATAAGGGTATTGCAAGAACAATTGTTCAAAAGGCATTAATCAATAATGGTTATGACAATGTTGTAAAAATCAAGTTCAAAGATATGTGTGGTATTGTGAAGCAAACAATCAAAGATACTCCATTCCCACAAAAGATGTGTGAAGAAAATTTAACAAAAATTAAAAGAGGGATGGAAAGTCTTTTTGATAAGCAATTGGCAGAAAAACTAACAAATGAAATTAAGTATGAATTTGAGCACATAAATTTTGATGAACCATTTGCTGTTGACTTAAAGGCTTTGGCAAATGATATAAACAAGTTAAGTGAAGGTAAGAGTATAATTATTCCAGAATATAGCTTCAAAACTGGTGAAGTTGAATATTACAAAAAGAATGAAGTTAATGGAAAAGACTATGATGTTTTTGTTATTGAAGGAATTTATGCGCTACTTGATGAAGTTGTTGATAACATAAAAACAGATGACAAAATTCTATCCGCCATTGATTGCGATTTAAAAACATTGATTTCAAGAAAATTGGACAGAGATATAACAAAGGGTAGGTCAACACTTACACCAGAACAAACAGTAATATCGTACCTAAGTCAAGTTATTCCGTCATATTATAAATACATATATCCATCATTCAAAAATGCAGACCTAATACTAAGAACAACATTAACAGAAGATGAAAGAAAGTCTCGTAGGCATGAAAAACAACAAAAATATGTTGCAACTGATTATGTTTATGAGTTTTTGGAACTTATGGGTTATAACAGAAAATCTTGTGAGCAAACTGATTACTTTTTGGAAGATAGTTCAAACAAGAATAATTTGGTGTTAAGAATTCGTGAAGAGAATGGCAAAGCAAGCAAAATTACTCTCAAATCAAGCGAAGATATAGACAATCTTGATAGATATGTTGAAGAGTATGATATTTCAAACTTTAGCGATAATAACAGAGATATCGGCAACATTTTGCAAAAATTTATTGACAGTGGTTTTTATGTTTCAACAATGGTGCACAAAACTCGTACCATATATAACAAATATGATACAACGGTTAAGGTTGATGACCTTGGAACATGTGAGAAATATATAGAAATTGATATTGATGACGATATTAAAGAACTATATGATGATATTGTTCAAAAATTGGGGTTAAGAGATGAAATCAATAAATCATATTATCAAATAGTAAAAGACATCTCACCAAAGCATGACGAGAATGAGAAAAAGTATGTCGTAAAAGGCGATGTCAAAAAGTTTGCTCAAAGCAAAAACCTTGCTGGACACGTAATTCATCAGCATTATTTGGATTTGGATTTTGTAAAGAATATCAGATTTATTGAACAGTTTGTTGGCAAAAATGAAGATTTGTCAGATTTTAGTGAAGCAAGACTAAGATTTGTTGATAACAAAAAATGTTATTTAACCTTAAAGTCAAGTGGTGGAAATTCAAGAATTGAGTTTGAAAAAGAAATCCCAATTAGTTTGGTTAATTTGAACAAACTTGCGTTAAAAGGTAGCATAAAAAAGATTAGATATGATATATTTGATAATGGAGAATATAGTGTTAGTCTTGACTCATATCTTGACAGAGATTTGGCAGTATGTGAAGTTGAATATCAAGACAATCCAATGTCAGAACAATCATTAATCAAATTGCTTAATGGATTGCAAGTTGAAGATGTAACGCTAGACAAAAACTACAAAAACTCCAATCTTGCAAAATAGGAGAAAAATATGGATTTAAGCAATCCTTTATACAAAAATCAAGGAATTCATGTAAATATTGTGCTTTTTACGGTAAATAATGGTGAAATTGATGTACTTTTGGTAAAAAGAAACAATCAACCATTTGTTGGTCAGTGGGCACTTCCAGGTGGGGCAGTTTACAACAATGAAGACACAAATGACGCAATGAATCGTGAGTTATTTGAAAAGACAGGAATAAAAAATATTGATGCCAAAGTGTTTTCTGTTTTTGGAAATCCTAACAGGGCTCCACAAATGAGGATGCTTGGTATTGGGTATATTGCGGTGATTGACAAGTCTGCAATTTCATTTATAAGAAAATCTCAAAAAACAGATGATGCAGATTGGTTTAATATTGATGAAATTCCACAACTTGCTTATGACCATAACGAGATGGTGTCAAAAGCACTTGAATATCTTAAGCAACAAGTTTGGCAGGGTGGAATACTAAAAACTCTTTTTCCAAATGGTGTAACAATTCCAGAACTTTATGAAGTGTACTCAAAAATACTTGGGCAAAACTTGGATAGACGAAACTTTAGAAAAAAACTTCTCAACGATAATATATTGCAAGATACAGAGCAGGTTGTGAAATACAAGGGCAAAAAATCTTCAAAAATATATAAAATCATTTAATAGACAATTGGGCAAAATTATGGTATAATGACTTTGATATTTATCAAGGGAGAAATTTATGGAAAACAAATATAAAGGTACAAAAACTGAACAAAATTTAAGAACTGCATTTGCAGGTGAAAGTCAAGCAAGAAACAAATATACATATTTTGCTTCTGTTGCCAAAAAAGAAGGATATGAGCAAATTGCAGATTTGTTTTTGAAAACTGCAGACAACGAAAAAGAACACGCAAAAATGTGGTTCAAAGAACTTGGTGAACTTGGTTCAACAGTAGACAATTTGAATGCTGCTGCGGATGGCGAAAATTATGAATGGACAGATATGTATGATGAGTTTGCTAAAGTTGCAGAAGAAGAAGGATTCCATGAACTTGCTGCAAAGTTTAGGGGTGTTGCTGCAATAGAAAAAAGACACGAAGAAAGATACAGAGCACTTCTCAATAACATAGAAACAAAACAAGTTTTTGAAAAGAGTGAAGTAAAAGTTTGGGAGTGCAGAAACTGTGGTCATATTGTTATTGGAACACAAGCTCCAGACATTTGTCCAGTATGTGCTCATCCAAAAGCATATTTTGAAGTAATGGCAACAAATTACTAAAATTAAGCAAAAAATATACAAAAAACCAGCAAATTGGCTGGTTTTTTTATTATTTTTGTTAATTTTGAGTTAAAAAAGTCATAATTTACAACTTTATTTTTGTTGAATTTTGTTCAAATTTATTTGTGTTTTTGATGGCTATTTTATTTGATATAAATCAAATAATGTACTATAATATAATGGGTTTTTTAGGAAAGAAAAACAAAAGAGGTCATTATGGTAATAGGTTTTGATATTGACAATGTTATTGCTGACTTTGACAAAGTTGTAATGGAAGATATTTCCAGAAGTGGGATAAAACTTGTGAACACAAACACTCCTTTATATGCAAAAAGGTTTGATTGGACGCCTGAGCAAAAAGAAAAATATTTTGCAGATCATGTTGCTAATTTGTGTGCAAAGTTACCCGTGAGAAAAAATGTAAGGTTAATCCTTAACAAACTCATTGCAGGTGGGCATAGTGTTGTTCTTATTTCTTTTAGAAACAAACAAAAAGAGTTTGGTGATTTAACCGATGTAACCATAAAGTGGCTAGAAGACAAAAAAATTCCATACACATCTTTAATTATTTCTACAGATGCCAATAAAACAGCAGAGTGCCAAAAGTATAATGTTGATGTATTCTTAGACGACAGAGTTGATGCTGTTATGGAAATGCGAAAAAATGGTGTTAATGCCGTAGCCATGAAAACAAGATATAATGGTGAAGCGGTAAAACAAACGCAAAACGCACAAAGTTGGTTGGATTTTTACAATAAACTTAAAATTGGCGCTTATCAAATTCCACTACAATAACTTTTGTTTGACTTATTAATTTATTAGTAATATACTAATACCACGAAATTTTTTACAGGAGAATTTATGAAAAGGACATTAGACAGAACACCAAATATTCCAGAAGTTCAAAGTGAAGTTCTAAAATATTGGGAAGACAACAAAACATTTGAAAAATCAGTAAACAATTCAGATAAAGAAAAAGTATTCTATGATGGTCCACCATTCCCAACAGGAAAGCCACACCATGGAACTGTACTTGTATCATTTATCAAAGATATGATATCTCGTTACTTAACAATGCAGGGCTACAGTGTTCCAAGACAATGGGGTTGGGATTGTCATGGCCTTCCAATTGAAGTTCAAGCAGAAACTGCACTTGGAATTACAAACAAGACAGAAATTGAAAACTCAATTGGTGTTGACAAGTTTAATGATAAATGCCACGAGATTGTATCTCAAAACAATGATTCTTGGAGAGAGTATGTTCGTGAAATGGCAAGATGGGTTGATTACGACAACGCATACAAAACCATGAACAAAGACTTTATGGAAAGTGTTATTTGGGCATTCAAAGAACTTTACAACAAAGGTTTAATTTACAAAGATTATCGTGTAACACCATATTGTCCAAGATGTGAAACTGCTCTTTCTATCAGTGAAACAAGAGAGTCAGATTCAACAAGACCAAAACAAGACAGATGGGTAATTGCAAAGTTTAGAGCAAATGGAGAAGAGTTGAATGGTTTGCCAGTTTATTTCTTGGCATGGACAACAACTCCATGGACATTGCCATCAAACCTTGCACTTGCTGTTAATGAAAATATCAAATACGCATATGTTCAAGTTGAGAACGAAGTTTTTGTTGTTGGAAACAGTGCAATAAATAGTTACAAGAGCATACTTGGTGAAAATCCAAATGTACTCAAAGTTGTTCCAGGAAAAGAACTTGTTGACAAAACATACAAGCCACTTTTCAATTGCTTTGAAAAGCTTTCAGAGCAGGGAGCATTTAGAGTTATTTCTGCAGATTATGTTGCAGAAGATGAAGGTATTGGCATTGTTCACATTGCACCTGCATTTGGTGAAGATGACTACTGGGCTTGCAAAAAGAGCAAAGTTCCACTTGTTTGTCCTGTAAATGAAAAAGGTGAATTTACAAGTGATGTTCCAATGTTTGAAGGCAAGATGGTATTTGACACAAATAGTGATGTTGTAAGATACCTAAAAGAGAACAATTTGTTTGTTGCCGATGGCTCACTTGTTCACAACTATCCACACTGCTGGCGTTGTGGAAAGCCACTTATCTATAAGGCAATGGATGCTTGGTATGTTTCTATTGATAAGTTAAAAGACAAGCTTATTGAAAAGAATGAATCTGTTAAATGGATTCCAGAATTTATCAAAACTGGTAGATTTGCAAATTGGTTAAACAATGCTCGTGATTGGAATATTTCCCGTAACAGATATTGGAGCACGCCAATTCCAGTTTGGGAATGTGACCATTGTCATGACAGAAAAGTTCTTGGCAGTATTGAAGAAATAGAAAAATGTGGTCACACACACATTGATAATTTGCACAAACAATATTTAGACAAAGTTGAATTTGATTGTGCTTGTGGTGGAAAATATAAGAGAGTTTCAGAAGTTCTTGACTGTTGGTTTGAATCAGGTAGTGTGCCTTTTGCAAGACTTCATTATCCTTTTGAAAACAAAGATTGGTTTGACACCCATTCTCCATCAGACTTTGTTGTTGAATACACAGGTCAAATTAGATGTTGGTTCTATTATTTACATGTTCTATCTGTTGCATTATTTGACAAGCCAGCCTACAAAAATTGTGTTGTTCATGGCACAGTTTTGGCAAAAGATGGAAAGAAATTGTCAAAGAAATCAAAGAACTACACAGACCCAATGGAACTTATGAAGTCATTTGGAACAGATGCATTTAGACTTTATATGTATCAATCAAATGCAATGCTTGTTAATGATATGATGTTTGATGAAAATGGATTAAAAGACATGTTGCAACAATTTGTGTTGCCACTATGGAATTGTTCATATTTCTATCAATGCTATAGTGAGATTGATGGTTTCAAAGGAGAACTTGGTATTGAGCCAAATTCAGACAACAAGTTAGATAAGTGGATTTTGTCAAAACTTTATGACACAGAAAAATCAATCAAAGCAAGCATGGACAACTATCAAGTTGATGAATATGTAAAACCTTTGTTCTCACTTATTGATGGTTTAAGCAACTGGTACATCAGAAGATCAAGAAGAAGATTCTGGGGCAAAGGGTTAACAAAAGACAAAGTTGATGCATACCAAACACTTTATTATGTTTTGGTTAACACTTGCAAAATGATTGCACCTGTAACACCAATACTTGCAGAAAAAATATTCACAAGTTTAACAAACAAAGAAAGTGTTCATCTTGAAAATTGGCCTTCAATCAGTGAAAAATTCAAGAATGAAGATTTAATCAAAGAAGTTGACCTTGTTCAAGATGTTGTTCACCTTGCAAGGGGAATCAGAAACAAAAACAATATCAAAAACAGACAACCACTTCTTAATCTTCAAGTAGCATTTGCAAACGAAGATAATTACAAATTTATTGATGAATACAAAGATATCATTGCCGAAGAGTTGAATGTTAAAGAAGTTGAGTTAATAAAAAATGTTAGTGATATTGCACTCATTCAATACAAAGTTAACTTCCAAACAGTAGGAAAAACACTTGGAAGCAAAATTCCACTTGTTGTAAAAGCAATGAATAGTGGAAATGTTAAATTTGATGGCAAAAATTATGTCATCACACTTCCAGATGAAGTATTAACACTCGACAAACAAGATATTCTTGTATCATATACAGCAAAGAATAATCGTCCAGTTTTAAGTGATGAAAATGTTGTTGTTTGTCTTGACTTAACAATCACAGAAGAACTCAAGCAAGAAGGTATTGCAAGAGAACTTGTAAGAAGTATTCAAGATGCAAGAAAACAATTGGATTTGGAAATAACAAATCGTATCAAGTTATGTTTGGAAGGCGATTATCCAAAAGATTTCCTTGAGTATATTTGCAGAGAAACATTGAGTGATTATGTCCAATTGGATAATGCAGATATGCAATTTGAAGTTGAAGATATAATTGTAAAAATTAAAAAGTAAAAAGTTAAAGAGAGGGAAAATATGCAATCAAGAACACATAATCTAAATGAATTAAGATTAAAAGATGTTGGCAAGCACGTAAAGCTTGTTGGTTGGTTAGAAAATATCAGAAAAGTTAGCAAAAATCTTGCTTTTATTGTTATGAGAGATTTTTTTGGAAAAACTCAAATAGTTGCAGATAATGAAGATATTATTGCTCAATTTTCTGCAATAAACACAGAAAGCACAATTTCTGTAGAAGGTGAAGTAAGAGAAAGATCATCAAAAAATCCAAATATGGACACAGGTGATATTGAAGTAGTTTGTCAAAAACTTGAAGTACTTGGCAAATGTATTTACAACGAACTTCCATTTGAAATTAATCGTTCAAAAGAAGCAGACGAAAACTTGAGATTAAAATACAGATATTTGGATTTAAGAAATCCAGCTGTAAAAGAAAAGTTAATTTTAAGGTCAAATGTTATTTTTGAGCTTAGAAAAAGTATGATTGAACATGGATTTATGGAAATTCAAACTCCAATTCTTACAAGTTCATCACCAGAAGGAGCAAGAGACTATCTTGTTCCATCAAGAAACCATCCAGGAAAGTTCTATGCGCTTCCACAAGCACCACAACAATTCAAACAACTTTTGATGGTGTCTGGTTTTGATAAGTATTTTCAAATAGCCCCTTGTTTTAGGGATGAAGACGCTCGAGCGGATCGCTCACCAGGTGAGTTCTATCAACTTGATATGGAAATGTCTTTTGCATCACAAGAAGATGTTTTTGCAGTAATAGAAGATGTAATTCCACCAATTTTTGCCAAATATGGAATATACAATAAGGCATCAAAAGCTCCATTTGTTAGAATTGCATACAATGATGCAATGGAAATTTATGGAAGCGATAAGCCAGACCTTAGAATAGATTTAAGAGTTACAGATGTAACAGACCTATTTGCAAATCCAGAGTTTGAGCCATTTGCCAACAAAACAATCAAAGCAGTTGTTGTTGACAACTTTACAGAGTCAAGAAAATTTATTGACAAAGTTATGGCAGATGCCGAAGTTCAAACAGGAAGAAGAACATATTGGTTAAAAACAGATGAAAACAACCAAATTGTTGGTGGTGTTGCAAAATTTGTTGCAGGCAAAGAAGATTTAATTAAAGAAAAATTAGGATTAAAACCTAACACATTGGTAGCAATCGCAAGTGGCGAAAAAAGAGCCGCTCAAAAAACAGCAGGTGTTCTTGTAAAAATGCTTGGTGCACAAGTTCCAGGACATATGAACAAAGAATGTTATGAATTCTGTTGGATTGTTGATTTCCCAATGTATGAAATTGGTGATGAGTCAGGCAAGTTAGAGTTCTGTCACAATCCATTCAGTATGCCACAAGGCGGAATGGAAGGATTGCTTAATGCAGAAAAGAGTGAAGAAGAAGCACTAAAACTTAATGCATATCAATATGACCTTGTATGCAATGGTGTTGAACTTTCTTCTGGTGCCGTAAGAAACCATGACCCAGAAATTATGGTTAAGGCATTTGAACTTGTTGGACTTGGCGAAGAAGATGTAAAAAAGAAATTCCCAGCAATGTATAATGCATTCTGTTATGGTGCACCACCACACGCAGGTATTGCACCAGGAGTTGACAGAATGGTCATGCTCATTTGTGGTGAGGAAAGTATACGTGAGGTTATTGCCTTCCCAATGAACAAAAAGGCTCAAGACGTAATGATGGGCGCACCAAGTTATGTTGATGACAAACAACTTCGTGAAGTCCACATAAAAACAACAGTAAATAAAGACGAGGAATAATTTTATGAAAAAAATGACATCAAAGGAACTACGCAAGGCTTGGATAAACTTTTATTTGGAGCGTGGTCACATTGATATTGGTCAAACATCACTTATTGGTGATGGCACAACAGGTGTTCTTTTTAATGTTGCAGGAATGCAACCACTTATGCCATACCTTCTTGGTCAAAAGCACCCAAGTGGGAAAACAAGACTTTGCAATATTCAAGGTTGTGTAAGAACAAATGATATTGAATCAATTGGTGACTCAAGCCACGTTTCATTTTTTGAAATGATGGGAAGTTGGAGCCTTGGTGATTACTTTAAAGAAGAAAGAACAAAATGGAGCTATGAGCTTTTAACACAAGTTTTTGGTCTTCCACAAGACAGACTTGCTGCAACAGTTTTTGAAGGTAACGAAAGCGTGCCAAGAGATGATGAAACAGCAAAATTAAGAGAAAAATCAGGTTTTTTGAAAGAAAATATATATTATTTGCCAAAAAGTGACAACTGGTGGGAACTTGAGCGTGGTCCATGTGGTCCAGATAGCGAAATGTTTTATATAACAGACAAACCAGCATGTGGCCCAGATTGTAACCCATCTTGCAGTTGCGGACATTATGTTGAAGTTGGTAATGATGTGTTTATGCAATACGAAAGAATTGATGACGACAAATACATTCCACTCAAACAAAAAAATGTTGACACAGGTTGGGGATTTGAAAGAATTTTGGCATTTTTGAATACAAATGGAGATGTTTATCTCACAGATTTGTTTGAAGGTGCAATAAGAATTTTGGAACAAGCTTCTGGCAAAAAATATAACGAAAACAAAAGTGACACATATTCAATGAGAATTGTTGCTGACCATATCAGAACATCAGTAATGCTTCTTGGAGACAAAGCACACCTTGTTCCATCAAATATTGGTGCTGGTTATATATTAAGAAGATTAATAAGACGTGCAGTTCGTCACGCAAAGATACTTAACATTCCAACAACTGTATTTGAAAAGCTTGTAAACTTCTATATTGATGATGTTTATGGTGAATTCTATGAAGGTTTAACAGAAAGCAAAGAATTTGTGTTAACAGAACTCAATAAAGAAGTTAAAAAGTTTGAAAACACATTGTCAGCAGGAATTAAAGAATTTGAAAAAGTAACAAGAAATATGGTTGCAGGGGATAAGCTTGATGGTGCAAATTCATTTAGACTTTATGATACATTTGGATTCCCTGTTGAATTAACAGAAGAACTTGCAAAAGAAAGAGGCTTAAGTGTTGATGTTGAAGGGTTTAATCAAAAGTTCAAAGAGCACCAAGAAAGGTCAAGAGGCAACATTGCAACATTCAAAGGTGGATTGGAAAGTACTGGTGAAATGGAAACAAAATATCACACAGCAACACACCTTCTTAATGCAGCACTCAAAGTTGTTGTTAATCCAGATACTCATCAAATGGGTAGCAATATCACAGCAGAAAGATTGCGTTTTGACTTTAATTGTGACCACAAACTCACAGATGAAGAAAAAGCTGCAGTACAAAAGCTTGTTAATGATTGGATAAAGCAAGACCTAACAGTAACAAAAACATACATGAAAAAAGAAGATGCAGTAAAGAGTGGAGCAGAGTGTATGTTCTTGGAAAAATACCCAGATGAAGTTAGTGTTTACACAATAGGTGATGTATCAAAAGAACTTTGTGGTGGCCCACATGTTGAACACACAGGAGTTCTTGGCGAATTTGTAATCCAAAAAGAAGAATCATCATCTAGTGGGGTTAGAAGAATAAAAGCCATATTAAAATAAAAACGAAAAAAGAGAGCGAATAACTGCGTTTGCTGTTCAACACTCCCACACAGTCACTTAGGTAACTAAGCTTCTGTGTGAGAGTATTGACCGAGCCTTGTTCTTCATCTCTCTTTTTTTGTTTTTGATAAAAAGTATATTTCATTATATAAAGTCAATATAAAAACTCCCTATTGACATATATACATATTTATAATATACTTGTGCAGTAAGTAGGTGAGAATATGTTTGAAAATGTAAAAATAAAAGCTCTTGAGAGCAAAATTAAATCAATGGAAAAAGAACTCAACAAAGCTCTTGTCAAAATTGAACTTATGAAAGCTGATTTGGAAGTTATGGATGCAAACAAAAAGACAAAGTCAGACAGACTTGAAGCAGATTTCATGTATGAAGATATTGGTGCATTGGCAGAATATATCAAAGTTCTTAAGGTAAAGATTGCTTTTGGAAAGCAAAAACTAGAGAATTTAAAGAAAGATAAATATTTGGATATTGATACAGATTTTAATTTATAAACTCCTAACCATTAGGAGTTTTTTAATGCTCAATTGACATATATTATTAATTCATGTATAATATAATTGTAAGTAGGTGAGAAAATGTTTGATAATATAAAAATAAAAGCACTTGAGCACAAAATCAAGTCAATGGAAAAAGAACTTGACCAAATCTATAGAGATATAGAAGGGTTCAAAAAAGAAATAGAGTTCTATCAAAACAAAGAATCATTGGAAAATGAAGAATCAGATGGCTACAATGTTTCATATGATAATTTGATATTTTCTTTGCAAAACGACATTGATGAATATAAAGAGAATGCAAGAAAACTTCGCATCAAGATTGCTTTTGGAAAACAAAAATTAGAAGAAATGAAAAAAGAAAAATATATAGATATTGACACAAATTTAAATTTATAAAGCAAAAAACTCCTAAAATTAGGAGTTTTTTATTGTATTTTTACACTTTTTTATTCAATTTTTGTATTTTGCCATACTAATTGCAAAAAGTATTTGTGCAGGGTAATAAGTCAAGATACACAACTTGAAGTATATTGGATTAAATACTCCAAAATTATAAATCATTAACATTGCATCCGAAAAGTAGAATAGAATTGCACCAACAAGCATTAGTATTGATTGAATAGATTTTTGTTTTGCAAACACAACATTACAAATTGCTTTTGCAAACATAACGGCAATAATCATTGCATAGATAGCAACAATAGGTAAGTAACTTGCAAAGTTGAGTTCTTTTGGCATAAACACAATCACAAGTGTTATTCCAATAGTTATTAAGCTAATTGCAAAATCTTTAATTGAGAATTCTTGTACAACCAAAAATGCAACAATATAAAATAGGTGTCCAACAGTAAACAAAACTCCACCAACAAGGAATAGTTTGTTGAGCATAATGTCACCAAAGAAACCAAATAACAATCCAAGAAAAACAAACACATTAACAAGTTTGTCTTTTTTTGTATGTTTTTTGTAATTCCACAAAATATTAATAATGCCTAGCAAAACAAACAAAAAACTTGCAATATCTTTAACAAGAAGTGTTGCATTGTCAAAGAATAAATAGTATATGCTTGTTCCATAAATTACCAAGCCCAATAGTATATTGAATATTAGCATTTGTGTCCTCTTTTTAACAATTATATTATTATATTTTTTGTGTTTTGTGTCAATTTAATATTAAGCAATTTTTAATCTTTTTGTGTTGTTAAATTTTTGACAAAATTTAAAACAAAAACTATAATATTTTTATATGGAGGTTTGGAATGAAAAATAAAAAATTGTTCAAAAAAATATTAACTTCAATTATTCTAATTTTTTGTTTTGCAATTGTTCCACTTTTTGTAAGTGCATGTACTTTGGATGTAGTTGCAGTCAATCCTGATTCAAAGTATGTTACAAACATTGAGTTAACAACATCAAATGAAGAAGGTGATGTTTACACAATAACATATTCAGATGGGACAACTTCAACTTTTACACTCAAAAATGGGAAAGATGGCAAAGATGGAAAGGATGGCGAAGATGGCCATAATGGGCAAAGAGGGGAAGATGGCGAAGATGTAAGTATTGCAGAAATTTATGCCAAATATGTTGAAGAGTATGGTGAAATTTCTTATGCAGATTTTTTGAAAGAATATCTTACAATAAACCAAACTGACAATAGCAGAATTATTAGTAATTGTTTGCAATCTTGCCTTAAGGTTTATACAGAATTTTGTGTTACTCAACAAGTAATTTCAGGTTTTCAAATTCAAACAGTAAACAAAGTGTCTGTAATGTGTGGTTCTGCTGTAATATACAAGATTGAAACTGATTATACATATGTAATGACAAATTATCATGTTGTGTACAATGCGAATGCCAATGAGGATAATGGAACAACAAAAATTGCCAAAAGAGTTGTTGGTTATTTGTATGGTAGTGAGAGTACTCCTGTTGATAGTGGTACAAAAGATGCAAAAGATTACACAATATACAACTATGGTGATTATGGTATAGAACTTGAATATATTGGTGGTTCAATTAATCATGATATTGCTTTATTAAAAGTTCCAACAAGCAATATTTTGGCAGTAAATCCAAATGTAAAAGCAGTAAAATTTGCTGATGAATATCATGTTGGACAAACTGCAATTGCAATTGGTAACCCAGAAAATGAAGGTATCAGTGCAACAGAAGGTATTGTTAGCGTAGACAATGAGTATATTGCTTTGGCTATTGATGGTACTGCAAGAAATTATAGAAGCATAAGAATTGACACATCAATTTATGGTGGCAGTTCTGGCGGTGGATTGTTTAATGGCAAAGGTGAGTTGATTGGAATAACAAATGCAGGTAACAAAGAAGACCAAAATATCAACTATGCAATACCACTTCATATTGTAAAAAATGCTGTTGCCAACATTATGGACAATTATGATGGAACAAACATTTCTTCTGTAAAAAAGCCAATTATTGGAATAACAGTAAGTGCAAAAAATTCAAAATATGTATATGACAGCAATCTTGGTTATGGCAATATCGAAGAAGATGTTGTTATTGAAGAAATTGTAGAAAATTCCATTGCAGAACAAATTGGTTTGCAAGTTAATGACAAAGTTCAATCAATATCAATTAATGGATATGAATATGCAGTCAACAGAAATTTTGACATTGGTGACATCTTGTTAAATCTTAGGGTGGGTGACACAATGATAGTAAAATGTTTGCGTGGTGATACAATTCAAACTTCACAAGCTCACATATTTACAGCTGCAGAAATACAATAAAAAGGCTTTTAGCCTTTTTTTTATTGACATAAAAGTGATTGCATAGTATTTTAGATTAGGACAAGGGAAAAACTATTGGAAACACTACAGATTATATTTCAAATTGCAACTGCACTTGTGTCGGTTTTTGCAATATTGCAAAAAGAAAAATGGAAGATGATGCTCATCTACACATTGAACAATATAATATGTTTTGCAATGTATCTTTCATTTGCAAGATATGCTACGGCATGTATTTGTATTGTGGCAGCAATAAGAACAACTATTTTTACTATTTATGCTTATAAAAAAATAAAACCAAATTGGGTTTGGTTAATTATTTTTGAAGCTGCGTTTGTTGTGATAACAATTCTCACATGGCAAGATGCGCTTGACCTTATGCCAATGTTTGCTTTGCTTTCTGCTGGGTTTGGTAGTTGGCAAGATAATCAAACAGTGCTTAGAATTTCGTACATGATTAACGAAACATTATACATCACATACAAGGCAATTATTGGTGCATATATTTCAATGTCTTTTGAAGCAATAAACTTAATTTGCACAACAACTTGTTTTGTTTATTATTGTATCTTGAAAAAACAAACTCCAATTATGCAAGCAATATTCAAAAACAAAAAAAGCAGTCAAGATGATACAAATTTGCAAAATAATGAACAGGGAATAGATGAAAAAAACGAATCCTAATAGATTCGTTTTTTAATTTTTAGTTGTTTATTTTACGATTTTTTTGTCTTATTACATTGTTTTCTTTATAATAGTTCAATTTTTCTTTGTACATTTCTTCGTCGGCACGATTAAATATGTCTTGGAATTTTGAATCTTTATTTTTGTTAAAGAATGAATATCCACTAGAAATTGATAACATAAATTCTAGATTATTTTTATCATTCTTTTCTTTAACGAGTTTTTTGAAATCGTCGAGTTTGTTTTGAATAGTTTTTTCATATACATTTTGATATATAACGACTAGTTCGTCACCACCAATTCTGTATGAAATATTTTCTCCAAATATTTCTCTTAAACATTCGCCTGTTAATATAAGTGCCTTATCGCCAGCTTCGTGACCAATAATATCGTTTATGTTTTTCATTCCGTTAATATCAAATACTATTACTGCTAAGTTTATGTATTCATCAGTTTCTATTTTGTGCTCAATTTTTTCAACAGCAGCAAAATATGCATTTCTGTTTCCCAAGCCAGTTAATGTATCAATAAAAGCTTGGTGATGAGTATATTCAATATAATTTTTGATTGCAATTTTGGCATAGTTAATTTGTTCTTTTAGTTGTAGCAAAGTGTCATTGTTTTTTGCTTTATCATCAAAGTTTTCAATATGTTGATTATCATTGATATCTTTAATCAAAGTTTTAATGCTTCCTTGAAGCTCGCTCATATCACTGTTCAAAGTGCTTAATCTTTTTCTAAGTTTTCTTGTGATAAAGATTGTTACCAATGCTGTAATTGCAATAGATATTATACTGCCAATTCCAATTGTGATTGTGCTAGCAGTAATTTCGCTTTTGTACCATTTTGCCCAAACATCAACACCAACAACAGCTTTTACGGTTTTATCAGCACCAAATATTGGACAATATGCACTATACAAATCACCCCATCTGTCTTGATAAGATTGGTTATCAAAATCTGCTTTTCCATTAAATGCATTTAACATTGCATCTGTAACAACTGCTTCTTCTTCCAAAAATATTGCAGGGTCATCACTTGGGTCAACAGAAAAAACGATTTTGTTTTCATCATTTTTAACAAGAACATAAATAAAAGCCATACCGGCATTATCATCAATATTATTGGTTTTGAATAGTGCCAAAGTATTATATGCTTTTTTGTATTTTTCTGTATTCTTGTCTGCTACTGTTAATGATTTTATTTCATCACCATCCAAAAATGCAGCTGCGGTTTGAGATACTTCCAAAATTTTGTTTTGAATGATTTGCTTCATTTTTGTAATTGATCTGGCCATCATAATTCCACCCAAAAGGATATCAATCAAAAACAAAACAATAGATACACTTATAACAATTAATGTTGAAATAGATATTTTCTTTTTTGTATTCATAATGTTTTATGTATAGCATATGTGTCGATTTTTGTCAAGAAATTGTTTTTGCAAAGTATATCGAAATATTTGACTAAAAACAACTAATACTCTATATATAATATAGAGGGGGAGAAAAAATATGGAAATAAATAGATATATTGACCACACACTTTTAAAGCCAGCTTGCACATCAGATGACATAAAAAGATTGTGTGAAGAAGCAAAAAAAAACAATTTTTTTAGTGTATGTGTAAATCCGCATTTTGTAAAATTGGCAAAAAAATGTCTGGATAAATCAAATGTAAAAATTGCTTGTGTTGTTGGGTTCCCACTTGGTGCAAATACAACAAATATAAAAGTTTTGGAAGCTGTTGAAGCTGTAAAAAATGGAGCAAATGAAATTGATATGGTTATCAACAATTCAAAACTAAAAGAAAAGGATTATAACTATATTCTTGATGAGATAAATGAAATAAGAGAAAAAGCAGGAGTGCTTACAAAGGTTATTATTGAAACAAGTTTGCTAAGTCAAGATGAAGTAGAAAAGATGTGCGAAATTGTAAATCTTTCAAAAGCAGAATGCATAAAAACAAGTACTGGTTTTGTTGGTGAAGGAGCACAACTAGAAACAGTAAGACTTATGGCATCAAAAATGAATGGTAACAAATTTGTTAAGGCGAGTGGGGGAATAAGAGATAAACAAACAGCACTTGCAATGATAAATGCTGGAGCCAAAAGACTTGGCACCAGTAGTGGCGTAAAAATTATGGAGTAATCAAAAACAAGATATTTAATTAAATAAAAAATTCCATCTAAAAAGGTGGAATTTTTTTGTTGTCTATTTGTTGTCTTCTGCAATAGCATCTTGATAAAAACAGAATTTCTTTTCTTTTTTTGCTTTTGATTTATATAATGCAATGTCTGCTTTTTTGAAAATGTCAGAATAGTTCTTTTCAGTGCCGTGATATCGTGCTATACCAATACTTAAACTAACTTTTTGGTTTGGGTCAGGTAAAGTTATTTGGTTTAACGCACCATCAATTATTTCCTGTGCATATTTTTCTGCTATTTCTCTTTCGTTGGTATCTTTAATAAAGACAATAAATTCATCACCCCCAAAGCGTCCAACAATATCATTTCTTGTAAATGTTCTATCAAGCAAAGCTCCAACTTGGCGAATAACAACATCGCCGATGTCATGGCCAAAGTTGTCATTGATTGACTTAAAACGATCAATATCAAGCATAAATAATATACCTTTGTCTTTTGAACTATCTGCAAAAAATGCATTAATTTCTCTAGTAAGTGATGCTTTGTTTTTTATACCAGTTAATTCATCATAATCTCTTTGTCTTTCCAGTTGTCTTTCCAATACAAATTCTTTGATACGAATTGAATTTGCCATTATATGAATAAAAATACCAATTAATGTGAATGCAATGATATTGATTAAATCTATTTGCCAAATATCATATGGTTTTATACTTTTCATCCAAAGTATGTTTATGATTGATGCAACAGTTAATTCTATTGACATAAAATATGGCTTGTCAATCATAAACATTGGAGCAATAAGCAAGAATACAATAAATGTTGCAGCAGGGGTGTTTGGTTTATTTTTTGTAATAAAACAAGCAAATAAAAACAATAATGAAATTGATAAGTAGATTGCAAATTGTGCAATCAATGAATCTTTTTTAAATACAAATAAAAATAATAGTGCAGCAACAATTGAATATCCTAAAGCAATTAAATAGAATAAACGATTTGTTTCCATTATTTTTACAAAAAATGAAGCTAAAGATAAAAATGCAAACACAATTATCATAAAGCAATGAAGAACACGCCATACCTTAAAATTTGAGATATAAGCATCTTTTTTTATTTTTTTATATTCGTTTTTATCAATTCCGCAATAGCAAATATAATTAATAATTGTTTTTAAAAATTTCATAAGTGTATATCCCTTTTGTTAAATTTTTAAAGCAATTTGTAAAATTTGAAATTAAACACAATTTAACTTGAGATAAAAAAAAGTGTTTTTTTTTGTTGGTGCGGATGAAGGGACTTGAACCCCCACGGTTGCCCACAAGATCCTAAGTCTTGCGCGTCTGCCAATTTCGCCACATCCGCATATTTATTGTTGCAAAATTAAAATATCATATATTATATATATAAGTCAATAAAAATTTCAAATATTTGAGTTTATATTTGACAAATTTTTTTTATGGCATTACAATTTGTTGTAATATGTTTTTTACGAATATATAGGAGAAAAAAATGGAAAAAGTAAGAACAAGATTTGCACCAAGCCCAACAGGGTATATGCATATTGGAAATTTAAGAACAGCACTTTATGCTTATCTTTTTGCAAAACACTATAATGGAACTTTTGTTTTGAGAATAGAAGACACAGATCAAAAACGTTTTGTTCCTGGTGCAACAGAAATAATTTATGATACACTAAAGCAAACTCATTTAATTCATGATGAAGGGCCAGACAAAGATGGTGGTTATGGACCATATGTTCAAAGTGAAAGAAAATCAATATACAAAGAATACGCAGAAAAGCTTGTAGAAAGTGGTCATGCTTATTATTGTTTCTGCAATAATAACAAAGAAGAAGATGAAAATGATGGTGAGCAAACATTTGGCTATAACAGACATTGCCGTAACTTGTCAAAAGAAGAAGTTGAAGCAAAATTAGCTTCTGGTGCTCCATATGTTATTCGTCAAAAAATTCCTTTTGACCAAACAGTAACCTTTCATGATGAAGTGTATGGAGATATAACAGTTGACACAAACACTCTTGATGACCAAATTTTGCTTAAGAGTGATGGTTTGCCAACATACAATTTCTGTAATGTTGTTGATGATCACCTTATGGCAATATCTCATGTTATGAGAGGAAAGGAGTATATTTCTTCAACACCAAAGTATCAACTTTTGTATAATGCATTTGGTTGGGAATCACCAAAGATTATTCACTTGTCTGTCATTATGGGAAAAAATGCAGATGGCACAACATCAAAGCTTTCAAAAAGGCATGGGGCAGTTGCATTCAATCAATTGATTGAAGATGGGTATTTGCAAGAAGCAATTATCAACTATATTGCACTTCTTGGCTGGAGTCCAAAACAAGAAAGAGAGTTCTTTACACTTGATGAGTTAACAGAAATATTTACTGCTGATGGACTTGTTAAAACAGATGCTGTTTTTGATTACAAAAAACTTGATTGGTTTAACAATGCATACATCAAAAATATGCCACATGATGATTTTGTTGCATACTCACAAAAGTATATTAATGATTTACCAGATTACATTAAAAGCAAGTGGGAATTTGCCTCAACACTTGCTCAAGGCAGAATTGACAAGTTTAGTGATATCACAAACTTGTTTGCATTCCTTTCAAATTATGGTGATTTTGATTTGGCACTTTTTGAAAATCAAAAGAACAAGTTAGACAAAGCACAAAGTCTTGAAATATTAAAAGACATGTTGCCAAAACTTGAAGAGTTAAAAGAATGGAATGTTGAAAACATAAATGCTGAGTTGGCAAAATATGCTGAAGCTCACGAGTACAAAATTGGCAAGGTTATGTGGCCACTTCGTATTGCAGTAACAGGAAATGTTGTTACTCCTGGTGGTAGTGCAGAGATGATGTATCTTCTTGGAAAAGATGAATCACTCAAAAGAATAGAATACTGTATTGAAAGATTGAAATAATCAAAAATTACTTAAAACAAACAAAAAATCACGAAAAAATCGTGATTTTTTTGTATTTTTTATATATTTTACATTGATATTTCATTGTTTTGTGTGTTTGTGTATATTTTTTGAGTTGGGAATTTTTGTTGTTCTTTTTCAAGAAGTTTGCAAACTTTTGAATAAGTTTGAAGCCATTGTTTAAAGTACAATCTTTCAAATTCTGTATGTTCGCCATAATACCCAACGCTCAAGTTTGCACCACAAATTTTTTGGCACAAAGTAACAATATCTGTTCGAGATTTTGTTCCAGCGTCTTTATATCCAAAATTGTTTTCCAAAAAGTTTTTGAAGTTGTTTGTTACAGGAATGTTATAACATTTATAGTCACTATCATTTCTTCTATCAAATTGAAGTGCATAGCAGTGATTATTGATTTCTTCAAAAATTTCGGGGTGTTCTTTTCTCAAAAATTTTGAACCAACTTGACCGTGTTCTTCACCGTCAACAATCAAAATTGAATGGCCACTATTTTTGAGTAAATAGAGTATTGCACAACCAGCACGGTCATCAGCGCCAATACCAGATAGTGAACGTGGGTTTGTGTTGTAATATCTTCCAAGTTTGTAACCAAGGGTTTGTGGAATATCCAAAAGTTCTGGCATCCAATTTTTGTCCCATACAGTGTCTGCGTGTGCAACTAACAATACTTTGTCATCTCTTGTTCCTGGAATATAAACAAATCTCTCGTTTGGTTTGTTGCCTTGACAATATATTGCATTTGGAAGCTTAGCAAATGTGTCTATTACTTCATCTGAAGATTTAACAGACATTGACAAAAATTTTTCAAGTGCTTCTCTTTCTTCTTTGTTTTTGTCTTCAAAAAGTTTCATAAACCACCTTATGTAAAAAATTATATTATACATGCAGTAAGTTGTCAATGTTCAATTTTGATTTTGTTAAATATATTTTTTGAATGAGTATGCAAAATATGTAAAAAATTGGTGCAAACTTTTTTATAAAATGTTATACTAACATTGTATTGGTGTGTGGGGGATTAAAATTATGAAAAATAATTTTGAGAACAAGGTGTTTGATGGATAACGATAAACGATCTTCTGAGTTTAACGAAATAAATCCAAGTGAGTACAATGTTTTAACTCAAGAAGATAATTGTATTCAAAACATAACTAATTCAGAACATTTTAATTCTTCCAATGTTACAAAAGATGAAATATCTAAACCAAAGGTTAATAACAGCACCAATATTCATAAAAGTTCAAATATATTCCGACTTGTGTCTAGTTTTATTGCAGTTTGTGTTGTGGCAGCAATTGTACAGACAACATTTCCAATGCCATTATTTACAAACTTATTTAATTCAACTCCGTCAACATCACCACCGATTGTTGTGCCAATAGTTCCAGTTACCGCGACTTATACTATTGATAGTTTAACTGCAACACATAACAAGATTGACTTTTCTGTTACTATAGATAATGTTGATGACTTTGGTGCAAATGATTATTGTTTAATTCTTGTTCAATCAGGGTGTGATAGTGATGAGTATATTGAAAAGCTGTCATATGATGCATACATGTCAAATAGAATTGTTATATCATCAAATATTACCTTAGGAGCATTTGATAAATATACACTAGATTCTGGTATAAAAAAGATAGAACAAAACAAGAGCTATGTGATGCTAGTGTTAAAAGATAAAAAAATTGTTCAAAAGCAAGAAATTACAACAAAAATTTTCAATTATGTAACGAATGTTTCATTCAAAATAAATACTGATTTAACTAGCAGATACTTAAATTGTCAAGCTAAGATAAATGATGAGTTTAATTATGATACGATTTGTTATGTTTTTAGAAATTTGGTAACAAACCAACTTGAAGTTTCAATAATACCAAAGGCAATAATGGATTCATCTTGGGCAAGTTTTGGTGTAGCATTGTACGAAGTACCTGTGCTATATGAATTAAAAATTTATTGTATAACAGATTCAAGTGATATGTATTATTCGGAGACTTTTACAAAAGATAAAATAACTTATCAACTAATTTATATACATGATGAATATGTTTTATTCTAATATTTTAGGAGGAAATTATGGAAGGAAGAAAAACAAAATACGGAATAGCAAAAGAAGTGTTGCAATACTTATTTATTTTTGCAATGATTGGATTAACTGTTGTTGCTTATATTTTTAGAACTGACATTGCAGACTATTTTGCTAATGATTTGACTGGAGTTGAAACTCTTAATTTAATATTGCATTTTGTGCCAAATATAATCATATCAATTCAAATTATTGTATTAGGTTATGTAATAAATTTTGTTTTAAAAATGTTGTCAAAACTTGGTTTTGGATTAACCGACAAAGCCAAAACAATTTTGAATTTAATTTACAGTTTACTTAAATGGATTGTTATTATTGCTGCAATTTTGTGGATTTTATCAGTATGGGGAGTAAATACATCAACTCTTCTTGCTGGAGCAGGAATTGTTGCTCTTGTAATTGGTCTTGGTGCGCAAAGTATTATTGCCGATGTTTTGGCAGGAATATTTATTGTAATTGAAGGGAAATACGTCGTTGGAGATATTGTTGTCATTGATGGCTGGAGAGGAAAGATTGTAAGCATTGGCATTAGGACAACAGAACTTCAAGATATTGGGGGAAATATAAAAATTATTAACAATAGTGAAATAAAGAGTGTTGTTAATCAAACTAAATTAATGTCAGTGGCTAATGTGTATATTAATGTCACTTCAAAAGAACCATTAGAAAAAGTAGAAAAAATAATACTGGGAGCATTGCAAGATGTAAAAAATAATATACCTGCAATAACAGAAAATATTATTTACAAAGGTGTTACCAAAATAACTGATATCACAACTGAACTTTTGTTTGGTGCAAAGTGTTATGAAGAAGATTTATATCAAGTGCAAAGGGATTTGCATAGAGAACTAAAATTGTTGCTTGACAAAAATGGAATAGAGAGTTTTGCTCCACCAACATATGTAATTGATGAGTTAAAAGATGAAAAAAAAGAAGTTAAGCAAGTTGGCAAAAAGAAGAAAGACAATGTCCAATCAAAAGACGAAGAAATAAATATTGATGCAACAGAGACGAATAACGATACCAATGCAGAATAAATAGCAAAAAACAAACCAGGTTTTTTGGTTTGTTTTTTATTGCACTTACAGTTAATTTGTAAATATTGACAAAATAATATTTATTTGTTATATTATTACTAGGAGAAGGTTATGTTTAATAGTTATTCAGAACTAAATTCTCATAAGGGTTATCAAGTTTCAATAAAAAGTGGGTTATTTGGGAATAAAGTTGTTTACAGAGACACAAAAAAAGGCATTAAAATGCCCAAAAATTCTAAAGTAAAAATCAAACCAGCAGAAAGTGGTGTAAAGTTGTATGTGAAAGGCAAAGAACTTTCACCAGATATTTTTTATGAGATTTGGTTCCGTGATCAATATATGTTTGCTTCACATGGAGAGAGTGGTAGAACAATTAAAATTGATTGTTTAACAGGAAATCATACCCCTATTAGTGAAGATATACGAACAGATTACAGAGGTGTAAATTATTGTATTGATTACGATGGAAATATTTTTAGAATCAATCCAGATTGTACCACTATTGATCTTGGTCTTGTTAGAGTTAATGAAGATGACCATTCTGTTCATATGCTTTGCAAAAAACCAAATGGAAAGTATATTCTTATGGATATGGAAACTCTTGAACCAATTATGGCAAACGAGTTTGATAATGAAAATGTTACTTGTACTCTTTTAGATAGAACAATAGATAGGACTCCAATTTTAAGATTTGTTTCAGATGGCAGAAATCATTATTTTATAGATAAAAATTATAATGTAATAAAAGAAGTTGAATGTGATAGTGTTACAGTTTTAAATGAATATGTAATGGCTATAAGTTGTTATGACGAGAAAACAAATAAGTCATCAATATTAAAATTTGATTTAACGACAAAAGAATTGACGGATTGGTTTGAAGTAAATAACAATGCTTTAAAAATTGGAAGAAAAGATAATCAAATTTATGTTATTACTTCTGACAAAAACAACAAAGTTGGTGTTGTTGATGAAAAAGACAATAGTATAATTCCAAACCAATATGATTCAATAGAAAACACTGAGTTGTCATCAATTCAACAAGATAAAAACGAATTTACAACAATAAAAGAATCAATGTTCTGTGCACAAAAAGATGGCAAAAAAGGTTTATTCTCAATGGATGGCAAAAATATTTTGCCTTGCGACTATAAAGATTTTATGATTGATTTTTCATACAAATTGTTAGATGATTACAGATTCCTTGCTCAAGACGATAAAGGTAATTATGGAATTGTAAGCGCAAATGGAAAAGCGGAAACAGACTTTATTTATAAATTAGTGCACCGCGATTCAGTGCGCGATTCAATTAGTAGAGTTTGCAGCAAAACAGAGAGTGAAAATAATGGTCAAAAGAATTATTATTATGGTCTTGAATTAAAGAATACAAAAACAGGGGGAATTGATTATTTCTTACAAGGTGCAAAAAATATTATAATTGAAGCAAAAGATGCAGATGTTTATTATGCAGGCCATGAAAGTTCAGAAGGAGTTAATTCACACAAAGTTCCAAGGTATACACAAGATGAAATTTTTAGAGCTGGAGTAATTCTTTCTACTGTTTTAGATAGTGGAGCAGGTATGCATATTGCTGATGTTATTATGAGCAATGAAACAATTGATAAAACATATTAAATTTAATAATGAAATCACCGAGAGCAACAACTCTCGGCGATTTTTTTATAATAAAAAAACAACCATAAAGGTTGTTTGGTGCCGAAGGCGGGACTTGAACCCGCATGAAGTTGCCCTCGCAAGATTTTGAGTCTTGTGCGTCTGCCATTCCGCCACTTCGGCATTACTTTGGCAGTATATCATCTTTTTTTTAGTTTTGCAACAATATTTTAAAAATTTATAATCTTCTTTTTTATTGACATAATTTAAATATTACTTTAATATTTAATTGGGTAGTTATAATGATTTGTGAAAATTGTAAAGAGAGAAATGCAACATCATTTTGCCAGGTAAAAGTAGAAGGCAAAACGATTCAAAAATATTTATGTCAGCAATGCAGGTCATTGCTTGTTCGTGATGATGAATTATCTGTTAATCCTGAATTTAAAATAAAAAATCAATATTGTCATAATTGTGGAACAACACTCAAGGATTTTATTGCATCAGGATATGTTGGATGTGAAGATTGTTATGTTGAGTTTTATCCAATAATAAAACAGGCACTTGGTAGTTTTCAAAAAAGTCAAATTCACAGTGGTAAAGTCCCAGAAAGATTTAGAAAACAAAAAGAGATTAAAGAGCTTGAAAATTTGTTGGAAAAGGCAATGGAAAATTCTGATTTAACACAAGTAAATCGTTTATCCTTTAGATTAAAACAATTAAAAGGAGATCACAATGCTTAATTCAATCGCAATATCTTCAAGAATAAGACTTGCAAGAAATATTAGTGGTCTTCCTTTTCCAAATAAACTTAGTGATATTGAATCTTCTAGTGGGGTTAGTAAAGCTATTTTTGATATTTTGGGTGAAGATTATAGTTTTAGAAAACTAAAAAACTTAAACAACTTGCAATGTCTAAAATTATTGGAGAGCCGTATTATTACAAAGGAACTAATAGACAACAAAGACATCTCTAGTTATGCAATATCTCCAGACGAAAAAATTATTGTGATGATAAACGAAGAAGATCACATAAAAGAACAATGTACAATTGATGGACTTGACCTTGAAAAGTGTTACGAAAGATTGTCAAGAATTGATAATGCAATTTTGAATAAGCTTGATATTGCGTTTAGTAGTGAGTTTGGATTTTTGACTGCTTGTCCAACCAATATTGGTACAGCGATGAAAGTGTCTGTTTTATTGTTTTTGCCAGCGTTAACTTTAAATGGTGCAATAAGTAGTTTAATTGAAACGCTTAACCAAAATGGTTTGTTGGTAAAAGATTATTTTACAGAAGGTAATAACCAAGATTTTTTCTATACAATCTCAAACAAGTATACATTGGGGATTAGTGAGCAAGAAATTATTGAACTTGTCAACAAAAATGTAAAGAGAATAATAGAAATGGAAGAAATTGCTCGAGAAAGCTTAAAAAAATCGCAAAGAGATGTTATAATAGATATGGCTTATAGGGCGTATGGTATACTAACTAACTCATATTTACTTGCAAGTGATGAGTGTATTGAACAATTATCAAAGCTTAGATTTGCAAATGTTTGTGGACTTGTTAAAATTCGTAATTCAAAAGTTGTTGATGAGTTGTATACCACTATACAATCAGCACATTTAATGGATTATTATTCAATTGAATTAAGTGAGAAAGAGCAATACAAATTTAGAGCAAAATTTGTAAGTGAAAGTTTGGCTAATATATTAGTAAAAGGAGTGTAATAAATGCAAAATCCAGCATCTGACAGTTTGGAAAAAGTAATCAAAAATGCAGGTAAAATAGCATTAAAGCTTGGGAGTAATCAAGTAGGTACAGAACATATTCTTTATGGTTTAACAAGTGTAAAGGATTGTATGGCCAGCAAAATACTTAAAGATTATGGAATTACAAGTGAAAGTTTGATGGAAGCACTTGAGGAAAATTCTCAAGGTGTTTTTGTTGGCGTTGATGTTGAACTTACCCCAAGAAGTAAGGAAATAATTAGCACAGCAAAAAACAATGCAATGCAATTAGGTCATAATTTTGTTGGTCCAGAGCATTTGTTGTTTGCACTTCTTTCCAACAACAATTGTTTTGCAGTGAGATTGGTTACTTCATATTTTAGAGCAAACATTACAGACATCAAATCAAAGTTGATATTGTTTTTACAAGGCAGTGCCGATTTTAATGTTGATATGAAAAACGAGCCAATAAAGAGTACTTTGCCAGAAAAGTTACTTGATATGGGTTATGACATAACACTCAAAGCTCGTCAAAACAAAATAGACCCAATAATTGGAAGAGAAGAAGAAATTGAAAGAATAATAGAAATTCTTTGCAGAAAGACCAAAAATAACCCAATTTTAATTGGTGAAGCAGGTGTTGGTAAAACTGCTGTTGTAGAAGGTCTTGCACAAGCAATTGTTAGTGGAAATGTCCCAGAACTTTTGAAAGACAAAATTATATACTCATTAGAGATTGGTGGCTTGATGGCTGGCACAAAGTATAGGGGCAGCATGGAAGAAAAGCTTAAAGACACAATTGAAACAATAATCGCAAGCAGAAATATAATAGTGTTTATTGATGAAATTCACACACTTGCACAAGCAGGAAGCGAAAAAGGTGAAACAAGTCCAAAAGATATGTTAAAACCATATTTGGCTCGTGGTGAACTTCAAACTATTGGTGCAACAACAACTGATGAGTACAGAAAATTTATTGAGAGTGATAAGGCATTAGAAAGAAGATTTCAACCTGTCACAGTAAACCCACCAACAGTTGAGCAAACAATAGAAATATTAAGAGGTATTAGAGATAGTTATGAGGCATTTCATAATGTTGTAATAACAGACCAAGCAATTGAGGCGGCGGCTACTCTTTCTGATAGATATATTATGGATAGAAGTTTACCAGATAAAGCTATTGACTTAATTGATGAAGCTAGCAGTAAGGCGAAAGTAAACTTTAGTCTAAAACCAAATGTAATCAAAGAATTAGAAGCTCAAATCAAATCTCTTTCTGCCAATCGTGATGAGGCAAGCATTCAAAGAAATTACGAAAAAGCAGCGAAAATACAAGCAGAAATAGCAGATGTTGAGACAGAATTGGCAAAATTAAACGAAAAATACACAAAAGCAGGAAATTCAAATTCAATTGGAGCAAATGAAATTGCAGAAGTTGTTTCAAAGTGGACTGGTATTCCTGTAACTAAAATAACAGAAACAGAAAAAGAAAAATTGATAAATCTTGAAAACATACTTCATATGCGTGTTGTTGGGCAAGACAACGCAGTTAATGCTGTTGCCAAGGCAATTCGTAGAAGTCGTGTTGGACTTCATGATGCAAAAAGGCCAATTGGCTCATTTATGTTTTTGGGCCAAACAGGTGTTGGGAAAACTGAGCTTTGCAAAGCAATTGCAGAAGCAATGTTTGATGATGAAAACAATATCATAAGAATTGATATGAGTGAATATATGGAGCCACATAGTGTTGCCAAACTTATTGGAGCACCACCAGGATATGTTGGTTTTGATGAAGGTGGACAACTTACTGAACAAGTAAGAAGAAGACCATATAGTGTTGTCTTGTTTGATGAAATAGAAAAAGCACATCCTGACATATTCAATACATTGTTGCAAGTACTTGATGATGGAAGACTAACAGATGGGCAAGGTAGAACTGTTAGCTTTAGAAATACAATTATAATTATGACATCAAATATTGGTACTTCTGAAGTTATGGAACTTAAGCAATATGATGATTATGAACAAAACAATGAGGAAGAAGAAGAAATATATATTGAAGCACTAAAACGCAAGCTCAAACCAGAATTTTTTAACAGGATTGATGTAATTTGTGTTTTCCATCCATTAACACCAGAAGACTTAACAAAGATTGCAACAATAATGATTGCTAATATTAATAAGCGTTTAACAAAAACTGGTTTGGAAATAAAAATGACAGCAAGAGCTCTTGATTATATTGTAAAAAAAGGTACAAACTTAAATTATGGGGCTAGACCACTAAAGCGATATATTCAACAAGAAGTTGAAGATAGAATTGCTGAAAAAATGTTGCTTGGACAAATTTCTCAAACAGGTAGTGTTATAATTGATTCAGTAAATGGAGAGTTGGTTTTTTCTTCAAATAAAAATTAATAAAATAGTGTTTAAATTGGTTGATACAACTTGACACAAAAATTCATATAATATATAATCTAAACTCAAAGAAGGTAAAAATGTTAATTATTATTTCAGGCTCAGCAGGAGTTGGTAAAAACACTGTAATAACAGAGATATTAAATTCAAACCCAAACATCAAACTTATGCAGACATGCACAACAAGAAATCCAAGAGGGACAGACAAAGATATGCATAGTCCATATATTTATATTTCAAGAGATGAGTTTGAAGAAAAGATAAAAAACAATGAATTATTTGAACATGAAGAAATTCATAACAATTTCTACGGAGTTCTAAATAGTTCATTGGATAAAATTGTTTCAAGAGATTATCATTATATAAAAGATATTGGTGTGCTTGGACAGATAAATTTGAAGAGAGCATTAAAAGGGAAGGTCGAAGTTTTATCAATTTTCTTAACTGCACCAAAAGAAGAATTAATCAAAAGATTAAAAGCCCGTGGTGACCATGATATTGATTTAAGAATGTCAAGAATGGAATTTGAACTTAGTTATGCCAAGAATTTTGATTATGTTATAGAAAATATTAATCTAGACAAAACTATAAAAAAAGTTCAATCACTCATCAAAAAGCATGAAAAAATTGAACAAAAGAATTTTTCAAAATAAGCCAGCAAAATGGCTTATTTTTATTTAAACATACAAAAACATGATAAAAATAGTGCTATTTGATATAATTTTTGTTAATTATTATAAAAATGCGATTATTTTTAATCGCATTTTTTTATTATCATACTAAAGTTTTCGTGACTAAGATATGCAATATAGGTTTGCTTTGATGTATCAAGTTTACCTTTAAAAAAGAACTTAGCTCTTTTTGTTGTTTCTTTGTTGTCGTCAATAATAATATAGGTGATATCATAGAAGTTATATCCAAGTATGTTCAAAAATGGATTAATGTAAAATAGGTCGTTTCTAATATAAACAATTCCAATCAAGACAATTACAATAACAAACACAACAAACATACTAACACGCTCAAGCTCAAAAGATAAAGCAAAAAGTACAAACAAAGAAAAATATCCCAAAAAGTATTGCTCTGTTATGCTTGTTTGTTTTAGTATTCTAATTTTTGTTTGATTAGTATTGGAATGTCGTATTGAAATATTTGCTCCATAAATTCCAAGTATAATCAATATTGACAAAATTATTATTGTTGTTGTGTTCAAAAAATTGAATGAGAGATTATTGTTAATAATGTCAATAATTATCTTTGTGATAACCAAAAAATATAATGGAACAAATGCACTAAGATATAATGATATTTTTTTCATACTATAGTTATTTTTTGAAAAAACAAGTAAAAATATTATAAAAAACACAAAAAATAAGGCATTTTTGCCTTATTTCTGCTTTATTTTGCTTTTTGAAAGTATTATAGTGGCCTAAACAAAATAAGTCCATTGCTGTAAATAACTGAAAAGATAAGCCACAACATTGAAAGAAATACAAGTGTATAAATCACTATTGTTCCAATATTTCTTTCACTTCCAAAAAGTGCAGTAACTAGGTTAAATTGAAGGAATCCAACAAGCCCCCAATTAAGCCCGCCAATGCATAGAAGAATAAAGGCAATATAGTTTATTACAATCATTTTTTTCTCCTTTTATTTGGTTTCAGTTTTTAGTGTAAACATTTTTTATTTTATTATACTTTTCTATTGACAATTGTATAATCATTCAACTATAATTACTTCGTAAAGTTTGATTTTGATTGAAAAATTTCTCAATCAAATAGGGAGTACAAATGGGAAAATTTGAGATGTCATGTGATTGCAATGTCATTCACGAAGATATTGTTAGAAAGTACAAAAGAGGATTTTCAAAAAGCAAGTTTATAATCGCGTTAAGTGATTTTTTTAAGTTGCTTGGAGATAACACAAGAATTAGTATTTTAACAATTCTTGACCAACATGAAGTTTGTGTTTGTGATATTGCATCAATTTTGGATATGACAAAAAGTGCTGTTTCTCATCAACTTAAAGTACTCAAAGATGCTGGTCTATTAAAATCAAAAAAGAAAGGTAAAGAAGTTTACTATTCTTTTGTTGATGATGATGTTAAAGAAATTTTGGAAATCGCTATTCAACATTTAAGAGGAGAATAACTTGTGCATAAATCAACAAAAAATATTTTGTTAGCATTTTTGCTTAACTTATTTTTTTGTATTGTTGAGTTGGTTGGTGGTATTGTAACAAGTAGTATAGCAATTTTATCTGATTCCATTCATGATTTTGGAGATTGTTTGGCAATTGGTTGTGCTTTTTTCTTAGAAAAAAAGTCAAACAACAAATCTGATAGCAAATATACTTATGGATACAGAAGATATTCAGTTGTGTCTGCAATGCTTACAAGTGCAATTTTGCTTATTGGAAGTGGAATTGTAATTTATACAGCAATACAAAAAATAATCAGCCCACAAGCAGTTAATGGACTTGGTATGTTTATTATTGCAATTTTTGGTGTAATAATAAATGGTGTAGCTGTTATAAAAACAGCAAAAAGCAAAAATTTGAATGAAAAAGCAATAAATTTACACTTATTTGAAGATGTTTTGGGCTGGATTGTTGTTTTGATAGGAAGTGTATTTGTTTGGTTGTTTAATTTTTATATTTTGGACCCAATACTATCCATTTTGGTAACTATTTATGTTTTAGTTCATGCAATTATGCATTTGGTTGAAGCTGTTAATATTGTATTAGAGAAAACACCAAAGGACTTCAAATATGACGAACTTAATGAAGCAATTGGTCAAATTGAGAATGTAAAATCGCTTCATCATTTGCATATTTGGACATTGGATGGTGAAAAAGTTTTGGGAACTCTTCATATTGTTGTTGATGACAATACTGAACCTTTGCAAATAAGCAAAATAAAGACAAATGTTTGTGAAGTTGCAAAAAATTACAATATTAGTCACATAACCATTCAGGTTGATTATGAACATGAACATTGTGAAGAACTTGTTTGTGATGGCGAGCCTGAACATATTGATTTACATTCATATCATCACCATCATCATCATTAAAGGTGTTGACAAAAAACTATAACAATGATAAAATCATTGTGTAAAAGGAGAGAGAAAGATGGAGAAGTTATTTAATGATATAATAACATTCATCGCACATATGAATGTTTACCTTAAAAGTGCTATTATTGCTTTGCTTGCCATAATAGATATTTTGTTATTGAAATCTTTCATCAAAAATCTTTCTAACAAAGACAATCGTCCAAAAATTAAGATAGTAAACATTTTACTTTTTGTAATTGTTTCTGGTATAATTATCTTAATCGGTGTTTACGGATTTAATAATTAAAGGAGAGAAAATGAAAAATATTGCACAACTTTTGGCTCTTGCTCCAGATTGGGTAGTTAGTTCATTCCCAATCGTAAGAATTGTTCTTGTTTGTATTATGGCAGTTAGTGCTGTGTTTATGATAATAACAACACTTATGCAGTCAAATGCAAATGAAGATGGCAACAATGCATTATCTGGTGGTGCGCAAGAAAGTTATTATGCACAGAACAAAGGTGAATCAAGAAATGTAAAACTTTCAAGAGCAACTATCATTCTTATTTCAGTTATGGCTGTTTGCATAGTTTTGTATTTTGTAAGTTTGATGATTTATCAAGGTTAATGAATTAATAAAATTAGGCAACCAAATGGTTGTCTTTTTTATTTTAAGAGGAGTTTTATGGATGAGTATTTGCTATCACAAATTTGCGTTATATTATCTGTAATATTATTGGCTAGTACATATTTTGTGAAAAACAAAAAAGTAATCTTGATTATAATATGCCTTGAAGCTTTTACTTATGGTTTACAATATGTATTCTTGCATCAATACGCAGGTGCAATATTAAATATGACTGGTATAATTAGATGTGTTTGGTTTTATGTAGATGATAATAGGTGTAAAGGACAAAATATTTTAAGTCTTGCTTTCAATTTTTTAATTATATATGCACTAGCAATAATTACATATCATTCATGGATTGATTGCATAGCTTTAATTGGTACTTGTTATTTTACATTTTTAATATGGCAAAAAAACATCAAAGTATATCGTTGGGGTTCATTGCCAAGCAGTTTAATTTGGTTATTTTATAACATTATGGTGTGGTCGATACTTGGTATTGTGTTGGAAGTAATATTATTTATTGTCGAATTGATAGGGGCAATACTTATAACTGATGAAGATAAAATAAATAGGAAAAAAGAGAATAATAGTGGTAAAAATAGATAGATATGGTTCAAATGGTGAAGGAATTGCACTTTGTGACGGAAAAGTAGTTTTTGTTCCTTATTCACTGCAAGGTGAAGAAGTTGAATTGGAAATAACAAAAGACACAAAGCATTTTTCTGTTGCAAATTTAAAAGATATAGCAAAAGCAAGCTCAAAAAGAATTGAGCCAGTTTGTCCATGGTTTAAAAAATGTGGTGGCTGTCAAATAATGCATGCAAGTTATGATGAACAGCTTGTTATAAAACATCAAATAGTAAAAAACAACTTGGCAAAGTTTGCTGGTTATGATGGTGAAATTAACAAAGTGTATCCAAGTCACAATATAAATAATTATCGCAATCATATGACATTTGCAGTTTCAAAAAATGGAAAACTTGGCTTTTTTATTCAGGGAAAGCATGATGTACTGGAAATTAAAAAATGCTATTTGGCAGATGAAAATATAAACAAGTGTATTGATATTTTTAATTCATACTTTTTTGATAATAATATTTCTGGTTACGACTATGAAACAAAGCAGGGAACAGTAAAACAGGTTGATATCAAATTTCAAAACAATCAACTTCTAATCACAGTTGTAGCCACTCAAGAAGATTTGCCAAACCTAGAACATCTCGCAATAAGACTAAATTTGTTGCGACTAAAGTATGGTGTTTATGTATCACTAAACAACTCAGCAAACACAATGATTTATGGCAAACTTAAGCACTTGATGGGAATAGAGTATATTGCAACAAGTGAATGTCAAATTAGTTCATTGGTTTCACCATTTAGCTTTTTGCAAGTAAATAATGAAGTTAAAGAACAAATATATCAAGACATAACAAAAAATATTAGTGGTGGAATTGTTGTTGATGCATATGCTGGTCGCGGTGTGTTATCTGCACTTGTCAGCAAAACTGCTCATACAGTTTATGCAATAGAAATATCAGAAAGTTCGGTTAGTGATGGTCTAAATTTATTATCAGCAAATGACATAAAAAATGTAAAATATATTTGTGGTGATGTTAAAGAATCATTAGATTACATTGATGAAAAAATTGATTGTATAATATTGGATCCACCACGTAAAGGTGTTGACAAAATTGTTCTTGAAAACATAATTCAAAAGCAACCACAAAGAATAATATATCTTTCTTGTTCATCAGATACATTGGCAAGAGATTTAAAGTTTTTGATGTATAATTATTCTGTAACAATGGTACAACCTTATGATATGTTTCCAAATACTTCAAACATAGAAACATTGGTAATAATGGAGAAAAAATGATAAAAGATAAACAAAAAATAAAAGAAAATAACAAAAAGTACAAAGAAAGATATTTTGAATACTATGATGATGTAAAAGACCATACAAAAGGGTTCAAAGAAGATTGGTAAATAAAAATACAAAAAATTGAATATTTATACATAGGATAGTTATGGAAAATTTTATTAGAACAGAAAAGTTAATAGGTAAAAATAATATTGAAAAACTAAACAAAAGCAATGTTATTGTTTTTGGTGTTGGTGGTGTTGGTGGCTATGTTTCAGAAGGGCTTATTAGGGCAGGTGTTGGCAATATAACACTTGTTGATTTTGATGTTGTTTCCGAGAGTAATATCAATAGACAAATTATTGCTCTATATAGCACAATTGGAAAGTCAAAAGTTGAACTAATGAAACAAAGGATGCTAGACATAAATCCAAATGCTCAAATCACAGCTATTGAACAAAAAATTGATTTGAATAATATTAATGATTTTGATTTTTCAAAATATGATTATATTGTTGATGCAATAGATATGGTTACAAGCAAAATAGCAATCATACAAAAAGCAAAAGAGTATAATGTTCCAATAATTTCTTGTATGGGGACAGGCAACAAACTTGATACAACAAAATTGCAAATAGCAGATATTTCAAAAACTCATACTTGTCCACTTGCAAAGGTTATGAGAAAAGAATTAAGGGATAGGGGAATAACTGGTGTAAAAGTATTATTCTCAACCGAAGAACCAGCAAAAGTTAATTTGTCAACAAGTGGCAAGGCAGTACCAAGTAGTATTGTTTTTGTTCCTGCTGTTGCTGGATTAATGATTGCTAGCTTTGTTGTTGATGAATTACTTGACTAAGATTTAATATTTTGCTACTCTATCATAGTCAAAAGTATTGGGGTATCGCCAAGTGGTAAGGCTTCGGACTCTGACTCCGACATCCGTAGGTTCGAATCCTACTACCCCAGCCAAATTATTAACTCTCTTTTGTTTAAACAAAAGAGATATTTATTTTAAAAGTAACAAAAATATTAGAAATTAAGCTTTTTTAAGCGATGAATTTTTTTGATATTTTTGATAAAATTTATGTGCTCAAAAATTTTTAAAAAATTTTAAAAAAAGTCTTTACTTTTGATTATGTGTTGTATATAATAAAAAAGTGCGTTGGGGTGTAGCCAAGTGGTAAGGCACGAGACTTTGACTCTCGCATGCGTAGGTTCAAATCCTGCCAC
>DBWI01000021.1:2399-2593 GCA_002308915.1 Christensenella sp. UBA1242 | reverse complement strand
CTCGGGTTCGAATCCCGAGTGAGCCACCAAAATCAAACTAAGTAGGTAAGACCTGCTTTTTTTATTTTATAACCCTTGCTTAAAAGTCAAGACTTTTAATATTAAAATAATATAACTTCGCTTCGTGGTCAAATGCAAACAAGTTTTCATTTTTCCTCTCAGCTTGTTATCAAGGGGTCTCGGGTTCGAATCCC
>DBWI01000021.1:0-2354 GCA_002308915.1 Christensenella sp. UBA1242 | reverse complement strand
TCTCGGGTTCGAATCCCGAGTGAGCCGCCAAAAGGAAAATGTACGAACACCATGTTCGTGCATTTTTTATTAAAAAGTTATGGCAATACATATAAAATATGATATAATATAAGCGGAGATGAATTTATGAATTTTAATATTAAAAGAGTAAAAATATTTGTTACTACGCCAAAAGAGAATTTAATAGAAATAAGAAACGCTGTATGCGGGGCAGGAGCGGGCATAATTGGTGAGTATAGTTACTGTACGTTTAGTAGTAACGGTATTGGCACATTTATACCTAATACAAAAGCAAATCCATACATTGGTAAAGCAAACGAACTTGAATTTGTTGATGAATGTAAGTTGGAGTTTGTGTGTGAAGTGGGAAAGGTTAAAAATGTGATTTCTGCATTAAGAAAAGCACATCCATATGAAGAACCCGCTATTGACATAATCCCTTTACTAGACGAGCGTGATTTTTAGATATAAATCTATAAGTTTGATGTTAAGCAAATTTTTACCCAACCAGCACCAGCATATATTCTAGGGTTAGGATTGGATTGCACCCGCTCCACCAAAATTAAACTAAGTAGGTAAGACCTGCTTTTTTTTATTAAAAAAACAAAACAGCACAATGTGCTGTTTTTTGATTTGTTTGTGTAACTATTTTTTTTGTGCTTTTACAAACAAAAAGTATGGTCTATCTGTTTGGTATGCATATTTTGGAACAAGTTCAATTGCTTCTTTTGATGCACTTGGTTCTTTTATTTGCAAAACTTCAAATTTTTCATTTATCAAAGTATTGATTATTGTTTCAAAGTTCCTATGATATTTGATTACATCTTTAACATTCCAATCCAAGTTTCTTTTTGAAATATTATTATAATCAGAAATCAAGTAATATCTTTTATTATTTATTTCGATATGTTTTGATACATTTTCATTATAGACAATTGCAGTTGCGATTGGATTTTCTTGAGAAAACAAAAGTATTCCATTATCGTTAAGCAGGTTATAACAATTGTGAATTAATGTTTTAAAATCCTCAACATAGTGAAATGCAAGAGAACTAAACACTATATCAAATTTTTTATCTATCTTGTCAATGTCTTCCATTGCCATAATATGATATTCAATATTTTTGCATGGTAATTGTTTTGCTTCGTTTATCATATTTTGTGAAATATCTATTGCATAAACATTTTTTGCGCCTTGTTCAATAAAATATCTTGCCATTCCTCCAGCTCCACAGCCAAGGTCAAGTATTGTTTTGCCTTGCAGGTTAGGGAGCATAGATTTCATTGTTGGAATTTCAATAAGTTCATTAGCATTTATTTTCCCATCACGCATTTTTTTATATTCATCATAAAATTGGTTGTTGTCATAAATGTTTTGAATTTTTCCCATTTTGTTCTCCTGTTTGTTTTGTTAACAAAAAATGCCATTTTATTGGCATTTTTATATAATTGGATAATAATTAAACACAAAAGTAACATTGTATGTGATTTTTGTGTTACTTGAATTAACACCAAATGCAGAATATTCAATTTGATTTTTTGATGTTAAATTGTTTGTTGACTGTATTTCTTTTATTTCCAATATTGAGATTTTATCTTCTGTGTAAGTATATTCGTTATTATTTGAAACAAAGTATGTGCTTAGTCTAAATTTAATTGAAAAGTCAATTCCAGTAGGTAATGTAATATCATCATCAATTTTTATTGAATTTGACTTATTTTTTATTGCATAGCAATTATTGTTTTTGATTGGATTTATTGTTTTATTGTTTATTGTTATCTCTAAGGCACTTAATTTTAAAGAATCTTCGCCATTTTGTTTGTAATTATAATTATCTCCAAAACTTGATATGCTTGTTGGTGTTATAATCACTTCTGCAAGATTAATAGAACCATTTAATGGTTCAATTTGTTTTGCAACAAACAATATGTTTTGAGTGTCTTCAGTTATTGTTATTTGACTTGGAGTGAATGTGTATCCAGATTTTTCAGGGTAAATAATTGTATCTTTTGGTACTGAAACATTAAATTTGCCATCTAAAGATGTTGTGAATAAATATTTTGTTGATGATTTAATTAACACATCTTCCATTTCAACTGAATTGAAATACACAGTGCCACTTGCTGAATATGTTGGAATATTGCCATCAAAAATACATGCAGACATAAAAATACTGCACGTAAATAACAAAACCAGAACAAAAGTTGTAAAATATTTTCTCATTTTAATCAAAATAATTGTAAATCAAATAAAAAAAATATGCAATCAAAATATTAAAAAAGTACATTATGCAACAAATCAATGCTTTATTTGACATAATTTTAATGTGGGGAATTATAATGAATATTATATAT
>DBWI01000030.1:661-25096 GCA_002308915.1 Christensenella sp. UBA1242 | reverse complement strand
AAAATAAAAATTAAAAGAATATTTAAATTTATTTTTCTAATAATTATTTTAACATTTTTTGCATATATTTGTAATTTTGTGCCGTCTATTGTCAGGGCTTTAATTATGGGTTTGTTGTTCTCGCTTGGGAATTTGATTGGCAAAAAATATGACAAGCTTAACAGTCTTGGATTGTGTGCAATTGTTATGCTGCTATTTCGTCCGTTTGATGTTTTTGATGCGGGATTTGTTTTGAGTTTTATGTGTGTGTTCTGCATATTCACTTTGCAAAAACCAGTACAAAACTTTTTTGAAAAATTAAAAATGAATTCAAGGTTAGCACAAGCTTTGTCTGTTGTTGTTTCTGTTCAAATTGGATTGATTCCAGTGCTTACAATTTATTCTCAAAGTTTTAATTTATTTTCACTTTTAATCAATCTAGTTTTTGTTCCAATATTTGAATTTGTGTTTGTGATTACTCTTGCACTTGTTCCAATTTGTGTGGTTGTTCCATTCATGTCATTTGCTCTTAGGTTTGTTGAATTTATTTTTGGAATAATCACAATTGTTGCTAGCTGGGTTGGAAGTTTAACTTGGGCAAATTTGCCACTTGCAAAATTTAACGACACTCTCATTTTGTCAACATACATAAGTGTATTTGTTTGCTCGGGTTATGTTAATCTAAAGAGATATCAAAAAGCAGTTATTTGTTGTTTGGTGATGGCTGTGGGATTTTTGGGAACTTTTGTAAATACTTTAATTTGATTGTTAAAAAATTTATTTGATGTTAAAATTATATTGATATGACATATTCACAATTTATGGAACTTGATACTTTGTCAACCGTCTATGTTTTGTATGGCGATTCTTTTTTGGCGGAAAATTGCAAGGAGTTTGCAAAGCAAAAACTTGGAATAGATAGTGAATACGATATCACAATTATGGATAGCGAAAATTTTTCTGCAGATGGACTTATTGCTAGTTGTGAACAAATTTCTTTCTTTGCCAAAAATCGTCTTGCAGTTGTAAAAAATATTACTGCAATTCCAGAAAAAGACAAATCAAAACTTTTGGAGTATGTTAAAAATGTTAATCCAATGTGCTTAATACTTTTTTGTGATGGACAAAAGACTGGCATTTTTGACTTTTTGAAAGTTGAAAAGGTTAACTTGGAATTGAGCGATTATGAAATAAAGAACTTGGTAAAAGAACAAGTTGAAGACAATGACAAAACAATAGACGATGAAGCACTTTGGTCGCTTGTTACATTCTGTCAAAAAGACTTAACAAGAATAAATTTGGAAATTCAAAAACTTGTTGCATATGTTGGGGATAGAAAAAATATTTGTCTTGATGACATAAAACTTTTGGTGCCACAAACCGAAGAACTTGTTGTGTTTGAACTTACAACTGCTATGGCACAAAAAAATGGACAAAAGAGCATGACAATGCTTTCAAAACTTATTGGCAATGCAGAACAAAACTCAAGATTGTTTGCTTTGCTTTCCAGCACACTACGAAGACTATTTTTTGTTATTGCATCAAAAGACAAAAGTGATGCAGAACTTGCAAATATTTTTGGAGTAAAAGAATATGCTGTAACCAAACTTCGTCAACAGGCAAAAAACTTTGCTGCCAAAACATTAAAAAACTTAGTATATGAATTATGTGATGTTGAGTATATGACAAAAAATGGACAGATGACAATGGAGAATGCGTTGTATTATATAATCCAATATTCATTAAAATAAAAAATAGGGCAAATTTTGTTGTTTCTGCACAACGACCACACACAGTTATTTACGATATTGATATTGTAAACTTCTGCGTTTAATATTAAGCTTTGTAAAAAAGAGCACTCAAGGTTAAAAACTTTTGAAACTTGCAAAAAAAGAATCTATCAAAAAATGATAGGTTCTTCTTTTATTGTATATTTTTCTCTTTCTTTTTAAATGTTTTATGGATATGAACACCTTTTAATTTTTGTGTAACTTGACCTGCTTGATGATTATCTATCCTGCATTCTTGATTTTCCAATAATGATTTCATATAAATTCCCTAATTATTACTTATTAAGAGTAAACATATTTTTAATTTGTTCTGGACATCCTTCAAAGGCGTCTTGTGCAACCCACTGCAGACCATTAGAGATATTAATTGATTTTAAATTTTTACAATCACGAAACGCCTCAAAATCAATTTTTTGAATAACCCCATTAAAAACAACCTCTTCTAAATTTATGCAATTTTGGAACGCACTCCAACCTATTTCTTTCACTTTTTGTGGTATATTGATATGTTTTAAACTAATACAATCTTCAAAAAAGTATTCATCTATTTTTTCAATATTTACAGGGAGAATTATATTTTCTAATGCTATGCATCCCTCAAAAGATCCTGCCGGCATTGAACCTATTTGTGCATTTAAAATTACGGCCTTTAGTTTATGCAGTTGACGAAGTCCACCAAGGAAATGCATTTTATGATTTACTACAACTTTTTCTATGTTTGGAGTACGAGAGGTGGTAAATGCATATTCACAAATACATGATATGTTGCGTGGAATTGTTATCTCTTTTAAATTATCATTAATAATAGACTTAGAAAAAATTATCTTAGTATTTTCATCTAATAAATTAATATCAAAATTTTTTGCTTCCATTAAAACCATATATGGATTTGCTTTACTTCCCAAATACTGATATCCATTTTTTGTATTGTAGTTAAGTTGTTCTCTACAATTACTAAATGCCATATAATGAATTTCGTCTAAATCATTGGGAAGGGTTATTGTTTCAATATTAGGAAATGGTTCAAAAGCACGGGGTCCAATTTGTCTAATACCATCTTTTATAATTATATGCTTAATAAATGGCATTAAGGGTCTTTTAATCAATCGCCTTGATGCTGTAAACTCAACCTTTAACAAAGAGATATTTCTTTTGTCAATTATTAATGTTTCGATCTCGTTCTTTTTCTTTTCCTTAATCACATTTATTCTTTCCTCAATATATGCAGAAAACCGTTCTTCTTTAACATATTTGCTTAAAGATTGATATTCAATTATAACACGATCGTACCATTTTTGTTTATCTCGTTGTTTTTCATCTTGTTCAAAAATATAGAGAATCTCTTTTGATTTTTTTAACGAATCTTTATAATTGATGATATTTTGAAAATATCTAAATGCTTTTTCATATTCTCCATTGTTAAATGCATCAATGGATTCATTATATGGTTTTTCAAATTTTAAATAATGTATTAAATCTTCTATGTCTTTATTAAATTTTTCCACAAGTTGCTTGTCACAAAAATTATTCATATTAATATAATTTTCGTTTTCTTTTAAAGGTTTAACTTCTTTATATAAATCTAAATGATATGCCAGTCTTTCCATATCATTTTGTTTATAATCACACATTATTAATCCAATATAAGCGTCGATACAAGAAATATTTAATGTTCTACAATTATTAAATGCAATCTTAGCATTTTCAAAATCACCATTTTGTAAACATTTGTTTGCAATTTCAAGTTTGTTAATGAGTTCAAAATTTGTTGCTGTTGGTGTGGTTGATTTTTGAATTGTCTCAAACTTTTGTTTAAGTTCCTCATGCTCTCTTTTTAGTTTATTTAACTCCACATCATCAACAACTTTAATTTCTTTTTCAACAATTTTTTCAACTTCTATTGTTTTTTCTTCCGGTTTAATCAAAAGTTTTTGAAAATACTTTTCATCCCAATATGCATCTGGAGCCTTATGGAACTTAAAAGTATAAACATTGTAACAAAGTTTAAATAAAAATTTTAATGCAGATTCTTTCATTGTATCATCTATTACAAGCTTTTCACCAGTTCTAGCTCCATGGTCTTTTATATTTCTGTTTTTGAGTATAATCCAATAGCTCTCAATATCACTTTCATTTAATATATTATTTTCAAACAAGAAATTTCTAAAGTCTGTTTCTTTATCAAATAATCTTGATAGTGATGGATTATATTCACGATAAATAACACCATCTTCTCCTTTATTTGTAATTACAATATCGCTTTCTTTAAATAGTTTTTTTATTATTTTTTCAATTTCACTCTGTATAATAGAAATGCATCTGTCATTCCAAATGTTAAATTCAACTTCATTAATAATTTCATTGTAGATTTCTATATCAAAATCTTTAACAAATTCAAACATACTTAACCCCTGCATTTAATTATAAAATAATTATAGCACAAAAAATATAAATTCGTATTGATATTTAGAAAACTTTTTATAATTAATATATGTTAAATTTATCATGGCATTTAAACGTGTGCTTGTCTTGATACAAGTCGGTGAGAGCTAAAGCTCCACCGAAGACAAGCACACATAAAATAACTTGGTTAGAAGAAAGAGTGTGTGCCAGAGCAAACGCACGACACTCTTTCTCTTTTTTCTCTTTGTTTTTTAGTTTAAACGAATATTTTTTGTTGTCAAGGTTAAAGTGCATGTCATGTAATTGTAAATATTAAGATAACAACGACAACCTATGACAACAGCATAATATCCGTTTTGTTGGCTGGATAAGAGAGAATAAAAAACACTCTAACTTTTTCAAGTTAAAGTGTTAAGTATTTAGCAAGTTTCAAATCAGTTAGACTAATGATGAGTGTTTTTTTGTTATTTCTCTAATTTTGTTGTAATAATTTTTGCTGCTGCGTGTTGCTCTGTTTTGTCATTCTTAAGATTATAGAGCAAGTCGTTTTTTATTTCTGTTAGTTTGTCAGAAAGGTTAAGTGTGTAGGTGTGTGGGTTAACAAGTCTTTTTGCTTCATCCCAAAGTGTATTTAATTCTTTTTGGCAATACTCTCTTGTTTGTTGTATTGTTTTAAAATTGTAGATTATTTTTCCGTTTTCAACCATTTTAACCTTAAGGTCTCTTGCTGTAAAGTTGCTTATTGTTTTTGTTTTCCAAGGAACATCTGGGTCTTTTAGTGTAAATGTTCCGCTTGGTGCTTCTTCGTCATATACCGTCAAAATGTCGCTAATAATTTTTCCATCTTTGTCATATAATCTGTAAATCTTTTTGAAGTGTGGATTTGTTGTTTTTTCAACATTATCCGAGATTTTTATTTTTGGTTCAATTTTGCCGTATTTTTCCATTGCAACAAGTTTGTAAACCCCACCAAAAACAGGATTAGATTTTGCTGTAATCATATTTTCGCCAACACCAAAACTGTCTATTGGAGCACCTTGATTGAGTAGTGATGTGATTAGGTATTCATCGAGTGAATTAGAAATTACAATCTTTGTGTCATAGAGTCCATTTTTGTCTAAAATTTCACGAACTTTTTTTGAAAGGTATGCAAGGTCGCCACTATCAATCCTTATTCCTGCAAGTTTTTTGCCCATTGGCTGTAACACTTCTTTGTGAATTCTTATTGCGTTAAGAATGCCACTTTCTAGTGTGTTATATGTATCAATCAAAAGTGTGCATGCGTCAGGGAAACTTTCTGCATATGCTTTGAATGCTTCATACTCTGTGTCAAAACTTTGAACAAAGCTGTGAGCCATTGTTCCAAGAACAGGAACACCATATTTTTTGCCTGTGATTGTGCAAGCTGTGCCAGCTGCTCCAGCAATATATGCGTCAAGTGCGCCATCTGTTGCTGCTTGTTCGCCTTGAGCACGTCTTGAACCAAATTCCATAACTGGTTTGCCTTGAGCACTTCTTACAATTCTTGAAGCCTTGCTTGTGATTAAACTTGCTCTGTTGAATAAAGTTAAAAGTGCAGTTTCAACAAGTTGTGCTTCAACAATTGGAGCTTTGATTGTTAAACATGGTTCATTTCCAAAAACAACTGTGCCATCTTCAACACCCCACATATCTCCAGTAAAGCGAAGATTTTTTAGATATTCAAGATATGCATTACTAAAAATTCCAAGTGATTTTAGGTATGCAATATCGCTCTCTTCAAATTTGAAGTTTGCCAAATATTCTGCGCATTGTTTAACACCATTTGCAATTGCAAAAGATGCACCATCTGGTGCCTTGCGGAAGAATAAATCAAAGTATGCAACTTTGCCAGTCATCTTTTTGTTAAAGTATCCTTGACCCATTGTTAATTCATAAAAGTCCATCATTAAATTATTCATTGTATTTTCTCCTTAAAATATTTTTGTGCTTGTGGAATCAAATATTCCAAGTATTTTTTTGGCTGTTCACGAAATAGTGTTGAGTGAATTGGAATTTGCTCTCTGTCAATTTCATAAAATTCATATTCAGGGAAGTATTTTTGATTAAATTCTCTGTAGCCACCATCTGCAATTTTTATATTCACAAAAGGAAATTGCTTTTTGAATCTTTCTGCCCATGGTTGTTGGTCAGCAGGATATGGTTTTAAGCCACTTTCATCAAAAATTGCAACTTTAATTTTTGGATTATCTTTGTAATATTCTTCAAACCAAGATTTTATTAGTTCGCTAGAAATTTCAAAATTATCTTTTTGTTTTATTTCATCTTCTCTTTGTTTGTTTTTGGAAATTACTATCCATAATTCATCCATATCTTTTTGTGCATTATCTATCACAGACAAGTGCCCAATGTGTGGTGGATAGAATTTTCCAACAAATGTTCCAATTCTCATTTTTTGCTCCTATTTTTGCTCATTTTTGCATCGTTTTTGTTGAATATTATTAAAGTCAAATTGTTTTAATTCATTTAGTCCATGTAAGTATGTTGTTGAACTGTTAACAATCATCAAACTGGTAATTTTTTTATTTATTTGTACGCATATTATTGGCTTTTTGTTTGAATGGAAATATCCAACTTCAAACGCAGTGCCACTATCACTGTATAGTCCATAATACAAAACAACCATAACATCACAAACATCAAGATATTCTTTGTCCATCTCAAAAACTGCTTTTGCCCAGTCTTCGTTGCTTAGGCTCCATTCGTTTTTAATTTTGTGTTCCATTGGAACAAAAACATCAAGATTTTTGTTTCTCAAAATGTTTGCTGCTTCAACTACATTATTTCTTTCTTTTGTGTCAAAGAAAGGTGATGCCAAATAAACTTTCATGACTATTCCTTTATTTTTTCTTTTAGTGAAATGATTACTGCGCCATTGTCTTCCATTTCTCTAATTGCCTTTGAGTGCATTTCGCTTGCGTCGTGGTTTGCTCCGTCAAATGTTGCACACGCATCTTCAACAACTTTGATTTTTGTATTTCGATTATATTTTTTGTTGAATGCTAAATAACTGTTAACAAAGTTAAGCACACAAATATCTGTGCAACAACCAACAACATACACATTATCAAATTCAAATTTGCCAACAATTTCTTTGAATTCTGGTGTAATAAATCCATTTGTTGTGTCTTTTTCTATTTCATAAAAGTTATCTCTGTATGGCACAAGCTCTGGAATTAAATCACTTTCTGGTTCACCTTTAAGACAGTGAACAGGGAAAATGTTAAATTCTTCATCTCCCATACTATGAGCATCACGAAATGCAATAATTGGATAATCTTTTTGTGTTGCTTTGTCTATTAACTTTATTATATTTGGAGTAATTTTGTTTATTTTTTTGTCGGCAAGTGCACCAAAATTTACAAAGCCGTTTACCATATCTATTATTACCAAAATGTTGTTTTGTTTTTCCATAAAACACCTCGCTTTTTGTTATTATCAATGTGATAATATCACAAAAGATTTAAGTTGTCAACAAATATTTCAAAAAATATTGACTTTGTTATTATCAATGTGATAATATCTAATCGAAAGAGGAAAAATATGTATATAAATAGCAAAAAATTTATTCCAAAACGCTTTTCTAGTGGAGAAATGAAACTTTTGTCCAGTATTATGGATAAATATATAATAAATAATAAAGTAGAAATATTATTCCTTAATCAAGAAAGCATTTTTGAACTTTTTGTAATTATTGACTATTACAAGCAAAAAAATGTTTGTGTTGATTTAATTCTTTCTTATTTACCATATCAAAGAATGGATCACAAAGGCAGAGATGAAGTAAACACAACAAAACATGTGGCAAACATAATAAATTCGCTCAAGCTTAACAGTTTAACAATATGTGAGCCACATTGTGATATAAGTGAATTTTGTAATGCAAAAAAGATTAGTTATGTTGAAATGCTAGAAAAAGAGATAAAAGCAAAGATTGGCTTTGGTGAAGATGATTATGTATGTTTTACAGACAAAGGAAGCAGAAATAGATACAAGAACTTGCAAGGTAAAAAAATTTACTTTGAAAAAGAAAGAGATATAAACACAGGGCTAATTTGCAAATACGACATAATGACAGAGTTTGACACAAGCAAAAAGGTTTTGATAGTAGATGACATAATTTCAACAGGCGACACTCTTTGTGAAGCAATTGAAGTACTTTCAAAAAAGGGTGTTAATGAAATATATATTCTTTGTGGACAGATAGAAAACAACAGATATAACAACAGAGTGGTCAAGTTTTCTTGTGTAAAGCATTTGTTCTCTACAAATGCACTAAAAAAGAGGGCAACCAAAAAAATGACATTATTTGATGTAAGGAGAATGATTTATGGATGATAAGATAGTAAATGATATAGTTGAATGGATAGTCAACTATACAAAAACTGCAAACACAAAAGGTGTGGTACTTGGAATGAGTGGTGGAAAAGATTCTTTTGTGTGTGCAAAACTTTGCGTTAACGCAATTGGTAAAGATAATGTACTTGGAGTTATTATGCCAAATGGAGAGATGAAAGATATTAGCGATGCCGTAGAAAGCTGTGAATTTCTAGGGATTAGGTATGTTGTTGTGCCTATCACAGATGCATATAACGATGTAATAAATAGCATTACTCCAGTTTTGGAGAAGTGTGACAAACAGTTGAATAGTGTTTCAACCCAAAATACACCACCAAGATTAAGAATGACAACTTTGTATGCAATTGCTGGTTCTCTTGGCTATTTGGTAGCAAATACTTCAAATTTGAGTGAAAAAATGGTTGGTTACACAACCAAATGGGGCGATAATGTTGGAGACTTTGCTCCACTTATCAATTTTACAAAAACAGAAGTGTGTGAAATTGGTATAAAACTTGGTTTGCCATACAATCTGGTATACAAAACACCAAGTGATGGACTTAGTGGAATGAGTGATGAGCAAAAACTTGGCTTTAGTTATGATGAGTTGGATAGTTATATCCGAAATGGTATCAAAGGCGAAAATTTTGATAAGATACAAAGAACTCACAATGTGTGTGCTCACAAAAGAAAAGGTATTGCAAGTTTTGAAGGCAACTTGCCAAATATGTTTAATGAATAACAACAAATAAGAAAAATTATGTCAAAAATAGCAGTTTTTTGCTTATTTTTGAGTAATTTTATGTAAAATTAGACAATTTTTAGTTAAAAGAGGTGAAATATGTTAACAAAAGAAGATGAGAAGTTTTTGGAACTTTATAGTGATAGTATTTATGAAAAACCATCAGTTACTGTTGATGCAGTAATCTTTAGACTTTTTGACAAGCCACAAGAAAACTATAGAAAACTTCCAGAAAAAAAATTACAGGTGTATTTAACAAAGCGCCAATTTTTGCCATACAAAGATAAGTATTCCATTGTTGGAACTTTTATTGACCTAAATTTTGAACTTAATCAAAGTATGCAATATTGTGTTTCTCAAAAAGTTAATCTAAAAAATAATTACTACTATGAGCAACTATTCACTTTTGGGAACAAAGACCGTGATCCAAGGAGCAGAGTGATTTCAATTTCATATATGCTACTCACAAATCAAAGCACACAAGTTGAAGGTGGAGAGTGGTTTGATGTTGACCTTGTTGATGTGTCAACAAACAAAAAACAAATTAAAGGTGGCTATGTTCTTGAGAAAAAATATGAGCTAAATTTAACCAGTGAAACCACAACTCTAAAAAATCAAATTTTTATAAAAATTACAAAAAATGGCATAGAAGAGCAGAAAAATATTGAACTTTTGGCGTCAGATTTGGCTTTTGACCATGCAAGAATAATATTTTATGCTCTTGAGCGTTTGAAAAACAAGCTTGAATATACTGACATAATTTTCAATCTTTTGCCAGAAAAATTTACTCTTACAGAACTTAAAAATAGTTATGAAGTAATCTTGAGAGAAAAACTTTTGGATGCAAACTTTAGAAGAAAAACAGCAAAACTTGTTATGCCAACAAGTGATTACGAAACAGGAAAGGGACATAGAACGAGTCAGTTGTTTGAACATAATAATTTGTGGAATCTTGACATCGACTAAAAACAAAAAAAGAGAGCGAAATACTGCGTTTACTGTCAAGCCACCGCCCACGGTCATTTGGGAAACCAAATTCGTGCGGTCGGTGACTTGCCGAGCATTGTCTTTCACTCTCTTTTTTGTTTTTTAATATTGTATATTATGCGAGCCTAGAACTTCTTGTTCTTTTTTTTGTTTTTATTAAATTCACCGAGCCTTGTCTTTCGGGCTATTTTATTTTTATTTATGTTTTTCGGTTAGGTGGGTGAGAGGAATTGGTTGGTTTGTTTTTGATTTGTCAATTATGTCTTGAATTACATTAAAGTCAATGTCGTTGCCAAATTCAATAAACACACCTTCGCCTTCAATATCATCTATTGTTAGTTCAAGTTCACCAAGTTTTATTCTTGTTCTTGTCTTTTTGGTTATTCTTTCAATGTCAAATTGAGCAAATTTCATGTTGTCAACAAAATCTTGTTCGCTAGTGAATATCTTAAAGAAGTCGCCTTCTTTAATAAGTAGGTTGATTGGTCTTGTTATTTTGTTGTCTTTTCTGGATTTTATTGCACCTTTGTGAACAAGTGAAGTTGGAACATATTGATTTTTGTCTGGGTCAAAAATTGTACGTAAGCGAAGTAAATTTTCGCCACTAACATCTTCATCTTTGCCACAGAAATATATATCTCTTTGTTTTTCTTTTGATACAACTTTTGCAACGCTAAGCAAATCTTTTAGTGTTTGTGCATTTTTTACTCTATATTTTTGTTTTGTTTCGTAAACATCGCCACTGTGAAGTTCACTGAATGTCATATCGTTTTTGAATATGCAATCGGCTTTTACTTTGTTTGGAAGTATGCCATTGATATAGCTTGGCACAATGTACTTAAAGTACAAACCAATTGTAAAACAGTTGTCTGCAGAAGTTGTTTTTGCATCTCTAATTACACGTCTTAAAAATAGTGATTTAGCATCGCTTTCTATAAAATTTTTGACTGTAATATTTTGGTCAATATTGTCAAGAAGTTCATCTTCAAGAGCATAAATTCCTTCAACAATAACAACATCAATTTTGCTTCCGTCAATAACTGTGTCGCGTGGCAATTGCTCGCTTACAACTTTGCTATATTTTTTCTCTTTTATTGTTTCGTTGGCTACAAGTTTGTTGATATCTCTTGCAACTTTTTTAAGGTCATAAACGCTTGGTTCATCAAAGTTGATGATGTCAAATTCTGATTTTAATGAGCGCAAAAATAGTGGTATGTCATTTTTGTCAATTAAGCCTTTTATGCCATTTTTTATATTAATTAAGTCATTTTTGTTGAATTTTTCGCTAAAATCTGTGTTATAAATGCATTTTTTTACAATTTCTTTAATTTTTTCAATGTTTTCCAATTTGCCCTTAAAAAACTTTTGATTAACTTTGTCGCAAATAATTCCACTGATACCTTTGTTGTAACTATCTGTTGAAAGAACGACACTTTTGTAGCCTTGTTCTTCAAGAGTTTCTTGCAATAGTTTTGCTGAAAAACTTTTTCCAGATGATGATGCACCGGCAAGCAAAATTACTGCCTTTTTGGAGTGTTCCAAAATTTCTTCTGTTCTGTCTACATTAAAGTATTTCCATCTTGATGCACTTTTTAATTTTTCCATTCTTTTCTCCTTTAAAAAATGATATAAAAAGGCAGGGTACACACTTGTCCCTGCACTTTGTTACATTGTGAAATCTTGATCAAATTCGTTTGTTTGACCTTCTTGTTGTTGTTTGTTTTGTTTGTTAGGCTCTTGTGCAACTTTTTCTTCTTTGACTTGTTGTTTTGCTTCTTCTTTGATTTGTTGCTGAGCTTGTTGTTGTGCGGCTTGTTGAGTTTGTTCCGCTCTTTGCTCGTTTACTTGAGCTTGTTGATATTGTTTAACAAACTTAATTGATTTTGATTTTACATTAATTGCACGTCTGTTTGCAGCATTAATCATTTGTGAAATGACAACTTGCATGTTTGCTTCTTCTGTGAATGTGTCTTTCATAATTTCACTAAGTTCGCTGTCCATGCCATACATTTCCAAATACATTTTGATTGCGTTTGCATCTTTTTGTTTTAGTTTTGCAATGTTTGCCTTGAGCAGTTCGTTTCTGTTCTTGACAAAAATAAGACATTTTTTTAGTTGCCCTTTAACTTTTTCATCACCAGTAACTGCGATTTCATTTTGAAGAGCTTCTATAACTTTGTTGCCTTTTTGCATTGCAGTTTCAAAGTTTTTTGAAACTTCCTTATTGCTGTAATCCAAAAAATTCTCTGACAAAATATGGTCAATGTCTTGACTTTTGTTTTGCAAAATTTCATTTGCATAATCTTCGGTCAACACAAAATCGTCATCAAATGGATTGTATCCTTCTTTTTCATACTTTTCGCCAAGTTCTTCGTTATAGAGTGATAACGCATTAAAAACATCGACACTTTTTGTTGAAGGAAGTGAGTGTCCATTTTCTGAAACAGGTTGACTTGATAAGTCTGTTACTTCAATTTCCATATTTTTATTTTAATCGCAATGCCTTTGTTTGTCAACACAATAAATAAAATTAACTATATTTGTTTTTGCCAAAATTTTGTTTATTCAAAAACGCAAACCAGCTTTTTAATTTGTTTGATTATTTTTTATCCTTTTGTTATTATGTTAGTATGATAAATATTATTTGTGGTAATAGAATAGAAGATATAAAAAACAGCGTTCTTGAACAAATTGAAAAATACAAATTTGATTTGTCATATCAAAATATTGTTGTTGTACCAGACAGATATTCTTTGATAGTAGAGAAAGCTGTTTTTGAGCAACTACAAATAAAAGCCACATTTACCATAAAAGTTATGGGAATAAATATGCTTGCAAAAAGTCTAATCCAAAATTCAAATTTGGAGTGTGTTTTTGTTGACGCAATAACAAGTGACTTTTTGATGTATAGGGCAGTGCAAAACACCAAAAAAGATTTTGTGTGTTTTTCAAAAACAATAAGCGTTGGACTTGTTGAAAAAATTAAAGAAGGGATTTCACTTGTTATGTCAAGTGGAATAACTCCAGAGCAATTACTTGCAAGTGCAGAAAACAAAAGTGAAAACATGCAAAAAAAGATTTTTGATATTGCAAAAGTAATGACGGAATATTTAAGATTGCTTGATTGCAGACTTGATGCAAGTCAAACAATGGAAGTTTTTTCTAATTTAATTACATCAACAGATGCTTACAAAAACACAAACTTTTATTTTTGTGGGTTTGATAGTTTTACAAAGCAAGGTTATGGTGTTGTAAAAAATATTTCAAAAGTTGCAAACAATACAAATATTGGAATTGTTGTTCCAAGCAATAACAAAAATAACTTTATTTTTGATAGTGAAATGCTTGATAATTTTGAAAGTTATTTTAAGGATGAAAACATTTTATATAATGTGATAAAAATTCAACCAAATTTAACTGATGAGCAAAAGCCAATTTTTGAAAATGTTTATTCATACAAAATTCAAAAAAGTGACAATGTTTGTTATGATGTTGTGGAGCTTCCATCGTGCGAAGATGAAGTAAATTTTGTTGCAAAAAAGATTTTGGAACACACAAAAAATGGTGGTAGATTTAAGGATTTTAATATTGCAACAACAGAAAAATATTTTGACAGAATTGACAAAGTTTTTGATGGTTTTGGAATAAGTTATTATATTGATACACAAAAGAGTATTGACCAAACTCCAGTGTATAACTTTTTGTCATGCGTGCTTTATTTGTGTGCATATGGTTTTGAAAAGGAAAAACTAATTGAGCTAACAAATAACTACTTTTTTGATATTGACCAAGATGAAAAAAATGATATTGAAAATTATATTTTTGAAAATAATATTGAGTACAAAAAAGTTGAAAAATTATTGCAAAAATTTGATGTACAAAAACTTGCAAGTATTATTAGTTTTTGTGGTGAAATAGACAAAAAGTCTACTGTTAAATATTATATAGAAAAAATTGAAAAACTCTTGACAGATTTTGATGTTGAAAATCAAATAAACAACTTGTGTGAAAAGTTTAGGCAAGAAGGCAAGGACTATCTTGAAAAAATATATTTGCAACTATTTGAAAAGTTGCAAGACTTTAATGACAAGTTATCAAACTTTATGGGCGATGAAGAAATTTCTGTTAATGAATTTTTTGATTTATACACAAAGAATTTGGCAGGCATAAAAATTTCAAGTGTTCCACTGGGACTTGACTGTGTTTTTGTTGGAGATATTTCAAAAAGCTTTTTTGAAAAGAGTGAAATTTTGTGTGTGATTGGTGCAAACCAAGACATGCCAACGCAAATTAAAGATGTTGGACTTATTAGTGACAAAGATATTGAAATATTAAGTTCAAGTGTAAAAATAACGCCAACTGCAAAAATTATTAACAAAAGAAACAAGTTCAAACTTTTTGACACATTATTGCAAGGCAAAAAGTTGATTGTTACATACAGCATAACAGATAGTGAAGGCAAAAAAGTAATGCCATCAAATTTTGTTGGAGATTTGTTGTTGCTAAGTGGCAACAAAAAAATAACACAAGAAGACCTTAGAGATGATTTGTTGTTCAACAACCCAACAGTTGCACAAGCAAAGAAAAATATTTCAAATTCAAGCGAAGGTGCTGTGATAAAAAATGCACTATCAAAGCTGGGGGAAAGTGTTGACTTTAATCAAATCAATCGTGACCAAATACAAAATGGCAATTTGATGCTAAAGCAAAAAACAACTGTCAGCCAAATAGAAAGTTATTATTCTTGTCCGTTCAAACATTATCTTAATTATGGATTAAAACTTAAAGAACGAAAAAATGGAGAAATCAAAGCAAATGACTTTGGTAATTTTTTGCATGAATTTTGCAAAATGTTTGTTGACCAAAACAAAGCACAACTTGGCACACTTAATGACGAGCAAATTTCACAAAGTGTAGACAAAATTTGCACAACTTTGTCGCGAAAAGATGAATATGTTCTTTTGTTTGATGAAGAAAATGATTTTGTTTTGAGAACTCTAAAAAATGAAATGTTAAGGTTTGCTCAATTTATAAATTATGAGCAAAGTGTAACAGATTTCAAAATCAAAAAAACAGAATATAGATTTGCAGATGACAATGCAATAAAATTGACTGTCGACAACAAAGATTATTCAATAATTGGAATTGTTGACCGTGTAGATTTTATGGATGATTATGTTAGAATTGTAGATTACAAAACGGGTTCTGCAGGAAGTGCAAATGCAAGTATTTCAAATTTATTCTATGGCACAAAAATCCAAGTTTATGTTTATCTAAAAGCAATTTGTGATATTTTTAAGGCAAAGCCTTATGGTGCATTCTATTTGCCAATTTCCAATGCGTACACCGATGAAGACAAAGATGACTACAAGCTTCATGGGTATTTTATTGACGACATAAATCTTGTAAAAAAAGTGGACAAAACGTTGTCGCCAGAAAACTTAAAGAGTAAGTTGTTTGAAGCAACTTTTGTTAATTCATTTGAAAGTCTTCATTCAGGAAGAAGTAAAAATGTAACCAAAAAACAACTTGAAGAAATGGTTAAATATTCAGTTGATGCAGTTGAAAGAGCAATACAAGAAATTGTTAATGGAAACACTGCTGTTTCACCAATAAAAGATGGTTGCAAATTCTGTGAATACGCTAGCATTTGTGCAAAACAAGGAAGTTTTGTTGAAAGAAATAAAAATGGCGAAATTAAACCAGAATTTTTTGCAAAGAAGGAGGAGTGATGGCACAAAAAAAGATAAAAGAACAAGATGATATCATTCAAACAGATAATCAAAACTTGGTTGTGTCTGCTTCTGCCGGAAGTGGAAAAACTTCTGTTATGATTAGAAAAATTGTTAGACTTGTTTTGGGAAAAAATGTTGATGTAAAAGAACTTTTGGTGCTCACATACACCAATTCTGCTGCTGTAGAAATGAAACAAAAATTAATTAACGAAATGCAAGAAAAAGCAGAGCAAGACAAAAGATTGTTGTCTCAAATTGATGATGTTCCGCTTGCAGATATTTCGACTTTTGACAGTTTCTGTCAAAAAATTGTAAAAAGATATTTTTATGTTCTTGCCATTGACCCAGGATTTAATATTGTTCAGGGAACAGAGCAAACAGAACTTCAAAACAAAGCTTTAAAAAATACAATTAATTTTTTCAAAAAACAAAAACCAGATGACTATTATATTTTGTTTAACGCATATGCTTCAAACAGAACAGACAAGAAGATTTATTCTTTGATTTTGGACCTTTATAACTTTTGTTGTTCAATTTTGGATTATGAACAATTCAAAAATACAAGTTTGAGTTTGTTTGAAGGCGATGTTCCAAAGGCAACACAAAATCTTTTTGATGACTTAAAAAATGAACTTATTGGAATAAAAGACAGATACAACCAAATTCTAAAATTATCAAATAATTTGGGAATAAAAAATTATTGTGAATATTGCAACAAAGTTTTAAGTACCATCGATGGTGCGTTATTGCAACAAAGTTTTGAAGAGTTTATTGATTATATTTCAACTGCAAATTTTGCAGCCCAACCAAGGCAGAATAATCTTGATGATGGACACATTAAAAGCAAGATGGCTCAAGCAAAAGAATGGCAAGCAAGTTTTGTTAAAAGAATAAAAGAATATGGTGGCAGTGAAGTTTACAAATTAAGTGTTGATTTTTGCAAAAAAATAACAAATGTTATTTTTGATATGCACGAAATCTTTTGTGAAGAATATAAATCACTCAAGAAAAAACAAAATCTTTTTGACTTTAACGACATAGAAAGATTGGCAATAAAACTTTTTGAAAATAATGAAATTTTGAGTGAAATAAAATCAAATTACAAGTATATTTTTGTTGATGAATTTCAAGATGCAAACCTTGTTCAAGAAAGAATAATCAATCTTCTAAAGGGCGAAGATAATTTGTTTTTGGTAGGCGACCTTAAGCAAGCTATTTACAGATTTAGACAATCTGACCCAAAGATTTTTGAAAGAATAACAAATGATTATGAAAAGCAATTTGCAATTGACCAAAAAAGTAATTCTATGTATCTAAATTGCAATTTTAGAACAACAAAAGGTGTGTTGGATTTTGTCAACAAAATATTTTCTTGTGTAATGACACTTGGAACAGCAAATCTTAACTATGGACTTAAGTCTAATCTTGTTTTTGAAGGTGATTTTCAAAAAGAGAATTATCCTTGTGTTGAACTTAATGTTTTGTATTCAAAAGAAGAAGGGAAAATTCAACCAGACAAGCCATATAGTGTTGTTGAACATTTGGAAGATGTTAATATTGAAGACAGCAAAAGCGAAGCTTATCATATTGCAGAAAGAATTACAAAACTTTTGGACGAAGACATATTTGATTCAAAAAAAGGTGTATATCGCAAAATTAATTATTCTGATATTTGTGTGTTATTTAGAACAAGAGCAAGTCAACAAGAATTTGTCAATGTGTTTGGTCAATACAATATTCCAGTTGTTGAAAATTCAAATGAAGATCTTGAAGAAACATATGATATTCAAGTTTTAATCAATTTAATTAAAGTTAGTCAAAATATAAAAAATGATTATGCACTTGCAAGTGTGATGATGAGCAACTTGTTCTGTTTTGATGCAGATGAAATGCTAAAAATAAGGAACTTTTCTCCAGAAGAAAAATACTTTTATAATTGCTTATTATTGTATAGTCAAAATGATGAATTAAAACAAAAAATTGACAACATGATGCAAGTCATAAAAGAATTTAAAACCAAGTGTGATTTTGAAGGAATTGACAATGCAATTTGTTATGTTATTAATTTAACAGATTATGAGTACAAACTTAACTTTTCTAATAATAGTTATTCACGCAAGAAAAATATAAAAGATTATATAAATTCATTTAGTGATTCTTCATTCAATTTCAACGCAAGCAGTTATTTGAATTTTATGGAAAATAACACAAGACAAAAAAATGTTACAAGTGGGATTGACTCATACAATGCTGTAACATTAACAACAATGCATGCAAGCAAGGGGCTTGAATGGCCTGTAGTTATTTGTGTTGGGCTTGGCAAAAACTTTAATCGTGAAGGTATTGGGGGTAGCAGTATTGTCCTTAACAGTGAAGAGGGACTTGGTGTAAAATATTATGATGATAAATCCAGAAACAAATATGATAGTGTTTTTTATGACTATATTACAAACAAAAACAACAAGGAAGATTTTGCAGAAAGATTAAGACTTTTGTATGTTGCCTTAACAAGACCAAAGAACAGACTTATTTTAATTGGAACAGTTGAAAAGAAAGAATTTGGTTTTTGTGGGTACGAAAGCGACAGGCAAATTACAAAAGAAAACAATTATTTAAGTCTTATTGTTAATTCTCTTGGTGATGATGCTATAAACAAAATAAATGCAGGGCAAGAACAGTTTTTTATTGATGATAACAACATGTTTGTTTGCAGAGTTATTAACAAAAATAATGTTGATTTTGCTAGTGTACAAAACAGCGTTGCATTATTTAATAATGATGAAAACAAATCAGAAAATTTGGCACAATACATTTCAAAAAGATATGAATTTGAAAATGTATTGCCGCTTGCTCAAAAAAATTCTGTTAGCAAAATTATGGCGAGCGATGACACATATGCAAGTTATAATTATTCTCCAAAGCAATTGACAACAAAAGAGCATCTTTCTGATATAGACAAAAACATTGTGGGGAGTGTGTATCATAAAATTTTTGAGCTTGTAGATTTTGAAAGCGAAGATGTATATTTACAAATAAACAAAGCAATAAAAGAAATAAAAAATAAAAAATTATTTGAACAAAATGCAATTGACTTGATTGACAAGAATTTGGTTGCAAAAAACATTCACGCATTAAAGCAATTAACAAATGGTGAAAGAGTTCTAAAAGAACATAGTTTTGTCATGCAAATTCCTTATAATGAAGTTGAAAAAAATAGCAATATTACTGACAATATTTTGGTGCAAGGTGTATGCGATTTAGTCATTGTTCGTGACAAAGAAATTGTGCTTGTTGATTACAAATTTAGTTCACTTTCCAAGGAATTATTAATCAATAAATATTCCAAACAATTAGAACTATATAAAAAAGCATTGGAATATGGTATTGGCAAAAGTGTTAATGACTGTTATATCCTTGATATAAAGAGTGCAAATTTGGTGAGTATAAAAAAATAAAAAAAAATTCAAAAAAAATATTTAAAAAATCAAAAAAAAATATTAAAAATATTAGTTAAAAAAATATTTATGTGATATACTACACTCGTAAATTGTATAAAAAAGGGAGATTTTTTATATGTTATTAGCTATTATTGACAATATCTCAAGCTTTATTTACAGACTCACAACAAATGGACTTACCAGTGATTTAATTTTCTACCTTAGTGTAGGATTTATTGGTTTGTTTATTGTTTTCTTTCTCTTCAAATCTCGCTATGCATATGAAGGCAGACTTGAAAGAGCATTAGAAAACATCAATCGTTGGCTTTACAGAAACCAACAAATTGATGAGTCAAATTTGGTTGAGTTTAACAGACTTATCAAGCGTGCTCCAAGATTGCTTCGTTATCACTGGCAACAATACATGTTGTATCGTGAACACGAACCAAGTTATTACATGAGCATGTACAACTGTATTGAAAAGCCATTACACACAAGTTCATATACATCAAACATCAAAAACTTTATTGGTATTAGTGCATTAACAATGTTTACAAGTTTTGTTGTTAGTTTGCTTAGTTATGGCAGTGTTACATTCACAGTAGAAACTTTTGCAAACTCATTGTTAATTCCAGTAATCATTTTGGTTATCAGTGTAATATTTTTGGTTTTGTTAAGAGCAATGCAAAACTTTAGTTTGGCAAGCTTATATCAAAATTTCCACTTGTTTAACAGATATGTTGACAAAGCATCAACAACAATTCCAAAATATGTAGATTTTGAAATATTGTTTACAAGAAAAGAAATTCGTGGTGGAATACCTGTTCTTAACGAATACCTTGAAAAGCGTGCTCGTCAAGAAGTTGAAGAACTTGAAAAAGCTCGTCAAAATGCAATCGAACACGAAGTATATTCTTTTGAAAATGCAGGAATTGATGGTTCACTGATTTTGGATAGAGCCATGAAAGAATCAGAAATTTACTTAAATTCTCGTCAAAGATTGTTAACTCAAATTCAACAATATGATTCAGAAATTGATTCATTAAAAAGAAATTACGAAAACACTTCAAAAGATTATCAAAGAAAACTTCAAGCAAGTAAAGAAAACGTTGAAAGACTTCGTCAACAACAAGAAGAGTCAACAAACCGTATTGAAGTAAACTACATAAGAAAACAACAACAAGATGAAATCAAAAAACAAGAACAACTTGAAAAAGATCAAGATGATGCAACATTAAGATTTAATCAAGAAACAGCAACACTTCAAGAACAAATCGACAAGTGTAGAGCAGAACTCGAAGAGAAAAAGAGTTATGCAACAACAGCAATGCTTAGTGAATATGACACATTCTCAACAAAATTATTCAAAGCAATATTAAAAGATGTTGAAGGCAAACACAAAGCAGAAATTGATGAGTTAGCTGGACAAAAAGTTGAAGCACTTAAAGAACTTGAAAAAGAAAAAGAAATCAATAATATTAAAGATGGTGTTATTAATGACTTAAGAGAAATTATTCATCAAAGAGAAGCTGGCATTGAACCAGGAAAAGATGTTGATGAAATATTAAGTCAATATGAAAGTGAAACAGCTGCTCAAACTGCAGCCCAAGAACTTCCTGTAGAAGAAACTGCAGCCCAAGAACAAGCAGAGCCTGCACAAGAAGTTAACAAAGAAGAACTTGTAGAAGAAGCTCCACAAGAAGAGCAACCTGCACAAGAACAAGATGGGTTCTATGATGAAAATGGTTACTATTGCTTCTATGATGGAACATTCTATGACGACAAAGGTTTGTATCATGCAAATGATGGAAAAATATATGACCAACAAGGCAATTTAGTTGAATCAAATGATGAGCCAAAACCTGAAACAGAGGCAGTAGCCGAAGAAGTTCCACAAGAAGAAGCTCCAGCTGAGGAAGTTCCACAAGAAGAACAACCTGCAGTTGAAGAAGTTCCTGCTCAAGAAACAGCAGTAGAACCTGAACAACAAGAAGCACTAGTTGAAGAACAACCTGCCGAAGAAGCTCCACAAGAAGAAGCTCCAGCTGAAGAAGAAGGCGAAGCTCAAGAAAAACGTGGCAGAGGCAGACCAAAGAAAGAAACAACAGAAGAAGAAGGTGAGCCACAAGAAAAGAAAGGCCGTGGCAGACCTAAAAAAGAAGCGACAGAAGAAGAAGGCGAACCACAAGAGAAAAAGGGCAGAGGTAGACCAAAGAAAGAGGTTACTGAAGATGCCGAGCCACAAGAAAAGAAAGGCCGTGGCAGACCCAAAAAAGAAGTAACAGAAGACGAAGGCGAGTCACAAGAGAAAAAGGGCAGAGGTAGACCAAAAAAGGAAGTAACCGAAGAGGCTGAGCCACAAGAAAAGAAGGGCCGTGGTAGACCAAAGAAAGAAACAACAGAAGAAGCTGGTGAGCCACAAGAAAAGAAAGGTCGTGGCAGACCAAAAAAATCTGAGTAAAATCAGTAAAAATTAACATCAAAAAAGACTTCAAACGAAGTCTTTTTTGTTATTCTAATGTGTTTGTGGAATTTTTTTGCAGTATATATTTTGATGTTAAAAATTTTTCAAATTGTTTGTGGCTTTCTTTGTCATTTTTGAAAGCATTAAAAGAATCTTTGTCACATTTATTATATTTTGATATTAAAAACTCTTCCACATCATCTTTTCTATATGTAAAATCAAGTGATTTGTTTTTTACTTGATTAACACTGTCTGTTGTGAGTATCCATAAATTTCTGTAAGTAGGTTTTTGAAGTAGAATATTTATTTTGTTTTCCCAATTAGAAGTTAAGTATACCATTCCGCCATTTGTTGGCTCATAATTTTGTATAACTTTTTCTACAACAAACTTATATTCATTTTGATAAAAATTGTTTAATTTTTCTTCAAATATTTTTGTAAAATTTTGTTTGAACTCATCTGAAAAATATTTGCCTAATCTTTGTTCATAAAAGAACAACAATCTGTCTGCGCTAAATGGATTTTCTTGGAATTCAAATATTCTTTTGTGGTCATTGATTCCTTCTAGCATATTAAATATTTCACAGAGAATAAATGGATAAATGTTTTTGTCGTCTTTTATTATTCCAGACTTGATATCATCAACAATTCTAATCACTGAATTTAATCTTGCATCAATTTCGTTTAGATTGCAAAGTGGGTTATAAGCCACATTGTAATATTTGTAATCCAAATTTATTATTTGTTGATATTCATCGGCTATCAATTCTTTTGATTTACATTGCAGATATTTGTCATATTGCTCTTCATGACAAGACTCATGATAATAACTTGTTAAAAAATTTACTTTGTATGCTGGCAACATTTTGCTATTGTTTTTGTATGCATTAAGTAATCTGTTTGCAGTGTAGCATATTCCAACTTCTTTGTTTGTAAAGTCTGTATAACTTGTTTCAATAATATCGTCTTCAATTTTGTAGTTGTATGGCTTATTTTTTACTGTTTTGAAATCGTATTTTCTTAAAGTATTGAGAAGTTTATTTAGATTTTTTTCCGTTATAGGAAAATTTTCATTCATAAACTCGTTTATAATTTTTTGTTGTTTGTTTGACATTTTTGAATCCTTTTATTTTATTTCAACACATTCAAGGAGTTTTTGAGAAGTAATTTCAGCTTCATTTTTGTCTTTCGCATAAATATGGAATAGTGGAGAAGATGTTGTTAATTTATCTCCAATTTTTGCAAAAGTTACCACACCATATTCAATTCCAGATTTGTTAAGTGCTGCAGTAATGTGTCCAATTTCTTTTGTGTTATATTTTTTAAGTTTTCCATTTTTTGGACTATTAACAACAAGTGTTGGCTCTGTGTATGTTTGGTCAAATAATTCCAAACTGCCACCTTGGTCTTTAACCATAACTTTAAGTTTTTGAAGTGCAGTGCCATCTTTTATTACTTTTTTAACCATTTTTTTGGCTTTTGAATAACTAATATTTTTGTCTAAACTTACGCAAATTGCGGACAAGTTGACGCATGATTTATACAAAATACTTTTATCTTTTTTGCCATTTAATATCTCAATTGCTTCCATGGCTTCAAGCTTTGGCCCAATATTATATCCAAGTGGTTGGTTTGATGGTGTATAAACCATTTTCATTTTTCTGCCAGCATTTTTGCCAATTGCTGTCATCTTTTTGCCTAGCATTTTTGCATCTTTTTTTGTTGGCATAAATGCACCATTACCATATTTTACATCAACAACAATAATATCTGCACCGCCTGCTAATTTTTTTGACATAATTGACGATGCAATAAGTGGAATATTGTCAACAAGACCAGTTCTGTCACGAAGTGCATATATTTTTTTGTCGGCAATTGCAATATTCTTTGATGTAGTGAGCATGCAAGCACCATTTTTCTTTACAAGTTCAATTGCCTCGTTTAGTGAAGAACATTCTGTTCTGTAACCAGCAAAACATTCGAGTTTGTCGGCAGTTCCACCAGTAAATCCAAGAGCTTTTCCACTAAGTTTTAGCATTTTTGTTCCAAGGCAAGCACAAACTGGTGCAATAACAATTGTTGTTGTGTCACTAACTCCACCAGTTGAATGTTTGTCAACAATTTGACCTAGTTCTTTTAGGTCAAGGATTTCGCCACTGTGCTCCATTGCATTGGTTAAATAATAAAGTTCTTTGTCATCAATTCCAAAGTAGTATATTGCCTTAATAAAAGGCAAGATTTCCTCATCAGAAATTTCGTTATTACAATATGCAGAAATTATCTCATCAATTTCGTTTTGAGATACTTCTTGCTTGTTTTCAATTTTTTTTGTTACTTTTTCTAAATTATTCATACTAGCATTTTATATTTAGTTTACAATTTTGTCAAATTATATTTATATTTACAAAATTTTTAACAAAAAAACAAAATGTTTATTTTCGTATGGAATTTTTTGGTTTTAAATTCTGCAATACTACGCATAATATTTTGTATAAGGCTTTTACTAACAATTAATTAATAA
>DBWI01000030.1:0-632 GCA_002308915.1 Christensenella sp. UBA1242 | reverse complement strand
TTTATATTTAGTTGCAAAAGTTTTTTAATTTTGATAGAATACCATGTAAAAGTGTCAAATGGAGGATAAACAATTTGAATAAAAAGAGAAGTGGCTTTAATTATTTATACTTGCTTATAATTATAATGATTATTGCTTTATTCATTTTTCCACTAATCAATTTGAATGGACATATACAGAAGACTGAACCTTCTACTGTTATTTCTTTGATTAATGAAGGAAAAGTTGAAAAAATATATGCATATAATGGCGAAGCAGAAGTTTTACTAAAAAGCGAGAATAGTGAACTTGATGCAAAAAAGAGAGAAAGATTTCCCGCGTATGCAGATTACTATTTTGAATACACAGAAGTTTCTTGGAACAAAATTTTGTCAGCAATTGAAGACTACAACGCAGGCAAAACCGAAGCCGAATTAGTTAAGTGGGAAAATCCACCAGTTAGGGCTAGTTGGTTAGAAAGACTATTGCCATTCTTGTATATTATTATGGCTGGTGTTGCAATATTCTTTGTGTTTAGAATGTTTGCAAGGTCAAATAATAGTGCAATGCAATTTGGAAAGAACAAAGCAAGAGTTACAACCAATGTAAAAGTTAGATTTGATGATATTGCAGGTGCCGATGAAGAAAAAGAA
>DBWI01000040.1:2522-2834 GCA_002308915.1 Christensenella sp. UBA1242 | reverse complement strand
TTGGAATTTCTCCCCTATCCACAAGTCATCACCGACTATTTCAACAGGCGTGTGTTCGGACCTCCGCGATGTGTTACCACCGTTTCATCCTGCTCATGGATAGATCATCTGGTTTCGGGTCTACGCTATGCAACTTTCGCCATTTCAGACTCGGTTTCCCTTCGGCTCCGTGACTTAATCACTTAACCTCGCTACACCGCGTAACTCGCCGGCCCGTTCTACAAAAAGTACGATATCGCAGGGGGCAAGCCCGCACTGCTTTATCTGCTTGTAAACATACGGTTTCAGGTTCTCTTTCACTCCCCTCCCGGG
>DBWI01000040.1:2270-2401 GCA_002308915.1 Christensenella sp. UBA1242 | reverse complement strand
TTTCGGTTACGGGACTATTACCCTGTTTCGTTCAACTTTCCAGAAGTCTTCACCTACCAAACTCGGATCAATTATAGTGTCCTAACCCCAAAGATATTACTACCTTTGGTTTGGCCTCTTGCAATTTCGCT
>DBWI01000040.1:0-2114 GCA_002308915.1 Christensenella sp. UBA1242 | reverse complement strand
CGCCTAGTGCCAAGGCATCCACCATATGCTCTTTGTAGCTTAATCTAATCTATAGGTATATACGATTGATATCTTAGCATTTTTGCTTTGTTAATCTAACTCTAACGTAATTGTAAATACTTTTGCATATTACACTATTACTCGTAATTATTAATTACTGATATTTGATTTTTATTATGCAGTTGTCAAGGTACTATCGAGAGCAAATTTCAGCTCTCCATCGTCTCCCTTTTGGGTGGCGACATCGATATACTATCATAGTGAAAAATTAGTGTCAACAACTTTTTTCAAAAATTTTTATGTTTTTTTCACTTTTTTGCCACTTTTTTTAAGTTTTTGTAAACACCCGGTGCGTTGTATGTAATTTTTGGCACTTTTTTTGAAATTACAATTGTAACTGATTTTTAAATTATCGCAGTAAATACATTATTTTTTATAAATTTATTATCAAAACAAACAAAATTTATACAATAAAAAATTTTGTCCTTCGCACGCGTGCGTACACGCATACGTATATGCATATACGCATGCACATTCATTATAAATAAAAAAGCCAAGCAAAATGCTTGGCAGATAAATGAAATGTTATTATTTAATACTTTTAAGCAAAAGACCTGGAATGTCAACATCACAGCACTGCGCAAAGTTGTTTACGTTAGCACTTGTGTTAACTTCGCAGACAATTGGTCCATTTATACTTTTAAGAATATCCACAATTGCAAAATCACAATCCATAACCTTAGCTGCTTTTACCGCAAGTTGTTCATCAGCATAAGTTGGAATATAGTTATACATTGTACCGCCCAAAGATAAGTTTGAACGGAAGTCTCCACTTGTTCCTTGACGACGATAAGCTGCAACTATTTTATTTTTAATGACAAAAATTCTTATATCACTTCCACTTGCCTCAACAACAAATTCTTGAAGCAAAAGATCTTGTCCTTGGTGTTCATCAATAATTTGGTAAAGTTGTTCTTTTGTGTTTGCAAGATATACTTGTTGACCAGAATCACCATACCAACCTTTTACAACAATAGGAAGACCAAGATCATCAATCGCATTATTCAAAAATGGCATAATTTTTAAACGAGAATAATTCTTAAGTGTTGGACAGATAACAGTTTTTGGAATAGAAACACCATTCCTTGCAAGCATTTGATACATTGTTGCTTTGTTAGAACAAAGACCAATTGTTTTTGAAGAGTTTGTTACCCTAACCCCCATTGCTTCAAGATTTTTTGCAAGTTGAATATCTTGGTTGAAAAATATAGCATAGTCATAAGTCCCAAAGCTGTCATGGCACTTAACATTATTATTATCTAAATATGAATATATTTGAGCATTACTCTTATAGTCCAAAAAGATATTGTTTCTTCTTGCTGCTTCAACAAAAAGTTTATTTTTCTCCTTGAACACTTCTTCATTTATTGTGTCATCATGAACAACAAGTACTTTCCCTCTCATATTTTTCTCCTTAAAAGCATTTGCACTCAAAGTATAACACAATTTTTTTTTAATTACAATAACAAAAGTTAGTTTTTGTTCGTTATAGCTTTATAAAGTCCTTTAATGACTTTTTGATAGTTATTACTATCTGAACAAAAATACACATAGTCTTTGTTTATATAATTGATTAAATCATAAAAATTTCTAACCCTTGCAATATTTTTAATTTTTGAAACAATTTGAATGTAATCACCACTCTGCTTATAACACACAAATTGACAACAGTGATTTGAGTTGTCAACAAGTGTAGGCTTTGCATGTAGATTATTGATGTTACACACCTTTGTAATAGTCACACCACCTCTCAAAATATCACAAACATCTCTATGTAAAACATTCGCATCACAACTTGACATAACAAGCATATCTTTATAAGAAATTTTGTTTATCTGTTTTGCATTTGAAACAATACTTGGGTTAACTATTTTAACTCCATCAATATCCGTATAATTTTCGTAATATTTTGCCTTAATACACTTAGCAACAATCGCCCCTGTCACATCCCCACCACCACGAGAAAATAATTTAATATTATTATTTTCATCAATTCCATAAAATCCTGGAATAATTATTTTTTTATATTTTTTTAAATAATATTTTAATTTATT
>DBWI01000037.1 GCA_002308915.1 Christensenella sp. UBA1242 | reverse complement strand
CTTGGTGGCGGACATGATGAAAGAGAGCAAACACTTAACCAATTGCTTGTTGAAATGGACGGATTTGAAGCGAACGAAGGAATTATTGTTCTTGCGGCAACAAACAGAAGTGACGTTTTGGACCCAGCTCTTATGAGGCCAGGAAGATTTGATAGACAAATTTATGTTCATATTCCTGATGTTAAAGGAAGAGAAGGAATAATCAGAATTCATGCAAAGAACAAACCAATTGATGATGATGTAGATTTTGTTACACTTGCAAGAATAACAACTGGATTTACTGGTGCGGATATTGAAAATATGCTCAACGAAGCAGCAATCATTGCAGCCAGAAACCACAGACCAAAAATTATTATGCAAGATATCACAGAAGGTATAAACAAGGTTATAATGGGACCACAAAAGAAAAGTCTTCTTATGACCGACAAAGACAAACTTATTACAGCATATCACGAAAGTGGACACGCAGTTGTTGGAAAACTTATGAAATATGCTGAAGATGTTCAAGAAGTTTCAATCATTCCACGTGGAAGTGCTGCTGGCTACACAATGAGTAGACCAGATACAGATGACAATCATCAAGGATACAAAAAACTCAATGATACAATTGCAATGATGTTTGGTGGAAGAATTAGTGAAGAGTTGTTTATGGACGACATTTCAACAGGTGCTTCAAATGATATTCAAAGAGCAACAAATCTTGCAAGAAAGATGGTTACAGAGTGGGGAATGAGTGAAAAGTTTGGAGCAATGAGCTTTACTAGTGATGAAGAAATTTTTGTTGGTAGAGATTATCAAACAAAAAAATCATATAGTGAAAGTGTTGCTGCAGAAATTGATGCCGAAGTTAAAAAGATTTTGGATTACAACTATAAGCGTGCCAAAAAACTTTTGCAAGAAAATAGCGAATTTGTCAAACAAATGTCTGAACTTTTGTTAGAGAAAGATACAATCTACAAAGAAGAAGTTGATATGATTTTGGCAGGTAAAAGCAAAGAAGAAATAATTGCCCACATGGACGAAGAAGCAAGCAAAAGAAAAAAGAAAGAAGAAGAAGTACGTGCACTTGGCGAAAAACAAAAAAAGATTCAAGAAATTGAACAAAAACTTAAAACAGCTGAGATGTATCTAAAAGAAGGAATTATTTCTCAAAAAGATTTTGATTTAATTTTGAAAGAAAAAGAAAAAACAATTCAAAAAATAAATCAAGAAGCACTTGACAAACAAGCCCAAAATGTTGAACAATCAAATAGTGAAGAAGAAGTCCCAAAAGAAGAAGTAAAAACTTCAAAAAGGACAACAAGAAAATCTACAAAAGTAGATAGTAAGGAGAAAAAAGATGATAAGAAAGAATAGATGGTGGCTAGCAGTAGTTTATTGTTTGTTGGCATTATTAGTTATTTCAGTTGTTGTTAGTTGCTTTGTTAAAGTATCTTCAAAGCCAGAAATTCAAGGGCCAGATGTTTACTATATAAAAGTTGAAAATCAAGCAGAATACACACTTGCAGACAAAGAGCATAATACAGAAAAGTATAACAAAATAAATGATGCGTTTGAAGGAAGTTTTAAGGAAGCATTTTTAACTTCATTATTTTCTGGAAGATTGTCTTTTGAAAGCAAAATTGAGAACATGACATCAGCACCAACATTCAAGGGATATAAAGTAAAACTTGGATATGCAAGTGAACAAACAGTTATGTATAAAGGTAAAGAGTTTAACCCACCAACAAACACAGCTGAAACTGTAAAATACACATCAGCATATATTGACATCACAGAAGGTCAAGGATATACAACACAATACCTTTACTATGAATACACATACACAGATGCAAGCAATACACAAAAAACAGCATATTACAAACAATCATTTTTGGCTAATTTTGATGAATTGTACAAACTTTTAGCTGACTAACAAGTAAAAAATCAAGTTCAACATGGACTTGATTTTTTTGATGATATAAGAAAAACTACTCAAGTACATGCCGAATATATTCATATTGTCTTAAAGAGATGGTAAGAATATAATGTTTTCTCATATTACAAAGTATGTTATAAATTTGACAGTATGGGAAAAATAATGATAACCTATAAATAGGTTAGTGTTTGGCAAAAGATAATTTTTGAGGTATTGTTGTGGGAAAGATTGAAAAAATAAAACAAACCAAAAAGAAACAAAAGATTGACAAAAAGTTAATCAATTTAATAGAGCCACAAAACACACAGGAAGATATTAAAGAACAACCTCAAAACCAAGAAGAAACAGTACCAAACAACAAAGAACAACCAAAAACTAGAGAACAGATTTTAAAAGAATTAGAAGAAAGAGTAAAAAGAAAGTTAGCAGAAATAACAAAAATAGAAATTCAACAAGTAAATGAATCTGCTGCAGATTATGTTGATGAAGACCAATTAGACGAAGAATTGGAAAGATTAATTCAAGCTCAAGAAGATGTTAACAAAATATCAAAAGAAGCCGAAATAGAAGCACAGCAAAATGTTAAAGATGCAAAAGAAAAAGCAGAAGAAGAAGTTTTAAAAAAGCAAAAAGAAAGAGAAGAACTTGAGCGTTTAAAAATTAAACGTAGAAAAAACAAAAAAGCAATCATATTGACACTTGTTAGTTGTTTTGCTTTTGTTGCATTGATTGGAATTGGTTTGATTATTTGGAATTATGTTAACAGAACATTCACAATAACTCAAACAAACAATTTAACACATGAAGAACAAGTTTTTGTAATAAAAAATGGAAAAGATATCACTCTTGTTGCCGAAGATATCCCTGGCTATCGTTTTATGAAATGGGAATGTGATGGCAAAAGGGTTTCAACTCAAAAAGAATATTCATTTACCATCAATTCAAAAACACCACTTAATTATGTTGCAATCTATAATAAAGAATACAATATTTTTATTGATGACCAAATTCAATATGGTGAGATTGAAGTTGACAGACAAGTTGCTGTTTTTGGTGAATATGTGACAATAATTGCAACGCCACAAAATCATTATGAATTAAAAAGTTTGGGATTTAAGCAAACAGATGAAAATATAATATTGCAAGACTATACATTTATGATGCCAGAAAGTGATGTTGTGGTTACGGCAGAATTTGAAGAGGCAACTTATGCAATAAATTTGCCACAACAAACAGGTTTTTTAATTAGCACAACCAATAATGAAAGATTTAGCACAACAAGTGTTAAATATAGGGATTCAATATCTTTTAAGATATTTATTGCAGACACATATTCACAAAGTAATCCTTTGGTAAAAATTAATGGAGAAACGATTGCACCAAATAATGATGGAGTTTATACAATTTCCAATATTTCTGAAGATATAAATATTACTGTTGATGGTGTAAGTATAAATCAATATGCAATAACATTCAAAAATGATGATGGTTCAGTGTTATCAACACAATTATTTGATTATGGTTCAATTCCGCAGTATATTGGAATACCAACAAAAGCTCCAACACCACAAAGGTCATTTACTTTTGTAGGTTGGGAAGGGTTTATTAACAAACCATTACCTGCAGTAACAGAAGAAGCAACATATACTGCAACATATACTACAACAATAATTGGCTATACTCTTTCATTCCCAAACAATATTATTGTAAAAAAAGATGATGAAATATTAACTCAAGAAGATGTTGTTTGTATTGATGATATCTTAACACTCGAGTATACAGTGACAGATGGGTACGAAGCAGAAATCACTGCCACAGGTGCAGAACTTGTTGATGAAGAAGAAAATTCTTACAAGGTAACAAATAATGTTAGTTTTGAATACAGGGAAGTCGTGGCAAGGAACATAAGCAAATATCCACAATTATTATTCTCGGATTACAACGACAGGAATCAAACAGTTTCTGTTGCGGTTAATCCACAAAACAAGGCAACAGGTAAACTTATTATACCAAGCAAAGTAGAAAAAAATGGAAAAATTTATTATGTTAACATAATAAAAGCGAGTGGATTTGCCAATTGTGCAGATATTACAAGTGTAAAACTTCCAAATACAATAGAAATAATTGGTGCTTCTGCATTTTCTGGTTGTACAGAGTTGGAAAAAGTTGTTGTAACAAGTTTGGAAGATTGGCTAAATATAACTTTTGAAAATAGTCTTTCAAATCCAGTTTCTATTGCAAAGCATTTGTATGTCGGAGATGAAGAAATAACAGAAATAGTTATTCCAGATAGTGTAACATCAATAAACAAGTGGGCTTTCACTGGTTTTGATTCACTAACAAGTATTACTCTTCATGACGATATAACAATTATTGGAGATGGAGCATTTTCTAGCTGCAATGGATTGGAAGAAATAACTATTCCTAGTGGAGTGACAAGTGCTGGTTCATCCACATTTTGTAATTGTAATCAATTAAAAACAGTAACATTTGCAAATGGTATACAATTGCCAAGTTTGGGAAATAGTTTATTCCAAAATTGTCCTGCTTTAGAAACAATAGAAATTCCAGAGGGAGTTGAATTGATGGGGCAAAGCGTATTTACAAATTGCACTTCACTTGCTCAAGTCAATATTCCTAATTCATTGCTAACTATTGGGAATTTAGCATTTAGTAATTGCGATAAATTGGAAACTATAACATTTGGAGATAATCCAGCATTAACAACAATAAGTAGTAATGCATTCCAAAGTTGCAAAAAATTAGAAGAAATAACAATTCCAAGTAGCGTAACAGTTATTGGAAATGGTACATTCCAAAATTGTACTGGGTTAAAAAAGGTAATAACATCAGATATAGAGAAATGGTTAAATATTAATTTTGCAGACTCGCTTTCAAACCCATTGAGTTATGCAGGTGTGTTATCTATTGCAGGAGAGCAACCAACACAATTAACAGTACCAAACACAGTTGGCACAATTAAAAAATTCTCTTTCTATGGTTGTACTTCCATTACAAATATTATACTTCCTTCCAGTGTAACGACACTAGAAACTAATGCGTTTGCTGGGTTCAAAGGGCTAGCTAATATAACCATTCCAAGTACAGTAGTAAATATTGGACAATATGTCTTTGACAATTGTCCAAACTTGAGTGGAATAACAGAAAACAATGCGGTATATCTTGGAGATTCCAGTAATCCATATTACATATTACTAAAATCAACAACTCAAAATATAACAAGTTGTACAATAAATTCAAATTGTAAATTTATTTGTAGTAAAGCATTCCAAAATTGTACATCACTTGGTAGCATTACAATTCCAAACAATATTGAAAATATGGGATATTATGCTTTTTCTGGTTGTAGCAATCTTTCAAGTGTGTCATTTGAAAATAGTTCACAACTTGCAATTGTGGGACAATATGCATTTTATAATTGCACAGCACTAACAAGTATTGTTATTCCTAACAGTGTTACAAGTTTGAGTACTGGCATATTTCATGGATGTACAGCACTTAATAGTGTAACATTTGAAAGTGGTTCAAAATTATTAACAATTAGCCAAAGTTCATTCCAAAATTGTACAGCATTAACTCAATTAACACTACCAAACAGTACAAGTAATATAACCATTGACCAATATGCATTTAGGGATTGTACGGCACTTGAAAGGATTGTAATTTCTGACAGTGTAAGAAGTATTGGTAATTATATTTTCTTTGGATGTACAGCATTAAGTACAATTATCGTTCAAGAAGGAAATACTGCTTTTGATAGTAGAAATAATTGCAATGCAATTATTCAAACATCAAGCAACACATTGGTTTTTGGTTGCAAGGGAACAGTTATTCCAAACACTGTCACGGTTATTAAAGGTGATGCATTTAGAAGTCAAACTGGACTAACAAGCATAACAATTCCAAATAGCGTGACAAACATTGGGGCAGCTGCCTTTGCAGGTTGTTTTGGGCTAGAAAGTGTTATATTTGAAAACAATTCACAACTCTTGGTAGTAGATAAAAATGCATTTCAAAATTGTACTGGACTAACAAGCATAACAATTCCAAGTAGTGTAAAAACTCTTAGTGATTACGCATTTACTGGGTGTAGTAATCTTGCAAGTGTTGCATTTTCAGCCAACTCACAAATTACAAGTCTGGGGCAATATGCTTTTATGGGTTGTGGTAAATTGACAAGCATTACGCTACCAAGTAGTTTAAGAACAATAGGCAATTATGCATTCCAAAATTGTTCAACCCTTACAAATGTTGCATTTGCAGAAAATTCTCAATTAAGCACAATAGGACAATATGCATTTTTCAATTGTACAGCACTTACTCAACTTGTATTGCCTAATAGCGTTACAAGTATAGGTGGTGGTGCATTATGTGGTTGCAGTGGACTTGTTAGTTTAACATTGCCATTTGTTGGAGGAAGTGCGACGGCAAATTCTGCAGGTACATCAACATTATTTGGGTATATTTTTGGTACTTCAAATTATTCTGGTGGGACATTGGTAAATCAAAGTTATTCTGTATCATCAAAAGTTGCATATTATATTCCATCAACATTAAAATCAGTAAAAATAACTGGTGGAAAAATACTATATGGTGCATTTTCTGGCTGTTCAATGTTAACAAGTGTGACAATTGGAGATAATGTTTCAATTATTGCTCCAACAGTATTTGACAATTGTAGTAATTTGACTAGTGTTACATTCACACAACTAAGTGGTTGGTTTGTTGCAACTTCACAAAGCGATATAACGGGTGAGGATATCAATGTAACAAGCCCTTCAACGAATGCAACAAACCTAAAATCAACATATTTGAATTATTATTGGAAAAAAAGATAACAAAAAAGGCGAGTAAATACAAAAAACTCGTCTTTTTTATTAATTTATATCGAATTTTTGTCTATTTTGAATAATATTTACATAAACGCATGGTAAAAGGTTTGACTTAAAATTTAACGCAGAGATATAATTAAAGTAATAAATATTACTTTCTTGGAGAGAAAATATAATAGGGAGAGTGAACTATGGCATACATAAACGAACAATTAAACAAGATAAACAAGGTAAAGAAGCAAGAAGATAAGAACAAGAAAAGGAATAAAAAGATACTAGTAGGAGTATTAGCTTCAGTTTTCACATTAGCAGTGGGAGTTGGAGCATTTTTTCTTATCCGAAATGCATTAAATACAGTCAAGATAACACAAGGCTGTAATGTTGCCGGAGAAGAAGGACTAACAATAGTAAGCCAAAGAGGTAACGAAATAACATTAAAGGCAAAAGACCTTAATGGATATAGGTTCATAGGTTGGAATGTAGGAGAAGAGAAAGTATCAGATAAAAAAGAATATACATTCACAATAGA
>DBWI01000017.1 GCA_002308915.1 Christensenella sp. UBA1242 | reverse complement strand
TATTATAAGTATTTTGAAAAAATAGGAAAAATATTATCGAAAAAAAATATATTTTTATTTAATAAATATAATTTCTTTTATAATTATATAACTAATTATCATGTTCCTATAATGGTTAAAGACCTTTGTATTGATGGAGATGATATTAAAAAAAATAATAAAAAAATACCAGAAAAATATTATGGAAAAATATTACAAGAATTATTAAGAAAAGTATTCGATGGTGAAATTTTGAATATTAAAGAAGATTTAATAATGGAGATAAAAAATTATGATATTACAAATAATTAGTATAGTTCTTTCTGTTTTGTGTATTGTTCTTGTAACAGTTGTTTTGGTAAAATCAACCAAAAGTCAAGGTGGGACAAATAATGTTGAATACATAAAAAAACTTGAGCAAAAGATTGAAGAAAATTCAAAACTTCAATCTCAATTTTCTCAAGAAAGAAATGCTATGCTTATTCAAAGTGTGACTCAAAATATCACTCAAACAACGACATTACTTCATGAGCAACTAAAAGAAATAAGAACAACACTTGAAAGTAGTTTAAATAAAATTAGAGAAGATAACGAGAAAAAATTGGAGCAGATGAGACAAACTGTCGATGAAAAATTGGATGCAAGTTTGGAGAACAGATTAACACAATCTTTCAACATAATTAACAACAGATTGCAATCAGTTTATGAAGGCATTGGCGAAATGAAACAACTTGCAACAAGTGTTGGCGACTTAAAGAAAGTTTTAACAAATGTAAAAACTCGTGGTACTTGGGGAGAAATTCAACTTGGTAACTTGCTTGAGCAAATTTTAACCAAGGACCAATATATGAGCCAAGTGAATATAAACTCAAAAAATATGGACAGAGTTGACTTTGCGATTAAAATGCCTGGCAAAGACGATAGCGGCGAAGTGTTGTTGCCAATAGATGCAAAGTTCCCAATAGAAGACTATCAAAGACTTATAGAAGCAAGCGAGAATGGTGTTAAAGAAGAAGTTGAACTTGCTGTTAAGGGTTTGGAAAAGAGAATAAAAGATGAAGCAAAGAAGATTTGTGAAAAGTATATTTTGATACCAAAGACAACTGACTTTGCAATTATGTATCTTTCAATAGAAGGTCTTTATGCTGAAGTGTTAAGAATTCCTGGGTTATGTGAATTTTTACAACAACAATACAAAGTTGTTGTTTGTGGACCAACAACCATTGCGGCACTCCTTAACAGTTTGCAACTTGGTTTTAGAAGTTTGACAATAGAAAAACGTTCAAGCGAAGTTTGGACACTTCTTGGAACATTCAAAAGAGAGTTTTCTAAGTTTGTTGAACTTTTAGCAAAAACACAAAAGAAACTCACAGAAGCATCAAACACAATTGAATTTGCAACAAAGAAAACAAAAACAATTGAGAGAAAACTAAAAAATGTTTCCAGTGCAGCAAATGAAGACAGTTTAATTGAATTGGAAGATGATGAACAATTAGATTTCTCTAGCGAGGAGGAAGATGATGAATGATTTTGAATATTGGTCAAAAAATATTTTAGACAAAAAAATACAAAAACAACTACAAAGTCTAAATGATAGTCAAAAGGAAGATAACTTTGCAGGTGGTTTGGAATTTGGTACTGCTGGGATGCGTGGAGTTATGCAACTTGGAACGCTTGGAATGAATGAACTTACCGTTTGCAAGCTTGCTTATGCAACGGCAAACTATTTGCAAAAATTTGACAATAAATCTGCTGTTGTGTGTTTTGATACAAGAAACAATAGCAAAAAATTTTCAAAACTTTTTGCAAAGGTTTTACTTGCATTTAATGTTGATGTTTATTTGTTTAAGGAATATGCTCCAACACCACTTTGTGTTTATATGACAACAAAGTACAATACAACAATTGGAGTTATGATAACAGCAAGTCATAACAATAAAACATTTAATGGTATAAAGATTTATGACAGCAATGGTATTCAAATAAATGACGCCACTCAACAAGAGATTTCAAAAGTATTTAACGAGTTAAATGAAGTTGATGTATATAATCAAATATATAATCAAAGAGTTCAAAAAAAACCTGTGTATATAAAAACCAAGGAAGCACTTGAGTTTGTTAATGACAAAAAAAGTGATGATGAAAAACTACTTAAAGTTATTTATACACCACTTAATGGTACAGGTTTAAAGTATGTTGACAAAATACTAAAACAAAATAAATATAAGTACTTTGTACCATCTACACAAAAAAATGGCAATGGCGAGTTTTTGACTTGTCCATATCCAAACCCTGAATTTGTGGAAGCGTTTGTTGAAGCAATAAAACTTGCAAAACAAAAAGATGGAGATATAATCATTGCAACAGACCCAGATGCAGACAGAATTGGTGTTATGGCAAAACACAACGGAGAATATGTTAAGTTAACTGGGAATGAAGTAGCATATGTTTTTGCTGAGTACTTGATTGAAACAAACAAAGCAGACAATAGATATGTGGTTACAAGTGTTGTAACAAGTCCGCTGCTTGAAACTATGTGCAAAGCAAATAATGTCGAATTTCACAAAACTTTAACAGGTTTTTTAAGTCTTGGAACAAAAGGCAAAGAACTTTGGGATAAGTATGGGAAAGAGAATCAACTTTTGATTTGTGAAGAGAGTTGTGGTTATGTTATAAAAAACACATATTTTGACAAAGATGGTATTTATTCAACGCTTATGCTTTGTGATATTGCCGAAAAATTAAAAAGAGAAAATAAAACACTTGTTGACTATCTTGATGATATATACAAAAAGTATGGTTATCTTGAAACCATAGGTGATAGTGTTAAGTATGATGGTGTAAATAGCAAGCAAATAATGAATAATGCAGTTGACAATTTAAGAAGCAATCCACCAAAAGTAATTGACGGCGAAGGAATTACAGAAGTAGTTGATTATTTGAATGATAACACTGGACTAAAGAAACAAAACTTCTTAAAATTTTCATCACAAAATATCACTTTTATTATTAGACCGAGTGGAACAGAACCAAAGCTTAAAATATATTTGTTTGTTAAAGGTAATTCAAAAAAAGAAGCAAAAGATAGATCAGTTAAAGTATTGGAGGAAGTTAAATTATTTCTGTAATGAATGACAAAATAAAGGAGAAGTTAGCAAGTTTAACCACAAAGCCAGGAGTGTATGTAATGCACTCTGTTAGTGGTGCTGTTATATATGTTGGCAAGGCTAAAAATCTTAAAAATAGAGTTAGCCAATATTTTAATAACTCGCCAAAACCTGCCAAGGTTATGGCAATGGTTTCACATGTTGATTATTTTGAATATTTTATTACATTAACAGAAAGAGATGCTTTTGCATTAGAGAACAACTTAATAAAAAAGTATAAGCCATTTTATAATATTTTACTCAAAGATGATAAGGCTTATCCATATATTCGTGTAACGGTTAAAGATGAATATCCACGACTTGAAGTGGTGAGAAGAATAAAAAATGATGGTTCAAAATATTTTGGACCTTACATTTCTTCAATTAGCCCATATCAACTAATAAGAATTGTTAATATGGCATATCCATTAAGAACATGCAAAGGTGTTTTGCCTAAAACACCAAAACGACCTTGTCTGGAGTATTCATTGGGGCTTTGTAGCGCACCTTGTAATAAACAAATATCTTCACAAGACTATAAATTTTTGGTAAACAAAGCAATGGACTTTTTGCGTGGAAATGATAGTGATATAGAGAAAATTTTACAAACAAAAATGGAAGTTGCTTCGTCTTGTGAAAACTTTGAAAGAGCATTAGAAATAAGAGATATGTTAAAGATGGTTAACAACCTGAAACAAAAAGTTGTTGCAGATCTTCCAAACGATTATTCTATTGATGCAATTAGTTATGTCAACAATGGGGTTATTGGGGCAATTTGTGTTCTAACAATAAGACATGGAAAAATTCTTGGTGTGCAAACTCAAAGTGTTGTTGATGCTAGCTTGTATGAAAACGAAACAATGGAAAATTTTGTTAACCAATATTATTCAAAGCATGAAATCCCTAAAGAAATTTTGTGCAATATTGATATAACAAAAAGTGATTTAGAATTTGTAAACAAAATTTCTTTCCCACAAAAAGGAGTTAAGCATAATTTAATTAAAACGGCAATACTAAATGCAAATGAATATTTAACTAAAGTTCAATACAAAGAAGATATCGAATATGACAAAACAATTGGTGCCTTGGAAAAATTAAAAAATAAGCTCAATTTGTCAAAAATTCCAAATAGAATTGAGTGCTATGATATTTCACATATTAGTGGAACAAATCAAGTTGCATCAATGACTGTATTTATTGCAGGTAAACCTGCAAAAAATATGTATAGAAAATTTAAGATGCATGGATTTGATGAACCAAACGATTTTGAGTGCTTAAAGCAGACATTAAGACGTAGATTTCAAGAAATGGAAGGTGAAGATATAAGTTTTACCCAAGTACCAGACTTGTTGGTTATAGATGGGGGCAAGGGACAATTGAGTTCCGTTTGTGAAGTACTTAAAGAGTTTGATAAGCATTATGATATAATTTCACTTGCAGAAAAATTTGAAGAAGTGTTTAGGCCAGAAAGCAATGTCCCAATTATGCTTGAAAGGGGTAGTAGCGAACTTAGAATTTTGCAAGGAATAAGAGATGAAGCACATAGATTTGCAATAACATTCCACAGGTCGCTTCGTTCAAAGAGTATGGTAAAAAGTCCACTTGATGACATTAAGGGGCTTGGTGATGTAAAAAAGAAAGCACTATTTGACCAATTTGGCACTTTTGAACAAATTCAAAAAGCAAGTGTTGATGAACTTAATTTGGTTAAAGGAATTGATATTAATCTTGCAATAAAAATAAAAAAAGAGATAGGTGAAAATGATGAGAAAAATTAGTTTTGTGATTTTATCTTTAGTATTTGTTTTAGTTGGATTTAATGTTCCAAAGTATGTTTGTATAAATAATCAACACGCCATAAGCATCAATTCAGTTGAACATAATATGGTAGTAGAATATGATGACCAAGATAAAAAAACTGATGAAATTGAGAAACAAGACAACACAACAAAAACAATTGTGATTGCTGCTTCTTGTTTTGGTGGAGCAATTATTGCTGGATTGGTGTTTTTCTTTATTATAAAATCAAAAAAATCGTAGATAATAACTTTGGGAGCACATCATGGATATAGCAATAGCTGTAATTTTGTTATTAGTTTCTTTGTTTTTGGTTATAAAAGGTGGAGATGTCTTTGTTGATTCTTCACAATATTTAGCCCAAAGAATGCATATACCTAAAATAGTTTTTGGTGCAACAATTATGAGTGTCGCAACAACACTTGCGGAACTTCTTGTTGCAATTTTTTCTAGTGTTGATGGAACAACTGGACTTGCCGTTGGTAATGCAGTTGGTTCTGCAATTTGCAACATTGGACTTGTTTGTGGAATTGCATTTATCGCAATTCCAACAAGGCTAAGAAAGGGTGGAATGATTAAGTATTACTTACTTTTGGCTGTTTCTACTCTTGTTTTGATTGCTGGATTCTGGTTCAAAATCTACGCTTGGCAAGGAATTGTACTTTTGTGTTTAACACTTGTGTTTTTTGTTGTGAATTTTATTGATGCAAAAAACTTTTCAAAGAAAAATCCAGGAAAAAGTGACGAAGAAGAAGAAAAAACAAAACCACTTTGGTTGACGCTTGTCTTGTTTATTGGTGGAGCCGCTGCTATTGCTGGTGGTGCATATCTTCTTGTACAAAAAGTTGAATTTTTGGCAAAAGTGATTGGCGTTAGTGAACAATTTATTGGTTTAACTGTAGTTGCCATTGGAACAAGTCTTCCAGAACTTGTAACAATAATAAACTCAATCAAAAAAGATACTCCAGATTTGGCAATAGGTAATATTATTGGTTCTAACATTTTGAACTTGTGTTTAATTCTTGGGATTTCAAGAGTTATTGCTTGGAATAACAGTATGCCAATAACAAAAGAAACAGCATTTATTTCTTTGCCAGTTATGGTTGTTTTGACTTTTGTTATGGTTATTCCAATTTTGATTAAAAACAAAACATATAAGTGGCAAGGGATAGCAGTCCTTTCTATTTATGTTTTGTATATTGCTTGGCTTATAATGAATACCATTTGGGGTATTGTATAAAACTTAAAATATAGAGTAATTTTATTAAAATAAAAAAAATAGTTGCAAAGATGTTTGTATTATGCTAAAATACACGAGAATTGATAGAAAGGAGAGAACAATGCCAAACATTAAGTCAGCTATAAAAAGAGTTAAAGTTAACGATAAAAAGAACGAACAAAACAGAGCAACAAAATCTCGTATTAACACAGCAGTAAGAAAATTTAAATTGGCTGTTGACAAAAAAGATTTAGACGAGGCAACAAAACTTTACAACGAAGTTTCTGCTCTTGTTGATTCTGCAGCTAGCAAGAATGTTATTCACAAGAATACTGCATCAAGAAAAAAAGCAAGACTTGCTCTTATGCTCAAAGCAGCAAAATAATAAGTTATATTAAAAGTTGTGGCACAATTTGTGCCACTTTTTTTTATTTTGCGTATTTACAAACACGAATTCTTGTTGTATAATAATAACACTAACAGGTTTTTTAAGGAGAAAAGTTATGGCAGAAGTATCAAGATATCATAGAGTTTACAAATTAGAAACAGGTGAAACACTTATTTATTTTAAGCAAAATATAAATAACACATCAGAATATTTGGTGGGTTGCGTTGGTGGAACTCAACAAGATGAAATTCCTGGCATAAAACACTTTTTGGAGCATATGCTTCATCAAGCTACTCCAAATGTTACAGTTGAAGAACGTGCAGAATTTGCTGCTGATACAAATACATATTCAAATGCATTTACAACAGAAGATTATTTAATGTTCTATACAAATGTTCCAAACACATTTTTGGATACCACAATGGAGCTTGATGCAGAGTTTTTGTTTAATGACCAATTTAAAAGAGAAGACATAGACAATGAACGTCTTGCAATTGATGAAGAGATAAACTCAAATGAAGATTCAAATTCTTTTGTTGGTTTTGTTAGTGATTATCAAATATCAAGAATGAGAGGTTCACAAATATTAGGTACTCATGAAGATATTGCAAAAATTGATGAACAAGCATTAAAAAAACACATAAAGGAACACTTTGTTGCAGAAAATCTTGTTATGGTTGTCAAGAGTAATTTGGAATTTGATGAAGTTAGAGAAAAATTTGAAAAATACTTTGCTCACAAAGTTCCTTCAAACAAGGCAAAGAGATATATAATCAAAACTCCAAAATATTACCCACCACAAAACATTATGCAATATCAAATTGATCCAGCACAAAAAACAGTTTCAATAAATGTTGCTTACAGAACATCAAATAATGATATAGAAAATGAATTATATGCTTTTGTTTTTGATTATATATTCAACAATGGTTTTCATGGTAGACTTCTTAATAAGTTAAGAACAGAGAATGGTTTAGTTTATTCTTCAAGCTATTATCCAATGGCAATCAAAGGTGGAATGCAATATTGTGGATTTGAATTAACAACAAGCAGAAATAAAGTTAATCAAACACTTGAAGTTTTTGGACAAATAATTAAAGATTTGTGTGAGAATGGTATTACACAAGTAGAATTAGACAAATTAAAGAATCAAACGTTAATTGCAGAAATAGATAGAGCAACTGGTAAAAAAGATGAGAATGTATTTAATCTTTTGGATAGATATCTGTCAAATAGAGAATTATTCTACAACAATCAATTACATAATATCAAAAACTTAACTGTTGCAGAAGTTAACAATTATCTAAAAAGAATTTTTGACCAAAAGAATATTGTATTGCTTATGAATGGTGATATTGATTTTGCAAACTTGTATACAGACCAAGAAATTTTGGAATTGTTTAATGCTCATCAATCAAAATATTTATATAATCCATCAGACAAAACTTTGTATGATTATAAAACTGGTAAAAAGATAGCAAAGAAGCAAGCAAAAGAAATATTATCAAAAATGACACAGGCTGGATTTGCAAAAGATGTAACAATGGTTAATGCGTTTAATGATGATCAAATGACTGACCTAGACTTATCAAAACTTGGACTTGAAGAAAGATTATCAATTTTGTCTGACTTGGCAAAACAACTTGGTCTTAACCTTGACTTTAATATAGAATTACCAAAAACAGATAAGGAACAAGATGAAGTGCCACAAGAGCCAATAAAAGATGCTTTTACAAAAACAGATGATGACGAGATTGAAGAAGAAAAAAAGGCAGCTGATGTTTCACAAAAAGGACATCATTTTGGTAACTAATAACAAAAAACCACCAATTGTTTTGGTGGTTTTTTTGTGTCATGTGTTATCTTGCTTTTGTTGTTAATCTTTTGATTACAACAACATTCTTGAAATCTTTTTTTATTTCTTCATTTGTTGGGAAGAATGGGTAAGGCAAGTTTTCTTGTTTTGCCTTTTTTACATATAGTTTTATAAAATCTTTTAGTTTAACTTCACATTCTTGAGTGGTTAAGCATACTATGTCTTTCATAACTATTCCAGGGATAAAACCATGGTACCCTCCATTTTCTTTTGTTATTACAAGTGGAATGTTAACCTTGCCATCAACTTCACTTGAGGCAACTGTCAATTTTGGTTTTTCTTCAAAAGCAAAGTTATTTGATTTAATAAAAGCCATATTAACCTCTCTTTAGTTAAATTTTAACACAACAATTTGCGTTTTGCAAACATTATTCGCCAAGAATATCTTGCTTTGTGCTTAATTTGTCATTTTGTTCTTTCTTTTTTTTGCCCAAAAGTATAACTTTGCCTTTGTTTTTTATGGTGTCAAACACAACAAATATGCAGGCAATTCCTATGCTGATATAGATTAGTCTTGAAAAAATATTTGCTTGAGTTCCAAAAAAGCCAGCAATAAAATCATATTGCAACATTCCAATAGATAACCAATTTAACCCACCCATAATTAAAACAATAAAACTAAGTATTATCATTGTTCACCTTTTTTATTATTTTGTGAATATTTTTTTAAGATATTCATATTATTGATTAAGTGGAAAATTATTTTTGAAAAAATAATTGACAAATAAGTAACATACTGCTAGAATATCGCATATGTTAATGACTAGGTGGAAAGTTAATCCACTGTGTTTTTTTTACAGACAGGGAGGGAGTAAAATGGAACAACAAGTATATTTAACAGCAGAAGGCAAAAAACAATTAGAAGATAAATTGGATTTATATAAAACAGTTAAAAGACCAGAAGTAATTAAAAGAATTGGACTTGCTAGAGAATTTGGTGATTTGAGCGAGAATGCAGAGTATGATGCAGCAAAAGAAGAACAGGCTCGCATTGAATCAGAAATTACAGAAATGGAAACAAAACTTCGTAATTGTGTTATAATTAAAAAAGTTGATGTTACAAAAGTTAATATTGGCTGTTTTGTTGAACTTTTAAACAAAAATTTAGGTCAAGTAGTTAAGTATAAAATCGTTGGGTCAACGGAAAGTAATCCACTTGCAGGACTTATTAGTAATGAATCACCAGTAGGAAGCGCAGTTCTTGGTAAAAAAGTTGGTGATGAGGTTACTGTTGAAACACCAGCAGGACATATTATTTTTGAAATAAAGAATATTACAAACAAATAAAAATGGCTAATGCCATTTTTTTTATTGATTTGACATTTTGTTATTTATATTTTACACTTAAAATATGGAAACTATGATATTAGAAAGAGAAACGCAAACTCAATATGAGAAAAAAGCAGATTCAGCCAATGATGTTTTGGTGATTGTTCTTTTGAACAAAAATTTTAATTTTGGGGCAACTCGTACTCCTTATGATTTGTTAATATGTGGTAAAAAGATGTGGGAGTGGACTAGTTTGTGTGCAGGTGAATATGAGATTAAGACAACAGTTTGCACAGAAGAGAGTGATATTTTAACCTTAATTAAGCCATATCTTAACAATAAAAAATATACTTTTGTTTTGTATAGTGATACGCCGTTATTTTCCATAAAGACATTCAATGAAGCGTTGGCATATATGAGATCAAGACAAGCTAATGTGTTAAAGCTTAAGCGTGGTTATGTTTTTGATACAGAGTACATAAAGTCTGCTGATAGTTTAATGGCTTTTGAAAGTGCAGATATTGGCACAGAGCAAGATTTTTTTGAAGTAAGTGATATGGCAAAGCTTTATCAAGTTACAGACATTTTGAGAAACAGAATACTTGATTACCATATTTCTAATGGTGTTATTATTGAAAACAAAAACACAATCAATATTGATTGTGATGTAATAATTGGTGCTGGAACTGTTGTTTGTGGAAACAATAATTTATATGGTCAGGCATATATTGGTAAGAATTGTATTCTTGAGCCTAATAATGTTATCCGTGACAGTATTATTTCTGACAACTGTATTATAAAATCATCTTATATTCAAGGCAGTAGAATTAGTGACAATATTGTTGTTGGACCATTTGAAAGCGTTATAAACAAATCTAATTAAGGGAATATAAAAATGAAACTAATTGTAGGGTTGGGCAATCCAGATAAAGAATATGAAGGGACATACCACAATATTGGGTTTTGGCTGGTTGATAAATTTAGTGATGAGTATGGCTTAGATTTTACAAAAAATGAGTGTAGAGCAAAAACTTGTTCTTTTTATTTAACAAAAGAAAAAATCATTTTGGCAAAGCCACAAACTTATATGAATTTGTCTGGGCAAAGTGTTTTGGAATTAAAACAAAAATATAAACTCAAAAATAGTGATATTTATGTTTTGGTTGACGACATTGATTTGCCACTTGGCAAAGTTAGAATAAGACATGAGGGTAGTGGTGGAACTCACAATGGATTAAGAAATATTGTTAGTCTTATTGGTCAAGATTTTAACAGAATAAAAATGGGTATTGGCAGAGATGATAGATTTGAAAATCTTGCTGATTTTGTACTTTCAAAAATTCCAAAAGATAAACAGGTTGTGCTGGAACAATCGGCACAAGAAGTTATTGATATTTTACATCAAGAACTTGGTGAATAATGATTATAGATAATGTGTTGAGTAATGTAAAGGTGTTGAATGAAGTAAGCGAATGTTTGAATGATGGCATTCGCTTATCTTTGCGTGGGCTTGGCATAGGGGAAAAAGCACTTTGCATTCACAAGGCAAACAAAAAAGCGATTGTGGTTTGTTCAACATTGACAGAGCTTGGACAATACAAGATGATTTTGGAAGATCTAGGACATAAGGTTAAAGATATAACATATTGTCCTAGCTCTCCAATTTTTTCATATCGTGAAGATAGTGATTCAATGCTTAATTTTATATCAACAATATTTGATTTTTATTTTGATAAGATTGATGTTTTGCTTGTTATGCCAGATGCACTTATGCAAAGATTGCCGGATAAAAATTTTTTGGAAAAGCACATAGAATTTATTGTTGGAAAGAGTTACAAATTTTCTGATATTGCCAACACTTTTGCAAACATGGGTTACAAGCGTTGTGATTATGTAACAAAAAAAGGTGAGTTTTCTATTCGTGGTGATATTGTTGATATTTTTGCAATCAATGAAGATAATCCAATAAGGATGGACTTTTTTGGTGATGACCTAGAAAAGATTAATATGTTTGATTTGGATACAATGAAGAACTTTGCGACCATAGACAAAACAACAATTTATCCAGCAAATATTTTCTTTGTTGAAGATAAAGAAAAATTATTAAAT
>DBWI01000018.1 GCA_002308915.1 Christensenella sp. UBA1242 | reverse complement strand
TTATTTTATAAAAGATTTTAATAAAATATTAAAATGGTTGACACATTTTTTTATATAAAGTAGAATAAATATAAACTAAAAAAGAAAGGAGATAGTATGAATTTTAAAAGAAAAGCTAAAGGCGCATTGATATCACTAGTTCTATTCTATATTGCCGGTGTTTTGGTTAGTTTGCTTTATTTTAAAGTTGGCTTCCCTGCCGCTCTCACAAACTCATGGACACTCATGATTGCAGGTGCTGGACTTTTGGTCGCACTACTTTGGGCGGTATCAACCAATCGTAACTGGCTTGATGACAAGGATGGATTTACAGGAAAAACTCAAAGCGGAAAAGAAATGGATCAACACTATGAAGCTCATTTTGTATCCGAACAAGAGCTCCTTAGTAACCCAGTATTCATGCCAACAACATGGCAACAGTTACCAAAAATGAAAAAGACTGGTGTTATGATTAGAAGTTTGTATAAAGGTGGAAAAATGCATATTAATATGTATAACCCAATACATACTCTTATTATTGGTACTACCGGTTCTGGTAAAACAACATTCGTTTTGGATCCAGCCATAAGAGTTTATGCCCACTCTGGTGAAAAGCCATGTATGGTTATCACCGACCCAAAAGGCGAACTTTACAACAACCACTCAATCCAACTTCGTGAAGAAGGATACAGAATTATCACCATTGACCTTCGTAACCCATATGCTTCAACAAGATGGAACCCAATGGAACACTCTTTCACAATGTATGACAGAGCTTTTAATCTTGACAAAGAAGTTAAGGTATACAAAGGTGCTCACCCAAAACAAGTTGGTGGATACAAGATAATTTCTGACACATATGGTCAAGAATGGTATGGCTTTAACAAAGTTGCCTATCCAACACGTGAAGCACTCCTTTCTGATATGGAAGCAAGAAAGCAATTCCTTATCAACGAAGCAGAAAACGAACTTCGTGAAATTGCCAGCACAATTGTTACAATTGAAAGTAAAACAGACCAAGGCTGGGAGCGTGGTGCTCAAGACTTCTTGTATGGCTTAATGCTTGCAATGCTTGAAGACAGCAGAAATCCAGAACTTGGAATGACAAAAGAAAAATTCAATTTCTATAACCTTGTAAAAATTGCAACCCATCGTGATACAGATGGTGAAAACATGATGAAAACATTGCAACAATACACAACAGGTAGAGATGTTTTAAGTAAAGTTCCTGCCCTAACAAGTACTGTTGTAAACAATGCTCCAAACACAACCCGAAGCTATCTTGGTGTTTTGCAACCAAAGATTGCCGTATTCCAAGATATGGGTATTTGTTATTGTACAAGCGGAACAGATGTAAGCTTTGATGACTTTACAGACAAACCAACAGTTCTATTCATCAAAGTTCCTGATGAAAAAGAAAGTCGTCACTCAATCGCAACAATGTGTATTTCCCAAATGTACAAAACACTTATTAACACAGCTTCAGAAAGACCAAACTTGTCACTCCCAAGACCTGTTTACTTCCTTCTTGATGAGTTTGCGAACCTTCCAAAAATTGAAAAGATGGATACAATCATTACAGTTGCTCGTTCAAGAAAAATATTCTTTGAAATGGCAATTCAATCATATAGCCAATTAGACAACAAATACACAAAAGAAGTTGCCGACACAATCAAAGGTAACTGTAATATTCAAATATTCATTGGAACAGAAGACCAAAAGACAAGAGAAGAATTCTCTAAGATGTGCGGTGAAGTTACTCTTAAAACAAGAAACATATCTCAAAACCAATCAGAGCGTAACGACAAAGAAAGCACCAAAACAATTGGTAGCCAAATTGTCACCCGTCCACTTATTGAACCATTCGAACTTGGTCAATTACCTTATGATGTAAATATTGTAAAAATTTATGGTCAACCACCTATCAAAACAAAGATGACTCAATACTTTAGAAACCCTGTGCTTGACCAAAGAAAAGCATCTGAAGAATACTCACCTAGCAGACACCTTGATGAAAGAGCTATCTTCTATGATATCAAGGCAAGAAATGCCAAGGTATTTAAGAAGAGTAGCATTCTAGATGACTTTGATTTCTAAAAATAAAAAATAGACCGAAATACTATGTTTGTTATAAGCATGCCTTTCGGGCTATTTTTTTATTCACTCTTCAAAGAGCAATATGTTAGTATTTATATTGATAAAAACATTATTTGACCGGACAACTTTCTTTAGTATTTTCTTATGTTGCAAATCTATTAACAAACGCTTAATCTTTAGAACACCACAGCCAAGTATCGGCAAGTTTTTTAGTATCATATCATAAGAGACCCAATAATACTTTTCATCTTCCACATAAATACTAAGAGGACTTCCAATGTCGTTGAAAAACTTATACAACAAATCTAATATCAAGCATTGCTCCAAACTAACCTTTAGCCTTGTTAACAAACTCTGCTTAAAGCCTAATACAAAGTTATAAAACATTGTTCCCTCCTCGCATTCAATAATAATTCCTAAACTTAGTGGTATTCAATGTTTTATGACAAAAACTTTTTTACGCGTGCGTACGCGCGCACTTATTTAGTTTTTATTATTTTATTGTCAAATTGATTAATTAAAAAGTAAGTACTTTAAGGGGGGTACAAATTTGATTACCCTGCCCAATTTTTTTGAGCATTTTTGATCACCCTT
>DBWI01000002.1:43968-78063 GCA_002308915.1 Christensenella sp. UBA1242 | reverse complement strand
ATATATAAAATAAAAAATATCGTATACTTTCAGTTTGAGAATTAATAAAAAAAATATTCAAATTAAATAATTGAAAAATAAAAAAAAGATAAGCAAAGCTTATCTTTTGATTTATTAAATTTTAGAACATATTATTAACAAATTCTTTGGCATCAAACTCTTCCAAGTCATTGATTGTTTCACCTGTTCCAATAAAGACAACTGGCAAATTCATATCTTGTGCAATAGACAAAACAACACCACCTTTTGCAGTTCCATCTAGCTTTGTAAGTATTATGCCATGGAGTTTCATATACTCATCAAAATGCTCAATTTGACTCAATGCATTTTGACCAGTTGTGGCATCCAAAACAATAAAATTATACCTGTTTGCATCTGGATATTCACGAGTTATTACTTTGTCAATTTTTTTCAATTCTTCCATTAAATTTGTCTTGGTTTGAAGTCTTCCTGCTGTGTCTATTATAAGGACATCTGTTCCCCTTGCTTTTGCACTGGAAATTCCATCAAATACAACAGCTGCAGCATCTGCACCTTCGGCATGTTTTACTATTCTAACTTTGTTTCTGTTTGCCCATTCTGCAAGTTGTTCACTTGCTGCTGCACGGAATGTGTCACCTGCAACAAGTGTGACATCTTTTTTTTGTGATTTGAAATAGTTTGCAAGTTTGCCAATTGTTGTTGTTTTTCCAACACCATTAACCCCTACAATTGTTATAATTGCCGGGTATTTTAGCTCAACTTGCTCTGTTTCTTGCAAAATTTCTGACAAAATTTCTCTTAATGCTTGTTTTACTTCTTCTGCCTTTCTAATTTTGTTTTTTCTTGCATATAATCTTAGTCTTTCAACAATTTCTTCACTTGTTGTAAAACCAACATCACTGGAAACCAAAATATCCGTTAATTCTTCATAAAAATCATCGTTTATTTCACCACCAGAAAGAAGACTGTCTAACTTTCGTGAAAAAGCTTCTTTTGTTTTGCGTAGCGCTTCAGCAATTTTTTTGAATAATCCCATTATTTTGCCTCCTCAACATTCTTAAGAGCTTCACCAAGTTGAACACTAACCATCTTTGATACACCCTTTTCTTCCATTGTAACACCATAAAGAGCATCAGCAAGTTCCATTGTTGGCTTTCTGTGTGTGATAACAATAAATTGTGTAACCTTACTAAATCTACGGAGATATTCAGCAAAACGACCTACATTTGAGTCATCAAGTGCAGCTTCAATTTCGTCCAATAGACAGAATGGCATTGGTCTTAACTTTAGAATAGCAAACAAAATTGCAATTGCAGTTAAAGCCTTTTCACCACCTGAAAGAAGTGTAATATTTTGCAATTTTTTGCCTGGTGGCTCAGCAACAATATCAACACCAGATTCAAGCAAATTGTCTGGGTCTGTAAGTTCCAAACTTGCATTTCCACCACCAAACAATTCCCTGAATGTGATTTTGAAGTTTTCGTTTACTTTATCAAATTGAGTTTTGAATCTAACCATCATTTCGGCAGCCAATTCATCAATAACTTTAATCAAATTGTCTTGTGCTTGCATCAAGTCGTCTGTTTGTTCTTTTAAGCCATCATATCTTTCACTTAAAAGTTTTACATCTTCAATTGCATGAACGTTAACATAGCCAAGTGCAGCAATCTTTTTCTTGAGAGAACTGATTTCTGGCATTGCCTCATCAATGTTAAAGTCTGCCCTGACAAATTCTTGACAAGAAACATATGTTAAAGAATATTCTTCGTATATTCTTTCTTGCATTTGTTCAAGTTCTATATCAACTTTTTCTAATTGATTCTCTGCAGAATTTTTTCTGTCATTAAGTCTTGTCATTTCATCAACAATTTGCATTTTTTTGTCATTCAAAGCACGAATATTGTCTTGCAATTCTTGCTTTTTTGACTCAAATCCTTGCATTTGTTTTCTAAGTGCATCCAACTTGTTTTTTGCTTCTTGATTTGCTTCTGTTTCTATTTGTTTTCTTATGATATTTTCTGCTTCAAAAATTGTTTTTTCAATCTTTTCAAGTTCTTTTTCGTATGATGTCTTCATAAGTGTTGAAACACGAATTTCTTCAGAAAGTCTGTCAAAATCCTCTTCAAATGACGTTTTTTGAGCTTCTAATGATGCAATTTCTACTTTTACATGTGTAATTACTTCATTTATTTCATCACGTTTTTGACGAAGTTGAGCAAATTTTGCTTGTCTTTCTTCAATAAACTTGTTTGCATTAGTTTTGTTCTTTAATGCAATGTTTTCTAGTTCATCAATACTCTCTAATTCTTTTGTTAATGTGTCAATTCTGATTGCAACTGTGTTGCGTTGAGATTCCAATTGTTTTTGGTCTTCAAGCAACTCATTGTAAACGCCTTCAAATGAAGAAAGTCGCTCATTTTCCCTTGCAAAGTTGATTTCTGCAGTATTTTTTGCATCAAATAACTTATTTAGTTCAAATTTGAGCAAATCGTATTCTTTTTGTAATCTGACAATTAGTTGTGATTTATCTGTGAAATCTTTCTTTAATTGTTCAAGCTCTTCACCTAATTTTTTAATTTCTCTTTCACGACCAATTAGGTCTGATGTTTCATTCTTCCTTGAACCACCAGTCATTGAACCTATTGGGTTAATTACATCACCGTCTAGTGTTACAATTTTGTATGAAATTTTTGTTTTGTTTGAGATTGCAATTGCTGTGTCAAGATTATCAACAACAATTGTTGAACCAAGTAAATTTGAAATTACATTTGTAATATTGCTACCATATGAAATTAAATCGCTTGCAATACCAAAACAACCTGGATGTGTGAGCGCTTTTGCATCATCTGGTGAAATTGAACGTGGTTTAAGTTTTGTGATTGGCAAGAATGTTGCACGTCCATATTGATTAACTTTTAAGTAATTGATAAGTTCTTTTGCATTTTGTTCATCAAAAGTAACGATATTTTGAACAGCATTGCCAAGAGCAACTTCTATTGCAACTTCATACTTTTCTGGAACTTTGATTAATGATGCAAGAACACCAACCATTTTTGTCTTTAATGCAGAGTTCTTTTCACTTTCTTTTAAAAGCTTTTTGACAGCATATTGATAACCATCATACTCCCTTTGCATCTCTTCCAAATATGATTTTCTGTTTTCGTATACTTGAATTTTTGAATTAAGTCTATATTTTTCTTCTTGTGTTTCTTGTACTTGAGCTTTTAATTCTTCTTGACGTTGTTTTGCTTTGTTAAGCTCATTTACTGCTTTTTCTTGGTCATTTTGAACTTCTGCAACAAGTTTTTCTAATTCTTCTTTTGCTGCTGTTTTTTCATTTAATGCAGAATTAACTTCGTTAAGTTTTTGGTCTAATTCAACAAGATTTGTTTTTAGCATATCTCTTTCTGCTTGATATTTGCTGAAATTTGCCTTGATATCTGTCAATTTGTCTAATGCATCAAACATTTTTTGTTGAGAATCTTGTGCTTCATCTTCGTGCAAACTAAGTTCATCAACAATTTTTAAGTAGTCGTTGTATGACTCTTCGTATGACAAATTGAGTTGATTTAGGCTCTTTACGACTTCTTCGTACTTATCTTTTTTGAATTTTAACTCTGCACTGTCTTTTTCGATTGTGTTTCTTGAATTGATAAGTTCAAGATTAATTTGAGATTTTGTTTGGTTCATATTTGCTATTCTTTCACGAATAACATTTGCTTCACCAGATTGCTTTTCTAGTTCAACTGTTAAGTGCAAAATTGACTCATGCCCTGCATTTATTTCTTCATCAATTAAACTTACTTCATTTGTGCATTTGTCATAATCTTCACTTGCTTTGTCTAACTCGTTTTGTCTATTCTTTAATTCTTCTGTTATTCCAAGAAGTTTTGTGTTGATTTGTTGCTTTACTTGATTTGCATTGTTGTATCTGTAAACATATGTGTTTACTTCCAAATCTTTTAGTCTGTTACGATATTCAAGCCATAATTTTGCATTTTCTGCTTGTTTTTTGAGTGGTCCCATTTGACGCTCTAATTCACCCAAAATATCGTTTGCTCTTTGAAGATTATCTCTTGTTCTTTCAAGTTTTCTTTCTGCATCAACTTTACGAGATTTGAATTTTGCAATACCTGCAGCATCTTCAAAAATAACTCTTCTGTTTTCTGGCTTTGATGAAATAATTTCATCAACTTTACCTTGTCCAATAATAGAATATCCATCACGACCAATACCAGAGTCGTAGAATAAATTGACAATATCTTTCAATCTTACTGGAGTTCTGTTGATTAAATATGCACTTTCACCACTACGATATAACTTTCTTGTGATTGCAATTTCATCATTGTCATAGTTGAAATATCTGTCTTGGTTGTTAAAAATTAAAGTAACTTCGCAATATGAAAGACTTTTTCTTTTTTCTGTTCCATTAAAAATAACATCTTGCATACTTGAACCACGAAGCATTTTGCTACTTTGTTCACCAAGAACCCATCTTATTGCATCACTAACATTACTTTTGCCGCAACCATTTGGCCCAACAATAGCTGTGATACCAGAATCAAACTTTATATCTGTTTTGTCTGCAAATGATTTGAAACCACAAAGTTCAATTTGCTTAAAATTCATTATTTTTTCTCCTTAAGTAAGATATCTAAAATTTGTTTTGCTGCCTTTTGTTCAGCAATTTGTTTGGCATTCTCTGTTGCAATTTGACTATATTCGCCTACTTTTGCTTCAACAGTGAATGTGGGATTGTGTGATTCACCTTTTTGTTCAATTAATGTGTATGTTACTGACATTTTGTTTGCTTGTGCCCATTCCTGAAGTTTTGACTTGGAATCCAAAAGTTCAATTTGATTAATATTTTCAATAAAAATATTATTCAAAATAAACTTCTCACAAACTTCCAAATTTGAATCAAGATACACAGCTGCAACAATTGCTTCAAACATATCACATTTGATTGATTTTGTTAATTCTTTGCAACTTTTGCCAAGTAAAACCAAATTGCTTACATTGAGATTATCAAACACAACTGAAAGATTATCTGCTGAAACAAAATGCGAACGCAACTTGGTTAAATTTCCTTCACTTTGGTCTGTGTTATCAAAAAAATACTTTGCAACAACAAAATCCAAAATGCTATCACCCAAAAACTCTAATCTTTCGTAATTTTCTGATGAATATGACGAATGAGTTAATGCAAGTTTTATGTACTTGTCATTTTTGAAAACATAATTTGATACTTTAACCATTGTTTTCACCAATTCCCAAATCTAAATCTTGCATTGATTCGAGTTTTTGCATAATTCTTTCGTTTACTTTGTTTTCTTCTAACTTGATTGCTTGTTTGATTGCATTGCAAATTGTTATTGCCTTGCTTGAACCATGTGATTTGATTATTGTTTTTTTGCAACCAACAAACATTGAACCACCATATTTGTTATAGTCAAGCTTGTCCTTTACTTTTTTGAGTGAACGCTTACAGAATAATGCTCCAATTTTGCTAAGAAGTGAGCTAAGCATAGCTTGCTTCATTACTCCAGTAGTAAATTTTACAGCACCTTCAACTGATTTTAACAAGATGTTTCCAGAAAAGCCATCTGCAACAACGACATCATAGTCGCCTGTCATAAAATATCTTGCTTCCATGTTTCCAACAAAATTGATTGGTGCTTGCTTTAGAAGTGGGAATGTTTCCTTGCAAAGTTCATTACCCTTTTTGTCTTCTGCTCCATTTGATAGAAGTGCAACTCTTGGATTTTCTACACCAAACATTGCATTGTAGTATTCTGAGCCCATTAGAGCAAAGTGAACAAGATTAATTGGTTTACATTCTACATTTGCACCACAATCAATCAAACAAACTTGTGTTCCTTTGCTTGTTGGAAGAAGTGGAGCAAGAGCTGGACGAGAAACACCTTTTATTCTGCCAATCTTCAAAAAACCACCTGTTAGAACTGCTCCAGTTGAACCTGCGCTAACAAGTCCAATACAATCATCGTTATTTTTTAGATAATCAAAAGCTTTAACAAGTGATGACTCTGTTTTGTGCTTTATTGCATCTGTTGGAACATCTTCGTTCAAAATAACATCTGGTGCATGAATAATCTCTAATCTTGAAGCATCGTATTTTTTTGTTTTTAATATTTCTTCAAGTTTTTGTTTGTCACCTGTTAAAACAACAGTTAAATCTTTATATTCATTTAATGCCAAAAGCGTACCTTCAACATTACAAAGTGGTGCATTGTCACCACCAAAAGCATCTACAACTACTTTCATTTTTTCTCCATAAATACATTAACTTATATAATATATCAAAGATAATAAAAAAAAGCAAGCATTTGCTTGCTTTTTATGTTCATTTTTCTCAATAAAATTATTAAGCTTTCTTTTCTTTTTTCTCAGTTTCAACAACTTTCTTTCCGTTGTAATATCCACACTTTGGACAAACTTTGTGTGGTTGTTTTTGTGCGTGGCACTCTGGGCACTCTACAAGAGTTGCTGTTGTTGCCTTAAAATTTGCTGAATTTCTTGTGTTTCTTCTTGCTTTTGAAACTTTACACTTTGGAACTGCCATTTTTTCCTCCTAAACTATATCCTAAAACTTGCCCAAAAAATAGGCAGTTTGATTTTAACTTTGTTATTATATAAACATTTTCTGCTTATGTCAACAAAAATTTTTAATTTATTTACAAAGTCTTACGCAATCTCTTGCAATAACCAACTCTTCATTTGTTGGTATTCTGTAAATTTTAACTTTTGATGTTGGTAAAGACAATTCTTCAACTGTGCCACGAGGCATATTCCAGTTTTTGTCTTTATCAAACTCAATACCCATAAATTCAAGGCCTTCTGTTGCCATTTGTCTGATATCTTCTTGGTTTTCACCAACACCACCAGTAAATGCAATACCATCAACGCCACCCATTGCTGCAGCATATGAACCAATATATTTTTTAATTCTGTATGCAATCATTTCAACAGCGAGTTTTGCATTTTTGTTACCATTTTTGATTTGTTGTTCGTTGTCACGCATATCACCAGATACACCATTAAGACCAAGAACACCACTCTTTTTGTTAAGGTATGTGATAATTTCACTAATTCCCCAACCTGTCTTTTTGGCAATATATTCAACTACAGAAGCATCCAGGTCACCACTTCTTGTTCCCATAACTAGACCTTCAAGTGGAGTGAATCCCATTGATGTATCAACACTCTTGCCATATTTAACAGCACAAACGCTTGAGCCATTACCAACGTGAATTGTGATAAGTTTTAATTCTTCAATTGGTCTACCTATTTGTTTTGCAAGTTCACCAGAAACATATTTATGACTTGTTCCGTGGAAACCATACTTTCTTACCTTCCAATCTTTGTATGCATTGTATGGTAAACCATACAAAAATGCATAATCTGGCATTGTTTGGTGGAAAGCTGTATCGAATACTGCTACATTTGGTTTTCCTGGACAAACTTTCATACAAGATCTGATACCTGCTATATTTGCTGGCATATGAAGTGGTCCAAGTGGTTTTAATTCTTCTAAGTTTTTCAAAACTTCATCATCAACCAAAACGCTGTCTGGATATACTTCACCACCGTGAAGAACTCTGTGCCCAAATGCTTCAACTTCGTCAAGAGATTTAAGAACGCCATATTCTGGGTTTGTTAATACACCAAGAACTTGTTCCATTGCTTCTGAGTGTGTTGGCATATAGGTTTCGATTACTTTTTCCATTCCATTTGCCTTGTAAACAACAAAAGAATCTTCTGACCCTATTTTTTCGCAATTTCCTTTTGCGATTACTTTTTCACCATTCATATCAAAAAGTTGATACTTAAGTGAGCTGCTACCTGCATTGATTACTAATACTTTCATTTTTTCTCCTTTTTATTTGCATTGTAAAATTGTTATTGCAGTTAAATTTATTATGTCACGAACTGAACAATCTTTTGGCAAAGTGTTTACTGGTTTTTCTAGTCCCAAAGTGATTGGTCCCAAAATACTCATATTGCCAAAATATGACATAGCTCTTGAACATATATTTGCCGAATTCAAATCGGGAAATACCATAATATTTGCTTTTACATCAGGTTTTTCACCTTCACAGAAGGTGTGCTTGTTTGTTGCCTTGAATTTTGCACGTGCTTCTCTTGCCTTTGCATCTCTGTCAGAAATATCATTCATAAAGGCAACACATGGTATTGCAGGAACATATTTGTTAAATTGTTCACATACTCTTTCTGCCATTAAAGCTAGCTCTTCTGATCTTGGATTTTTGTTAAGCATACAGTCTGTTAAAAGAACAATGTCACCAGTCAAATTGTCACCTGTTGACATTAATGTGTATGTGTTAATAAAGTTGTCTGTTTCATTTAATATTTTTAATGCTGGATAAATGTTTGTTCTGTAGTCAACTTCAACACCACCGACCATTGCATCAGCATATCCAAGTTTTACTAGCATAGTTGAAAAATAGAATGGGTCCTTGATTAAATCATAAGCAACTTCTAATGTTATTGTTAAATCATGCATTGCATACATAAGTTTTCTAGCAAATTCTTCTGTTCCACTATATGTTTTTGGATTGAGTATTACACAACTTTTAAGTTCTTTATGCTGCATGAGAATTGCACTTTCATCTCCAACCAAAATTACATTGCAAATTTTGTTTTTCTTTAGATACAAAGCTGCTTTTGCCACTCTGTCACTAAATGCAGCTTCTGGAAAAACAATTGTCTTCTTTTTGCTTTTTGCATAATTTAATAGTTCTTTTGAAAAATTCATCAAAGTCCCCTTCTAATCTTTTGTACTAGTTCATATATTACTATAGCAAAAGGAAATTGTCAAATGACAATATCTAAAAAAAAATTATTTTTATCAATCTTAATCATAACAATACTTGCCATACTAATTATCTTTCCTGCAAAATACATTTCTGTTGCATGGGCTGCAATAGAAACATGGGCAAAAATCTTACTTCCAAGTTTGTTGCCATTCTTTGTTTTTACAAAAATTTTAACTTCACTTGGCTATGTGCAAATTGTATCAAAAAACTTTGAAAAAATAACATACAAACTATACAAATGTCCACCAATTTCGGCTTATGTTTTTGTAATGAGTATTTTGACTGGGTATCCTGTTGGAAGTAAACTAATTAGCAATTTATACACAGCTGGAAACATATCAAAAAATGATGCAAAAAAATGTGCAACATTCACTTCAAACTCTGGTCCAATGTTTATTTTGGGAAGTGTTGGGATTGGAATGTTAACAAACAAAATTTGTGGTTTGATTATTTATTTTTCACATATTTTGGGAGCAATTTTTAATGGAATTTTGTATAGAAATATTAAAGAAAAAAACCAAGAAAAAATAAACAAAAAAACACCTGAAATTTCACAAAAAAATTTTGATTTTTCTGATACAATTATGGACTCAATAAATTCAATTTTTTTGATTGGTGGAATAATAATTATTGCATTTATTTTTATTCAAATTTTAATTGATTTTAATGTATTTTTTCCACTTGCTTTTTTACTTAAAAAAATAGGAATAAATACTGAAATTTCTAACTGCGTTTTTTGTGGTTTTTTTGAGATAACAAAAGGCTGTTTGCTCGCTAGTTCCTTACAAATATCAATTTTTGCAAAAACAATAATTTGCTGTGGAATTATTACTTTTGGCGGACTTTCTACAACATTTCAATCAATGGCATTTTTGAGCAAAATTATGTCTTTTAAATTCTTCTTTTTACAAAAAATAACACATACAATTATTTCGCTAATTATATGTGTAATTTTGTGCTTAATTTTTATTTAATTTATTCATAAAATTCAATCAATTTTTGTCTTAATTCTTGAGCCAAAAATCTAAGTGATTTTATTGGTCTTGCTATGTAGTCAATTGCGACAATATATGCGCTAACATTTTTGATATCCAACTTGTCTGTACACTCCATTAAAATGTTCAAAAGATAGTCAACATCATTTTTTAGGTCTTGCTTTACTTTTGGGTCTGATGCAAGCTCTTGACGCATCTGGGAACAAACAAGATGAACACCACTCATAAATGTCTGTAGTCTTGGGTCAAAATCATCATCAGCTGGTTCAACTTTGGGCTCGGTTGGTTGTTCTGTTTGCTCAGCTTCATCAACATGTTGAACTTGAGTGTCATTTAGTTGTTTTTCTTCCCTAATATGCTCGTTTGAAATTTCCTTATCCAAATCGAAACAATAAATTAAAGCATTTTTGAAAGGAACAATTACTGTTTGTGCAAAATTTTCAAATTCGTTGATATCTTCACTTGTGAAATAGTTTTTCACAAATTCATGAAAGTTAATTTTTTTGTCACGAATATCAACCAAAATACAAAAAACTAATGGCAGAATTATTGCCTTGCTTTCTGGCATTACAAAGTAGCCATCTTTGGTTGGAAGCTTTATTTTTGCACGATTAAATTCTCTTTCAAAATTAAAATTTTGCATACATTCAGAAATTAAAGCATAAACCTCTTCTGACTGGCTAATGTTATACAATATCTTTTCAATTATATTTTCTGCGAAAATATATCTTCCATTTATGAGTTCATCGCAACTTGCTATTAATGCGTGAATGTCCTTTAATCCTTTATCACTAAGCATATTTTCTCCTTTGTGTGTCTTTAGAATAGCATATGACGATTAAAAAATCAACTTTTTGCAAATACAATTTGACTATATAATAAATATATGTTATTCTTTAATGAATAAAAATGGAGAAACAATGGATACAAATCAACAAGAATCCACTGTGAAAAAATTAATTGTTTTGTATGTGCTAGAAAGAATTGAAATTCCATTGACAGAACAATCTATTATTGATATTTGCTATGGCAAAAACAATTGGATTGACAATTATATGGAATGCAAAGAGATTATATACAATCTTGTTGACTCGGGATTTATATACAAAACAAACGGTCACAGCGAAGAAGATAGATATACAATCACATACACTGGACGAAATTGTTTATCGCATTTCTACCAAAGAATTTCTCAAGAATTAAGAGAAAATATAGCAGAATTTGTGAAGGATAACAAAACAGCATTCAAACGTTCACAAGAATATGTTAGTACAATAGACAAAAATTCAGACGGCAGTTATACTGTAACATTAAAAATTAGGTCTGCCCTAATTGATGAACCAATGTTTGAACTAAAAATTAAAGCCCCATCAAGACAAGCAGCAATTGGTGCTTCAAATATATGGAGAGAAAAAGCACATTTAATTTATGAAAATGCTTATGAGACTCTCATCGAATCTGATGAGTAAATAGGAGAATTATGGGAATATTTAACAAAAAATCTAATAATGCAGGCGGCAATGGTGCAAATGTACAATATAGTGCATTTAGTTTTGACGACAAGCAAAATCAACAAGCACCACAACAACGACAAATGAGACCAAGTCAACAACCTGCCCCAATGCCTCAAAACAACAATCAAGAGTATCAAAAAGTTGTTCTTCCTAATCAAAGACCAATGCAACAAGGTCAACCTATGCCATCTCAACAACCTCAACAACAAAGACCAATGCCAAAGACACCTCAAAGAATGCCTGTTTTGGATGTTGTAAATTTAACAAAGCAATATGGCGAAAGATATGCAGTTGACAACATATCTTTCAAGATGTATCCTGGCCAAATTGTTGGTTTTCTTGGTGCAAATGGTGCTGGAAAAAGTACAACAATCAAAATGTTAACTGGACTTGCAAAAATCACTTCTGGTGATGCTTTTATTTGCGGCTATTCTGTTGCAGATAGTTTTGAGCAAGCAATTCAAAATGTTGGTGCTATGATTGAAGTGCCAATTTTTTACCCTTACCTTTCTGGTTTTAATAACCTTAAATTTTTTGCAAAACTATCTGGAAATGTTGACAATGAAAGAATAAATCATGTTGCAACACTTGTTGGTCTTGGCAACAGAATTAAAGACAAGGTTGGCAGTTATTCTCTTGGTATGAAACAACGTCTTGGTGTTGCTCAAGCACTTTTAAGTTCACCTAAAGTTTTGATATTAGACGAACCAACAAATGGTCTTGATGCAAATGGTATTCGTGAATTTAGAATTATGTTAAAGCAACTTGCATATAAGGAAGGCATATCTATTTTGATTTCTAGCCATATTCTTGGCGAAATGGAAAACCTTTGTGATAACATTATCATTATTGACAAAGGCAGAATTATTCAAGTTAGCACAATGGAGCAAATTAAGCGTAATTGTAACCAAGCTGGTTCACAATTTATTAAGTGTAATGCCCCAAATTTTGCTGGAAAACTTATATTGCAAAAATTTAATATACAAGCAAAAATCCAAGCAAATCAAGTGTATTTTGACGCACCAAACAAAGAAATATTGTCTCAAATTATTGTGATGCTTACACAAAACAGAATACTTGTTTATGGTGCTGGCGAAGTTGACTATTCATTAGAAGATGTGTTCTTGAACATTATTAACAAAAATAATGCTTCAACATCAATAAATTAGGAGTGAATATGAGAAAGTTATTTAGACTTGCAGGCGCTGAATTTAATAAAATATTCTACCGCCCTTCAATATTTATTTTGACTGCAATACTTATTATAAGTCTTGTTCTATCTTTTATGCTGTTTAAACCAACAAAGAATATCAACAAAATATCTTTTGAAGGAAATACTGTTGCATCAATATATCAAGACTTTACAAGCTCTTCTGGAAATGAAAAAACAAAAGGCGGAATTGATGCTAGCTTTAACCTTGTTTATACAAATGTTGACAAAAGTTATGACAGCATTGCAAATGACGACAAAAGAGCAACACTTGAAAACAAAGTACTTGTACTTTGGAAAGATGTACAACAAAAACTCCTTGAACAACAAACAGAAATTTATGGACACTCATCTGGAGATTCTTTGACAGCATCTCAAAAAGCTGACCTAAAAGAATTACTTGGTGATATAAAAGCTAATGCTAATAATTTAATGATGTACCTTGCCCAACTAAAAGGCGAATCACTTAACTTCTACTTTACAACAAAACAATATGACACAATATATAAAGAAGTTCAAAATTTATATGATAATATAACCCTTAATGATGAAAACTTTGTTTCAAAAAGTGCATTTAGTAGATTAAGTAATTCTCTTAGAGCAAACATTGACTTGGCAAAATCAAGAGAAATTGTTGGAAAACTTGAAAAAATTGAAATTAACGAAGATGTTTATAATGAACTTGTTAATGAATACTATGTTGTTGCAAAAGATACGCTTCAAAACAAATATATGAAGCAAATTGAAGATTTTTATAACGACCATTTGGAAAGCAAAACAGAAGAAGATATGACTCAAATTAATGAATATATTGCTCAATATAACTCATATTCAATAATGAACAAAACTCTTCTTGATAACAAATTCCAACTTCTTAGAATTGGCAACAAATCTGACACAGAATTAAAAGATTTGGTTGGATATACAGAAGTATCAAAATATGCTCTTAATGAGCAAGATGCTTTGTATGAATATGTTTTGGCAAAAGAAGATTTTGACTATAATTACTTGACATCATTTAACTTTAATAAGGCATCTGGAAGCTCTAGCAACGCATATGACTTTGCTGTTTATTCAATGCAAATTTTGAGTATATTTATTATTGTGTTCACAGTATTCTATGCTTGTAGCAGTATTGCTGGCGACCAATCAAGTGGAACAATGAAAATGATAGCAATAAGACCATACACAAGAAACAAACTATTTGCAGGAAAATTCCTTGCTTGTTTGATGTTTGGTATGATGCTTATGACAATTGCAACAATTGCTTCGTTTGTTGTTGGGGGTATTATGTATGGTGTACCATTAACCACTGCTCTTGTTGTATTTAATTCACAAACAGTTGTAACTATGTCCCCTGTGCTTCTTATGGTTCTTTACTTGTTATCTGTAATTATCAACCTTGTATTCTATATTTCACTTGCAATGTTTATTTGCTTAATATTTAAATCAAATACACTTTCTGTATTCCTTACATCTGCCCTTTATGGCCTTCAAATAATTCTTAATGGTGTTACTGGCGCTGTTTGGTTAAAATATACACCATTTGGTCACTTTGATTTGTTTAAGTATTTTGGTAATCCACAACTTGGGTTCCTTAGTATGAACATACTGCCAGATGCGAACTTTGTTGTTAGTGCAGTTGTAATTGGCTTGCTTATTGTTGTTATGAACTCTATTTCTCATTTAATATTCAAAGTAAGAGATATTTCTTAACGAATTAAATTTTCACAACGATTTTTAAGGTACTCCACAAGGAGTGCCTTATTTTTTTGTGCGTACTCAACACAAGATTGGTGCCCTTCATCAACTCTTTTTGTTCCATGAGTTTTGCTATTCAAAAAATGAATGCAAGTGTGTCCACCTTCCCCATTATCTAAGATAGAAAAACCATGTGGCATTCCATTTATTGAGCCAGCAAAAAATTGACCTTTAATTTCAACCCAAACAGGTCGCCTTTCCCATGACCATTCTCCACCATAAACTATGTTTTTGAATTTATTTGTATTCTCCAAATCAATTGTTTGTACATCGGCATGGTTATAACCACCAAACCTTTGTACAAAATATTCTGTGCCTGTTTTGATGTCAATTACTCTTGTTGTAACATACTTTTCAAAATAATCATTCATAAATTCAAACCAATCGTATGACAAAACTTCCATATTGTTTTCTACTATCTCTACATTTATATTTTCGTCTTCGTATTTGTCATTTATTTTCTTTTGGTCAACTGAATATACAATATTTGACGACACAAAATTGGGAAAAGGAAATATGCTCCCAATACACATACTCAAAAATATTATAAGAAAAGAAATTGCAACAATTTTTGAATTCATACTTGTATTTTATATAAAAATAAAAAAAATATTATATTTTTGAGTGCAAACTAATATTCATATAATATGAGAGTTGCAAAACTAATATTATTGATTATTGGTACAATTATTGGTGCTGGTTTTGTTTCTGGAAAAGAAATTGCAGTATTTTTTGCAAATTTTGGTTATCATTCCCTTATTTTTGTTGTGCCAATGTTTTTTCTTCTTTATTTTTCAATATACAAATTATTAACTATTGGTGCTAATAGCAAAATAAATAACACATATGAACTTAATGTTGCAATATTCAAAAAAGACAACAAAATTATAAAAATATTTACTTTTGTTGCTTTTGTTATTCTTTCTTCAACTATGTTTAGTGCTATTCCTTCTTCTTTTGGTTATGGCGAATTGGGATTAAACAAAATTATCATTACATTGGTTATTGGTCTTGTTATGATTTTTGTGATAAGCAAAAACACTTCTTTTATTCAAACAATATGTCTTTTTATTGTTCCAATAATTTTGCTTGTTGTTTTGAGTGTTTGTATATTAAATTTTGATTTACAAAGTAATTCTGTGCTAAATCACAATATTGTGCTAGTTCCATATAATATGCTTAACTATGTTTGTAGAAATATTTTTTTAAGTTATTTTGTGATTTCCAACTCATCTTACAAGCTATCACAAAAACAATGTAAGCTTGTATCGCTTTTGGCTTCGTTGATTTTGTGTAGTTTGATGTTTATTGTTATTATTGTTGAAATATCCAACCCACATATTTTAACGCTTTCTATGCCACTTTTGGAGCTCTCACAGTGCTCTGATGTGCTTGGTGTGTTTTATCTTGTTGTTCTTTTGTTTGCAATTGTTACAACGCTTATTTCTGCACTTGTTACTTTGAAATCGTTTTTTAATTTTAAGCATAAATTTTTGAATGTGCTTGCACCAACAATTATTTGTGCTTTGCTTTCTATGATTAGTTTTGATTATTTTGTTGAATATCTTTATCCTGTGATTGGTATGCTTGGTGCATATTTGTTGCTTGTTCTATTTTTTCCTAACTTTTTTCTCCAAAATTCCAACAAAGAGATACATGACACAAGCGAGCAAACAAAGAACTAATGTGCTTGCCATAACCAAATCTAGTTTGAACACTTGACCACCATAAACTATCAAATAGCCAAGCCCCGCTTTGCTGACAAGGTATTCTCCCATAATTGTTCCTACCCAACTCATTCCAACATTAATTTTTAGAACAGAAACAAATTCTGGAAGTGCATTTGGCAAAATTAACTTAAACAATATTTGAAATTTGTTTGCTCCCATTGAGCGCATTAAAGCAATTTTATCTTTGTCGCAACTTAAGAATGCAGATAACATGCTAAGAGTTGTTATAACAACACAAATAAGGATGCACATTGTTATTATTGCTGGCATTCCTGCTCCAACCCAAATAATGATTATTGGACCAAGTGCAATTTTGGGTAATGCATTAAGAACAACAATGTATGGGTCCAATATTTTTCGTAGTTTTTCACTCCACCAAAGTAGGACTGCAATAAAATAGCCAAGTGCTGTTGCAATGATAAAGCCGAGTATTGTTTCTGCCATCGTGATGCCAATATGCTCAAACAATGAACCAGAAGAAATCATATCAAAAAGTGTTTTGAACATTCTTGATGGAGAACTCCAAAAAAATGGGTCAAGAACTTTTAGTTGAGTTAACAGTTCCCATAATGCAATTATTGTAATAAGTAAAAAAATTTGTGCCAAAATTGTTGTTATTTTGTCTGTTTTTTTGAGTTTTAGATATTTGATATGTTCATTTGAATAATCAATCTTTTTTCTCTGCATTATCAATCTCCTTCCATATATTATCAAAATACTTTGAAAACTCTGGACTTTCTCTTCTTTTTAGTGGTGAATCAATGTGTTGCAAATGTATTTCTTGTACTGTTTTTATTATTGATGGTCTTGAACTTAGTATTGCCACCCTGTCACTCATTGAAATTGCTTCACCAATATCGTGAGTTACTGCAATAACGGTTTGTTTTTCCTTTGTGATAATTGAATGCACATCATCACAAACATTAAGCTTGGTTTGATAGTCAAGAGCACTAAATGGCTCGTCTAACAGCAAAACCTTTGGTTTTAGAACTAAAGTTCTAATCAATGCTGCTCTTTGACGCATACCACCTGACAACTCACTTGGATAACAATCCTTGAAATCATATAATCCATATTTTTTGAGTAAGTTGTTTGCTCTTTCCAAACTTTGCTTGTCTTTTGCCATGCCTTTAAGTTCAAGCCCCAAAATGACATTTTTGTATATCGTTCTCCATTCAAATAAGTTGTCTCTTTGGAACATATATCCAATTTGAATTGACTTGTCTAGCTTTTTGCCTTCAAACAAAACCTCTCCACTGCTTGGTTTTAGTAATCCAGAAATTAGTGATAATATTGTTGTTTTGCCACAGCCACTTGGCCCAACAATGCTTATATATTCATTTTGTTTTACGCAAAAATTAATGTTTTTTAATGCTTTAATTTCGCCTTCTTTTGTATGATAAGAAAGTGAAACATCTTTTAGTTGTAAGTAATCATCACTCAATTCACATTCCCCCTCAAATCATTGTACTAACAGATAAACAAAAATGTGAAAAAACACCGAATAATTTTTCGGTGTTTTTTGTGATTTACTTTGCTTACCAAGTTTAGGCAAAATATTCATATACTTTTTTTGCAATTGTGTTATCTACAACATCTGTAATTGGTGATTTTTGTGAAAGTTCACCAGCTGACATAATTATTGTTTGCAATCTGTCAAACGCTTCTTCGGTCATTGCTGGATTATTTGTCCAAGCATCTGCTTCTACATAACTTCTTATTGATGTTGCAAGACTATTGTCGGACACACCTTCAAAACTTGCTCTAAGACTGTTTGCAATTTGAGTTACATTTGCTCTAAGCAAAAATCTGTAACCACGATAAACTGCTTTCAAAAACTTTTCTGCTGTGACTGGATTTTCTTTTAGATAACTTTGTTTTGCAATAAATGCTGTGTATGGCACCTCTCCACTTACAAGACCAACAGATGCAACAATATGATAACCTTTTTCGGCACATACTTCACTTGCAGTTGGTTCAAATAATGTACAAAACTCTGCGTCTGTACTTTCAAAAACACTTGCTGTTAAATTGAAAGCAACATCTGTTCTTAAGTTTACCTTTCCTGCGCCTTCACCAATAGTTAGTCCTGCGTTTTTGATGATGTATTCAAGTGTCATTGCAGGCATTCCACCTTTTCTGCCACCAATAATTGTTTTTCCAACCAAATCACTTAGTTCAAAGTTCTCTATTAGTGTTTTTGAAACAATAAATGCACCATCTCTTTTGGTTAATTGGCCAAACACAACAGGTTTGTTATTTGTGTCACCTTGATTAACATAAATTGCAGTTTCTGGCCCCATTAAACCAATTTCTGCATCACCAGATAATACTGCTGTCATTGATTTGTCAGAACCACCACCATTTGTTAATTCAACTTTTAACCCTTCTTCTTCAAAATAACCATTGTTTATTGCAACATAAAGTGGTGCATAAAAAATGCTATGCGTTACTTCGTTTACACGAATTGTTGTTAATGTATCTTTGTTATTATCTCCACCACAGCCAAAAAATCCAATGGAAATTACCGCCAAAAACACTGCTAACAATATGCTTAATTTTCTCATTTTTCTCTCCTTGTCAAACTATCTTATTCGAATTAAGCCAAAAATGTTAAAGTAATGTTAAAAAAATTGTTAATTTATATTGTATTTTTGATTTTTTAGTGCTATAATTAAAACAGAGTTAGGAGGAATAAATGTTAGCATTATTATTAGAACAAACATTATTAGAGTTTTTACAAACACCAAATAAACTTGCCGGAATGGTTGTTGCAGCACTTGGTCTTGCACTTGCTGTTCTTTCAAGAAAAATTGCAAAAGTTGCAAGAAAACAAAAACCAGCAGCAAACGATCCATTGTATTTATCATTACTTGGAATTGCACTTTGCATGATTATGGTTGGTTTGATAATGACAATATTTTAAAAAATAGTGGCGCTTTGCCACTTTTTTTATACAAAAAAATTGAAAGTATTTTGTTTACTTTCTTTTTTTTATAATTTATTGACTTATATTTTTTTTTATTAGATAATTAGATATATGAAAAAAGTAACTATATATACAGATGGTGCATGCTCTGGAAATCCTGGCCAAGGTGGCTGGGGTTGTTTGTTGCAATATAATGGAGCAAAAAAAGAGTTGTCTGGATTTGAAGACAACACAACGAATAATAGAATGGAACTAATGGCTGTAATAAAGGGTTTGGAAGCACTAAAAGAGCCTTGCGAAGTGGATTTGTATTCTGACTCAGCATATACTGTTAACGCCTTTACTGAAGGATGGATTACATCATGGCAACTTAACAACTGGAGAAATGCAAATAAAAAAGATGTTAAAAATGTTGACCTTTGGACTAGACTTTTGGAACTGCTACAAATTCACACTGTTCACTGGTTCAAAGTTAAAGGTCATGCAGATAATGAATTTAATAACAGATGCGACTTTTTGGCAACAAATGAAATTGCAAAACATAATAAAAAACAATAAAAAAATCCACATTTGTGGATTTTTTTAATTATTCTTTTCATCAAAATATATTATTCTTCTGCAATGTTCACATTCCAAAAATCCATCTTTTTTGAGTTTTTCTAAACTAGCTGATGGAATTTCCATCCTGCAACCACCACATGCCTTGTCTGTTAATGGTACATAAATTGGAAATATTTTGTCTGCTCTGCGTTGTTTGTATTTTGCAAGCAACACTTCATCAATTCCACTTTCCAACTTTTGTAATTCTTGCTTTGCTTGTTCAATTTTGGGATTGATTTCACTTGCAAGTTTGTCATATTTTTGCTTGTGGTCATTATATTTTGCTCTTGCTTCTGAATACTTTTTCTTTGTTGCGTCAAATTGGTTAAGACAAACATTTATTCTTTCTGCAATATTAAATAACTTTTTTTCTATAACAGAAAGATTTTTTATTAAAACTTCTGAAACCTTACCCAAATTTTGCAAATCTGCTTCTGTTACATTATTTAAGTCTTTTCTTGCCATTGCATTGCAATTTTTTAGGTTTTCATTATATGTCTTTAGCAAATTGTCGTATTCTTTTTTAAGATTGCTTGCTTCTTTTTCTAGTGCATTTGAATTATTTTGTGCAACATTAACTACATCTATCATTGCACGATAAACTTTTCTGTCTTCACTAGAAAGCAATTGTCTTTCGAGTTTTATAACTTCAAAATCTCGCTTTTGATATTCTAATATTTTATCTATTTTCATTTTTACTCCCGATTTATGTTAACTATATTATTCCATAAAGTCAACTAGTTTTTTACTTCTATTTGGATTTCTCAATTTACGCAAAGCTTTTGCTTCAATTTGACGAATTCTTTCACGAGTAACATTAAATTCCCTACCTACTTCTTCCAATGTTCTTGGATGAGAATCGTCTAGTCCATATCTTAATCTTATTACCTTTTGTTCTCTTGGAGTTAATGTTTCTATAACAGAAAGAAGTTGTTCACGAAGTAAGTTTTGAGTTGCAACTTCAACTGGTGATTTTACTGTTTCATCTTCGATGAAGTCTGCCATTTTGCTATCTTCTTCTTCACCAACTGGATTTTCAAGAGAAATTGGTTCTTGTGCAATTTTTTGTATTTCTGCAACTTTTTCTTCAGAAACATCCATTGCTTTTGCAATTTCTTCTATTGTTGGGTCCCTGTTAAGGTCTTGAAGTAATTGACGTTTTACTCTTGTTAATTTGTGAATTGTTTCTACCATATGAACAGGAATTCTTATTGTTCTTGCTTGGTCTGCCATTGCACGAGTGATTGATTGGCGAATCCACCATGTTGCATATGTTGAAAATCTAAATCCTTTTGTGTGGTCAAATTTTTCAACAGCTTTCAAAAGTCCAATATTTCCTTCTTGGATTAAATCCAAAAATTGCATACTTGTTCTTCCTGCATAACGTTTTGCAATACTAACAACAAGTCTAAGGTTTGCTTCGCTCAATTTTGCTCTTGCGTACTCATCACCTTCTATCATTCTCTTTGCAAGTTCAATTTCTTCATCACTAGAAAGAAGTGGAACTTTTCCAATATCTTTTAAGTACATTTTTACTGGGTCATCAACACTAACTTGAGAAACAATATCATCAAAGTTTTCCTTTTCGATATCTGGGTTTTCTGCTTTTATTATTTTGATATTTGAACCTTCGATAACTTGCACAACTTGCTCAATTTCTTCAGCTGTTGCATCATATTTTAACAAACGAAACATAATATCTTCTTCATTTAATGAACCTTTTTTTGTTCCTATTTCTAACAATTTTTTAAGTTCAAGTTCTATCTTCTCTCTCAATTTAATCCTCCAAAATTTTATTCCTTAGTTTTTTCTGTATTTTGTCTACTTCTTTGAGAACTTCTAGCCTTTGTGCTGTGTCCTCTATGTTTTTGCTTTTTTCCGTTAATTCTTTTATTTGTTGTTTTAGATAACTTTCACGAATTTTCCAAACACAAGCTTTGTAATATTCTTCTGCATTTGGCACATCGTTAAAGTTGTATTCAATAATATCTTTTATTGATGCTTCATTTTCTACATCAAACATATCATACAAATAACTAATTAAAAACTGTTCGCCTTTTTGATTATATTCCTTTAATGTTTGATATAGTTGTCTTAATGTTGGGTTCTTTAGATATTTTTCTAAGTCAAAATAAAAATTTGCATATTCTTTTTTGTGACATAGACTTGCCATAATAAACTTAATTGATTTTACTTCGGCATCTTCAAAATAATCCAATTGCTTGTCCTCAACTTTTGGAACAAACTTTTTGTCAACCAAATCTCTTTTTAATACATCAATTGGAATTCCAGTTAGATTTTTTATTACTTCCAAATATACTTGTTTTTCACTGTTTGTTGCTATACCATTAAGTATTTCCAAACAAGCATTCAAAAAACCTGCCTTTTGGTCAACTTTATTCAAATCAAACTTTTCAAGTTTGTTATAAATCAAAAACTCCACATAATCTTTTGCTTCATCAAGAAGTTTTTGGTAAGCTTCTTTGCCATACTCGTTTATGTATTCATCTGGGTCTTTGTTTTCTGGAATTTTTATTGCTTTTACATTCATTCCACCTTGAACTAATGTGTTGATTGCTTTTATTGTTGCATTTTGCCCTGCACTATCTCCGTCCAGTGAGATGATTATATCTTCACAGATGTATTTTAATGTTTTTGTATGGAACTCCGTTAGTGCGGTGCCAAGACATGCCACACTGTTTTCAAACCCTGCTTTGTTGAGTGCAATAACATCCATCTGCCCTTCAACAAGCAATATATAACTAAGTTTGTGCTCTTGCTTTAGTTTTTTGAGTATGTTTATTCCAAACAAATTTTTACTCTTGTCAAAAACCAAATTATTTGTTGAATTTTTGTATTTTGCAAAGTCTGTTGGCACTAAACTTCTTGCACTAAACCCAATACATTCATCATGAATATTGAATATTGGGAACATAAGTCTTCCACCCATTGTGTCAACATAGTCATTTGTGCCATTTTGCTCTGCAATGCCAGCTGCTTTTATGTCTTCATAAGAAAATCCCTTACCCCTTAGATATTTAATCATTTCGAAGCGATTTTCGCTATATCCAATATGAAAAGTTTTGAGCGAACTGTTTGTTAATTTTCGCTTTTTTATGTATTCTTGTGCAGCTTTGCTTGTTGGCTTGTATAAATTTTCTTCATAGTGCTTGTATGCTGCATCTAATATTTGAAGTATTGCATCTTTTTGACGCTTCCTGTCTTTTACATTTGAATCCATAACATTGCTAGGAATTTCCAAGTTTGCATTCTTGGCAAGAATTTCTAGTGCTGTCATAAAATCACAACTTTCCATTTTTTGAACAAATGTTATTACATCACCATGCTCTTTGCAACCAAAACAATGATAATACTGCTCATAAGGATTTACTGCCATTGAAGGTGTTCTTTCGTTATGGAAAGGACAGCATGTCCAAAAGTTTTTGCCTTTTTGTTGCATAGTTAAATATTGCGACATCACAGTCACAATATCATTTTTTGATTTAACTAACTCAATAAAATTATTGTCAAAACCTTTTGTGTTCAAAAAAACCTCTATAAAAGCTATTCAATAACATTATTCGACACTTAATAAAAATTTCCTTTATTTTTTTTTGAAATTTAATAAAAATTTTTCTTTCTAATAAAAAAAAGAATGTTATAAAACAATAACATTCAATTTCTTTTAATCTGTTATAAGTAAAATCGTGTCAGTCTTTTCTATTATTGTGCCAGCTGGTGGAAGTTGTTTGGCTATTATTCCACCATCACCATCTACTTCGTATGATATCCCCAAATTATTGAGCTCTATGCTTGCTTCCAATAATGATTTACCAACAAGATTTGGCATTTCTAAAGTTTGAACTTCAACTTGTTTAATTGGATTTTCATTTAGATATTCAAATATACTAGAGAATATTTGTTTGCCATAAGGTGCTGCAACAACACTTCCATAATATGCTCCTGCTCCCGGCTCATCTACAAGCAAAAGCATTACATAGTCTGGATTGCTGGCTGGATATGTTCCAACAAAACTAGAAATGTACTTCCCTCTTGCAATAGTGCCATTCTCGTATTTTTGCGCTGTTCCAGTTTTGCCACCTACATCATAACCTGCAATAAAAGAATATTCTTGGTCTTTGTTTACTACTTTTTTGAGCATTTCATTTAGTGTTTGTGAAGTTGATTTTGATATCACATTGTTTTTGGCTTTTGGCTCTAGCACGCTTTTGTTTTGGTTATTGTAAGAAGTTGTCTTTTTTATTATTGTTGGAGTGAATAATGTTCCACCATTGACTGCTGCAGAAATTGCTGTTATCAGTTGAAGTGGTGTTACTGCAACTGCTTGCCCAAAGCCAATACGAGCCAAATCAACATTTTTTACATACTTTTGATTCATCAGTATACCACTGCTTTCTGATGCAATCTGGACGCCTGTTTTTTGCCCCAAACCAAACTTTTTTAGATAATTATAAAATGTATTTACGCCCATTCTTTGACTTAGTGCCATAAAAACACAGTTACAAGAATTTACTAATCCCGTTGTCAAATCTTGTGAGCCATGTCCTTTTGTTTTCCAACATTTGATTTTTTGACCATCAACAACGCTACTTCCACCACAATAAAAATGGTCTGTTAGATGTGCATTTCCACTTTCGAGTGCTGATGACATTGTTAAAATCTTAAACGTTGAGCCAGGCTCATAAATATCAACAACAAGTTTGTTCTTTGTCATTTCCATTAATCCACTAGTATTGTCCCGGGGAATGTCGTTTAGGTCAAAACTCGGCTTTGTACTGCTTGCAATAATCTCTCCAGTTTTGGGATTCATTATTATACAAGATACAGACTTGGCTTTTTGCTCATCATATGCTTTTTTTATTACATTTTCTACTATTCCTTGAATGTTTATGTCGATTGTCAAATAGATGTTATCTCCACCAGTGCTTGAAGAAAAAGTTTGCAAACTGTTTTTTATTTCTTTGCCTTGCAAATCACTTTGAACAAGATAACTGCCATCAATACCACTCAAAATGTCATTAAAATATGCTTCAATTCCTGCTTGCCCAACATTATCTACTGTTGTGAAACCCAAAACTTGAGTTAATCTGTCGCCATATGGATAATATCTTTTTACACTTTCACCAAAATAAACGCCATCAAGATTTTGGTTTGCTATATCTTTGGCAATTGTGCTATCTACCTGCAATTTTACAAGAATTTCTGAAACATTTTTTATTGATATCTTATTATATATTAAATTATAATTCATATTTAGCTTTTGAGAAAGTACACTTGCCACCTTTGCTACATCTTTGATTTCCCTGCCACGAACATAAATGTTGTATGTTGTAAAAGATACTGCCAAAGTTGCACCATTGGAATCATAAATTTTTCCACGCTCAGCAACTATTGGCAAATCCCTTGTCCACTGTCCATATGCTTTTGTTTGCAATCTTTTTGCATCAAGCACCTGCACAATAAACAACCTAACAATTATTGCAAAAAAAAGAAAGGATATCGCAATTATAAATGCGGATATCCTCTTTCGTAATGAATGTAGTGTAAACTCTTGGTCCACTTTTAACCCCCGAAAAGATTTTTGAACCAGTTACATATTTTATCAAACCAATTTGATTGTTGTTCATACTCTGTTGGCTCTTCAAGTGGTTGTGGTGTTAATGGAATTACTTCTTCAATTGGAAGCAATGAACCACTTTCGGCATCTGGTGGAGTATCTTTTGCTTTTCCATCAAGGCTTGCAATTTTTTGCAAATATTTTGCAATATTTACATTATATTCTTCACCTTGAGCAACTTCTGTGGCAATTTGAGAAGTTGTTTCTGAAATTTGAACGGCATTGCCAATAAGCCAACCAGAAAGAATTGCAACAATGGAAACAAAAACACCTGTCATAAGTCTAAATCTAAACTTGTAGCTTTTTGACTTATCTTTTGCCATTGCACTTAATTCTTCATTTTCTTCGCCACTTGCTTCTATACTTAAACTTGAATTATACAAACTTTCAACTTGTTCTTCAATTTCTTCTTCGTCCATTTGAACTTGTTGTTCCTCGGCTTGCTGTTGTTGTTCTTGTTCCATTCTTTGTCTTTCTAACTCAAGTTTTTGAGCATTTTCTTGTCTTTCTTGCTCAATTTTTTGTTTTAGTTTTTCTAATTTTTCGTTATCTCTTTTGACCTTGTCTGATGTTTCTGTGTCAATAGCAGGAGTAGTCTGTTGAACTAGCTTTGTTTCTGGCTGTGAAACTATGGTTTGATTTAATGCACTGCTAGAAAAAAGATTTAACTCTGGCAAAGTATCTTTTGTTGGTTGTTGAACCTGCTCTTCTCTTTCTAGAACAGTTGTTGTTGAATAACCACGGATACTTTGAAGTCTGTCATCTTCGTTCATTATATACTTACTCCTTTTAATTGATTTTTATAACAATATATTAACACACAAATAGTGTTTTGACAACAAAAAAACTCTTTGCGCAGAGTTTTTTTTGATTATTGAATTATTATTCAAATATCTTATTGTTTTCTTTTTCGATTTTTTGTCTTTTTGCTACTTTGGCAGCAAGTTCCATTCTTGCCCCTCTCATCATTTCTTCAAGTTCAATATTTTGAGCAGCAACCATATCTGATAATTCTTGCCAAGTTGCAGTTTTGGGATAATTAGTAAAGAACTTTTCCATTTGTTCATGATTTTGGTACTTTGATAAAGTGTATAAATCATCCATACCTTTTAGATACCAAACACCATCAACTTTTTCTGGTTTAACATACTTTTCAACTTTTCCAAAAGAAATTTCATCAAAGCTGTATGCATACAAACAATTAAATTTCCCTTTATAGAGATAGCCTTTTTGTTCACCAGTAAGAACTTTTATGAGCAATTTTGATTTTTCTAAGTAAGAGCCTTCTGTTTTTGTAAACTTAACTTCTTTTGTGTTTTCTAACTTGTAGCCAACAAAATATTCAAGTTTTGCAAACTCTTTGTTATCTATGGTAATTACTCTGAATATTGGCAAAACAAATCTCATATCAACTTTGCCCTTTGGTAATATTCCAGTCTTTTTCATAACTTTCTCCTAATTAAAATATGCTGTCAGTTTTGATTGTGTTTTTTGACTTTTCTATATCTATAAGTGTTTGAGTGCTTTGGTTGTATCTGTCTTGTATTTCTTGTAATTCCTTAGCTGTAACATATTCTGGCATAACAATTCTGTTTGATGCACCAATGCGTCCATCTTTCATGAAAACATGTGTCCACAAATTTCTGTCTAATCTATCATCATGTAACAAGTGCTCACCATCTCTATCATATAAATATACTTTGTCATTGCAATTTTCATTGGCAAACATAAGCATAAAATCTTCTTGATATGCACCATCTGTTGCATAAATATATTTTCCATCATAAACCATACCAGCATCACTACCTGTTAAAACCTTAACTTTTAGTACAGCTTTTTCTAGGTGTTTGTTGTGTCTTTCTTTTGATTTTTTAAGAACAACTTGATACCCGATAAAATACTTAATTTTAACAAAACTTTGTTTGTTGACATCAATATGTTCATATATTGGTAAAACATACTTTGATTCAATATATCCTGCTGGAACTTTGTTTTCTTCCATTTTTTTCTCCCTTTTATATACTATTTATTAAAAAATATTGTCTGTTTTTTGTTCTTTTTGCTTTTCTGTATTAATTAGTTTTTGAATACCTGCATTATATTCTTCTTGGATTTTTTCAAGTTCATCAATTGTTGTATATCTTGAAAGGCTTATTTGTGTTGAAGCATATTCTTTTTCATCTTCATTAAAATGATGTATTCTTAAACTATCAAAATTGTAATCATGTAAAAAATAATCGCCACCATGCTCAAAAATATACAATTTGTCTTGACTTTGATATTCGCCAAACTTTAACATAAATTCTTCGTTATATGCATCATCAGTTGCAAAAACATATTTACCTTTGTATGTACTTCCTGCATCACTACCTGTTAATACTTTAACTTTTAGAAGTGCTTTTTCTATATGTTTTTTGTACTTATATGCAACAACTTTGTATCCAACAAAGCATTTGATTTTTAGATAATCGTATCCATTTACCTTTATGTGTTCATAAATTGGTAAAACATATTGTGACCTAATGTCACCTGTTGGTAAATTATTATTTTTCATAAATAACTCCAAAAATTTTTTATCTTGAAATTCCGCCTTCGCTTGTTTTGCTCTTTGAAGATTTTACTGCTCTTCCAAGATAGCCAAACATATCCTTTTTGTTTACGCCATCAATTTCCATAAACTTACGAATTAAGTTTTCATCTTTTGAATTACCGACAATTTGACCTAATACCTTGTAATTTGCTTTTTCTACATAATTGGCAAAAAGATATGCAAATTTTGGATCGTTTGCGTCTATAATTAGTTGTTGAAGTTTGTCGATGTCTGCTCCATATACATCACAAGCAAAATCACAAGCATACAACAAATCTTTGTTCTTGAGAATAACCATTTCATGATGTTTTACGCTTGCACCTGGAATGTCAAGAGCATATTTGTACGCAAATTGTGAATTCATTGATTTAAGAACAACAACTTCAAGCTTTTTTCTTGTTTTTACATCAACAACATCTACTAAACAAGAAAGTTCATATGCAAGTTCTGGATTTGTGTACTTGATTGCATATTCAACATACTTGTTAATTGTTTCTTGTGGCAAATCATAGCCAAGTTCTTTTACATTTTCTATTGCTTTATCTACAATTTTCATAATATCCAATCCTTTTAAAATCTACTAATATAAGTATATTACAAGTATACATTATTGTCAATATCAAATTTTTTCCAAAATACGCAATTTTGCAGAAGTGGAACGTGGATTTTCTTTTTGTTCTTCTTCACTTGCCATTATTGGCTTTTTGTTGACAAGTTCTGCTATTTGCTTGTGTCCACAAATACAAATTGGAGTTTTTGGTGGACAAATACAACCAGTTGATGCAATTTTGTATGAATTTTTTACAATTCTGTCTTCTAGTGAATGGAATGTTAAAATTGCAATTCTTCCTTTGCTGTTTAGTTTTTCAATCAAATAATTTATTGTTTCAAATAATCTGTCAAGTTCTTTGTTTACTTCAATTCTGATGGCTTGAAAAGTCTTTTTGTGTGCACCATTTCGCCTGAATACAACTTTTGCTGGCATACTTTTTTCTATAATTTCAGCAAGTTGTTTTGTTGTCTTTACTGGTCTTGCAGCAACAATATTTTTGGCAATGCTTGAAGCATATTCTTCTTCTCCATATTCTTTAATTATTCTTGTTAGATGAGAAAGTGAATATTCATTAACAACATTATATGCTGAAAGCTGTTGGGTTTTATCCATTCTCATATCTAGTGGAGCATCAAATCTAAAGCTAAAACCACGCTCTGGATTGTCTATTTGATAGGAACTAACTCCAAGGTCAATGAGTACTCCATCAACTTTGTCTATACACAAATTGTTAAGAACTTGTTCAACATCTTTAAAATCAGATTTAACAAGTTTTACATTATTAAACTCTTTTAATCTTTGCTTGCAAACATCAAGGGCTTCTTGGTCTTTGTCTATGCCAATGAGTAATCCCTTGTCATTTAAACGCTTTGCAATTTCTTTTGAATGTCCTGCACCACCAATTGTGCAGTCAATATAAATACCGTCAGGCTTGATATTTAAGCCTGACAGTATTTCATTTAACATTATTGGTTTGTGATTAAATTCCAATTTTTTTTCCTTTTATGTTAGTCATTTGCTAATCTAACTTTAAGTTTTGCAATAACAGAAACCCAATCAATAATTGGTTGTGGATTACCATGTTCATCAAGAACAGGGTTACCATCTTGGTCAACAACAAACATAATATTGCCATTGTCATCTGTCTTGTAGTTAGATGGATCTTGAAGTTCTTCTTGCAACATTGCACCGATTGTTGGATCGTTTTGTGCATATTCAAGGAATGCATTGTATGCTTCTGTGAATGCACCTTCATTATTTGCATTATTTTGAAGTTTATCAAGTAACTCAGCAACTTTATCTGCATTATCACCTGTCATAAAGTCATCAACACTAAAGTCATCACTTGTTATTTCATCAATAACTTCTGTTACTGTTTCAACAATATCAATAATTTCTTCAACTTCTTCTTCTGTAAGATTAGAAATATCAATATTAATATCAATATCTTCACCAAACTCACCAACAATATTTTTGATTTGTTCGTTGATTTTGTTTATTACAAGTGTTCCGATTGGGCTAAACATTTTGCTGTTCATAAGTGGAGTAAAGATTGCCCTTAAATCTTCACTTGAAACTTGTTTGAATACTTCTTCAAAATTACCAACTTCTGTTATATAAGAAAGCAAATTATATTCTTGTTCGTTATCAACAATAATTTTGTTGAGTAAAACATCTATTGTACTTTGAAGACCTGACAACTCAGTATTGAATGAGAAATCATCTTCCAAGAATGATGCAAAATTAACAAATTCTGAATAATCGTTGTTTTCTAATGCTTCAATAAGGTTTGTGTAAATACCTTTTGTAACAACACCATCTTCTACAGTATCTGCAAATAATGAAGTTGCTTTTACTGAATCTAAGCAATTTCCAAGTCTTGACAAGTTTGAACCTAAGAGTGTTGTTAAAGCATTTTCTTGCAACTCATCTATATCAACATCTTTTGCATAAAGAACAATGTTGTCAAGTAATGATAAGAAATTCTCTTTTTCTGTTTCTGTGTATAACTTATCATAGTTTACGTCACCAAGAACAACTTCTTCACCCAAGTTCTTGCCAAAATCATTTATTACATTTCCAAGGTTATCTAAACCAAAGTTCAACAATTTTCTTAATGATTTGCTATTGTATAATGGTTCAACAATTAATCTTATTGTTGTTGTATTTCTTCCATTGATGTTGTTGATATAAGCAAGCTTTGTAAATATATTAGTTATATCGGCTTGTTCAACTTTGTATCCATCACCATCTTTTTGAACATAACTTAAAATCGTTGAATCTTTTATTCTTCCAACAGACTCAGCAAGTAAACTTGTTTCACTTGTCCAGATGTTGCTTTGTTTTAATACGTCAAAATCTACATATTTTGAATATTCTGATTTGTTAAGAACATCTAACAAGTTGTTATAGATGTGTGTTGTTTCGAATATTGACATGTTTTGAACTGCATTCATAAGTGAACCAATGTTATTTATTATTGCGTTCAAGTTAAGGTCAAATACTAACTTAACATCATCTTTTATTTCTTCAAAGTTTGCATCAATTGTTTCGTTTAAAACATTAACTGCACTGCTAAGCAAACTAACAATTTCTGCTTTTTTGATGATTACATTTGAATCATTTAAGTTAAGTCTGCCAATATCAATTTTTTCTTCTTCAGAAACATCAGCTTGTAATCTTTCATCAACAAAATCAAGACCTTTGTTCATTACAAATAACAAACCTTTGTCCAATGCTTTTGAATTTAACATTTCATCAACAACATCATTAAGTACTCTCTTTTGATTTGCTGACATAATATTCAAAATTGCTTTTATGTCATCATTTGTTATTTCTCTTTCTCTGTTTAGAGGAACATTGTCAAGTACATGTGATTTTGCCAATATCTTTAATGTTTTTAATCCAGAAACAATATCATTCTTAAGATTTGCAACAATTTGATCATTTGCAGTCATATCTGTTTTGATTGCAGTGAGCAATTGTGTGTAATCTGGACTAGAAGCTACTGTCTCATTTTCTAATACTTTGTTGAAAGCATAATCAGTTACTTCTGGAATTGTAACCTTTAGAATATTTGATTCAAATGCATAATTTACTGCATTAATTAATCTGTCATAGTCTAATGTTTTCAAATTGTTCAAATCACTGAAATCTATGTTAAGAACAAATCCAATGCTATTATATACATTTGCTATGCTAACAACTTCATCTTTTAAGAAGATTTTTGTTCCATTTACTTTTACTGCAGAAATAGAGTTAATCATTGCCCCATCAAGGCCACCTACTCCGTTTACTTTGTAGATAACTGATTTGTTAACTGCGCCAATGATTGTTTTTGCAATATCTGGCAAATATTTGTCAACAAGCATTCCTGTTTCTGTTTTTTCTGCTACTTCTTCGCCTTCTGCATATACATATTCTGCAGAAACTTCTTGTTGTGGAGCGTTTGTTGATACTTCATTAAGTATTCCAATTGCACCAGTAAATGGGAAAAATAGAATAAACAAAACAGCTAATGCTTGAGCTGCACCAATCAATCCACCCAAAAGTCTAAACTTTTTGCTCTTTCTTACAACATTACCTGCCTTGTTAACCTTTTTGTCGCCTTTGAATGCTATTGATGCAACAATAAGGTAAATAATCCAAGAGAAGAAACCTAATACAAAAGTTAAGACAATAAACATTGCAATATTACCAACCATAAGTGGTAAGTTTTGAACCAATGTTTCTAGAGTTGGACTAGCTTCCAAAATTTCTCTTACTTGTTCCGACTGTTTAATTATTGATAGTATAACATCACTTATTGACATACTTGAACCATTGTATGGAATGTGAATGTTAAGCACAATTTTTGCAAGTATTGGTGCCAAAATTGCTGATACCAAAACTGCAACAAAGAAGAATGCAATTCTTAATCCTGCTTTTTTGAGTCCCTTGGCAAAACCTATAAAAAAGCCTATCACCAAAGATACTGCAAAGAAGATATTAAGAATTAATAAAATCATACCTTCATCCATAATATTAATCTCCTTTTATTATGAAATCTTTATTAGTTTGTTTTGACATAAATCACATGATGTTAAATATAAGTTTAAGTTATACAAATTTTCATATAATTTATAGTTCCCAATGTGTGAATGAATATGACCAAAAACACAAATTTTTGCATCATACTTTTGCATAAGCCCGATGTAATCACTATATTCTTTGTTATGATTGAATGGTGGATAATGGAGCATACAAATAATCTCATCACCATCTTCACATAATCTTTTTGCACTAGAAAGTGCCATGTCTAGCCTTAAATACTCTCGCTTATATATTTTTTCATCTTGTGCATCTTCGAATGATGAATCTGGAACAGTCCAGCCACGAGTTCCACAAATAACATACTTGCCAAACTTGATTGCATCATTCTGCAGTGCATAAACATTTTTTGGAAGTGCTGCCCTTACATTTGAAATACTTTGCCACCAATAATCATGATTACCCCTAATCAAAATCTTAGTCCCTTTTAGTTCTTCAAAATACTTTAAATCTAATATCGCTTCTTCTAACTTCATTGCCCAAGAAATGTCACCTGCGACAAGAACAATGTCATCATCATTAACTTTGGAGTTCCAATCTTCTTTTATTTTTTCTAAATAATTTGACCAGCCATCTCCAAATATTTCCATTGGCTTTGCACCACTAATACACAAGTGTAAATCACTAATTGCATATATGTTCATATTCACCTAAATATTTTTGAGCACTTCTTGAACAAGACGCATATCACACTTGCCTGCATAGTTTTGTTTGAAATGCTTCATAACTGTTGGAATTGTTCTGTCAGGCAAAGACAATATAACTTGTTTGATTTCATCTTCACTCATCATTTTTGGAAGATACTTTTCAACAATAGCAATTTGAGTTGCAATTGTGTCAGCTTCTGCTTGGTTGCCAACTTTTTTGTAGTTTTCCATTTCTTCTGTTAATTCTTTAATTGACTTTTGCAAAATTTGAACAGCGTCAACATCTGTTACTTCTGTTCCCTGTTCTCTCTTTTTTATGTTTTCAAGCATAAACTTGTTAAGAAGCACACTATAAATACTTCTTGCTACTGTATCCTTATCTTTGATTGCTTGAATGTTTGCTTTTTTTATTTCATCTAAAATCATTACTCACCTCGCAAGTATATATTATCATATATAAATAAAAAATGCAATATATTTTTGTTATAGTTAAATTTTAATACTAATTATTTGACAATAAAAAAAAAATTAGCAACTATCAAAAAATGCTTGTTAAAATTTTAGGTGTTATGTATAATGAAGCGTAAAATACAAAGGAGAAAATATGTTAAAAGTTGCAATTGTAACTGATAGTAATTCAGGTATAAGCCTAACAGAACAAAATGAAGATTTATTTGTTGTGCCAATGCCTTTTATAATAAACGGAGAAGAATATTTTGAAGATATTAATTTAACCCAAGATGATTTTTACGAAAAATTAAAATCAAATGAAGCAATATCAACATCTCAGCCATCACCTTTTGCTGTTGCAGAAGTTTGGGATAATGCACTAAAAAATCATGATGAAGTTGTGTATATTCCAATGTCAAGTGGGCTAAGTGGTTCTTGTGCTGCTTGCATTGAACATGCAGAAAAAGAATATAAAAATAAAGTTTTTGTTGTTGATAACAAAAGAATATCTGTTACACAAAAACAAAGTGTTTATGAAGCAATTGAACT
>DBWI01000002.1:0-43912 GCA_002308915.1 Christensenella sp. UBA1242 | reverse complement strand
TCTTCACATTCAAGTATTTACATAACAGTAGCAACTCTAAAGTACCTTAAACGTGGTGGCAGAGTTACAGCAGCTGGTGCCCTACTTGGAACAATGCTTAACATAAAACCAATTTTACAAATTCATGGTGGAAAACTTGATGCCTATGCAAAAGTACTTAGTTTTGGTCAAGCAAAGCAAAGAATGATTGCTGCAATAAGAAATGACTTGAACACAACATTAAAAGATTTTTATGACAAGGGTGAAATGGTTCTTTCCATTGCTCACACAAATGCACCAGAAGAAGCAGAAAAGTTTAGAGCAGAAGTTGAAAAAGCTTTTCCAGGAATAAAAATTGAATTTGTGGATCCACTATCACTTAGTGTTGCTTGCCACATTGGACCAGGTTCCCTTGCACTTGCAACATCAAGAGTTGAAAACAAAGATAACTTGTAAAATTACTATAAAAACACAAAAAAACACGCAAAATTGCGTGTTTTTTGTTAATTTATAAACATTTTAATCCATTTTTAATAATTTGTGCATATCTTTGATGTCATTCTTTGCACCATCAAAATGTGGAAAGCCATCAACACCATCATTGGTCTTTCTTGGAATAATATGAAAGTGTAAATGGAAGACACTTTGTTGTGCCGATTTGTCATTTGCATTGATTATGTTAACCCCATTATATCCACAATCTGACACATAGTGATTGGAAATCTTTTTTACTGTTTGCATAACATGAGCAAGTGTTTGCTCATCACAATCAAGAATGTTTGTGCAGTGCTGTTTTGGTATAACCAAAGTGTGACCGTCAACATCACCTGCAATATCCAAAAATGCATATGTGTACTCATCTTCATAAATTTTATATGATGGAATTTCTCCCTTAATTATTTTACAAAAAATACAATCATCCATATATTCACCTACCTAACAACAATGTTAGTTATTTAATTTATTTTTGTCAAGAATAATAGACAAAACAACAAAAATATGCTATTCTTTTTTTGACTATGGAAAGGTGTCAGAGTGGTCTAATGTGGTCGCTTGGAAAGCGGCTGTGGTGTTAAAAGCCACCGCAGGTTCAAATCCTGTCCTTTCCGCCATCAAAAGTTGTTACTAAAAAAGCAACTTTTTTTTATTATCTGCAGGATTTGAACCTGCTCCTTGGTTCAACCCTTGTCGGGCTGACCGAAACATAGTTTCTCCCGGCTTTGGCTAAAAACTTGCCACCGGCAACTTTTCTTCACGCGTCGCCCCTGTCCTTTCCGCCAAGAGAAAATCATACGAAACAGCCGTTAGGATTTGTTTCGTATTTATATTTATGGGATTGCTTTGGAATTGTAGTGAATTATGAATGAAAAAAGCTCAATAGTTCTATAAAGGGATTAAGAAAAATAAGTTGGAATATTATTGTATTTGTGCTATAATGCACGAAAGGAGAATAATATGAAAAAAATCTATTCAATAATATTATGCTTCATATTTTCAATGACATTATTTGCCGGATGTGCTAACGATGTACAATACCCTGTTCAATGTGAACATAGTTATATAATAACAACAATAAATCCTACATGTGCAAATCAAGGTTATGATTTACATACTTGTGAAAAATGCTATGATACATATAGGGACAACTATATAGAAAAAACTAAAAATCACTCTGGCGTAGGCCATTGTAGTGTCTGTGGAATAAATTACTTTAATGAATTAAAGAATTATATGGTTGAAAATGCTAATTATGTCCAAACATCAAATTACTATGGTTGGACAGAAACTGCATCACCCTTTGATATTTTATGGACATACAAACCAAATCAAAATAGAGTTGAAGTTTCATTTACTAAAACAACAAGTTCAGTAATATTGTTTTTTATAACATATTATGATAATTCCAATGGGCATTATAATTGGGGAATGAATTATAAAGTTGTTTCTTCAAATACTAGTTATCAAATGGAAGGCACTATCAATGCACAAACTTTAACCGATAGCACATATTATCTTTCATATACTGCTTCAACCTTTCCAAATTCAATGATTTCAGATGCACAACATTTAGCAGCTACAAATTATAGATCAAATGTAGGATTTTTTCAATCGGTTTTAGATATGTATGATAGTAAAAGTAGTTATTGGGGATATACAAATCTTTCTTTGGGTGGACTGTTACCATAAAATAATTAAAAAGTTCCATAATTTTTATTGCATTTTTGTTTCGTATAAAAAGGCGTTGGCTCCGCCATCAAAAGTTGTTACTCAAAAAGCAACTTTTTTTTATTATCTGCAGGATTTGAACCTGCTCCTTGGTTCAACCCTTGTCGGGCTGGCCGAAACATAGTTTCTCCCGGCTTTGGCTAAAAACTTGCCACCGGCAACTTTTCTTCATGCGTCGCCCCTGTCCTTTCCGCCATCAAAAGTTGTTACTCAAAAAGCAACTTTTTTATTGTCTATAGAATTTATCCCCTTTTCTTCAATTAAAACTATAATAAATTATATTAATTTGGGATATTGACAAAAACTGATTTACCTTATATAATAAAAATTAATAAGGAGTGTATTGTATGGAAACTGATTGGATGGGTCTTGCTGGTCTTCTATTGATGAATTACACTGATAAAGAAAGAGAAATTAGAGAACAGGAAAAAAAAATAAAGCAACTTGAAGAAGAAATTAACAGTATGAAAGAAAGTCAAGAAAATAACTCGGAAAGCAAAGACGGGTTAAATTTTGAAGGCTTTTTTGAAGATATTATGATTAAAGAAAGAAAAGAGATGATTTTGAAAACTGTTTCAAATTTCAAAACCCAAAAGCCCGATTTAACAAAATTTGATAATTTGCTAAAAAATTACAGACATTATAGATTTGGGAATTTGGCAAAAATGAGTAAATTAACATCAAAAGTTGAAGATTATAAAAAGTTTTTGGCAGAAAACAATTTAAGCTTTGACAACAGACCTTTTGAAATTGAAGAGATAAAGCAACAAATTATCAACAACAAAACAATCCAAACTAGCACAGAAGCAGATATCGAAAATTGGGAAACTATCCTTAAGCAAAAAGACAATTTAAGATGGAAAGCATTCGATAAACTCGCAAAAGCACAAAAATCAATTTTCAAAAATTTAACCCCAAATAGAATAGATATTTTAACTAACAACTACAATAATTGTTTAGGCGACTACAAAAGAACAGAATCATGGTTAGATCACTTAACATCAAAAAAGAATAGCCTAATAAAAGAAAACGAATATTTGGAAAACAAACTACAAAATATTAACTTTATGATAAATGCCGGAACTTATAATCAACTTATTAATGTTGTCAATGATTACAAAAAAATAGAATCAGCGATGCAAAAATTGGTCATTGAACAAGAAGAAAAAGACAAACAAGGTCCTAACAACTGGTCAACTTTCTTGAAAGAGAACCCAAAAATCTTTAAAGATGCTTGTGACTTACATAATTACTTTAAAGAAAACAACCTTACAGATCGAACAATCGACGATTTTACATTTGATATAAAAAAATATGTTAATTTTGGTAAATTCGCAAATTGTTGTTCAGAATTTATAGATTTTGATGGCAAATATAAAGGTTTTGAAAAACAACCAAACAACTTGGAAAACTCATCAAATAATTCAATGAATTTGTAAAACAAAAATAGGACAACAAGTCCTATTTTTTTATGCATTACCCTACCCTTTATGGCATTAAAATTTAGTTTTAAATAAAAAAATTGTTTGATTGAAATATCTAAATACTAACAAATATTGACAAGATATAATGTCACACCTTCCTTATTCAACAAATTATTTAGTTCTGTTTGATTTAAGTTTATGTGACCAAGTTTTGTATAACTCCAAGTGTTCGAACCAAAAAATACAACTATTTGATTTCCAGAGTATAAAACAACATCACCAGGACTAGTTGTCATTTGTTTGTTGTTGCTATCAATATTTTTACCAATGCTTCCAACTTGCTCAAAACCACCATATTTTGACATATTTATTGTTAAACCATCTTTTGCAAAATCAAACAACTCTTTTACGGAATTATTATTTTCCCAAGTTATATCAATAGTTTGATTGTCAATTTTCATAATCATTTTTTCAATCTCCACAATCTGAATGTTTTGCTCACCTTCTTTTTGATAAGTGTTATTACATCCAACAAGGCAGAAAACTGAAATAATGAGCAATAATATACATATAATTCTTTTCATGTTAAATATACTTTCTTATAAACTCTTCAATTTTGTTAAAAGGAATTTTATCGTGATTAACTCCACCATCATACAAATCACAATGATTTGCATCCTTTACTAACAAAAATTCTTTGTTATCACCTTTTAATAATTTGAAAGCGTCTTGACCAAAATATAATGAATGAGCATTTTCTCCATGGACAATCATAACTGCATTTCTTATTTCATTTGCATAAGCAAACAATCTTGTATTAAGCAGTGATGTCCCCGCTGTAATGTTCCAACCACCATTGCTATTTAGACTGCGTTTGTGATAACCCCTGTCTGTTTTATAATAATCGTAATATTGTTGAACAAACCAAGGCATATCAGTTGGATCATCAACAACTCCACCACCAAGAGCATAATTACCATTTTTGAAATCAATGGTTCTCTGATTATTTATGGACACTCTCGCTTTATATCTTGCTTCTTCATTGTCCTGTTCATCAAAATAACCATTGCCCGTAACTCTACTCATATCATACATAGTAATAGCAACAGTTGCTTTTATTCTTGTGTCTACGCATGCTGTTTGAATTGCCATTCCACCCCAACCACAAATTCCAATTATTGAAATTTTATCACTATCAACTTCTTCTAGATTTGACAAATAATCTACTGCTGCTTGAAAATCTTCAACATTTATGTCTGGAGAATTCATAAATCTTGGTTCTCCACCACTTTCCCCCGTGAATGATGGGTCAAATGCAATAGTCAAAAATCCACGATTTGCCATTTCTTGCGCATAAAGACCACTAGATTGTTCTTTAACTGCACCAAAAGGGCCAGAAACTGCTATTGCTGGCAACTTCCCAGTATATTTTTTTGGTTTATACAAATCTGCTGCAAGCGTAATTCCAAAGTGATTTAAAAATGTTACCTTTTTGTGATTTACATTCTCATTCTTAGGAAATACCTTATCCCAGTTTTGCGTTAAGTTTAATTCTTCTTTTTTTATCATAACAATTTTCCTTTTATTTAAAATATAGCATAAATAGTTTTGTTTTCATATCAAAAACAGTCAATTTTTATTAATATCACATCAGTTTTTATTATTTAAAACAACGTAAGTTGTGAGTTTATGTATGACACTTGTTTCGCTTCGGTTATTTTATCGTCTTTTTCACTTTCACCAATCAAAAATGGTGAATTTGGATTGTGCTTTTTCATATTGTCTAAAACAATTTGTTTATCCATATTTGCATAACAATATTTGCATAGATGGCCACAAGTATTGTAAACTCCAATATCACTCCCCAAAAGACAATTACATACAGCTCTTTGATTTTTTGTTTTTGAAACTTTTAGTTTCAAACCAATTGCGTTTTCAATAACTTCTTTTGTTTGACAACCTGACACATCAACTCCAAGTGGTGCTAAGTGCGTTCCTTCACAACAACTGCGAATTTTAATATTATTATCATTTGCAATTTTTACAAGCTCTTTTACAAGTTCAATTTGCTCATCTTTACTTGGTGGATATATTCCTGGTGCATTTCTTTTAACTTTTTCATACAAATCTAAGATGCTGATAACACATTCATTTGTGTATCCTTTTAGCGCTGTTGCTATTTGGGTAAATTCTTCAATATGCTTTTGTTTATCGTATCCATTTCCATAAAATATTGGGTCATATCTCCAATGTATTGCATTTGGGCCAACCCTATTTGAAATTTCTTTGAACGCTTCGATAACTTTTGTTCTTTCTGGAACATTTGGTTCATAATCTTTACCATAGGCAGTGATTGTAACAAACCAAAATTGTCGATATTTACTTATTTCTCCATCAAGGTATTCCAAAATTGGAGTTGGATTTTTTGTGCAAAAACAAATACAATCAACAACTTTTGGATTAAGAACATATTTGGTAACTTGGTTTTTATAATATGGATTACGCACATAAACAAAACCATCTTTTAGTCGGCCTGCAAACCATTTTGCATAAAATGCTGGTATATCTGTTCTCATCCCTGTTGATATAATCATATTATCTCCTTATTTTGATATTAGCATAAAAAATTAAAAATTTAAACAAAAAATTATTAGCACAAAAGTTTATTCACAAATATAAAACTAAAAAATTTTGCGAAAAAAAGGCACAATTTTGTGCCTTTTTCCATTAAATTTATTATTTTTATTAAATTTGTCTTTCGCTATTTTTCAACAAATCCAATTGTTGTTCATTTTCTTTTGCAATTGCTGTTGCTGTGTATGGGTCATTTTTTACCACAAGCAAACGATTACCATTTTCATCTGCAGTTTCCAAAACAGAATTATTTTTAACAGCCAAAACAACATCGTTGTCAATTGAAGTTACTTTTGCACACGCCTGTCCCATTTCATCAATCAAATCAACTGCTGTTAATACTCCAGCAATGCCATCTAGCATAATTGGGTGACCAACTAGTCCTTCAAGTTTTTCGGTAACAACATCTTTGTGATGAATTAAGTACGCTTTGTTGTGATTTTGATATGCAATTTTGTTTTGTTCTGCAATGTTTTTTATTTCATCGAAGTTTTGTGCAGAGTAAATTAAATTACCATTTTCATCTTTTATGCTTTCTACTATTAAGTTATTTCTCCAAATTCCCTTATCTATATTCAAAAAGTAAACTGCTGTCCAAAGTGGTTTGTTTGAATATGGGCTTCTGACTTTTCCAAATTCAATTGCTAAGCCATCTTCCCCAAAACCAGGCCTGTCATTATTATCTCGTGCGATTTTCCCTTCTACAGCAAATGGAACACCTCTGCTATTTATGCCACTGACAATTATCTTTTTGTCGGACTTGCATATTTCTTTCAAATGTTTCATCTGCAAAAAATCAAATTCTCTTGGCATATGATTCTTACTCCTTTCATAATTTATATAACATGATAATGTTAAATAGTCAAACACTTTCAAGACATTTAAAAAAATTTTGTTGTCTAATTTTGTCAACAACATTAATAATATAAATAAAAGCAACCTAGCACAAACATAATGCACAATCAAAAAATTTAATATAGTTGAATATGTATTCAATTGTACATAAAAAAAAGAAATCACTATAAATAGTGATTTCTTTGACTACCATTTTATTTGGTCTATTGTGTCTTTTATTGCATTCATTGTATCTGTTAACCTGTTTGCCTCGTCTTTTGTTAAATCAAGATACAATGTCTTTTTTACTCCGTGTTTATTGAGAATGCTTGGCATACCAAAATAGATATCGTGTTCTTTGTTGTATGCAGAAATTGTCATAATTTCATTGCTATCTTCAAGAATTGCATTTGTTATATTTGTTAGGCAAACACCAATGCCATAGCATGTGTTGCCTTTTTTGTTGATAATATCATAAGCACTTGTTCTAACATTATACAAAATTCTTGAGCGTTGGTCTTCAGTTAAATATGTTTTTGCAGTATTTAATCCAATCATTGCATTACTCCAAGGCACAAATTCACTATCGCCATGCTCACCAATAACATAAGCATGAATATTTCTTGGGCTAATGCCAATTTCATCGGAAATTAAACCTCTAAGCCTTGCACTATCCAGAACTGTTCCACTGCCAATTACTCTGTAAGAAGGAAAACCAGATAACTTGTATGTGATGTACGTCATAACATCAAGTGGGTTTGATGCAACAAGGAATATACCATCAAAGTTTGTCTTTTTTACTTCACCAATAATGCTTTTGAAAACAGCATAATTTTTGTTAATTAAATCTCGCCTTGTTTCACCTTGTTTTTGTGGTACTCCAGCACAAATACAAATTATGTCTGCGCCATCGCAATCACTGTAATCGCCTGCTTTGGCATAAATTTTGTTTGAATTGTATGTTGCGGCATGATTCAAATCTTGAGCTTCACCGTCTGCTCTATCTTTGTTTAAGTCAATCAAAACAATTTCATCAACCTTGTTTTTTGACAAAACAAGAGAATAAGCATAGCTCATTCCAACATTGCCACAACCAATAATAACTACTTTTGCCATATTTTACTCCTTGCTTTTTGTTTCAACTTTTTCTTTTTTCTCTCTAAACACAAAGAATTTGCAATACAAAAACTCTGTTACAAAATTTACTATCATAGTTAAACCAAGAATTATATACTCATTCCAACCAACTCTTTCTAGTGCATCTCCCCACCAAGTTGAAAGTGGTGTGAACACCAAGTAGTATGCAAACACCTTTGCCATTGCAATTGGAATATTGTTTGCTGACTTGAATGTTATTTTTCTGTTAAAAGTAAAATTCCAAACAACAGAACAAACAAGTGCAATCAAATATGCTGGCCAATATGATAATTTGATTAGCTCATTGAGAAGTGTGAAAACTGCAATTTGAATAATTCCAGCAGAAACTGAGAAAAGAAAAAATTTTATTGCTTGAAACATTGTTTTTTTCTTTTCACTTATTGGTTTTTTCTCTTCTGAATTTTCGATTTCTTTTGTTTCTTTTTTATCTTCTTCTTGCATGGTAATATTATATCACTTTTGATATAATACTTGTCAACTTTTTGATATCTAATTGTTTGTTTGTGTTTATTTCAACAAAGTCATTATCATGGCTAAGTTCATCAAATATTTTGATTTGATTTTGCACATCTTTGTCGTTATAATAGTTATTTTTTTCATTTTTTCGTGATTTTACACGCATTTTTAGCACTTTTGGTGGTGATTTTGCATATATTACAAGATTTGGCTCAATAAACTTGTTTGCTATTTCTTCAATTATTTTTGTGTTGCATCTTGCTAATGATGTGTAACAATACCTATCACACAGAACAACTTTTCCTTGTTTTAAGGCAGGAACAATTTCCAAGTCTTGAACAAGCAACCTGTCGCCACTTACCATAATTGTTAAGTTCTCAAGATTTACATTTTCTCTAATAAAATTATCTTGACTGTTGTCATAGTCATTGAATACATCTATATTCCTTATTCTTTGACTTGGCATTTTTGTTGCATAGTATTCAATATTTTTTTCTTCAAGTATTTTTTTAACTTCATTAAGGATTGTTGTTTTCCCACTGCCATCGCAACCTTCAAAAACAATTAGTTTACCATCATAACCATTTTTTTGTAAATTTAACTTCATATCTTACTCCGCTTTGTAACTTTTGTATAATTTGTACACATCATCACTAACAAACAAATCTGCACAAATATCGCAATATTTTCGTCCTTTTTTGGTCAAAATTAGCAAATTATTGCTATTTTTTATCATTTTTGCCTTTTGAAGTGCTTTGAACTCTTGTTCAAAATCTTCAAATATATTTGTGCCAAACTCTTTTTTGTATTTCTCTGGATTGACTCCTGGGTCAAGTAATGACAACATTACAAACTTTCTTTTTTGCTCATCTTGGTTATAAACAAAACCTGTCAAACTTATGTCCTTTATGTCATTTGTCATATACTCATCAATTACACTTTTTACAAGGTTATCTTGGACTTTGTAACTTAAACAATAGCTAACTTGATTTGTATAACTTCTTGCGCCTGCTCCAACACCCATTGTTGCCACACCTTGATATTCTAACCTTTGTTGGTCATAAGTTGTTTTTGCTGTGTTTTTTATGAACCTAACAATTGTTTGATTTTTGTAGCCACTTTGTTCCAACATTTTTCTTATTGTTCCAAATACCTTATATTTTGCTTTCATACTCATCATTGTCTTTTTGTTCATGTACCACACGCCAGTATATTTTTTTATTGCAAGTGGATATACGCAAATATTGTCTGGAGATATTTGTATTATCTTCTTTATGTTTTCTTTGATTGACTTTTTTGTTTGATATGGCAATCCATAAATCAAGTCAAGATTTAGTTCAATGTTACACTCTTTTGTCCATTCCCTTATTTTTTCTATTATTGAAATATCAAAATCACGCTTTATTGCAATTAGTTCTTTTTTGTTGAATGTTTGAACTCCAACACTTATTCTTTTAAAACCCAAATTTGATAATCCTTTGATGTACTCTTTTGTCAATCTTTCTGGAGCACATTCAGTGCACATAACAACATCTTTACTCCAATTAACAAATTTTTGTTTGAACTTGGCTATAATTTCACCAATTTGTTCACAAGATAACACATTTGGAGTTCCACCACCAAAATATAAAGAAACAACTTGAACATTGGAATCAATAAATTGTGAATAATACTCTATCTCTTGAATTACCTTTTGAACATACTGCTTGTATAATTCTTCCCTGCTAACTTGATTGAGAACAGTTGAAAACAAGTTGCAATAAGCACATTTTTTGTCACAAAAAGGCACATGAACATAAAGATTGATTTTGTCAACTCCTTGCCATGTGCCTTTTATTATTTGTGTATCAATTTGCCTGTATGCGCTCTTGTGTGGATAATATGTAACATATCCAGTCCACACACTATTTTTTACTTCACTATTTAATTTTTTTAAAAAATTGTTTTTCATTTTATCTCCTTTTGTTGCATTATATATCACAAATTGTTATAATTCAAATATATAGATTTTATAAAGGGTATAAATATGATTGATAACAACTTTGATTTGAATTTAATAAAGATTTTTATGACAGTGTGTGAACAAAAGAGCATAAACAAAGCTAGTGAAAAACTTTTTATATCGCAACCTGCAGTAAGTTACTCAATAAAAAAGTTGGAAAACTCACTTGGTTGTACACTTCTTAAAAGACTACCAAAAGGATGCATTCCAACTGAGTTTGGCGAAAATTTTTATGATAGTTGCAAAAGTGGATTGCTTAGAATTGAACAAGGTATTATTGATTGCCACAAAGACAATAATATTGATTTAACACTAAAAATTGGTGCAAATGATAGTATAATTAGGTTTTTGGTACCAAAAATCAATAATTTTTGCAAATTATACCCTAACATAAAAATTATATTTACAGAAGTAATTTCTAAAAGACTAAACAAATATTTGGAGCGTGGCGATATTGATATTGCAATTATGGAAGAGCAAAATTTTGAAAACAATAACTTTTTAACAACAAAACTTTGTGAAATAAATTATTGTTTTATTGCAAATAAAAATAGTTCAATTAAAAATATAGACAGCAATAATATATCAAAAATAAAGCTTGCCATATCAAAGCAAGACACAAGCTCAAGAGAATTCTTTGACAAATTCTGTAAACAAAATTCAATTAATATAGCTCCTACTTTTCAAATGGCAAGTGCACAAAGCATTTTGGAATTTGTAAAAAATGATTTGTGTATTGGCTTTTTGCCTAAACAATATATTGATAACACAGTTCAAGTGTTAAAATGCGAATACGGTATTCCAAAATCACATATAGCAGTACTTACCCGCAAAGATGAAAACGCATTTTACATTAATGACTTTATTGATATATTAAAAAAATAAAAAAGCCGCGATAAACGTAGCTCAAATTTGATGAAATAAAAAAGACCTAAGACAAGGCTCGGCTGGTGTGTTCACGCACGAATTTTGTTTTAATTATAAAAATAAAAAAAATAGGCGCAAAGAACGCGACTCGGTGAATTTGATTAGTATTGATGATAAATAAAAATAAAAAAGACCGAAAGACAAGGCTCGGCTGGTGTGTTCACGCACGAGCTTAGTTCCCTAAGTGACTGTGTGGACACGCCTGACAGTAAACGCAGTATTTCGGTCTTTTTTATTTTTTATTCTGCTATAACATTAACAATTTTCTTATCTCCACTCTTAGCAAATTGAACTTTGCCAGCAGCTGTTGCGAAAATTGTATAATCTTTTCCAAGTCCACAATTTGTGCCTGGATAAACTTTTGTGCCTCTTTGACGGATAATGATTGTTCCAGCATTAACTCTTTCACCAGCATATCTTTTTACACCAAGACGCTTTGAGTTGCTATCTCTGCCGTTTTTTGTGCTACCGCCACCTTTCTTGTGGGCAAAAAGTTGGATATTAATAAATTTCATCTTTAACCTCCAAATTGATATACTCGCCATAGTCAAACAATAAATCTTTTAAACTTGCTTCCATTGTTTTTAGAATAATTTGAGCTTGTTCCATCTCGTTCTGTGTTATCTCTTTTGGTAATACCATTTTTAGATAACCTTTTTTGTCATTCTTTTGAACTGTGGCTTTAATGTTCAAAACTTTTGTTATTCCAAGGACTGCACTTTGACTAATTGAAGAAATGCTGGCACATAAAATATCTTTGCCATAATCTTCATAGCCTGTATGTCCGGATATTTCAAAAGAAACAATATTGTTGTTTTTGTAATTAATTTTGATGTTAGTCATTATTTTATCTCTAAAATTTTAACTCTTGTAAATGGTTGTCTGTGACCTTGTTTTCTTCTAACATTCTTCTTTGGTTTATACTTGAAAACAACAATCTTTTCGCCTTTTCCTTGTGCGATAACTTCTGCACTACAAACGAGTTTTTCAGCAGCTTTGCCAGATACAACTTTGCCTTCATCAGATGTGAGCAAAACTTTGAATTCAACTTTGTCACCAGCATTTGCGTTTAATTTTTCAACGTCGATAATGTCGCCAACTTGAACTTTGTATTGTTTTCCTCCTGTTTCTACAACTGCAAACATACTACTCCTCCTAATACTAAATCTCACTACGACAAGGTGAACAAGCGTTACTTTTAATACCTTTCATAAGTGGCATACTGCAATAATATATCATATACACAAAGTAATGTCAATAACTTTTTTAAGTTTTTACATATATGTAAAGTGTAAACAAAAAACAATGACTGCCAAAACAGCAATCATTGTTAAATCCTTTATATTAAATGTTTTTTCATGCTATCAAGTGCATTCTTTTCTAACCTGCTAACTTGAGCTTGACTTATTCCAATTTCTTCACTAACTTCTATTTGAGTTTTTCCAATATAGTAGCGCATAAGCAAAATTTCTTTTTCTCTTTGACTAAGTTTTGACACTGCATCTTTGATTGCAATTTGTTCAGTGATATTTTCTTCACTATTTTTTACATCACTAACTTGATCCATAATTCTAACTGTTTCATTTCCATCGTTGTAAACTGGTTCATTAAGAGAAACTGTTTCACTAATTGCATCAAGTGCAAAATTGACATCTTTGATATCAACATCAATCTCATTTGCAATTTCTTCATTGGTGGCTTCTCTTCCAAGTCGCTTTGAAAGATGTTCTCTTGCTTTGAGTGCCCTGTAGGCAATATCTCGCAAACTTCTTGAAACACGAATTGAATTGTTGTCACGAAGAAATCTTCTAATCTCCCCAATAATCATTGGCACAGCATAGGTAGAAAATTTTACATTTAGTGTTGTGTCAAAGTTGTCTATCGCTTTCATAAGCCCCACACAACCAACTTGAAACATATCATCTGCCTTTTCTTTTTTGCCACTAAATCTTTGAACAACGCTAAGCACAAGTCTTAAGTTTGCAACAACAAATTGTTCACGAGCAAGTTCATCTCCTTGTTTTACTCTTTTTAGTAGTTCCATTAAATCATCATTTTTGAGCTTTGGAAGTGTTGATGTATCAACCCCACATATTGCAACTTTGTTTGCCATAGTCATCTCCTTATGCAATATGTTTTCCTTATTAAAAAAATATTATTCAAAGCAAAAATACATCAAAATTGAGTTAAAATATGCATTTTTGAGCTGTTTTTTAGTATTTTTATAGTGTTTTGACATCAATTTTTGAAATTTATACTGTAACAAGTTTTTTTTATTAGATTACTTTTTCTAAATCTTTTTTCATTTTCCCCAGTATCTTTTTTTCTATTCTTGAAATATAACTTTGTGATATTCCCATCATATCTGCCACCTCTTTTTGTGTCTTTTCTTCTTTGTCACCAAGCCCAAATCTTAGTATCATGATCTCTCTTTCTCGTGAATTAAGTTTGTCTAGAATATTCCAAATGATTTGCTTTTCACAAGATTTTTCTAAGTCTTTTGAAACACTTTCATTCTCAGTTGAAAGTATGTCTTCAAGTAACAATTCATTTCCATCGCTATCCAAGTTTAGTGGTTCATCAAGACTGATTTCATTTTTGGTTTTGCTGCTTTTTCGGATTTGCATTAAAATCTCATTTTCTATACATCTTGACGCATATGTTGCCAATTTTATCTTTTTGTCAAAGTTGTATGTTTGTACAGCTTTAATTAGTCCTATTGCACCAATAGAAAACAAGTCCTCTACATTTATTCCAGTGTTTTCAAATTTCTTTGCAATATAAACAACAAGTCTCAAGTTGTGTTCGATTAGTTTTTCTTTTGCCTGATTGTTCCCGTTTGCAAGTTCTTCAATAAGCACCTGTTCTTCTTCTGGCTCAAGTGGGTTTGGCAAACTTTCGTTGCCACAAATGTACATAACAAGATTATCTACTTCATTAAATAATTTTAACCCAAACAACTTTTTTATTTTTACATACAAATCTGTAAACATATTATTATACTCCTTTTATTTGTCTTGGATTCAACACAACATCACAGCCAAGCTCTGTTATTTTCACCTTGCTTAATGCAAAACTTGGACTATCAATAAAGTACTTATCTTTGCCATCAAAAACTTCCAAGCTATCAACACTAAAAACAAGAACACTATCAAATCCAGTCAAGGTTTTTACTTTTATGTACCTGCCATTTTTAAGTTTACCGATGTTTTGCTGTAGTAAGTCTTTGATATCAAATGAATTGTTTAGTTGTGAAAATAGTTTGTAATTAATTAGAGAAATTGGGCAATTATTTGAGTCACATAACAAATTCCCTGTGTCTAGATAACCATTTGTTTTGACCTTAATCTTGCCATTGGTTATTGTGATTTTGTACACAAATGAATTTAATTTTGTTTTTTGATATATTCTTGAAATAACCTGCTTAAGAAAATATGTTGTAATTAGCAATAGTCCAACAATTAAAATGCTTGGCAACTTTTGATGTCCCAAAAAGTCTCCATAAACTGAAAAATGTATCATAAGCGACACTCCACCATAAATTGCTGTAACAAATAAAAACATACAAAAAAAGAATAACTGGCGCTTTAATGAATTGGTTTTGTATGCAACAATTGTGATGATATATCCCAGCAAGATTTTTAGTGAAAACAACAGTATTCCACTTAATGAAATAATTGGATACAAAAGTGCAAATCCACCACCAACAAAACTAGAAAATATGCGTCTTGGAATATTACTCTTTTCTTGTATAAACAAAAAGACTATATGTAAAATTAAATAAGTTACAAAAAAATTTTCAATAAATGTATCTTCAAAATATATAGTCATTTGCCACCACATAGAAATTATAATCTATTGCAAATAACATGTCTAAACTGAAAAAAGTTGAAAAAACACTTATTTTGACATAAAAAATGCCAGTTTTTTGCGTATTTTTATAAAAAAACTACAAATTTGATATAATCAAACTTGTAGTATAATTTTTAAACAACAGTAAATGATGCTTTAACATTTTCTCCATTTTCTGCATCTTGATATGTAAGCCAATAGCCATAATCTTCTTCCTTTGTGCTATCAAGTGGCAGCCATTCTGCGTATCCATCCAATGAACTTGGTGGTGTTACATTATACATTCCTGGTACTCCATAACAAATATATTTCACCTTATCATTTTCATAAATTAGACCAAGTACATAATAGTCATCATTATCTTCATTTTCTATTTTTATCCACTTGGAAAATGGAATTATTTGCTCCAAAAATTCCTCTTCACTATGGGTGCTAAATAGTTTATCTATTTCATCACTTATTGATTCATAAAAAGTTTGATTGTCTTGTGATGATTCTTCTTCACCAGTAAAGAATGCATATCTATATTTACAGGAAGAACATTTTTCTCCTTCACAACTTTTGCTACATTCTTCATCAATCAAAGTTTCTATTTCACTGCTGTCAGCAAGTTCTATATTGTTGTTGTCCAAAATTTGTTTGCACTCAGTCATTGTTTTTATCTCTTCCATCTCTAATGCTGCTTGAGCTAAGAACTCTTCTGTTATTTTTAAATTTTGTGTTGAACCATGCAAAATTGCCTTTGTCTCCCCTTGATAAATGTTCACCACTGCAACACTAAATTCATTTAATTCAAGTGGAACTTGAGTCAAAAAGGAATACTTCATATAACCTATTTTTGTTAATCCTATTTTTATTATTCTTTCGCCTTCTTTTAGACCAAGTGACAAAATGCCTTTTGGCTCTTCCCTAAAATTATATAATTTAACCTGCCCTTTTGTATCACCATTTTCTCTTTCAAATGTGATAACAGCTTTTTCGTTTCCACCATCAACACCACTAAGTACTAAAGTTTTTTTAAATAACATAATCACTCCTAATAAAAATTACACTATATATTATAGTGCAACTTTTGTAATTATGTTTGTGGTATTATGATTTTTACTGTCTTACTTTGTCTAAATATGCAAGTGTTATCTTTACAAAATCTTGTGTTGTTAAGTTCTCTGCTCTTATATTTTCATTTATATTCAAACTTTTTAACAAATCTATAACTTGCTGTTTTGAAACATTTAGTCCACTTGAAAGATTGTTAACAAGCGTTTTTCTTCGCATAGCAAATGAACTATGAACAATTTTTGAAAACATACTTTCATCACAATTATATTTGTTTTTAACTATATCAATTTTTACAACGCAAGAATCAACATTTGGACTTGGCGTAAACATCTTTCTGTTAACTTGTCTTACTACCTTAACATTGCCATAAAAATCAAGCATAACAGTTATTATGCCATAATCTTTTGAATTTGGCTTCGCAACAAACCTGTCTCCTACTTCTTTTTGAACCATTACTGTTAAAGAGTCTATTCTTTTTGTCTGCTCAATAAATTTGAATATAAGTGGTGTTGTTATGTAATATGGTAAATTCGCAATTATTTTGTAATTACCCAAAAAGCTGTTTTCTATCTCTTTTATGTCTGTTTTGAGTGCATCTGCAAAAATTATTTGAGAATTGTGAACACCTTGCAAATTGTCTTCCAAAATTGGTTTTAGGCTTGTGTCAATTTCGTAACTTACAACTTTTTTGCAATTCTCGGCTATTATTTTTGTTAAAGTTCCTGCACCTGGGCCAATTTCCAAGACATCATCTTGAAGCGAAACCCCACTATCTTTCACTATTGCAGACAAAAGATTTGTGTCAAAAATGAAATTTTGACCAAACTTTTTGTTGAACTTAAAATCTTTTATTGAATCCATAATTCTCCTATATTTTGTATATTTGTTCTGTGTTCCTTTGTATTATTTTTTCTAATTCAATCAAATCAATATTCTTTAACACAGCAATATTTTTGATAATTAAATCAATGTTCTTTGGCTCGTTGCGAGTGCCACGATATGGAACAGGTGCCAAATATGGACAATCTGTTTCTGTTAGTATTCTGTCTACAGGTGTGTATGCCACCAAATCTTTTAACTCTCTTGCATTTGTAAATGTTGTTGCACCACCATAAGAAACATAAAAACCAAGCTTGATTATTTCATCCAAGACAGGTTTTGATGCGTTAAAACAATGAAATACTCCACCATGCCTTAAATATTGCTTATTTTCGCGTATTATTTGCATTGTGTCACCAATTGCATCACGAGTGTGAATTACAATTGGCAAACCAAGCTTGTCTGCCAAAATTATTTGATTGACAAATATCTTTTTTTGCAATTCTTTGTTCTCTTTTGTATAGTGATAATCTAGTCCAATTTCGCCTATTGCAACAACTTTTTTGTTATTTGCAAGCAAAGTTAATTCCCCTTCTGTGTTGTCATTATACTCATCACAATTTTCTGGATGAACACCAACAGTGGCAAACACTTCACTATATTTGTTAGATAATTCAACAGCTTGTTTGCTTGAAGGAATATTCCAGCTTGAACAAATAATCTTTTGGACATTATTGCTTTTTGCTCTTTGAATTACATCTTTTACTTCACCAATAAGTTGTTCATCTTGAATGTGTGCATGCGTATCAATATACATATCAATCTCCTATTTGTAAGTATATAATATTTATTTTAATTTATCAAATAAAATAAAAGTTAAAAGCATACATATTAGTATGGAAATAATTTGGACAACCATAATGTTAGCAAGTTTGCTAGTTTTGTTGATAATTGAGCCAAACCTAATAATTAACACAATGATAAATGAATCAAAAAACGTTGTGGCACTGTGCATTAACCTTGTAGCCATATATGCTGTTTGGCTTGCAATATTAGAAATTTTGGACAAAAGTGGCCTTGGTGAAAAGCTTGCAAAAATACTTTCACCAATAATAAAAAAAATATTTAAAACAGACAATAAAGAGCATATTAAGTATATTGCATATAATCTTTCTTCAAATATTTTAGGGCTTGGCAATGCAGCCACTCCAAGTGGAATTAAAGCAATAAAAAGTATGGAAAAAGATATACCAAAAACAAAGTTTGCAATGCTGATGCTTGTTGTTGTTAATTCAACAAGTATTCAACTATTACCAACAACAGTAATTGGACTTAGAGCAAGTGCAGGCTCAATCTCACCAAGTGATATAATTTTTCCAAGCATTTTGGCAAGTTTAGTTGCAACCATAGTTAGCGTTTTACTATTGATTATATATAACAAAATAAAACGAGGAAAATTATGAGTATTTACATAATACCTTTGTTGCTTATATTTTTACTTGTGTTTGCCAAAGTTAAAAAAGTTAATGTGTATAACACATTTTGCCAAGGAGCAAAAAAATCAATTTCTTTAGTGTATGATATCTTCCCATATATTGTTGCAATAATGATTTGTATTACTCTTTTTAGAGTTAGTGGAATTTGTGGTGGACTAATAAAAATTCTTTCGCCAATATTCAATTTTTTGGGAATACCAAATGAAGTATGTGAATTAGTACTTTTGCGTCCTTTTTCTGGCAGTGGGAGTATGTCAATTTTGCAAGATATCATTTCTAATTATGGTGCAGATAGTTATATTTCAAGATGTGCTTGTTGTATTTTTGGAAGCAGCGAAACAATATTTTATGTGGCTAGTGTTTACTTTGCAGGAAGAAAAATAAAAAACATTGCACCAGCAATAATTATCTCACTTATTGGAAATATTATTGGTGCAATATTTTGTTGCTTGTTTTGCAAAATTATATAAAAATTACATGTTTTTTGCCAAAAATAGCTATATTTACTGTATATTTATCATTAAAAATAAAAAGAACACCAAATATTTGGTGTTCTTTTTTTATTACAGAATTATTATTTGTTATCTCTATATTTTCTTAAGAATGGTGGAACATAAGCATCTTCAACATGCATTCTTGAACTTTCTGTTCCGTCTTCATTTCTCATAACTTCTGCTTTTGGTTCAACAGGTTGAGCAACATGTTGTTCTTGTGGCTCCTCTTGTTTTGGGAACAAACTCTTTGTTGTTGGGAAACCACTATATCTATTGTTTTGTTGTGGTTGAGTACCAAAGTTGTTTGCTGCTTCAACATTTTGTCTTACCTTTGCCATGTCATTTTCTTTTCCAGTGATTTTGTTTTGGAAACCTGTTGCAATGATTGTTATTTCAACTTCATCACTCATTCCTTCATCAATTCCTGAACCAAATATGATATTACATGATGGGTCAACAACTTCTTTAACAAGATTTGCCGCTTCATATACTTCATCCAATGGCAAATCAAGACCACCTTTAACATTAAGGATAACACCTGTTGCCCCTTCAATTGTTGTTTCAAGAAGTGGTGATGAAACTGCTTGTCTTACTGCTTCAATTGTCTTATTTTCACCTTTTGCATGACCAATACCCATATGAGCAAGGCCTGTGTTCTTCATTACTGAACGAACATCGGCAAAGTCAAGGTTAATCAAACTTGGTGTTACAATCAAATCACTTATTCCTTGAATACCTTGACGAAGTACATCATCAGCATAAAGGAAAGCTTCAATAATTGGTGTCTTTTGTGGAACAATTTGAAGAAGTTTATCATTTGGTATAATAACTAATGTATCAACATACTTACGAAGATTTTCAAGACCTTTTTCTGCATTTTCTAATCTCTTTCTACCTTCAAATCCAAATGGCTTTGTAACAACTGCAATTGTCAAAATTCCCATTTCTTTTGCAATTTGGGCAACAACTGGAGCAGCACCTGTTCCTGTTCCACCACCCATACCTGCTGTAATAAATACAAGGTCGCAATCTTTGAGAATTTCACTGATGCTTGCTTTGCTTTCTTCTGCTGCTTTTTGTCCTACATCTGGATCAGCACCAGCACCAAGACCACGTGTTAATTTTTCTCCTATTTGAAGTCTGTGGTCAGCTTTTGAAAGTAATAATGCTTGTTTATCTGTGTTAATTGCGATAAATTGTGCACTTGTGATGTTTGCATCAATCATTCTGTTAACGGCGTTGTTTCCACCACCACCAACACCTATTACTTTGATATTTGCAACTGGTCCAACATTAATATTATTATACATAATTTTTCTCCTTATCTTCTTAAAATTTTATCTATTAAACTTGTAAAAAAGTTTTTGTTGCCTTTTTCTTGTGTTAATGCCTTGTTGGCTAGTCCAAGTAAAGATGAATATTGTGGCTTTGCCAAATTTACATCTTTTGGATAAATAATTGATACATTCTCTCCAAGTGCATCAGAAAGTATATCTCTTGCACCTTTTATGTAACTAATTCCACCACCAGTTAAATAAAATGGTAAATGTCTTTGTTGCTCTTCTACACTCAAACACTTTTTAACTAATTTCCCAATCATATCAATTCTGTCGCTAGCAATTTCATTTGCTTGCTTCATACTAATTGGAATAACTCTTCCATCTCTTGCAACATCATAGTCATCTTTGTCTGTTGCAACAACAGAAAGAATTAATTGTCTTCTTAAATTTTCTGCCTCTTCAAATGAAATATGTAAACATTCCATCAAATCTGCAGAAACATGTCCACCACCAACTGCAAATGATCTTAATAGGCAAAGTCCATCACCTTTAACAACGCTTACAGATGTTTCTATGTATCCACAATCAATTACAATTGCACTCTCTGCTCTTCTTTCTGGTGGCAATAGGTATAAACATTGACAAAGTGGAGCAGAAAGATATTCAACACTCTTTATTCCCAAATCTTTGAGTATGTTGTTTATTTTTTCAATAAAACCTTTTTCTGCATACACCAAACTTAGATTTGCGGTAAGTTTTGAGGTTTTTTGTCCAACAACTTTCAACATATTTCTTCCATCATCAAGCACAAAATTCATTGGTGAACAACTAATCAAAACATAATTATCTGAACTAACACTTTCATTTGCTTTTCTGTAAATTAATGAAAGATTATCATCAACAACTTTAATCTTTTGACCAAAAGTTTGTGTTAATGTTGTAGTTTTGCAAATTGAGAAATCTGCAGGAACACCAACATAAACTTTATCTATAACAACTGAAGCAGAACTTTGAGCATCCAAAATAACTTTTGAAAAAGTATCTTTTAACTTGTCTTCTTCTAAAAATTCACCCTCATAGTATCCAGCATATTCACACTCGCTAAACCCATGTGTAACAAAGGTATCATTAATGCCTTTTTCACATATCAATGCACTGATACTTTTTGAACCAATATCTATTACTGTTACCTTCGCTTTTGACACGATTTTCTCCTTTCTTTTGAATACTAATGGATGTTTGTTTCTAAAAAATTCACTTTATGCACAAAATGAATATTTATAACCATTTTTTTATAATTATAAACGCAAAAAAAAAATCTGTCAACTGTAATTTGCATTTTGACAGATTAATTTTTTTCTAAAGTTAATAAAATTTGTCTAGATAAATTTTGTCTTATTTGTAATGTGTATCCAAGATAGTAATCTTGTGGTATTTCATCATAATTTTTACCTTCAGAAAGTTCCTTTTCAAAGAACACTCTTGGATTGTAAATCACTTGTGAAAGTGATAAAAACATATAGTTAAACTTTTGTGCCAACAAGTCATCTAATACATATATATTAGTAATAAAATTATTATAATCTTTGATTTCCAAATATGGAAGATTTGTTGCAGTGTATAGATATATTGCTGATGTGAAATTTATCTCTTGAATTAATGCTCTTTGCTCAGAAACATTTTTGTTTGCTTGAAGCAAGCTTGAGCCAATGCTTTTTAGTATTTTTTCTTCTGAACTAAACTCCAAAAACTCGCCAGCATTAACACGATTTGTGTTTTGAATTATACTTTCTAGTCCATTGAATAAAATTGCATTATATTGGTCATTCCTATATGAAGGTTGAATATTTAAAACTTTGAAATCAGCATCACAAATGAAATATTTTTTATCTGATGCTTTTACTGCATAAGTTTCTTCTCTTTCTGCACAATGAATAATTATTTTGTTTGGAAATACAGTTTCAATATTAACTACTTTTAGATAAGGATTATCTCTTTCTAGTTTTGCCTTGGCGCTCTTTTTGCTTAGTCCAAAAACTGAAGTTCCCTTATTGATACCAGAATTTGCAATTATATTCGATTTTGATTCTTCTGTAAATATTTGAGTTTGATTTTTAAAATCAATTTCTATTGTTGATATTGAAAATAAAGTAAAGTTCAAAATTACGACAAGCAAAACAACACCTAGTATAACACCAAGTGCAATAATCCAACCCTTAAACTTCTTTAATTCTTTCAATATCTACTCCAAGTTTTTTTAGGTCATCTTCTATACAAAAATAACCCCTGTCAATATGATTTACATCACGAACAATAGTGTACCCTTTTGCAACAATCCCAGCAAGTACCATTGCAGCACCACCACGAAGGTCAAAAGATTGTACCTGTGCACCATATAAATTTGGAATACCTTTTATTACTGCCGTGTTACCATTAACAATAATGTCTGCCCCAAGTTTTTTGAGTTCACTAACATATTTGAATCTTGACTCAAATAAATTTTCAACTACCACAGAAGTTCCTCGTGCCACACTAAGCATAGATACAATTTGTGGTTGCAAATCTGTTGGAAATCCTGGAAAAACCTGAGTTTCTATTTTTGATATTGCCTTTGGCAATCTATCCACTGACAATGATATTTTAGCACCTTTAATTGACATTTTGCAACAATTATTTTTAAGTTTAGACAAAAGAGATGAAATGTTGTCTACACAAACATTTTTTAGTGTTATTTTTCCTCCACACATGCATGTTGCAATTATATATGTACCTGCAATAATTCTATCAGAAATTGGTGTATATTCCCCACCATTTAGGTTTTTTACACCATCTATTTCTATCACACTTGTTCCGGCACCAGAAATCTTTGCACCAAGACAATTTAAAAAATTAACAAGGTCAACAATTTCTGGTTCACGAGCACAATTTATTATTTTTGTTTTCCCTTTCAAAAAAACCGATGTCATAATCAAATTTTCGGTTGCCCCAACAGATGGAAAATCCAAGTTAATAACTCCACTCTTCATATTGCTGCCATCACAATACAAAAAACCATGCTTGTCAACTATTTTAACCCCTAAGCCTTGTAAACCTTTGATATGTAAATCAATTGGTCTTGCTCCAATTGCACAACCACCAGGATAAGCTATTTGAGCTTTTTTGAACCTAGAAAGCATTGCTCCCAAAGTAAATATTGATGACCTAAGTTTTGATGCCAATTCGGTCTCTATTCTGCACTTATTGATGCTTTGACAATCAATTATTGCAACATCATCTATTAGTTCACAACTTGCACCAATGCTTTGCAATATTTTGAGCATATTTAATGTATCTTGATATTTTGGAAATTTATGTAAAATAACTTTTTTGTCGCAAAGAATGCAACCTGCCAAGATTGGCAAAACAGCATTTTTTGACGTTCCAATTTCAAGCTCTCCAAAAAGTTTGTTGCCACCATTAATATAAAAACTATCCATACTTTACCCCAAATTAAACTATGCCAAACTATAACTTATTGTTAAAAAAAAGAACATTACAAATTGTAATGTTCAAATACTATTTTATTATAGTTCTATTCCGCCGTCATTTTTATTATTAGTACTATCATCTTTGTCGAGTGTTACATATGGATTAGTTATCTTGTATATTCCAACTAACTCGTACTCATCATGAAATACCTTTGGAAGCTTTTCAAATATTTCAACTTCTTGTTTACTGCCAAGCTTACTTGACCATGTACCATCTTTTTCTTGAATCATAAAGTGTGCATCACAGCTCCCCCAAAAGTCATCATAAAGATAATAATATGCAATCTTCCATTGGTTCTTGCTGTTTATCTCTTCTTTAATTGAACTTTTTTCAATCTTTAATCCAACTTCTCTAATCCTTTTGGATGCTTCATCCATATAGTTACCGTATTTTAATGAAAATTTACGTAAGAAATCATATAATGCGTCTTTTAGATCACCCAGTTCTTCCAATTCACTATTATCCAAATTAAAGCAAGCATGACCAAAACAGTTAACCATTGAAGCCGTTTTGTATGTGTACTCTTGTCTATTCCTTGAAGGTACATACCCTCTTTTGTATATTCCATTAAACTTTTTTATTATTGCTTGTCTTTTTTTCTCTGAATTATCCATACCAAAAGTATAACACAAATTTGTATTTTGTCAATATTAACTAAACAAAAAGACCATAACTATGTTATGGCCTTTGCGCTTATATCTATTTTGTTAATGACATTACCATTGTGCGAGATTGAATATGTACATTTGTTTTTGAAATAGAAGCTGTGAATGTTTGTGCTACTACGTACATCTTCATCATATCACGTTTCATATCCATACCCACCTTTGCAAATGGACGTGGATGTCTTCCTTTGTGACGGAATATTCTCATACGAGCTTCATATATCTCTCTGCTTATTGGGTCAATGTGATCTCTTGGCAAACCAAGATCAAGTATTCTTTGCATTTCAAGAGCAAATCTAAAGTAATTTAATCTTGCTCTTGCATCAAGCATTGAGAAATTCTTATTATCATTCTTTGCTAGTTCTGCTGCCATTGAATAAGCATTGTCATATCTGTCAAAGTCTTTTCTTAAAGATTCATACCCACGTGCTGGAAGACTTTCAAGAACCATCTCTTTAACAGATTTTGAAAGTCCTTTAAGATCTTCTCTTTCTTTATAACTTCTGTATGTTTCAAGAACTTCAAAGTATCCTTTGCCAACAGATTTTGAAAGCAATTCTTTTTTGTTGTCTTTTAGCTTTTTCTCAATTGCTTTTTTCATTTCTTCTGCAGACATATTTTCTCTGCCAACAATCTTTAAGTCTTCACAAGTCTTTTTGAGATTATCAACAGCTTCTTGTGTTAAATTTGGATTCTTCTTTTGCAAATCAAGATAACGACTTACCTCTGGGTCAACAGATAGTTTTTCTACCTTTCTCTTAACATTTCTTCTTCTTAATCTTTCTGGGATACTTAAACCATCTTTACCATCAAGTTCTCTGAGCTCTCTTAATGCATATTGATATCTTGCAACTGCAGTGGCTTGTTCAAGAGTATTCATTTCATTTCTGATGTTTTCTATTCTTCTTACAATACTCTCAAAACCAATACCAGCATGACCACCATGAATCCAAACACCATTCTCCTGACTCCATGTGGCAATAACTACACCATTTAACTTTAAATTTATATTGAATATTTCATCATTATTTTTGGAATTGTTATCATGCTTGCCTGTTGCAAATTGTTCTATTTCTATGCCAGCATTTTCCAAAATTGCCTTAACTTTTGGATCTGTGCTGCCAAGTAATTCGTTTATTGCTTTTTCTTTGGCTTCAAGTTGTTGAATTTCTGAATAATTAGACAAAACATCATCATCTTTTGCAAGTTCTGGATCTTGTAGAACTTTTTCGAGTTCAGTGTATTTATCTAACTTTAATTCAAGAACTTTTTCTTGTACATCTTGTTCTGTCATAATTCCACCTACCTTTCATATTTATTTTAATATAAAATATTAAAAATGTCAATATGCAACCTGTCGAAAACAATCATTAATGCTTGGGTAATAAGTTGGCATATGGTTCGCCCATTAATAAGTGTTCTTTTTGTATTAATGGAACACATTCAACACTTGAATCAAATATAACAACAATGTCGCTCCCACCAAACATAAAATAACCTAGTGGGTCACCTTTTTTGACTTTTTTGCCAACAAACAAGTCTTGTTCCAAATTGCAAGAACATACTTGCGACATACCAATAGGAAGTATTGCAACATAGTCAAATTGGGCAGTTTGCAAAATAATGCAATCCCTTGTTTCTATCATTTGAAAGCCGAGCTCGTTAAAGTACTCATATCTTTTTTCTTTTTGGTTCCATTTTGTTATTCCACCACCAGCATTGGCAGCAGATATCTTTTGCATATAAACAATTGTTCCATCAACAGGAAAATGATATCTGTGATAGTCGTTTATATCCAAAAAACAATGTGTTAAGGTTCCATTTGCAAAATGCTTGCAATATGGACAATCTTTGCCAATTAAATCATCAACACCTTTTATGTTTGCAGTTTTTACAAAAACATTGTCCCCTATAACTCTGCTACTTGCATCAATTTTATAAAACCCTTTTGGGTATGAGTCTGCTGGAGAAACCATGTCGGCACTACTTATTGGTCTTTGTGAAGCATCAATCAATTTTCGTGCAAAAAAATCATTAAAAGAAGTCCAAATATTTTTGTTCCCATACCAACCTTTGCTCAAACCAAATTTATCGTCTTTTAAAACTAGATTGTAATAGTCATTATTCCAACTTTCTTTTTTGCTTAAAAAATCACCCCAAGTTTTTGAGTATTCTTTTATCCAACTTGCAATTGGTTCATGATATTGTAAAGATGGATAGTAATATCCTTTGTCTTCAAGTTCTTCTAGAGGTTGATCAAAAATGTACCACATATAACCTGTTGCTTGATCTATTTTTGAATATAGTGAATTGTATGGTAAATCTTTTAAACATTCCCAAGGCATACACTTTGTTGACCAATCTAAAAAATCATAAAGTTCTTCCAATGATTGTGCTGGATTTGTTAACTTGTCTGGATTATTATGTTTTGCTAATTCAATATCTTTTTGTAATAATTTCTTCAAATTAGCATCATTTTCTATTAAATTTATGAATTTTTGTGTTGTTTTTTCATGTTTTTTTATACTATTATCCAAAATTACACTTCCTTTTTGATTCTCAATAAGTTTACAAAACATAGCACAATAAAGTCAAATAAAAAAACTCTATGATAATAGAGTTTTTTAAAATAATTATTTATCTGTATCTGTTGCTTTTTTCTTTGTGGTTGTTGTGCTGCTCTTTGTACTACTTTTTGTCCTTGTAGTCTTCTTTGTCTCTTTTGGAGCTTCTTCTTTGTCTTCTGCAACTTCAACAGCTTCAACTTCTGTTTTTTCTTCTACCTTTTCTTCTGGTTTTTCTTCTAATTTAACTTCTTCAGGTTTTTCTTCTGCTGGTAGTTCTTCGGTTGAATTTTCTTCTTTTGCTGCTTTTGATTTTGGCTTTTCTACTTCTTTTTTATCTTCATCTGTTGGTTTTGTTGGCTTTCTCTTAAGATTTGCCACCCAAGGAGTGAACATAACATCAGAAATAAAGTCGCTTGGATCTTTTTGCTTAGAGAACAAGAAACCTTGCATATAGTTGATACCAATAGTTCTTAAATTATTCATTTCTTCCCTATTTTCTACACCAACTGCAACAAGCATAATACCTTTTTCTTTTGCATAGTCAACCAAAATATTAATTGTATTTTTTACAATATTTGATGTGTCAATTTTCTTCCAGAATTGTCTACCAATTTTGATACCATCAATTGGTAAATCTAATAATCCAGTTGGAGATGAAAATCTGTTACCAAAATCATCAATAAATATTTTGCATCCAAGTGCAGCTAAACCATCAATATTTGTTTTTACAATATCAGAGATATTGTACATTCCAATATCAGAAATTTCAAATGCCAAGTTTGATGCATCAATTTTTGATTTTTTAATTATTTTTCTAAATTCTGACAATAATTGAGAGTTAAGAATTTGCTTTTCTGACAAGTTACATGAAACAGTAAATTGTTTGTCGCACTCTGCGCTCCAAATATTCTTTTGTTCAATCATTTGCTCAACGCACCACATACCAACCCAGTTGATATCACCTGTTTGCTCCATATAAGACAAGAACTCTTTTGGTGGCAAAATACCTTTTGTTTTGTGTGCCCATCTAATCAAAGATTCTGAACCAACAACTTCAAAGTTATTTGTTTCAACAATTGGTTGATAGTGCAAAATAAACTCTTTGTTTCCTATGGCTTCTCTAATTTCTTGATAATATTGATACTCTGTTGTTTGTTCATTTGAATATCTTACATTATAAAGAACATAATAGTTTTCACCTTGACGCTTAGAAAGAACCATTGTTTGTTCCATTGCTTTAATTAACTCATCAAAAGTACTTCCTGCTTCTGGAATATTTCCAGCTGCAGCATTGACATTTACTTCAACTGTCATACTTTCGCCAAGTTCATAATGCTTTGAAAGATTATTTATCATAAGACGACACAAATTTTCGAGTGTGTGTTCTTCGTTAAGCAACATAATTAAATAAAATGATTTGTCAACATTTGTCATTCTTATACCATAAGGAACTAACTTTTGCATTATTGCAGACATTTCACTTATGATTACTTTTAGTTGTTCTTCACCAAGTGTGTTCTTTAATTCTTCATATTTTCTTATATCAATTTGGAACATACCATATTTAAGGTTTTTTGTTTTTAATTTTCCAATTTTGTTTGCAACAACTTTGAATCTATCTAATGGCATAAGTCCTTTATCATATCCCAAGTACTTTGCAATATAATAGTCCTTTTTTACCCTAAAAACTAAAAATACAGTTAACAAAATTAATACAATAATACCAAGTATTGTAAAAATAATATATGCACTTGTATCAAGGTCTAACTCACCACCACCAGTGGCTAAAAGCATATTCATACCACTATTCATTATTTTACCTCCTTACTATTCATTCTTTTTATATATTCAAAAACTTGTTCACGAGGCAATGCTTTTGAGTAATAAAAGCCTTGAATAATTTCACAACCGTATTTTTTCAAAATTTCCAATTGTTCTTTTGTTTCAACACCTTCTGCAACGCATTCTAGTTTTAAGTCTTTTGTGATGTTGATGATATTTTTAACAAGCATCTTATCGTTATTGCTTCTTACAATATTTTTGATAAATGCCATATCAATTTTTAATGTGTTAATTGGCAACCTTGTTAAGTATGACATACAAGAATATGCAATACCAAAGTCGTCAACTTCAACTGCAATTCCATTCTTTTTGAAAATATTAAGTTTGTTGATAACATCTTCAATAGAATAAATCATTGTACTTTCCAAAATTTCAACGTGAATTGAATTTGGTTTTAGATTACGCTTGTTGTATTCTTCCAAAAACTTTTCACAAAAACCAGATTGCATAAACTGAATTGGTGATATATTAATTGAAACTGTAACACCTGAGCCTTGAATTGAAGCAGCAAAATCCATACACTTTTTGTAAATGTATTCACCAAGCTCAACAATACAACCATTTTTTTCTGCTGATTCAATAAAGTCGCTTGGTTTTACATCCTTTGCTTTTTCATCTATAATTCTAAACAAACCTTCAAGACCAACAACATGTTCTGTGAATGGATTTACTTGTGGTTGGAACCAAATATCAATTCCACCCCTATCCATAAGAGCATGAATTTCTTCTGCAGTAACGACTTGATATGATGTTTCACCAAAGTCGGTTGATCTTTGAATATAATAAGGTACCTGCTCTGTTATAAGTGCAGCATTAAGTGATCTTCTTCCTGCACTCAAAATATAATCTAGTCTTGTATCCTTTTTGGCATTTGCAAGGAATATAACACCCATTCTGACATCAGGTTTAATCAAGTTGTTACCCAAATCAATGCTTTGATTCAAATAATCACTTACTTTTCTTATGTTTGCAATAAATTTATCACGATTTTCCTTATTTCTGATAAATAAGAAGTTATAACCATTTACTGTATATGTTTCACCATATTCAAGCAAATATGTTCTAAATTTTTGTAATGCAATTCTGTATCCTGTCATAAAGTTCTTTTGGCCATACAAAATTTTATAATAATCCAATTGTTGAACACCAATAAAGCAAATTAAACCATCTTTGATGTTATCGTTTTCAATATAATCTTCCCAATCCCTTTGGAAAGGAATTAAATTTTTTAACCCTGTTTGGAAGTCAGTTTCATGTTCTTGAAGTAAATTTTCGTGTTCTGCCATAAAGTCTGACACATCACTTCCAACAAATCTATATTCACCTAATCCACTTGTGACATTGAAAGCAACTTTGTGGTCTGTGCCTTCTTTGTCTTTTAAGTTAAACAACAAAAGTCTGCCAGAAGAAAGCTCGTCCACATAATTAACTTTGTTTCCAATAATATTTTCACGCAAGTTAACCTTGCCAAATGTTTTTTCAAAATTACTATCCGAATACAGCAAACTTCCATGCTTTGTTGTTGCCAAGGTGTAATTGTTTACTGGCTTAACTTTGTATAAAACATTAAACTTTTGCTTGTAGAAATATATTGACAAAAATGCACAAATACCAAAACAAACTAGCAAAAATATTACTTCTACGGCATTTAATACTGAAATTTTTGTTTTTTCTGCCAACAATTTGCTTTCCAAAATAACACACATTACTCTGTAATCGCTACTAATTATTTGAGCAAAATAATAAGAATTTCCATTATAGATAAAATTTGCACCATCTTTTTTGAAGAATGATTCTTTTCCTTCATCACCAAGACTAAAGATGTAAGCATCTTTAATTTTTTCATCTGTTGAGGCCAAAACTGTACCTGTTGTTGAAAGTATTGAAATTGAATTGAAATCATACTTTTCCAAACTATTAACAAGTGCAACATAATCAACTTCATTTTCATCATTTGTATATGTTGAAATTTTATCTCTAACAGAATATTGAATTAAATTTGATGTATTTTGATTTACTTTTAGATATTGATTTAATGCATATTGACGCTCTGAACTTGAGAATGCCCAAATTATACCAATCATAATTACAGCAGTAATCAAAAGAGTGATTGCAATTTTTAATGTATATTTCATGCTTCATCACCCCCTGTTTGTGTATCATTTTTGTCATCAGGTTCGGCATTATCTTGTACATTATCTGCATTGACATCATTTTTTTCAACAATGTCAGCTTTATTTTCATTATTATTTAATAATTCAGCTTCTACTTCTTTTTTGATTTGTTCACGAAGCTCATCATCTTTTTCAAGTTTTTCTTTGTCTTTTTCTTGTTTTAGTTTTGCAGCATTGGCAATAACAGAACAAAGCTGCATAACTGTAAATATAACAACTCCAAATATTGCTATGACAAAAAGTATACTCCTACCTTGTGTCATAAAACTAAATAACCCACCTAGTGATGAATTTACACTAACAACTTTTCCTTGCGCTTTGCTAGGAACTTTGTCTGGACCAGGGTTGTTTACACCTTTTGTTATGTAAACACCTTCTGTTTCTGTTTTTTCTATTACTCTGTGAACAACAAATCTTCCATATACTTGAGATGTGCTGTCTTCACACTTAAACAAGATGTCATCACCAATATCAATTTGGTCAAAAGATACTTTTTTGACAATAACCAAATCTCCAACCTTGATTTCTGGTTCCATTGATGGTGATTGTATTACATGAAATGAATATCCAAAAAAGTTAACCAGCCCAGTTTGAGAATAAGAGATTGTTGAATATAATAAAATGCCAACGCAAAGCACACAAAAAATAGTTGAAACTATTCCAACAATTTTTGATATTTTGTTGCTTTTTTTTGCGCTAGCACTATCTGACATTCAAAAATTACTCCTTATTTGATGATTTTTTGGTGTTTTTTTGTTGTTTTTCTTTTAATTTTTCTTTTTTCTTTAGTTCTTTTTCTTTTTTGAGCCTTGCTTTTAATCGTTCAAGTTTTTTAAATTCAAGCTGTTCTTTTCTCTTTGCCCTATTTGCTGTTTCTGAACGTAATAATGCAAGTTGTTTGTATCTTTCATACTTTTTCTTTTGTACTTTTATTTTATCTTGAGTTTGAGCTTCTTTGTTATCAACAACTTCTTCTTCGCTTTCCAAATTTAAGATATCTGTGTACATTTCTGTATTGATTGTATCAATCTGTTTGTAAATACTTCTAAACATTGCCTTCTTTGGTATGCCCTCTTCTGATGAAACAGCAAGAGCATCTGACAATGTTGTTAAATCCATAATCATTGATTTTAACTTGTTATAGTAGTAAGCATTGATATCTTTTGTTGATGCTTGTTTTTTACTGTCAAAAACATTAGTTAAAAATTTGGTTGATTTTTGAACTTTAAATTCTTTTTGTGTTTTTCTTGATGGCTCAATTTGTGTATAGAATGCATCTCTAATTTCATTATTAACAAGCATAACTTGAACAGATGCAGCAACCAATTTTGCAAGATCCTTATAGTAATCATTATCAAATGGAAGTTGCTTTTCTATTATATTGACTGAATAACCAACAGTTTCATAACTAGAAAGAATTAACCAAAGATTATAACAAGTTGAATATTCTGGATTAGACATAAATATATTCGTTTTTTGAATTGGTGGATAAACACGTTTTGCTTTTTTCATTAAATTCATAAACGGACTTGCTTCAATAACCATAATTTGTTGTCTTAATTTTTCTAGCCTTGCAAGTACTTTTTGATTATCAACTTCTCCATCTTTTACTTCTTTTTGTGTTTTTACATCAATGTTAAACCTGCAATCAACATCAGCTTTGCCATATTGGAATGATGATGAAAATGCAAGTGAAGTGTCATTTTTAACTTTTGCAAATTTAACTAAAACATTATATCTTTTTCCAACAAATGATTTTATTCTTTGAAGAAGTGAATACAAAAACCTGTTTTCGTATATTGCCTTTTCTTCCAAAAGTTCTCTTGTCATAACTTGAGAAGGAACAACAGAGCCATCATCTCGAACAACTTTGATGTATTGTGTGTGAGTTGAAAGATGTCTAACAGCAACTGCATCAACTCTTTTTGCTTTTTCGACTTTAACAAGTTCTCTTTCGTCTTTTAGAGAAAGTTTTGGCTTGTCAATAATCTTATACATAGCCATAAGACCTTCTTGAATTGCATCAATCCAGTCGGTGTTGATTGTTAAAGATTGTTCAAAAAAATTTTGAGCAAGTTTATTTCTGCCAAACTCAAGTGCCTTTAATATTGAATTATATAGTTTTGTATTCCTTCTTTGAGAATATTTTTTGCTTATATACTTGTAAATTTCATTTAAGTCAGTTGATGCAGCTAACTTGCGATTAAATTTTTTAGGAACTTTAGCTTTTGACTTTTTATTTGGCATACTATCATTTGTTTTTTCCATAATTATGCCTTCCTAATTAATTCTTTGATATAATCAATACTCTTTACAAGTTTATTCTTTCCAAACAAACTATCAATCAATGAAATAAGTCCATTGAGTTCTTTTTTCAAGAATACCAAGTTAATTATTCCAAGTTTTCTAAAAATTTTGCTCATAAGCATAAAGTCAAGAGCTTCTTCTTCTGTTCCACCGCATGCAACATAAACTGGAACAAAGTTATTAATTTGTTTCAAAATACGGTTACCAAATGTAACATTAAAGTTATCAAACATATAATTATCAATTTTTGTTAAAGCTTCTCTTGATTTGTTTGAAATTGAAATTTCTTTTTGTGCCTTTTTGAACAAGTAATCCAAGAAGTCAGCAGATACTTTTAATGATGGTGTTAAAGGTGCATCAAAATAGTCTGCTTTTTTGTTCAAATCAATTGCAACAGCTCTATCGTAAACCTTATCTGTAATTGTGAATGTTGAGTCGTCTTGGTTAGCTGTTCCAATAAACCATAAAGATTGAGGAACCAAGATTTTTCCGTTTACAATATGTCTTGGGTCATCTTCTTTTGGAGTAGAAACAACATCAATCTTCCACTCATCAACATTTGGCATTTCCATAATGGAAAGGAATTCAGCGAAGTAATATTCGATACGAGCCAAGTTCATTTCATCAAGGATAATGAATGATGGGTCTTCTCTGTATGTTGATTCATACAAAGAAACCAAGAAATCTGTTTCATTAAATGTCTTTGTAAATTCGTTTAGGTAACCCATTAAGTCACCTCTATCACGCCATGATGGTTGAACACTGACAATTGTTGTATTGTGTTCAAAGAATTTACCCATAGCGTAAGGAAGACTTGTTTTACCTGTACCAGAAATACCTTCCAAGATAATAACCTTGGTTATTGCCATACCAGCAAAGTAACTTCTGATAACGTCTTTTTCATAATACAAATGTTGTTGAGATGCTGCATAGTTAACAAACATATCAACAATATCACTAAGTTTTAATTTTTCATAATCTGGAGTTGCAATAAATGGTTCATCAACTTCAAATTTTTTATCTAATGTTGAAAGCTTTGCAAAACGAGAATACAAAATTGGCAAGTTTTCTGCTGCTTTAACTTTTTCGCCTTCTTCAGCACTCTTTGCAGTTTCTACGCCACCATCAACAACTTTTCCACCAGACATCTTCATTGAATAAATCTGGTTCTTTTCTATTGTTAATTTTGCGACTTTGTCTTTTTGTTTTGCAATTTCTTCTAATAACTGGTCTTTTTCTACTTCTTTTGCTCTAAAGAATATATATCTTCTTAGTAATTGTACAATTCTGAATCCCAAGAAGAATATAAATGCTAAAGAAAGTAAAAAAGTGATAATAAAAACTATCCAAGATCCAACATTGAAACTTGGAGCAGCTTTTATAAAATCACTAAAATACTTTGGAATGTCTACTCTAAAAACATCCAAAAATGCATTAAATCTAGTTACAAAAAACCTTGCAAAATTTTTGCCTAGATTTATTAAAAACATAACATAATATCTAGCAAACTCAGCCACTTTTTATATCTCCTAAAAAATTACTTTTGTTTGTAGCTACTATCGTAATTACTTGTTTTCTTCGTCTTTGTTGTCTTCTTCTGCAGGTTTTTCTTCTTTTGGCTCTTCTGCAGATTCCCCCTCTGGCTTATCGTCTTTTGGTTCGTCTGTAGGTTTTTCTTCAGCTTTTTCTTCTTTCTTTTTCTTTTCTTCAAGTTCTTTGAGAAGTTCAGCTTTCATTTGTTCACGAAGTTCTTCTACGTTGTCTTCATGTTGAAGAATTGCCTTTTGTTTTGTGTATTTAACAAGATTTAATATTACAAGTGTAGCACAATAAATCATGATTAGGACACAAGGAACAACAATCAAAACTGCAAAACCAGTTTTGCTTTGGATAAACATGAGAATGTTACCAATGCCTGATGCTTTTCCAGCAAAAACGCCTTGGATATCATCTGCCTTTCTCCAAATTTGATTACCTTGTTGGTCTTTATCATAGGTGAGGTTGTTGTCACCCATTGTTGAATACTCTTTCTTTCCATCAGCACCTACTCTTACTTCGTAGATTCTGTGAGTATTCAATACTTTTGTTGCTGCAATATTATTATCCCAGAATGTTACAACATCGCCATCTTGAACACCTGCTGTTCCAGCAGAAAGTTCTTGTTTTTCGCTGTCACTTAACACTCTGAAACAAATAATATCACCTTCTTTAAAATTATCTTTTCTTGATAAATCTTTTGCCATAGAATCTGATTGAACAACGGCATAAGCTCTACCAAAATATACTGGATATCCTCTGTCTTGTGATGATAAATAAGATATAACTATAAATACAGAAAATAGCATTATAATTACGCTTATTATATTGATGACATAAGATATTATTTTTCCAGCCTTTTGTTTTTTTGTCATGGTCTCATTTGTACCCATATTTCCTCCAATAATAGACTTAAACGCCCACTAATTGACAACATTTTAACACTTTATCATATATAAAGTCAATTATTTTACTATAAATACTTTTTAATATATAATTGGACAAGAATATTATGGAGAGTCTGTGTCATCCACCACTTCAACGCTTGAATTAGCCTTGGTCCACAGTACATAGTCTTTTGCACTATCATCACTAAGTGCATACCCTATTCTTATGACTTGTGCGTTGTCAACAGTTACTTCTTGAATTGTAAATTGAATTTCGCCTTGGAATCTTGTTTTCAAGATGATAACTGCAGAAGATGGAGTTGATTGATCGATTGCTTGTAATGTTGCCGCAATTGAATTTGAAGACAAACTATCATGAGTTACAAAATCGATACCTTTTATTGCAGTTTCTAGCGTTGTTCCGTCAGAAAGTGATTGAGCTGATGCACCAATATCCAAGTAGATAAGGTAAGCACCAAGACCACCATTAACAGAACCTAACGCATATTCCCCTGGATTAACAGGGATTTCGTAATAATACATTGCATTGTCTACCATTGTTGGAGATTTAATCCAATCAGTGTCAAACAGCATAACGTATCCAGTTGGAAGTGTTGGTTGTGATTCACCAGCGTACCAATAAATATAGCTCTTTGATGTATCACTTGGAACACCATAAATTTTGCTAATTTCTTTGATTGCAACAATTTCTCCTTCACTTCTCAAAATTCTGTGGAATGAGAAGAATGAGTCGTTGCTTGGGAAGTATGTTCCCGCAAAGAAGTTAATTGAACCTTTTACACTCAAGTTAAAGTCGATACAATCTTGTGGAACACTATAGTTATAATATGTACTACCATTGATTGTCGCCTTATCTATTCTTGCAAGATTATTGATGTTGATTTGTGCATCCATAAAGTGCAAACCATAAACTTGTGATTGACCATCCAAAGTGTCTGCCAATTGGTTTCTTGCTTCTGTATACTTTTCTAGTCCAAGTGCTGAAACACTGGTTGTGTTGGCATTTTTTGTATATGCTGACATTGCAGTGCTTACACTACTATTGTTTGCATTATGAGTGTCATATATTCTCTTTAATCCATTTGAAAGATATGTTTGAGTGAGAACTTCAAGTCGTGAATCATTGAACACAGCACCTTCATTACTATTATTTGTTGAAGCACTAAGTTGATTCATTGCATAATAAGATACACGGATATCACCAGAATATGATGATGGGTCATAATAATTTGAACCACCGACAATATAACCAGTGTTCTTCATACTAACAGTTCCATCTTCATTGTTTGTAAGTGGAATGTATGTGTCTTTGCTTACAACATCAATAGTTTCTGTTGTTGTAACAGTATTTTTCCAAACTGTTGTTGTGCTTTCGGTTGCGTTTGTTAAGTCATAATTTGCTGAAACAAAGTTTGCAGTAATATCATAATCTGACCTAACAGTGTTTGCTGTTACATTGTAATCTGTGCTCGATGTGTTTGCTGTTAAACTATAACTTGTGCTAGTTGAATTTGCTGTCAAGTTGTATTCTGTGTAAGGTGCATTTGCAGTGAGATTATAGTTGTTGTTTGTTACTCCAATTGTCAAATCGTATTCATTTGAAGAAATACTATTTGTCATATCGTAAGTTCCAGATGCATATTGTGCAACCAAATCATATTGAACATCATTTACAACTTTGACTGCATTTCTTGTTGATGAACTAATGTTTGCAACCGTTAGTGTTTGTGAACTGTTAGTAGTTGTCCAACCATTACTATAATAAATATATCGGTTGTTACTACTAGTACGAAGATTTAGATAAGTTTTGTTATTATCTGTTCTAACTTCTGTTCTGCTATTTTGAGTCGTTGTGGTTTCCATATAATAAGTATAACCACTCCACATACTACCAGATCTATAACCTCTCAACCAGTAATTTGTTCCATTGATTTGAGTTGAAATGTAATATCTGTTAGTAGAACCTGAACTAGTAAATTCCCACTTTCTTGCATATGACCTAACCGTTTCATTTTCAATTTCAGATGTTGAGCAAGACAAATAGTTGTTTCCACTGCTAACCAAATAATATGAATTCAAACCATTTCTAACAATAGTCCAACAACTGCCATCACAGAAAATATTATAGTTTGTGCCACTGTTTGTGCAATAAATTGTGTTGCCAGAAACAGTCCAAGTTGTTGATTGAGTTGTTCCAGGAACCATATTTCCATCAACATAGTTCAAATAATATGTTGTGTTGTTAACTTCTGCAGAAATATAACCACCACTAGATTTGTTTGAGAATTTCCAAACAGTTGCATTTGCTGAAGTTCCAACAGATGTTAAAGCTCTGCTGTTTGAATATGTTAAATTCATGTAATGATTGTTGTTATCATGAATTTTGTAATAAGAAACATTGTTTGTTATTACCCAACTTGAACCATCATATGTTAAGAAATAACCATTATTTTTGATGTTTTTGTTTGTGTTATCAATTGTCCAAGTTGTTGCAGTGTTTGAATTTGTTGTTGTGGCAAGTGTTCCATTGTTGTTATATAGATATGTTGCTGTACCATTTATGTATGTATATATCTTTCCACTTGAAGTGTTTGTTATTTGCCAATCTGTTGCATTTGAACTTGTTCCTGTTTCTATTCCACTTGCTGTTAAGTTGAGATAATGCCCTGCTTCATCACTGAGTGTGTAGTAACTTGAAACATTTGTTAATCTCCAAACATCGCTATAAATTATGCTGTAGCCATTGTTTGAAATTTGACCATTTGAAATTGTCCAAGTTGATGCAGTGTTTACATTTGTTGTGGTTGAAAGTGTTCCGTTGTTGTTGTAGATGTATGTTCTTGCACCATTAACATATGTGTAAATTTTTCCACCACTTGCACCATTTGTAAAGTGCCAACCAACTGCTGTTGAACTTGTTCCATTTTCGTATCCATTGGCTGTTAAATTAAGATAGTTGCCGTTGCCATCAGAAATTGTATAGTAACCAGTTTCGTCTGTAAGCAACCAACTATTTTGATATACAAGATAGTAAGCACCATTTGTAATACTTGAGTTTGTGATTGTCCAAGTTGTTGCACTGCCCTCAGTTGTTGTGCTTGAAAGCACTCCACTGTTGTTTACAAGATATGTTTTTGTGCCACCAAGATAGGTGTATAGTTTTCCACTATCATTATGCCATCTTGTTGCATTTGAACTTGTTCCAATTTCAAAACCATTTGCTGTCAAATTGAAGTAATTACCACTGCCATCAGAAATAAGTGAATAAGTTGTTTCTATTGTAAGGAACCAACCATTTTGATATGCAAGATAGTAATTCCCTGCTTTTATGTTGTTGTTTGCAATTGTCCAAGTTGTTGCACTGCCAACTGTTGTAGTTGTTGTAAGTACTCCATTATTGTTGTAAAGATAAGTTTTTGTGCCATTATTGTAAGCATATAACTTGTTATTGTTATCTTTGAACCATCTTGTTGCTGTTTGTGATGTGCCATCGGCAACATCTCCACCTGACAAGTTAAGATAGTGACCACTGCCATCATTGATAAGATAGTAGCCAGCTTCTTGTGTTACCATCCAAGCACCATCATTATAACATAAGTAGTAGCCACCACTTGTTATGTTATGATTTGCATTGTCAATTGTCCAAGCTGTTGCACTGCCCGCAGTTGTTGTGGTTGCAAGTGCTCCGTTATTTATGTACAAATATGTTTTTGTTGTGCCATTGTATGCATAAATTTTGTTGTTGTTATCTTTGTACCATCTTGTTGAACTTGCACCGCCTGCAATATTTCCATTTGATAAGTTAAGATAGTGATTGTTTCCATCATTGAATACATAGTATTCTGTTTCTTCTGTTAATCCCCAAGCACCATCGTTATAACAAAGATAACGATTGTTGCTGCTTTTGATGTTGTGATTATTTGAATCAACTGTCCAAGTTGTTGCATTTCCTTGTGTTGTTGTGGTTTCTAATGTTCCATTGTTATCACGAAGATATGTTTTTGTGTCGTTTACAAATGTGTAAATTTGTCCACCAGAATCACCACTTGAAAAGTGCCATCTTGTTGTTGCACTGTTTCCACCAGCAATATTTCCATTGTTTAGGTTAAGATATGTGCCACTTCCATTGTTGATTGAATAATATTTTGTGTTTTCCCACAACTTCCATGCACCATCAATGAATGCCAAGTAGAAACCACCAGTTGTAATATGTCCATTTGCTGTTTCCCAAGTTGATGCTGTACCAGAAGTTGTTGTGGTTGCAAGTGTTCCGTTGTTGTTGTATAGATATGTTTTTGTTGTGCCATTGTATGCATATATTTTTCCATCAACAATATGCCATTTGGTTGTTGCACTGTTTCCACTTGTAATGTTGTTTCCATTAAGATTAAGATATGTGCCATTTCCATTATTGATTGCATAGTATTCTGTTTCTTGCCATAACTTCCATGCACCATCAAGATATACAAGATAGTAACCACCTGTTGACATTGTGTGAGTTGTGTTATTCACTGTCCAAGTTGATGCAGTGTTTACATTTGTTGTGGTTGCAAGTGTTCCATTGTTGTTGTAGATATATGTTTTTGTTGTGCCATTGTATGTGTATATCTTGTTGCTTGCAACATGCCATCTTGTTGTTGCACTGTTTCCACTTGTTAAGTTGTTGTTTGCAAAGTTCAAATATGTACCATTACCATTTTCAATTGAATAGTATGTTGTTTCTTGCCATAACTTCCATGCACCATCAAGATATACAAGATAGTAGCCACCATTTGAAATTTGACCATTTGAAATTGTCCAATTGGTTGAATTTGTTGAAGAAATTTGAAGTGTTCCATTGTTGTTATATAGATAGTATGTCACTTCATCATCTGATTGAATTGAGAATGTTCCACCATTTGCACCGTTTGAAAATCTCCAAGCTGTTGCACTACCACTATTTGTTGTGTTTGAAATGTTTCCAGCTGTTGTTCCAACAAGATAGTTGCCACTTTCATCTTGAATTAGGTATGCATCATATCTTGTGTGAGTGATTGTTATTACTTTTTGTGATTTTTGTGTTGTGTAGGCACCATTAAGATAGGTATATTGTGTTACTTCACTTCCACTAGCTTTTCTGATTGCCTTTACTATTGTGGAACTGTTTACTGTTCTCCAACTGCCATTACTGTATGTAATATAGTAGTTGCTGTTATAAATCCTGAAATCTTCATAAGTTGAACCAGAAACGGCAATATTCCATGTTTGAGAGTTACCAAGCGACAATGTTCCGTTACTTTGTCTTAGATAACGAGTATTATTTCCAACTCTTGTATACAAACTTGTTGTTCCACTTGTGTTAGCACCATTTGATGTACCCATTGTCCAAACTGTTGCTTCGTCTTCATCGGTTGTGTTGTAAATTGTACCACTTGAATCTACTGCAAGAAAGTTTCCATTTCCATCACCAATCACTAACCCTGTTGATGATGAATATCTTTCTACTGCTGAGTATGATTCGTATGCATAACCATTTTCATCAACTGCTTGATATTCTTCCAAATCGAAGTATTCACCAATGCCATCGGCATGAAGGTCAACAGTTTTTTCTCCACTATAAGTTTCTGTTATGTTTCCATCTTCATCAATGTCAACAGTTTTTACTTTGTAATATGAATATTTTGTTGTTGTTGATTGACTTTTTGCAGTGATAATTTTGTTGTAAATTGTCTGCATTGCAATACTTCCACCAAACTCATTACCACCTGCAATTGGTGAAATGTTGTATGCTTGATATGTTTTGTCACTAAATCCAACAAGTGAGAAACTTATCATTCCAGGAGTAACTGATGCTGATGTTGAATCGCCAGTTTCGGGGTCAACTTGATATGTTGTTACTTGAGTTGGCTCAACACCATTTTTGACTTTTATTTTGCTGTCACTAACACCAACACCTTCCAAAACTCCGTTGCAGTAACCTGCCACAATACCAATGATTGTTTTGTTGTCGGTTGGGTCCTCGGTTTCAACTGTTATGTTGTACAAACCAAAGTTTTTGACTGTTCCTGTAACTGCTGGATCACTCATTGAACCAATCACACCAAACAAACCAATGTATTGTTGATTTTCTTGACCATTTGTTGGGATGTTTGAAAGGTTATCATTTGACACTTTTAGATTTGATATCACATGATATGTACCCTCTTTTGTGTTGTTTGGGTCAAATGGGTCAGTTACTGGGTTGCCATTGTCATCTGTTGGTGCATAGTGATATTTTCCGTCAAACACTCCAACAAATGGGTGGTCAGGTGTTCCAACTGGTGGAAGAACTGAGTAGTCTGTGTTTTCACTCATATCAATGTCTGCACCAAGTGTAAAGTAGAATCTTTTGTCACTTGTTGTGCTTTCTTCGTTGTCACCATCAAAGTAGCCAAGGTCTTGAAGCCAAGCAAAATAGTATAACTGAATAGGTCTTGCAATAACATAAGGTGTATCGGCTGTTCCATTGCCTTGTTCAAAGTATGAACCAACGATACCGGAATTGACTTGAACTTTTGTTGAAGACCTGTTGAAATACCAAGCAAAAACAGGAACAAAAAAGCTACTCATTATAATTAAACAAATGAGTAGTGCAATTGCTTTTTTGAAACTTCTTTTTGCTATTCTGTTCATTTTCCCTCTTAATTAAAATCTACACTTACTAGTGTGATGTCATTCAAAATATCAAATCTGTGTTCAAGGCTTGTTATGTTTTCCAAGCTTTCTGACTCTTGTTGTGCATAAGCTTGAGCGTACACACTATTGTAATCAAAACACATATATAACAACAAGCATTTTTCATTGTTTGCATCTGTTACAAAGTTTGCAGATGTGTATGCAAGGCTTTTGTCTAGGAGTGCAACTTTTGAATATGTTGAATTGCTTTCGGAAATAAATCTCATCACATTTTGGTCTGCCCTATACTGAGCTATGATTGCTGAATATATATCATCGTTACTTGCGTTTAGACCAAGTGTTGTGTTTGTGTAGCAACCAATTTGACCAACGCTTGAAAAGTATCCATCAAGTTCGCTGCTGGTGTTAAAGCTTAAACTTGTGTTTCTGTTGATTACCAAGCTGACATATTTTGTCTCATTTGCTGCAGGCATTTTGTCTTCTGGTATTCCAGAAATTTTTAATCTGACAACAACTGGAGCAAATTGGTTTGTTGATGTGAATGTCATGTCGTATGCCAACAAGTCTACATCCAAAACTGTTTCTCCACTTTGATTTGTGTATTGTGAACCTTTTGCAACATTTTGTGTGTCAATGTTGTCGATGTGATAAGAATTGAATTCAACAACAACAGCTTCGTACTTTGTTGTTACTCCCATTCCATTTGAACCAACATCTCTGTTCTTTGCAAACCATGCATAAGCAAGACAAACTGTTACAACCATAATCATGCAACAGAATAATGAAATTATTGACTTTACAACTTTACCTTTGGAAGACTTGTTAAAGTTGTCAATCTTTTCTATTAAACCCATTAACTTATCCTCCTTTTGATAAAATTTTTTGTTATAATAAAAAGACAACCAATTACAAAAATAAAACATTTTGCAACTGGCTGTCTTAAATAATTTATTTGAAGACCCTGTAGCTTTGCGTCACAAGTTTTCACTTGTTTTGCCAAATATTACTTTTAATTACTTATATTATATATATAATATAAAGGTTTGTCAACAACAAATTTCAATTTTTTTATATATTATATATAAAAATTT